>NZ_JBUZNO010000010.1:0-135098 GCF_055326245.1 Tessaracoccus luoxuelianae
CGACGATCATCAGAGAAGTCAGCCGCGAAAGGGTGATCGTTCCTCACACAACTGCAGCCGCGAACGTGAGGGCGGTTCACGCTGGAGCGATGGGATCGGATCTATCGAGGACTGCCGTGATCGAAGTGACACGCAAGTACGCCCGGGCGTATGTGGCGGCGACGAAGAAGGTCAAGGGTGCGATGCTCGACGAGTTCTGCCTCGTGACCGGGCTGTCGCGGGACCGGGCCCGGCACCTGTTGACCGCCACCGGCACCCGGCCCTCGAACGTGGCCAGGATCGACCGCCGCCGCGCGAAGCCGAGGAAGTACTCCACCGATGCCGCCAGGGTTCTGGAGCGGGTGTGGGTGCTCTCCGGCTGTGAGTGCGGCCCCTACCTGGCCGCGGACATGACCAGGCTCCTGTCGAACCTGGAGGCCAACAGTGAGCTCGCCCCGGGGCGGGGCGGTTACAGCCCGGGGGTGCGTGCCGAACTGGAGGCGATGTCCGGGGCCACGATCGACCGCTATCTGGCCGGGTTCAAGGCCACCCACGGGCTACGCGGGTTCACCACCACCCGGCCGGGTCCGCTGCTGCGGACCTCGATCCAGATCCGCAAGGCCGGCGACGAGGCCGAAGCCGAGCCCGGGTTCCTCGAGGTCGACACCGTCGCCCACTGCGGCCCCACCCTGAAGGGCGAGTTCGCCCGCTCCGTGTCGTTGACCGACGTGGTCACCGGCTGGACCCAGGTGATCGCGATCCGCAACAACGCCCGCCGCTGGATGCTTGAGGCCCTCGACCAGGCCATCGACCTGTTCCCATTCCCGATCCAAGGCCTCGACTGCGACAACGGCTCCGAGTTCATCAACCACGACGTCATCAACTGGGCCGGCCACCGCGACATCTTCTTCACCCGATCACGGCCCTACCGGAAGAACGACCAAGCCACCATCGAAGCCAAGAACAACCACATCGTGCGCCGGCGAGGGTTCTACTACCGCTACGACACCCCCACCGAACTCGCGCTCCTCAACCAGCTGTGGCCCCTCGTGGCTGACCGCGGTAACTACTTCATCTCCACCAAGAAACCCGTCGGCTGGGGCGCCGACAAGGCCGGACACCGTAAACGCATCTACGACCGCCCCAGTCCACCCCTGGACCGGCTCCTCGCCGCCCAGATCCTGTCCCCAGCCCAGCAAGCCGACCTGCTGGCCCGCCGCGAGCAGCTGAACCTGGCCGAACTCACCCGCGACATCACCCGCATCCAAGGGCTCCTGATCGCCGCCGCCAAAGACAAAACCGACGCCCTCTACACCGCCAAGCTGACCCTCCCCAGCGCCACCACAGCGATCAAGACCCCACGCACCGCCTGACCCATTTCGCGGCTAAACCATGTGAGGAACCAGGAATCATTTCGCGGCTACCTTGACATGAGGAACTACGGGCGGATGCCGGACCCCGAGCTTGCGCGATGGGGACCTCGCAGGCCCAGCCGTCGGTCACCTTCGGCTCAGCAGCCGCAGGACGTCCGGAGGATCAGCTCCGGCCGAAACACCTGCCCCGCGCCGCCCGGGTGGAGCAACTGACGGACGGCCGCCTTGGCCATCGCTCCCATGGGTACCCCGGCCGTCGTCAACGGTGGGACGGTGAACTCCGCCTCGGGTGAGCCGTCGAAGGAGGTGAGGGCGATGTCGTCGGGGACGGTGCGGCCGAGTGCGTTCAGGCCGGCGATGAGTCCGATCGCCTGCTGGTCCGACATGGTGAACACCGCGGTGCAGTCCGGGAAGTCGCGCACCAGACGC
This sequence comes from Tessaracoccus luoxuelianae, assembly GCF_055326245.1. Classification (NCBI taxonomy): domain Bacteria; kingdom Bacillati; phylum Actinomycetota; class Actinomycetes; order Propionibacteriales; family Propionibacteriaceae; genus Tessaracoccus; species Tessaracoccus luoxuelianae. The sequence goes on from NZ_JBUZNO010000010.1 coordinate 1,782, forward strand.
GACGCCGCCTCCCGGCCTCCTGCCGACGACCAGTTGACGCGGAGGAGGGCATCGGTGGGCAGACCGGCCTCGCCCAACACGTCGCGCCAGGCGCGCTCGCGGTCGTCGACGACGCGGTGGTTGTCAGGGGTGTCCGAGCCCGCGATCAGCGCGATCCGCCGATGCCCATGGACCTCGACGAGATGACGCACCGCCTCGCGTCCGCCGGCGTAGAAGTCCGGGTACACCGACGTGTCGTCGACGTCGGGCGGCACCAGGCTCAGCCGGACCATGGTGATCTTGTTGCGCAGAACGACCGCCATGGCGGCCGGCTCAGGCACCGCCGCGGTGATGATCCCGGCCACCAGGTGCCCACTGAGTGACTCGATCAACTGATCCAGGTGGCCCGTCGGCCCCTGCGCCAGCACCAGGTTGACGCCCTGCGCCCGCGCCTCCACCTCGACGGCCTGCGCGAGCGCCGCGAAGTAGGGGTTCCGGACGTCGGGGACGATCAGCCCCACCAGGTCCGAGCGACCCATGATCAGCGAGCGCGCGGCGGCGTTGGGGCGGTATCCGAGCTTGTCGATGGCGTCGAGGACCCGCGCCCGGGTGGCGGGGGCCACCGGACGCGGACCGTTGTTGACCACGTAGCTCACCACCGCTGAGCTCACCCCCGCGAGGCGTGCGACGTCGTCGCGGGTGGCGCCACGCGTGACGCGAGCCGCTTCGCTGGACATCGCACTCCTTCGGATCGGTGTGATCACAGGGTATTGGCCGCCGGCCCCGCCGGGAAACGGGTCAGTCGACGGCCTCCACCAGGTAGATGAGCGCGTGATCCGGATGGACGGAGGCCTCCATCAACCCGGCCGAGGACAGCACGCTGCCAGGCAGCACCACGCCGGCCTCGTCGGCCACGGGCACCAACTTCGGCGGGCGGCCGTGGGTGAGGTCCACGGTCTCCGTGGTCATGTCGCGCTTCACGCCCCACCACGACGGCGGGCGCAGCCCCGACGGAACCCGGCCCACCAGCGCCGGCGACACCCGGTAGCGGCGCTTCGGATCCAGCCCCGGCATCCGCAGCCGCCCCCGGAGGCTCGTGACGTGCGTGGAGACCGCCGCGTAGGAGTAGATGGCCCGGGACCGATCCGGCGCGACGACGCCCATGGCGGTCAGCGACTCATCCGGGAAGTCCAGCCGCACCAGGTCGCCGCCGTGCAGCAGCGAGCGGTGCTCCTTGTGGAAGGCCACCCACTCGCTGAGCTCCTCCAGCTCCGACTCCGACGCCTGGCGCAGGTCCCACTCGATCCCCAGGTGCCCGAAGATCGCGGTGGCGGCCCGGAAGTTGAGCTCGTGCGTGCGGCCGGTGGTGTGCGAGGTGCCTGAGGCGATGTGCGAGCCCAGCATCTCCGGCGGCAGCAGCTGCTGGGTCCAGCGCATCATCTGCTGGCGCTCCAGCGGGTCGATGCAGTCCGAGACCCACACGCGGTCCGTGCGCTGCAGGATGCCGAGGTCCACGCGGGCGCCGCCGGAGGAGCAGGACTCGATCTCCAGACCTGGGTGTGCGGCCTTCAGCTCGTCGATCAACCGGTAGACGGCCTGCGTCTGGGCGTGCACCCCCGCCTGTCCGAGCGGGTGGGTGCCGGCGTCGACGAGGTCGCGGTTGTGGTCCCACTTGATGTAGCTGATGTCGTACTCGGCCAGGATGGCGAGCATCTGGTCGCGGATGTAGGCGTAGCACTCGGGGATGCCGAGGTTGATCACCTGCTGAAAGCGGGTCTCCACCGGCATCCGGGAGCCGGTGGCCATGATCCACTCGGGGTGAGCGCGGGCCACGTCGGAGTCCTCGTTGACCATCTCGGGCTCGAACCACAGCCCGAACTGCATGCCGAGCTCCTTGACGCGGTTGACAAGCGGGTGGAGACCTTCCGGCCACATGTCGGTGGAGACCACCCAGTCGCCGAGGCCGGCGTGGTCGTCGCGGCGACCGCCGAACCAGCCGTCGTCGAGCACGTAGCGCTCCACGCCGACGGCGGCCGCCTTCTCCGCGAGCTCCAGGAGCGGCTGCAGGGAATGGTCGAAGTAGACCGCCTCCCACACGTTGATGGTGACCGGGCGCGTCGACGACGGGTGCTGCGGCCGCGACCTCAGGTAGCGGTGGAAGCGTCGCGCCACCTCGTCGAGGCCGACGCCGTAGGAGCCGTACAGCCAGGGAGATTCGTAGGCGGCGCCGGGCGCGAGGGTGACCTCGCCGGGAAGCAGGAGCTCGCCGCCGCCGATGAACTGCTCGCCGGTGAAGCCGCGCTCGGCGATGTGGGTGTGGTTGCCGGACCAGCCCACGTGCACGCCCCACACCTCACCCTCGGCGAAGCCGAACCCGGGGACGCCCGCGTGGAGGACGGTCGCGGCATCTGCGCCGGTGCGGCCCTTGCGGCCCTCACGGACGTGCGCGCCGACGGTGAAGGCGCGGCGCTGCGGCACCCGCTCCTTGGCCCAGCGGCCCGCCTGGTCCTGCAGCTCCGAGGCGACGGTGGGGACGGGGTAGGCGAGGATCAGGTCGTCGACGCGGTAGTCGTCGTCGCCGGTGTTGGTGAGCCGAGCCTGGCTGCGCAGCACGCCGCCGGGGGTGAGCTCGAGGGTGAGGGCCAGCTCGAGGCCGGCCACGTCGTCGGCGGCGAGAACGGTCATGCTGCCGTGCCCGAGCTCCACGAGGGTGGCCTGCTCGGCCGCGGCGTCGGTCTCCACGCCGTCGATCAGAAGGGTGTGGGTGACGAACTTCGGCGACCACGCGGCGCCGTCTGCGCGTGACCCGCTGAGCCCGGGGCGACCCATCCAGCCGGCCCAGTGCTCGGGGAGGATCGAGAGGCGGGTGGGGTCGTCGACCATGCTGGGCGCCACCGGCATGACGGCGGTGAGCGCCAGCGCGGTCGCGTCGTCGAGGGTGAGGCTGCCGAGCTCCGGGCCCCAGTGCAGGAGCGCGGGGAGCCTGCCGTCGGTGAGGTCGACGACGACGCCGACCCCCTCTGCGGACAGGGTGACGAACGCGTGGACGCGGTGGCTCATGGTGGGGATCCTCCTGGATCTGAGCGGGTTCTGTGGGGAGTGACCGGCGTGGCTTGAACTGCATTGTCCGTCGATCATCTACGCATGTAGATAACATGGTTGCACCACCCTGTAGACGAACGCAAGCGTCAATTTTGGGAGATAACGATTCTGTAACAGGGTCTTGCTCTACCGATGTGACGCGTGTAGATTTCATCATGCAAACCCGCACACCCCCCGTCAGAGATGCCGGGGCAGTCCCAAAGAGGGGAACGTGGTGAGTACACGAACACTCGAGCACAGCCTCGACACGAACCGTAAGCGCAAGAGCGACCTCCGCACTGCGCTGATGTTCATCGCCCCCGCCGCCGTCGGCTTCGTGGTTTTCTACCTCGTGCCGGCCATCCGCGGTGTCTACTTCAGCTTCACGCAGTACAACATCCTGGGCACCCCCACCTGGATCGGCACCGAGAACTTCGAGAAGATCGCGGTTGATCCGCTGTTCTGGAACGCCATGTGGGTGACCACCGGCTACGTGCTGCTCAACATCGGCTTCCAGACCATCATCGCGATCATGCTGGCCGTGATGATGCAGCGGCTGACCAAGTCCATCGCGCTGCGCGGCGCCCTCCTGCTGCCGTGGCTGATCTCCAACGTCATCGCCGCCATGCTGTGGTTCTGGCTGCTGGACTACCAGATCGGCCTGTTCAACCAGATCATCGAGTGGATGGGCGCCTCCCGGATCGCCTTCTTCGCCGACGAGGCGTGGGCCATCCCCACCATCGCCTTCGTCAACGTGTGGCGACACATGGGCTACACCGCTCTGCTGGTGTTCGCCGGCCTGCAGACCATCCCGAAGTACATCTACGAGGCCGCCTCCATCGACGGCGCCTCCGAGTGGACGTCGTTCTGGAAGATGACGCTGCCGCTGCTTCGCCCCGTGCTCGCGATGATCCTGGTCATCACGGTCACCGGCTCGTTCCAGGTGTTCGACACCGTGGCAGTGACCACTCGCGGCGGACCCGTCAACGTCACCCGCGTGATGCAGTACTACATCTACCAGAAGGCCTTCGGTGAAGGTCAGTTCGGCTACGGCAGCGCCCTGGCCGTCATCCTCTTCGTCATCCTCGCCGTCCTGGCTGCCATCCAACTGCGGATGTTGCGTGCCGGCGAGTCGGACCTGGCGTAAAGGAGTCCCATCATGGCCAATCACGCTGACACCACCACCGACGCACCGGTGAGGAAACGCAACAAGATGAGCGCTGGGCGGATCCTCGCCTGGGCGGTGATGATCGCCTTCCTGATCCTCTCGCTCTTCCCGTTCTACTGGATGCTGCGCACCGCACTGTCGACCAGCCGGTCGCTGTCGTCGGACCCGTCGTCCCTGCTACCCGTCGACTTCACGTTCGGCGCCTTCGAGCGCGTGCTCGGGCTCGCCACCCAAGAGGAGGCCATCGCCGAGGGCGGCTCCGGCGCGTCGGTGAACTTCTGGCTCTACCTGCGCAACTCGGTCATCTACGCCGGTGCGGTGACGCTCGGCCAGGTGTTCTTCTCCGCGATGGCCGCCTACGCCTTCGCTCGCCTCCGCTGGCCCGGACGCAACCTCGTGTTCGGCATCTTCCTCGGCGCACTGCTGGTGCCGCCGATCTTCACCAGCCTCCCCAACTTCCTGCTGATCAAGAACCTCGGCCTGCTCAACACCTTCCCGGGCATGATCCTGCCGACGTTCCTCATGACTCCGTTCGCCATCTTCTTCCTGCGCCAGTTCTTCCTGGGCATCAACCGGGAGATCGAGGAGTCTGCCTCGCTCGACGGGGCAGGGCCCTGGCGCACGTTCTTCAAGATCATCCTGCCGATGAGCACCGCGCCCATCACCACCCTGGGGATCCTCACCTTCATCACCACCTGGAACGACTACTTCTGGCCGCTTCTGGTGGGCAACTCAGAGGGCACCAAGGTGCTCACCGTCGCGCTCGGCGTGTTCAGGTCTCAGACCCCCGCCGGCTCGCCGGACTGGGCCGGCCTCATGGCCGCCACCCTCGTGGCAGCGGTCCCCGTCCTCATCCTGTTCTTCATGTTCGCCCGCAAGATCATCGATTCGATCGGCTACTCGGGCAGCAAGTAGCCCGCGGTAGTCACCCTCCCTCCGTCCGCCCTCTCTCCCCACCCCTTCCCGAAAGGAACAGCAATGCCGAAGTTCACCCTCCGCAAGGCCGGCACCGCCCTCGCGGCAGTCACCGCCCTGTCCCTGTCGCTGACCGCTTGTGGCGGCGACACCGAGCCCACCGCCACCACCGGCGGCGGCGAGGCCATCGACACCAGCGCCGCCTCCGGCGAGATCGACTACTGGCTCTGGGACAACAACCAGAAGCCCGCCTACGAGCAGTGCGCCGCCGACTTCGCCGCTGAGTCCGGCGTCACCGTCACCATCACCCAGTACGCCTGGGACGATTACTGGTCCGGCATCACCAACGGCTTCGTGGCCGGCACCGCCCCGGACGTGTTCACCAACCACCTGTCGCGGTACCCGGAGTTCGTCACCCAGGGCCAGCTGCAGTCCCTGACTGCCACCCTCGAGGCCGACGGCGTGGATGTCGACGGCTACCAGGAGGGCCTCGCGGACCTCTGGGTGGGCCAGGACGGCGAGCGCTACGGCCTGCCGAAGGACTTCGACACCGTGGCCATCTTCTACAACAAGGCCCTCATCGCCGACGCCGGCGTCGACGAGGCCGAGTTGGCCACCCTCGAATGGAACCCTGAGGACGGCGGCACCTACGAGGAGATGATCGCCCACCTCACCATCGACACCAACGGTGTTCGCGGCGACGAGCCCGGCTTCGACAAGGACAGGGTCGCGGTGTACGGCCTCGGCCTCGACGGAGGCTCGGGCGGCGGCAACGGCCAGACGCAGTGGAGCATGTACACCGGCACCACGGACTGGACCATGACCGACAAGAACCCCTGGGGCACCAAGTACAACTACGACGCCGCCGAGTTCAAGGACACCATCTCCTGGATGGCCTCGCTGGCCGAGAAGGGCTACATGCCCACCGTCGAGGCCGTCACCGGTCAGAGCTCCGGCGACATCTTCGGCGCCGGCAAGTACGCCATGATCACCAACGGCTCGTGGATGATCAACCAGATGTTCGGCTACACCGGCATCGAGACCGGCCTGGCCCCCACCCCCACCGGCCCCTCCGGTGAGCGCGCCTCCATGTACAACGGCCTGGCTGACTCCGTGTGGGCCGGCTCGGACAACAAGGCCGCGGCCATCAAGTGGGTTGAGTACCTCGGCTCGGCTGCCTGCCAGGACATCGTCGGCGAGGCCGGCGTCGTCTTCCCGGCCATCCCGTCGGCCACCGAGAAGGCGCAGGCTGCCTTCGCGGATCGTGGGATCGACGTGGAGCCGTTCCTGGTGCACGTGAACGAGGGCACCACCTTCCTGTTCCCGATCACCGACTACGCCTCGCAGATCACCGGCATCATGCAGCCGGCGGTTGACGCGGTGTTCACCGGTGCGGCCGACGCCGACTCCCTGGATGCGGCAAACGAGCAGGTCAACGCCCTGTTCAACGGCTGATCTACTGATTGACGAGGGGCCGGGCGGGCGACCGCCCGGCCCCTTCGTCCGGTCTGACTGACGCACGTGATCTTCCTGCCCCATGGGCCGCTCCCGGCGGCCCGGCCACTGAGTTGAGCAAATGGCAGGGCTCGCGGAGATCCCCAGGCTCAGGTCACGCGTGGGGAGCCCCGCGAGAACCGCCAGTTTCTCAAACCACCACCCCCCAGAGGAGAAGTGATGCCAACTCTCACCCTTCCGGCCCCTGACCTCGTCCGGGTTCAGCTCGGGTCCTGCGACGCCTGGCGCGCCCCGTCCGCCGCCGGCGTCCTCGTCGACCTCCGTCCCGAGGGCGAGGGCCTCTCCGTCGCCGTGTCGGCGGTCGGGCCGCTGAGCCGGATCCACCTGCGCTGGCGGCGGCCAATGCCCGCCGACGCGCTCATTCTCGGCGACGAGTGGGAGTGCACCTACGGCGACACCTGCTGGCAGCCACTCCGCGCCGAGGCCGTCCACCCGTGGATGGTGCTCATCCACTCTCCCTCGGCCCGCACCACCTGGGGCGCGGGCGTCGACGTCCGCGCCGGATCCTTCGCGTTCTGGACGGTGGACGACGGCGGGGTGTCGCTCTGGCTCGACGTGCGCGCCGGCTCGGACCCCGTCGAGCTGGGGGACCGCGAGCTGACGGCCGCCGTCGTCCGGTGGGTCTCGGGCGGTGAGCCGTTCGAGACCCAGGGTGAGCTGGCCTCGGCGCTCTGCCGCGACCCTCGCCCCTCCGGGCCCCTCGTCGGGGCCAACAACTGGTACTACGCCTACGGGCGTGGGTTCGACGCCGATGCGGTGGTCCGCGACGCCCGCACTGTCGCGGAGCTGGTCGGCGACCATCTCGTCCGCCCCTTCGGCGTCGTCGACGACGGGTGGAGCCTCGACGGCACCGCCGACGGGCTGCCGGCCTCCGGCGGCCCGTGGGACGTGGGCCGCCCCGTCGAGTTCCCGGACATGGCGGAGGTGGCGGCCAGGATCGCGGCCGAGGGCGTGCGGCCAGGGATCTGGTTCCGGCCACTGCAGCATCGGTGGGAGCCCGAGGCCGGCGGGCTGCGCCCGTGGGAGGGAGGCTGGGCGCTGGACCCCAGCCACCCCGCGACCCTTGAGCGCGTCGCCGATGACGTGCGACGCATCCGCGCCTGGGGCTTCGAGCTGATCAAGCACGACTTCTCCACCTTCGAGGCACTCGGCCAGTGGGGCCCGACGATGGGCCCGCACCCCATCGCCGACGGCGTGCACGTGCACGACAGGACGCGGACCACCGCCGAGGTGCTGGTGGACTTCTACCGGGCGATCAGGGAGGCGGCCGACGGCGGGGTGGTGCTGGGCTGCAACGTGGTCGGTCACCTGGCGGCCGGCCTGGTCGAGGCGCAGCGCACGGGTGATGACACCTCCGGCCTCGTGTGGGAGCGCACCCGGCGGGTGGGGGTCAACACGCTGGCGTTCCGTGCGGCGCAGCACAGGCGGTTCTTCACCGTCGACGCGGACTGCGTGCCCAGCACGCCCGGAACGGACTGGGCGAAGAACCGTCAGTTCCTGGACCTGATCGCACGGTCCGGGACGGCGTTGTTCGTGTCGGTGGACCCGGCGACGAGGACCGATGCGGTGGACGCCGATCTGTCGGCGGCGCTGCGCCTGGCGCTCGACGGCGGGGTGCCCGGGGGAGTGGAGCCGCTCGACTGGCTGCACACCTCGACCCCGTCGCTCTGGCGATCCGGTGGCGAGACGGTGCGCTACGAGTGGATGGCCGACGAGGGGTCGGACCCCTTCGACGCAACGGGGGACGCCGCCCCGCCCGCCGCTGAGGACACCGCGGGCTGAGGCGTGAACAGCGGCGCTCCTCGCCATCGTCAAGAACGCAGCATGGCCGGTGTGATTTCTGAGGAATCCAGGTGACTTCGTGGCCGCTCGGCTGGCTGTCAGGGCGGCCGCTTCGCCCGCCTCAGCCTGCGGAGGTGGGCCACCTTGCGCCACCACATCGTGCGGATTGGTAGGTTCGGGGCATGCGTTGGGTGATCCGGATCCTGCTGGCCTTCGTCGCACTCGCGGTCATCGCCGGCGCCGCCGGCTACTGGTACGCGCGCCCGCTCCTCCTCACCGGCACCGGCTACGCCGCCCACAATGCGTGCGCGCTCACACGGATCGCGGACCGACCCGCCGGCGACGACCTCCCGCCCAACGCACTCGTGCCCTACCTGCGCACCAGCACCACCGACGACGGCGCCCGCACCTCCGTCCTGGGAGCGATCGTCGGGCAGCGAGCCTGGTACTCCGCCGGCTTCGGCTGCACCCTCGCCGACCGCGCCCCAGACCTCGGCGACCCCACACCCGCCAGCCCCAACCCGCTCACCTCGGCGCCCGCGCCCGCCCCCTCCGCGGAGCTCGACGCCGCCGTCGGCCTGGCGTTCGGTGACGACCTCGACGCCGCCGCCCGCGACGACCTGGGCACCCGCGCCGTCGTCGTCCTCCACGACGGGCAACTCGTGGCCGAGCGCTACGCCGACGGCTTCACCGCGCAGACCCCGCAGCTCGGCTGGTCGATGGCCAAGAGCGTGGCCAACCTGCTGACCGGGGTGATGGTGGCCAACGACAGGGTCGCCGTCGACGACGACGCGCTGCGACCGGAGTGGACCGACGCCCGCCGCGACATCACCGTCGACGACCTGATGCGCGGCACGAGCGGACTGCAGTGGGACGAGACCTACGATCTCGGCACACCCATCACCCGGATGCTGTACCTGGAAGAGGACATGGCGGACTATGTCGCGGGACTGCCGCTGGCCCACACCCCGGGCGACTACCAGCAGTATTCGAGTGGCGGCACGAACCTGCTGTGCTCGGTGCTGACCGAGCAGGCCGGGGTCGACGCCGACCTGCCACGACGGGGGCTGCTGGTGCCGCTGGGGTTGTCGTCGGCGGTGTGGGAGGCCGACGCGACCGGCACGCCGGTGTGCAGCTCCTACCTCTGGGCGACCCCCCGCGACTGGGCGAGCATGGGGCAGTTCGCGCTGCAGGACGGTGTGTGGGAGGGGGGCCGGCTGCTGCCGGAGGGGTGGATGGCGGCGTCCACGACGGTGACGGAGGTCGCCGAGAGCGAGGAGGTGGGGTACGCGGCCGGATGGTGGGTCAATCAGCTGCCCGACGGGTCGCTCGTCGATGGTTCGCTCCCGGCTGATGCCTACTGGGCGACGGGACACGACGGGCAGCGGATGTACGTGGTGCCGTCGGCTGGCCTGGTGGTGGTGCGGTTGGGGTTCAGCCCGGATGTCGCGGGGGAGGATCTTCGGGTGGGCGCACTGGTGGCGGAGTTGGTGTCGCGGCTTGGGTGATCGGGCGCGAAGCGCGGAAACGTGCCAGGACTGACACCCACCCCACCCTGCCTTCAGCGTGGCTGCCACCACTAGGGACCCGTCTCCGCTGGGTCCGGGCACCACAGACCTTGCTGCGGAGGGTGCACTCGCTGAAGCCTGACTCGCCGCGCCGGAGGTTCCGGAACGAAGACATCGAACCTCCGGTTGTCATGCGTCCGAGTGTGGACTGGGCCCATCCGTGTGGGATCCCCCGGGGGGCTTCAGGCGTCCCTGCGCTCGAACCAGAGCCAGGCCGTCGTCAGGACCGCGACGCCGACGCCCGCGGCGAGGAACGTCCACGCGGGGATCAACAGCGACGCGGTGCTGACTGCGTAGGGCGCGAGAAATCCGATGTAGGTGAGGCTGTAAACCACGGCGGTCGTCGGGGCCATCAGGTGCGGCGGCGTGTGGTGCTCGACGATCGTGATGCTGCCGACCATGAGGAGGCCGTGCGCCGCCCCCAACACCACCGCGGCGGGAACCAGCCACAGGGGGTGGGGGAACAACGCGGCGGCGGTCGCGACCATCATGCCGAGGGTCAGCACGGCCATGCCCAGCGGTGGCGTCCGGCCCGGGTCATGGTGGGCGTAGCGTCGGACCGACGGCTGCACCATCACGCTGGTCCCGAGGGTGAGTCCTGCGGTCAGGCCCGCGGCGGCCACGCGGGGCAGGCCAGGGACAGGGCCCACTAGGGCTGGGGTCACGGCGAAGGCGACCGTCGCGGCCCCGAACACCCAGGGCGCGGAGGGCACGATCAGCTTCCAGAACCAGCCGTGCATCAAGTGCCGCGCGGCGGCCGCGACCGTCGGGGTGGGCTGGCCGGACGTGTCGAGCTCGGGCGCGTTCCAGACGATGGCCGCGGCGACGGCCTGCACGATCAGGTGCACCGCGTAGGCGAGCTGGAGCGGTGCCGGGAACCACTGCGCGAGGAGGCCGGCGACCATGGGTCCGATCGCGAAGCCGGCCGTCAACGCCACCGTGGAACGGCGGGCGCCCGTCCCCAGCGGCAGCCCGGCGGACAGCTCCTTCACCCACGCCGTGCCGGGCGCCATGACGAACCCGACCCCGATCCCGGACGCGATGCGCCCGGCGAACAGCAGCCCGGGGGAGTCGGCGCCGAGCAGCAACAGGGCGCTGCCCAGCAGCATCAGCACCGAGGAGATCCGCACCATCAGGCGCTTGCCCTGGTGCTGCGACATCCACGCAGCGGCGAGCAGGGCGGGCACGAGGCCCCCGACGTACGCGGCGAACATGCCCGTCACCAGTTGCTCGGACAGCCCTCGCTCGTCCCGGTAGACAAGCAGCATCGGCGCGAACTGGTTGGCGCCCCAGCCCGCGGCCAGCATGGCCAGCGCCACCCGCCGCCAGGTGCGCGGGGTGGCGGTGGCATGCAGGGCGTCCATGCGTTCATCCTCGCGCGTCTCGACGTTGGCCGCCCGGTCCGCCAAGTAGCGACGCGGTGGTCCGCGACTTCGAAGGAGATGTGCTCGACCCCCCCCGGGGGCCGGGGACTCGGCCTCGGGCTTGACGCAACGGAATACGGGCGTATTGTGAATACATTCGTATTCCAGGAGGTCCCGTGTCCATCCATCTCGCACCCAGAACCGATCCCGCCGCGCCGGCCCGTCCGCTAGCCAGCTGGGACACCCGCCACCCGTGGCGGATCGCTGCCGCCGTCGGGCTGGGTGGGGTGCTGCTGACCGCCGTCGGCATGGGGGTCGTCGACGCGCGGGGGCTGCACGGCGCGACGGCGCTACTCATCCCGGCCGCGTTCGTCTGGCTCTCCGCCATTCTGGGGTTGCTGGTGATGTGGCGGTCCCGTCCGCCGATGGCTGACTACGGCTTCCGTCGGCCCGAGGGCGTGAACCGGGTCTTCTGGGCTCTCCCGCTGATTGCCGTGGTGGTGATCGTGATAGCCACCTCGGAGATCCGGCTGGTCCCCGCGACACTCGCCGCCTCAACCCTGCTGGCGGTCGCCGTCGGCTTCAACGAGGAGATCTGGTTCCGCGGCCTGCTTCTGGCCGCCCTTCGCCAGCTCGGTGCGCGCCGCTCCATCGTGGCCTCTTCGGCGATCTTCGGTGCCCTGCATCTGACCAACGTCTTCACCGGTCAACCGCTGCCCCACCTGCTGGCGCAGTTCGCGTTCGCCTGCCTGGTGGGCTTCGTGCTGGCCGAGGTCGTCGCACTGACGGGCAGCCTGTGGGTCGGAATCGTGTGGCACGTGGTCTACGACGCGGTGGCGTTCACCGTCGTCGACGACTTCACCGACCGCGGGTTGGTGGGGCTGACGGTGATCGTCGTGATTCTGACCGCCTACGCTGCCTGGCTGTGGCGGGCGCTCCCTGTGGACGGGCCGCGTGTCGCGGTGGCAGGCTGACCCGGTGCAGCTGACTCCGCGACAGACCGAGTTCGCCGACGCCGCCCTGCGGATGCTGGTGCGCGAGGGCATGGCGGCGGTGAGCTTCCGGACGGTCGCGGCGGAGGCGGGGATGTCGGTGGGGGCGGTGCAGAAGGCGTTCCCTACCAAGGACGAGATGCTGCGCGCGATGTTCGCGCGGCTGCGGGCGACGGCGTCCGCCCCTGTCCTGTCCGAGCCCGGGAGGCCGACGCTGAGCGGCTGGCTGGTGGACCTCATGGTCGCGGTTCTGCCCCTCGACGGGCCCCGTCGTGCCGCCGAGCTGCAGGGTGCCGCGTTCGCCGAGCGGGCCGCCTTCGACCCCGCCATCGCCGACGCGGTGGCGTCGTCGGACCGGGAGCTGCGGGTCGCGATCGAGGGGCTGGTGAACCGGGCCCGGGCCGAGGGCGAGGTGCCGGGCTCGGTGGACGCGGACGCCGTCGCGTGGGGGGTGCTGGCGTTCATGCAGGGGATGGCGAGCCAGCTCCTGTACGACCCCGTGCCAGAGGATGAGGTCCGACGGCAGTGCGAGTGGGTCGTCGACGGCCTGCTCAGCGCCTGAGGGCGCCCGGTTGTCAGGCGAGGGTCTTGGCCAGGGACTCGCCGCGACGCTCGAAGCCGACGTGTTCGAGATAGTGGCGGTGGACGTCGGTGGAGGGCGACGCGGTCACCTCCCGGATCCCGTGGGCGCGCAGGGCGCTGGTCCTCGACCCGTAGATCCAGCGCCCCAGCTGGGAGTCGCGGTAGGCGGGGAGGACGTAGTCCAAGGTGAGGTGGAGGGTGTCGCCGTCGCGCGTGCCGAGCACCGCTCCGGCCGGCATGCCCTCGCGCATGAGGACGAAGGCGGTGTCGGCGGGGCGCTGCTCGTACTCGGGCTGGGACCGGCGGATGTCGTCGAGGTGTGAGTGGAGGAAGTCGACGAGGAAGGGCGCGTCCGGGGTGATGGGCGTGGCGCCGAGGTCTGACTTGCTGCTGAACTCCTTGTAGAGCGCGATGCAGTGGAGGACGACGATGGTGGCGTTGGCGAGGATGATGGGGACCGAGCCGATCAGGACGCCGTAGGCCACGTAGAACACGGACCCGACCAGCGAGACGGTGCGGATCTTCACGATGGAGCTCATCGCGAAGGACAGCACCACGAAGGCCGAGGCGATGTAGCCGACGAGCTCTACCCAGTTCATGTTCCGCATTCCTTCGCTTGCTGGCCGTGGTGTACCGGCGGTCGAGCCGGGCGGGGCCTGGGAAGGCCCTCTTCGCACACCTGGGATCTCCTCGCACACCGTATACGGGCTGCGAGGACGACGGCGGTGTGCGACGTGGGGCCAGCGGGGTTGGGTGTTGCGAAGGGGGCCGACGGGTGGGCGGGACTCAGCCGACGGTGACGACCACCTGGGCGTACCTCGTGAGAGCCGGCGTGCCGTCGTCGGTCACCTCCACCACGACCACCGCGCGCTGACCCGGCTCCGCCGTCGACGGGAGGGTGATCGTCGCCTCGAAGCCGTCCGGCTCCAGCGTGGGCTCGTCGCTCAGCGTGCCGGCCTCCGCGTACACCCACCACCGAGCGGTGAGGGTGTCGCCGTCGGGATCTGTCGCCGTCGCGTAGAGGGTCACCGACGCGCCCGGCGCGAGGGTCGCGTCTGCCGGGCCCGACACCACGGGCGCGTGGTTCGCGCCGCTGTAGTCAGGTGCGATGCCCCAGTCCGCGCGGGCGGCGAAGTCGTTCTGGAAGGCGGCGGTCCAGCGTGCGACCGTGTGCAGACGCTGATCGAGCCCGGCGTGGGGGTTGTGGTCCTCCCCGGCGACGAAGGTGTGCGGGTTCGCCTCTGTGGCCACCAGCCGGCCGCCCCAACCGCCCAGGCTCGGATCCTCGAGGAAACGCAGGCCGGTGGGGATGAGGCACATGAAGGCGGGGGTGTCGCCCTCGCCGGTCCAGTCCAGGCGTTCGAAGCCGCCGATGAGATCGAACATCTTGAATCGCGACGGGTCCTTGGCCATGCCGGGCTGCCAGCCGGGGTTGTCGCCCTCGCCCTCGAAGTAGGTGCCGTCGCCGATCAGGCCGTAGTGGGCGAGCACCGGTCCGTGTCCGTACTTGATGTTGTGCGCCCAGAACTCGGCCCTGTAGTAGGGCATCAGCTCGGGAGACGCGAAGCGGCGGGAGAACGACGTGAACCCGCCGAAGGCTCCGTCGAAGTCGAGCAGCGGGATGTCGGGCCACGCCTCGGCGATGTAGTCGGCGTAGGCGGTGTCCTGCTGGCCGATGCTGAGGATGACCGCCTTGCGGACGACGGCCGCGCGGATCTCCGCCCAGTCGCTTGAGTCGATGTGCTCGAGTTCGATGCTGAGCAGTGCGCGGGCGATCGTGTTGGTCCCGCCCCAGACCTGCAGGTAGAGCGGGCGCGGGTCGTCGTCGAGGAGGGCCGCCTTGATCAGGTTGGACCCCTCGGTGTCGGCGCTGAAGTCGCTCTCGAAAGCGATGTTGCCGACCGCGACGGTGGCCCAGAGGTCGGCGGGGGAGGGGTACGACTGGTCGTGCCGCAGAAGGTTCGGGTAGATCTGGGCGTAGTCCTCGAGGATGATCCGCTCCATCCAGCCCATAGGCTCCCAGCGCCAGGTCAGGGCATCGTCGGAGCGGGCCTCGCTGCCGGCGGTCTCGCCCATGAAGCTGGTGAGCACCCCCGCCTCCTGCGCCTCGCGGAGGGTGTGGAGGCCGTCGCCCTGCCAGTGGTGGACCGACGAGTTGTAGATCAGTCCGACGATGTCCAGCTCGTTGGCGTAGTAGAGGAGCCGCAGGAACGAGTTGATGTCGTCGGCTTCGCTGTCGGTGGTGATGATCGTGCGCGGTAGCGAGGCGCGCGGGACCGACGACTGGGCGGGGATGTGCTGCACCACCTGAGCATAACACTCCGATAGCGAATAGGTATGCAGACTCGCGAGGCTGGTTGGGTGGCGGGAGGGGCTCTGCATCCTGCTATGTAGAGCGCGCCTTCTGTGTATATGCACACTAAGCGCGCTATGGATAGCAGGTTGCAGATGGGAGGCGGTCTCGGCGGGTCTGGAGGATCTTCGTGCGATCCGCGCCGCCGTCGAGGTGCCGATCATCGGCCTGGTGAAGGTGGGCAAGGACGGGGTCTTCATCACCCCGACGTTGGCGGATTGCGTGGAGGTCGCGGAGACCGGGTGCGAGGTTGTCGCGCTCGACGGCACGCGGCGGGCGCGGCCGGACGGGTTGTCGCTGGCGGAGACGGTCGCGGGTTTGAAGGAACGCTTCCCCGAGGTGCTGGTGATGGCGGACTGCGGGTCGGCGGGGGATGCTGTCGCGGCCGAGGAGGCGGGCGCCGACCTGATCGGCACCACGCTGGTGGGCTACTCGGGTGAGCGGCCGAAGACCGACGGCCCGGACTGGGAGGCGGTCGATGAGATGCTCGCCGTGGCAGACCGCCCGCTGATCGTCGAGGGACGCCTGCACACTCCCGACGACGCGGCCGAGGCGATGCGGCGTGGGGCCTGGTCGGTGGTGGTCGGAACCGCGATCACGCACCCCGCGACGCTGACCCGCTGGTTCGCAGAGGCCGTGAACGCAGCCACCGGGCGGCGCTGAGGAGAACGGCGGAGAGGGCGTTCGGTCGCCCTCACCTTGAGGTCGGAGAGTGCTCAGACACTAACGAAAGTTAGGCGGACATTCGCCGCTCACTAGCACGTACGCTTGCGTACACGGACCGGTTTCAGGGCTGAAACACAAACCCCCTAGTGTTCCTCCCGGCACGGTGAGTTCGCCGAAAAGCGGACGGCCGGTCGATCATTTCATTGGGGAGGCTGGGTCTCATGGCTGTGCCGCTGCGCCGTCGTGCCGAGACCGTCGTCGTAGGCGCTCTGACCGTAGCCCTCGGCCTCCTGGCCTTCGTCCACAAAGGTGTCCCGGCCGCTGAGGTGGACCTCAACGACGGCGGCGTCTGGGTGACCAACCAGAGCAAGCTGCTCATCGGGCACCTCAACTACCCCTCCCAGACGCTCGACGGAGGACTGCGATCCGCCTACGCCGGCTTCGACGTGTCGCAGGCGGCCGGTAACGTTCTCGTGCAGAGTCCCGAGGTTGTTCAGCCCCTCGACACCGCCACGGTTGCGTTCACAGGTGAGACCGCCGTGACCGGTCTCGCGGTGGAACATGGGGCAGATCAGGTGCTGTTCGCCGACCCGTCCGAGGGCACAGTGTGGACCTCCACCACCGCCACGGCCGCCGGATTCAGCCCGTCCGCCGAGCCCACCCTCAAGGATCTGGATCAGCCGAGGGTGGCTGTGGGTGTGGACGGCACCGGCTACGTCCTGACCGCCGACGGCGCGGTGCGCACCGTCGAGGGTGCCGGGCAGGAGGCCGCGGTCACCGTGCTCGACTGGGGGATCGAAGGCGGCGTCGGAGTTGACGCTCAGCTCACCGCGTTGGGCGACCAACTCGTCGTCCTCGACGGGACCAGGCTCACCGTCGGCGGCACAACCATCGACGACCCCGCGCTGGCCGACGGCGTGCTTCAGCAGCCGTCAGAGGCGGATTCCGTGGTGGTCGTGGCTACCCCGAGCGCGCTCCTGAAGGTGGACGCCGGGAGCGGCGCGGTCACCAGTCAGGACGTCCCCACCGGCATGCCGGCCGCACCCGTCGCCCTCGACGGATGCGCCTACGGGCTGTGGGGCCAGTCCGGGTTCTACGTGCGCGACTGCGGCCTGCCCGAACTGGACCAGGCAGCCCAGTTCCCGGAGTTGGCCGCCGCCCAGGCGCCGGTCTTCCGGACCAACCGCAAAGTGATCGTCATCAACGACGTCGTGACGGGCGCCACCTATCTGCCGCTCGAGTCGATGCTGCGGGTCGACAACTGGGATCTCATCTCGGCGCAGCTGGACGAGCAGGACAACCAGGAGTCCGAGGAGACGGACCAGACGGAGCTGTCGCAGGTGCAGGAGTTCTCTGAGGAACAGCACCCGCCCGAGGCCGTCGACGACGAACTCGGGGCGCGGGCCGGCTCCGCCACCACGCTGCCTATCCTCCTCAACGATCTGGACATCGACGGCGACGTCCTGACCGCCGTCATCAAGGACGTGCCCTCGGACGTCGGCGTCACGCTCGCCAAGGATGGCCGCGCGGCCCGCATCGAGGTGCCGGCCGGTCGGAGCGGATCGGTCAGCTTCACCTACCAGGCCTTCGACGGCATCGACCTGTCCAACGTGGCCACGGTCAGCGTGAACATCCGACCCGCCGACGGGAATCAGGCCCCGGAGCGCAAGCGGCCGAGCCTGTTGCAGCTGTCGGAGCGGTCCAACGGGGACTACTCGGTGCTGCCGGACTGGGTTGACCCCGACGGCGACCCGATCTTCCTCGAGAACGCCGTCGGGGAAGATGGCCTCAACGTGACCTGGCGGCCCGACGGCTACGTGTCCGTGACGGATCTGGGCACCGGCGGCCCAGGGCGGCGTGTCGTGAACGTGACCGTCAGCGACGGCACGGCCAGCGCGGCCGGCGAACTGGTGGTCCAGGTGTCGCCCGGAGCCTCCAACGTGCCGCCGGTGGCCAACAACGACCACTACGTAGCCACTGTTGGTGAGGCGATCACGCTGCGGCCCCTGTCGAACGACACGGACGCCGACGCTGACGACCTCAAGCTGGTGGAAGTGGGCCCGACGGCCCCGGAGGTGGAGGCCACACCCGACTACGCGGAGAAGAGCATCCAGTTCACCGCCTCGGAACCCGGCAGCCACACGCTGATCTACACGATCAGCGACGGTCCCCACACTGCGAAGGGTCGGATCCGGGTGGACGTCATCGACCCGGCGAATGCCGACGAGCGCCCCGCCGCTGAGAACGACCTCGCGTTGCTGCCGCCGAACGGGTCCGTGGTGGTGGAGCCGCTGGCCAACGACTACGACCCGGCCGGCGGGGTTCTCGTGATCCAAGGCGTGTCCATGGGGTCATCGGAGGGCCTCACCGTCGAGGTGGTGCGGCACTCGCTGCTCCGGGTCTCGTCACCGGCCGGAATCACAGCTCCCCAGACGTTCGAGTACACCGTCAGCAACGGGCGGGCCTCCACCTCGGCCAAGGTCCTGGTGGTGCCGCTCACGGTGAAGTCCACGGTGCAGCCTCCGGTTGCCCTCCCCGAGGAGACAGTGGTGCGGGTGGGCGACATCGTCTCGGTGGACGTGCTCGCCAACGACTATTCACCCTCGGACATGGCCATTAGTTTGCGCCCGGAGCTAGATGTGCGCACGGCCGCGGAGCTGGGCGAGTTCTTCGTCTCGGATGAGCAGGTGCGCTTCCGCGCCGGCCAGGTGGCTGGTTCGGCTGAGGCGATCTACACGATCTCCGACGAGCAGGGCAACGTGGCCTCCTCCACCGTGAGAATCACGGTGCGCGACTTCGACGACCGCAACCAGCAGCCCGTGCCGCGGGCCGTTGAGGCCCGCACTTTCACCGGCTCCACCGTTCGGGTGGCCATCCCCATGGACGGCATCGACCCTGACGGAGACTCTGTGGAGCTCATCGGCGCGTACTCGGCGAAGCAGGGAGCTCCGACAGTCGAAGGCAACTACCTCGTCTACGAGGCGTCCAAGCAGGCCAATGGCACGGACACGTTCAGCTACCGCGTGAAGGACCGCTTCGGTGCCGAGGGCGAGGGGATGGTCCGGATCGGCATCGCTCCGGCCCCCACCAGCAACCAGGCCCCGGTGGCGGTCCCGGACGAGATCGCCTCCAGACCAGGCACCAGGCTGGAGATCCCCGCGACGGTCAACGACGTGGACCCAGACGGCGACACCATCTCGATCGTCGCCGATTCGGTCAAGCCCGTGGACGACCGGTGGGATCCGGTGGCCGAGATCAAGGGTCAGAAGGTGGTGGTGGAGACCCCCGCGGAGAAGGGCGTCTACCAGCTCTACTACTCGATCACCGACGGAGGGGGTGTCCCCGTCGTGGGCGTCGTCACGGTCACCGTCGACGAGAACGTGCCGCCCGTTGCCCCCATCGCGCGAGACGACTACGTACCCGTGAACTCGGTCAACGGGCTCGAGGCCGTCGAGGTGCGCCTGCTGGACAACGACTCGGATCCCGACGGCATGGTCGAGGATGTCGAGGTCACCGTCGAGGCCGGCGAGGTGAAGGGCGGCGTGGCCACCGTGCCGCTGACCGATGACCGGCAGATCGTGCTCTACACCCTGACCGACCGCGATGGTCTGACGGCCAAGGCCGCCATCGTGGTGCCCGGACGCGACCAGATCCCGCCGCAGCTGGACCGTGCAAAGATTCCCGCGACGGTCAAGGGCGGCGAGACCCTCACCATCGACTTCGACAGCTTCGTGCTCACCCGCCCGGACCACTCGGCCAAGCTGACCGGCGTGGACACCGTGGTGGCGGGCCCGGGCGGCAGCACGGAGGACCCGCAGCTCGGGTTGACCGTTGTCGACGACACCACGATCACGTTCACGCCGGACAAGCTGTTCATCGGGGCCACGTCGGTGTCGTTCCAGGTCACCGACGGCGAGACGCTCGACGACCCCCGCGGGCTGACCGCAACGCTCAGCCTGCCGATCACAGTGGAATCGTCCGGGCTCTTTCCTCCGGAGCTCCGCCCGAGCGCGATCGTGGTCGCCAAGGGCGAAGACCCTGTCGAGGTGTCGCTGGGTGCGATGGTGGAGGACCCGGACCCGGGTGACAACGAGAAGATGGCGTTCGCGGTGAAGTCGGTCACCTCGCCCGTGGAGGCGACGGTGGTGGGGCAGACCGTCCTCGTCTCAGTCCCGGCCGAGACCCCCGTCGGGACGTCGGGCAGCATCGTGGTGAGCGTCCACGACGGCACCACCGAGCCACTGGAGATGACCCTGCCGGTGACCGTGGCGCCCTCCACGAGGCCGCTGATGATGGTGACCGACATCACCGAGAACGAGGGACGTGTCGGGGCCACGTCGACCTTCGACCTGTCCGAGGTCATCACCAACCCCTTCGCGGACCGTGGGGGCGACGTCGTCCTCGTCGGGCAGCCGGCCGTGACCGGACCGGCCACCGTGTCCGCGAGCGGGCTCACCGTCAGCGTGACCCCCACGGACTCCGGGGCCGCCTCGGACTCCGCGGAGAACGTGGTGGTCACCTACCGGGTGGCCGACGACACCCGCGACGCCGCACGCGAACGGACCGGCAGGATCACGCTGACCGTCAAGGACACCCCGAAGGCGCCCGTCAACGTGGCGGCCGAGGCCCTGGGGTCGAAGACCGCGCGGGTCACCTGGAGCCATTCGGGTTGGCGGGGGGGAACCCCGAAGGGATTCACCGTCTACTGGAGCGGTGGGAGCAAGTTCTGCGGGCTGCAGACAAGCTGCGACATCGACACGCTGCCCAACAACAACACCTACCAGTTCACGGTGCGGGCCGAGGTCACGGAGGGTGACATCACCCCCTCGCCGGACTCGGCGCCCAGCAACGAGATCTTCATCGACGTGCTGCCCAACACGCCGGCGGCCCCCACGGCCACCTTCGGCGACCGCCAGATCGACCTGACCTGGCCCGTCACCACCGTCCCCGACGGCGGGTCTCCGGTGACGAAATACAAGGTCAGCATCATCCCCGCGGACGCCAGCGGCCGCACCCAGCAGGAGGTTGCGGGCACCTCGTTGACGTGGGCCAACCTCAACAACGGCACCGCCTACCAGTTCAGCGTCACGGCGCACAACAAGCTGACCGAGCTCGACCCCCGGGTGACGGCACCGCAGGGACCCGAGTCGGCGCCCGAGATTCCGGCCGGCGCGCCGGCCAACCAGGGCGCTCCCAGCGTGGTCAAGGACACGGCCGCGGCCGGCGTGACCCCCAGAGCGAACGTGTCGTGGGGCGCTCCGGCGAACCCCAACGGGGACACCAGTTTCACCTTCGAGATGCGCCAGAGTGGAACCACCTCGCTGCTCTACACGGGCAGCGGGACCTCGACCTACATCACCATGGCCGTGGGCACCGAGGACAAGACCTTCGAGGTGCGCAGCACCAACAAGTCGGGGCTCTGGAGCTCCTGGTCGCCCGCGTCCAACGCGGTGCGCGCCTTCCAGCCACCCGGCGCCCCCACGAGCTTCAGCCTCACCCCCACCGGCGACGGCACCCGTGCGCGCTTCGACTTCGGGGCCGCGGCAGGCAACGGTGCGCGCCCCGCGGAGATCAGCTACCGCTGGAGCGCGGGCGGCTCATCCGGCACGGTGAGCACCGGCCAGATCGTCGACAGCGGGGCATTCCCGCTCGGCAACACGGTCACGGTGCAGCTGACGGCCATCAGCACGGTCAACGGCGAGACCGCCCAAGGCGGTTCCGCCTCCGCCACCGTCAACACCTACGCGCCTCCCGCGGCCCCGTCGGTGAGTGCCGGGCGCGCGGGCGACGGCAACGTCGACCTCTCGTGGAGCATGGGCGGCAGCAGCAACGGCCGTCCGGTCACCACCGTCGTGGTGGACACCTCGCAGAACACCCGCGACGGCAACCAGACCCTGTCCGGCAGCACCCGCGAGGGCACCGGCCCGGACCAGACCATCTGCATCACCGCCTACTCGGTCAACAGCGAAGGCCAGCGGAGCGGGTCGGTGCAGCAGTGCGCGACGACGCGGGGCAAGGGCACGGCGGCCGTCACGCATGGCGGCGACTCGGGGACCTGCCCTTGGGGTGGTGAGAGCTGCGACTGGATCAACATCACCCTATCCACGTGGTACCCGAACTCTGATGTCACGTGCACTCTGGGAGCCGCGGGCTCCGGGGGAAGCGGGAGCTACACCCAGACATTCCGCGTCGACGGCAACGGCAACTGGGGGCCGGGGCGGTTCCTCAACCTTGAGATAGCGAAGAACTTCGAGACGGCTCCTCAAGACGCAACGGGCGACTGCCACTACTAGCGACCACCACACAGGCAGAAAGCGAACAACACGTATGACCATGACCCCCGAACACGCCGCCTTCTTCGCGGACATGTTCCAGCGGCTCACCGACAACGTCGGCCAGGCCCTGCTGGGCAAGGCCCCGGTGATCCGGCTGGCGCTGACCTGCATGCTCGCCGAGGGCCACCTCCTGCTTGAGGACACCCCCGGCACCGGCAAGACCGCGCTCGCCCGCGCTATCGCGGCCTCCGTCCACGGCAGCCACAACCGGATCCAGTTCACCCCGGACCTGCTGCCCTCGGATATCACCGGCATCACGATGTTCGACCAGTCGACGGGCCGGTGGACGTTCCACCGCGGGCCGATCTTCAGCTCGATCGTGCTCGCCGACGAGATCAACCGCGCCTCGCCGAAGACCCAGTCGGCGCTGCTGGAGGTCATGGAGGAGTCGCACGTCACCGTCGACGGCCAGCGCTACGCCACGGAGCGGCCGTTCATGGTCATCGCGACGCAGAACCCCGTCGAGCAGGCCGGCACCTACAAGCTGCCCGAGGCGCAACTGGACCGGTTCCTCATGAAGACCTCCGTGGGCTACCCCGCGCGGGAGGCCGCGCTCCAGGTGCTGGCCGGCTCAGCCCAGCCGGACCGGTCCAAGAACCTCACTCCGGTCATCGCGCAGCAGGCGGTGGCCGAGATGATCGATTCCGTGCGCGACAACTACGTCGACGTGGCGGTGCTGGATTACGTGCATCGCCTGGTGGAGGCCACCCGCGACGATGCCGACACGTCCATGGGGGTCTCCACGCGAGGCGCCATCGCCATGGTGCGCGCCGCCCGGGTGTGGGCCGCCGCGCACGGCCGCAACTACGTCCTGCCCGACGATGTGAAGGTGCTCGCTGCCTCGGTCTGGACGCACCGGCTCATCATGTCGCCGGAGGCCGAGTTCGCGGGCACCAAGGACACCGACGTGATCGCGCGGGCGCTCGCCGCCGTCGAGTCGCCCGTGGCCCGGATGGCCAGCTGACCAGTGTCCCGATTCACACGGCTTCTTCCTCTCGGCCTCCCCGGCCGGCTCCGCGCCCTCGCCTGGGGCGCGGCGCGGCATCCCGTCGTGGCCAGCATCACCCCCATCGGGTGGGCGCTGATCCTGGGCGGCGCGGGCGCGGGCTGGCTCGGTTGGAGCGAGGGGTGGTTGGAGTTCCGGGCGTTGTCGACCATGGCCGCGGTGGTGCTGCTCGTCGCCCTCGTCACCATTCTGGGGCGCCGTGAGCACGAGGTGCTGCTGGAACTGCACCGGCCGCGCGTCCAGGCGGGCGGCGAGGCCTTGGGTCGGGTGCTGGTCACGACGGCGGGCGGCAAGTCTTCGGGCCCGGCCACGCTGGAGTTCCCCGTCGGTAAGGCGGTGGCCTCGTTCCGGGTGGGGGCACTTGCCGTCGGCGACGAGCACGAGGAGATGTTCACCGTCCCCACCCGCCGTCGCGGGATCATCACGCTGGGCCCGGTGCGCTCGGTCCAGGTGGACCCCATCGGGGCCGTCAGCCGACAGAAAGTGCTGGCCCCGGCCACCGAGCTGTACATCCATCCGAGGATCACCCACGTCGACGCCGCGGCGGTGGGGGTGCTGAGGGACGTCGAGGGGGTCACCACCTCCAATCTATCCTCCTCGGATGTCTCGTTCCACGCGCTGCGGGAGTACGTCCCTGGCGACGACCGGCGTTCCATCCACTGGCGCACGACCGCCCGGACGGGCAAGCTCATGGTCCGCCAGTTCGAGGAGACGATGCGTGCCCACCTGCTGGTCATGCTGTCCACGGTCGCGGCCGACTACGAGACTGAGGACGACTTCGAGCTGGCCGTGTCCGTGGCCGGGTCGCTCGCCGCGTCGGCGCTGCGCGACGACCGTCAGGTCAGCGTGTACACCTCGGTGGGGGAGCTCCGTTTTCCCAACCTGCTGGGCATGCTCGACAGGCTCTCCGGCGTGACGCTCGGCAGCACGGGCCTCACGATGCGGGAACTCACAGCCAGGTACGGGTCGATCCCCGGCCTGTCGGTGGCGGCGTTCGTCACCGGAACGACGAGCCCCGCGGATCTCCGTGCAGCCCAGCTGGCGCTGTCGCCCAGCATCTATCCGTTCGCGGTCAGGTGCTCCGGCTCGGGGGAGCTGGCCCGACGCAGGGTCGGCGACCTGGTGATCCTCGACATCGCCGGCCTGGCTGACCTGCGCCCAGCAGTCAGGAGCCTGGTGTGAAGCGCCCGCCCGCCTTCTCGCTCTCCCGCGCCCTGGGCGCCTGGGCGCTGCTGCTCCCGGGGGTCGTCGCCTTTCAGCCCGCCTTCGGCGGTCTTCGCGGGTATGCGGCCGCCTTCGTCGGCATCACGGTGGGCGCCGCGATCGCACTCGTCGCGGCCCGTTTCCGCTGGTCCACCGCGCTGTGGTTCGCGGCTCTGCTCGGGTCCTACCTCCTCATCGGCGGACCCTTGGTGCTCCCGGAGACGATGATCGCTGGGGTCATCCCCTCGCTGGAGACCCTCCGCCGGCTGGTGCTGCTGATCTTCCAGGGCTGGATGGATCTGCTCACCGTCGCCACTCCGGCCGGAGACCTGTCCGGCCCGGCGGCCGTGCCGCTGCTCGCCGGCCTGCTGTTCGGCGCGGCAACCATGGGCGTCGTCCGGCTGACCCGCGCGGTGGTGTGGCCGCTGCTGCTGCCGCTCGGCTGGCTGGCGATGAGCATCGCGTTCGGAGTGCGGAGCGCACCCACGGCCGCCTGGCTGGGCGCCGCACTGGGGGCCGGCCTGCTGGTGTGGCTGACGGCGCACCGGTTGAGTCGCAGCCGTGCGGTCAACTCCGAGATCCTCGTGCGTCGCGACCACGGGATGTCCCGCGCGACCGCGAAGGTGCTCTCCGCGGGCCTCGTGATCGCCCTCGCCACCGTGGCGGCCGTGGGCGTCAACCTGCTCACGGGGGACCGGGTCAATCGCCAGGTCCTGCGCGACAACGTCGCCCCTCCGCTGAACCTGCAGGAGTACGCCAGCCCGCTCACCCGGTACCGGCTGTACGAGGGGTCGCTCAAGGACGAGGTGCTGTTCCGCGTGTCGGGCATGCCGGAGGGTAGCCGGCTGCGCCTCGCCGTCCTCGACACCTGGGACGGCACTGTTTTCAACGTCTCGCAGGCCAGCAGCCAGTACCTGCGGTCCGGGCGCGAACTGCCGTGGACGCCCGCTGCCGACCCGGCGAGGGCAGAGGTCACCGTCGTGGGTTACGACGACGTGTGGGTGCCGTCGTTCGGCGACTCCAGCAGCATCGAGTTCTCCGGCGACCGGGCCACGGCCCAGGCCCGCGGCCTCTACTACAACCGGACCACCCATCAGGCGCTGACCACCGGACGGCTGGCCGAGGGGACGGCGCTCATCGTCGACGCGGTGGCGGTGGTTCTCCAAGACGAGGCTGAGCGGGAGGCACTGGCCGAAGCAGGCATCGGGCGGTCCGCGCTCGCCGAGGTGTCGCGGGTGCCGGACGTCCTGGTGAAGGCGGCCACGGACTGGACTTCTGAGGCGACCAGCGCGTACGGGCAGCTTGAGCTCATCGCGGAGAGGCTGCGGGCCGAGGGCTTCTACTCCGACGGATCGGATGGGAAATCGCGCTCAGGGCACACCGCCGAACGCCTCGCGACGATGTTCAACCAGCCTCAGTGGGTCGGCGACGACGAGCAGTACGCCACCGCGATGGCCCTGATGGCGACGCAGCTCGGCATCCCGGTCCGGGTGGTGATGGGGTTCCATCCCCTCGAGGGCGACGCGCCCACCGAGGAGTGGGACGTCACCGGCACGCAGGCACACGTGTGGGTCGAGGCGAGCCTCGATGGAGCCGGATGGGTGGCGTTCGACCCCACGCCGGACCGCGACAAGGTGCCGCAGACCGATGTCCCGCGCCCGAAGCCCAAGCCCAAGCCGCAGGTGGATCCGCCTCCGAACCCGCCCGAGAAGCTCCCCGACGAGCCGATCGTGGCGGACGAGAGCGCCGTCAACGTGGATGAGGAGGACGACGGCGAGTCGAACCTCGGGCTCATCCTCATAATCATCGGCGCGGCGGCCGGCGGCCTGCTGCTGGCGGCCAGCCCATTCCTCCTCATCGGCGCACTCAAGGCGAGCCGTGCGAAGAAGCGCCGCACCAGCGGCGAGGTTGCCGACCAGATCGCCGGGGCCTGGGAGGAGATCGTCGACAGGGCCCGCGACCTTGGCCACTCGGCCCCGAGCACCTGGACGCGGCGAGAGGCCGCCGCCACCCTGCAGCAGAGCTACCCCGGCCTCCCGGTTGAGCCGGTTGCCCACCGGATCGACGCGTCGATCTTCGGAGCCGGGTCGCCCGCCCGGCAGGAGAGTGACCATGTGTGGGGGGAGGTCGACGTCCTCCGGGGCGCGCTTCTGGCCACCCGGCCGTGGTACGCGCGCCCAGCCGCGCTGTTCTCCACCCGATCACTGCGACGACGAGCCCCGCAGTCTCGCCTGAAGCGCGCCCCGCGGGCGCCACGTGAGTGGGGCGCGTGGGCACTGCGCCCCCGCCGCTCCGCACCACCGAAGAACGAGCCGGCGTCAGCCAACCCCACAGCTCGACGCGCCCGAAGCGGCGTCGTCCCCGAAGAGAAGGAATCCTGATGCGCACGCAGTACGGGAACGTGACCGCCGCTCCGGTCGACGTGGGTCGGCGGGTGATGGCTCGTCTCATCGTCGGAGCATTCGGACTCGCGGCCAACTTCATCCCAGCGATCGCCCAAGGCGTGGGCGGGGCGAACTCGTCGATCACAATCGTGAGCGTCGTCGCGGTGTTCGCTCTGGTGGCCTGGCAGCTGGTCCTGTTCGTCACGGCCTCCACCAACCTGGGCGGCTTCTTCCTCAAGTTCCGCTACATCCGAACCGATACCGGCGCGGACGCGAAGGCGATGGTGATGCTGAAGTACCTGGTCCAGGGCGTCTTCGAGATCACCACCCTGGGTCTGGGACTGATCTCCTACCTGGTCAGCTATCGCGACGGGCAGCACTGGCTGGACCGCGCCTTCAAGCTGGCCGCGGTGCACAACGCCTCGGTGGAGGTCCTCTCCGTCTCTGGGGCGGGGATGGTCGTCGCCCCACCGTCGCAGCCGCGCGTCCTGCCGGTGCAGATGCCGCAGCCGCCCGCACCGAGGACCTCGAACTTCACCGGCCAGATGCCCGAGCCGTCCTGGCCGGCCGCCCAGCAGCCGCTGCAGCACGCAGCGTCCACTCCGGGTCAGTCGTTCGGTGGGGCCGGGCACGCGCAGCCCCCGTCGCCAGAACCGATGCCTGGGATGGTGCCCGCGGCCCCCGATCAGCCCGAACCGGTACCCGCATCGCCGTTCGCCCCTGCGAACCCGTGGGCGATGCCGGTCCAGGGCGAGGAGCCCGCCAGAGCACCTCAGCCCGCGCACCTCCCTGACCAGGTGCCTGTCTACTCCGCGCCGCATCCGGTCCAACATTCCTCGGAGCCCGACTTCGCCGTTGCCGAGCCCCAGCGGCCCGCCGCCCCGTCGCTCCTCAACGACGAGACCGTCGTGGACTCTGACCCGGCCGTCGCTGAAGTGGTCCTCGACGATGGTCAGCGGATCCCCGTGGACGCGCCCGTGGTCCTGGGACGCAACCCCTCTCCTCCGCCGGCCTACCCTTTCGCGCGGTGCGTCCCGGTGGTTGACGAGTCCATGCGGCTGTCCAAGACCCACCTCGTTCTGGTCCCCGCCGATGGTGGCGTCGGTGTGTACGACGCGGGTGCCACCAACGGCGTGCACGTGGAAGTGGACGGCTCACGGACGCGCCTGCCGGTCGCGGAGATTCATCCCATACCCGAGGGCGCTGTCATCCACTTCGGTGGGCGATCACTCCAGGTGTCGCAGTGACCCAGCCCGAGATGGCGGTGCGGTTCGGTGCCGTCACCCACCAGGGCCTCGTGCGATCGAGCAACGAGGACTCCTACCTCACCGTGCCGCCGGTATTCATGGTTGCTGACGGCATGGGCGGTCACAGCCAGGGCGAGGCCGCGTCGCGCGCTGTGGCTGACAGCTTCCTCGAACTGTCTGCACAGGAATGGCTCTCATCGAATGATCTGGTGGACGCGGTGGACCGTGCCGCCACCGTCGTGATGGGCCTGCCCTCCACCGGGCGCGCCCCGGGCTCCACGCTGTCCGGGGTGGGGATGTCGCTGCAGGGCGGGATGCCGTGCTGGTTGGTGTTCAACATCGGAGATTCGCGCACGCACCTCCTCCGCGACGGGGAGCTGACCCAGATCAGCGTCGATCACTCCGCCGCCGCCCGAGCCGCCGCCGCGGGGGCGGCTCCTGTGGCCCGAAACGTCATCACTCGGGCGCTCGGGGCCGGGCTCAGCAAGCCGATCGCGGATCAGTGGCTCATCCCGGCCGCGGACGGGGACCGGATCCTCGTGTGCTCCGACGGGCTCAGCAACGACGTGTCCGCGGAGCTCATCGCGGCCACCCTGCTCACCGTCGCCGACCCGCGAGAGGCCGCCGATTCCCTTGTTCAGGCTGCGCTGAACGCCGGTGGCCACGACAACGTGACCGCTGTGGTCGTGGACTGTGACCGCGTGGTGTCGACGGCCACCGCAGGGTCGGGCCTCGATGATTCGACCGTCTCTCCAGACGACGACACTGTCCCTGAATGGGCGGACGAGTCATGACGGCGGAGCGGGCCGTCCCGCGATGGGAGGCCGGAGGCATGCTGGCCATCGCATGGCCCGGCGGAGTCGCGCTCGTCGATGCCTCCGTCGGGGTGAGCAGCGCGGAGCGAATCTGGAGCCGGTTGCACCGGGACTCGAAACTGGGCACGTTCCTCAAGACCCTGGCAGAAACCTCCGAGGCCGGTTTCCTGGACCTGCCCCCCTTCGCGGTCGCCGTGGCCGACGGCGGCCGTTGGCACATCGCTGTGCGGGGCCCGGTGCCTCTTGAGGTCCAGTTGGACGATCGTGTGGAGTCGCTGACCGGGGAGGGCATCACCACCTGGGCCGAGCGGGTGCTCGCATCGCCGCAGGGGGTGCGCCTGGGCGCCGAGCCGGGTGCCGGACCCTCGGGGCCGATCACTGACGGCGTCGTGCCGGCGGGAGGCATCCATTTCGGTGAGTTCGCCTCAGGGCCCCATCCGGAGGGACGGCTGCGCGCTGAGCCGGTGTCAGTGGAGGCCCCGCGAAGCGAGGATGCGGTCGGCGAGCAGGCCGGCCCGCAGCCCGAGGCGTCGGAGCCGGCTCCTGCACCGTCCGAGTTGACCACCGCCCAGGAGACGCTGGCCGAGGACGACCTCGTAGTGCCGGTGGTCGCGACTCAGGAAGAGAACAAGTACGCATCGCTCTGGGACCACTCGATCGCCCTCGACGTCGAGGCCGCAGCCATCAGGCCGGAGGCCGAGGAGGCATCCGCCGTCGCCGTAGCTCCCGTCGATCTGCTCGGCGGCGACACCGTCGTCGACGAAGGGGTGGTCGAGGTGCAGATGGTCGCCCCGGTCTCCGCGGGGCCCCAGGTACTGGCCAGGTTCTGCGACCGTGGACACGCGAACCCGCCCGAGCGGGCCACGTGCTTTGTGTGCGGATCCGAGGTAGCCGGGGAGGCGCGCCGCGCCCCTCGGCCGCAGCTGGGTTGGCTCCGGATCGAAGGTGGGGAGACCATCCCGCTCCGGGGCCCCATCATCGCGGGCCGCAACCCCCAGTCCAACGTCCTCAAACTCGACGAGACCCCACGGCTGGTGGCCCTGCCTCATCCGCATGTGTCCGGCACCCATCTCGCCATCCTCATCGAGGGGTGGCGGATCTTGGCGCGGGACCTGCGCAGCAGTAACGGCACCTACCTGAGACGACACGGAAAGCCGCCGGTCAGGCTTCCGGAGACCCCGGTGCCACTGGTGCCCGGGGACCTGATCGACCTGGGCAAGGGGCTCTACATCCATCTCGACAGGACCCCCTGACATGGCGGCGCGCACCACACCTCCGGACCTGCCGGGCTTCACCTACCTGGGGGAGTTGGGCAGCGGCGGCTTCGCTGACGTGTTCCGGTACCTGGATCAGTTCGATCGCCGGGTGGCCGTCAAGGTGCAGCACCGAGGAATCGACGGCGGCGTGTCCGCGGACTTCCAGGCCGAGGCCAACCTCATGGCGAAGCTGTCGAGCCACCCCAGCATCGTCACTGTCTATCAGGGTGGCGTCGCTGCGGACGGCCGACCGTTCCTGGTGATGGAGGAGTGCGCCACGGCCCACCTGGGGGCGCGCATCGGGCGGCGGCCCCTGACCGCGTCGAAGGCCATGGAAATCACCGTGCAGGTGGCCGGGGCGGTGGAGACGGCACACCGGATGGGCATTCTGCACCGCGACATCAAACCGGCCAACATCCTGTTCACGGGTGCGCAGCGCCCGGCCTTGACGGACTTCGGTATCTCGGCCTCGGCGCAGCATGTCACCGCGAACAGCGCGCTCAGCCCGCACTGGGCTCCGTGGGAGCAGTATCCCGACTCGGGCCTCGCGATGGGGCCATGGAGCGACGTGTTTTCCCTGGCCGCGACGACGTGGGCGATGCTGGTCGGCAGGAGCCCCCTCGTTGTGGCGCACGGCGACAACGACCGCCTGAGCATCCGGCACCGGGTACGGACCCTCAACGTGCCGCGCACCGGACGCCATGACGTGCCCGAGCTGCTGGAACGCGTGCTCGCGACGGCTCTGGCTGCCGACCCGCAACAGCGCTACCAGTCGGCGCTGGAGTTCGCGCGTGCCATCCAGGGCGTCCAAGGGCAGCTCAACGAGTCCGTGACTCCCATCGACGTGTTGTCTGACAGCGACGACTACGCCGACGACGAGCCCGAGCTCGCCGAGACGGGGACCCGCGTCAGCGGGTTCATGCTGATCGATCCTGACCAGGTCGAGGACTGGAGCGGCACCAGCAGGATCACCGGGCCGTCAGGCGGGGTCACCTCCCCCCAGGACGACTCCTGGCACCAGTACGACGCGGCCCCGCAGGGGCCGATCGGCGCCCCCGTGGCCCAGCACGGCCGCGGGTTCGGCCAGCCGGGTCTCCGGGACTTCACCGGCCCGGCAATCCCCGAGCCGGCCGATCAGACCGTTCTCGACCGGCCGTCGCAGCAGCCGCCCCCCGCTGAGAGGCGCACCTCGCGCCGCTGGGGTCCGCTGGCAGCCGTGCTCGCCGCGGTGGCGGTTGTCCTGGCGGGTGGCCTCGCTCTGGGCGGGCTGTGGTTGAGCGGGGCGCTCGGCGAAGCCACCGCAGGCACCCAGGCCACGGTCTCCCCGGAAGCCTCACCCGCGGCACAGGATCCGCTGGCACTCAGAGTCCCGTCCGTCGAGGATGCCGCCGGGCAGGTCGCCGACGGTCAGGTGACCTTCACCTGGACCAATCCGGATCCGATGGCCGGCGACAAGTATCTCGTCGAGGAGTTGAGCCTCACCGACGCGGCGCCCCTGCAGGTGGTCGACGCCCCTTCGGTCACCGTCCCCGCACAGTCGGGCCGGACGTGCGTGGACGTGACCCTGCGCCGCGCCAGTGGGACGACCTCCGCCGCCGTGAAGATCTGCGACAAATCGTGACCGCGGAGATGAGCACGCTCGAGGTGGAGTACGCGGGGGAGCGCCACGAGCTGATGCCCGGCCGCGACTTCTCGATGGGCCGGGTGGGCGACCTGGTGATCGACGACAACCCCTACCTGCACCGCAACTTCCTCACGCTGGCCTTCGCAGACGGCTTCTGGTGGATCAGCAACGTGGGCAACCGTTCGGCGGCGGTGTTGTCGGACCCTGCCGGGCTGAGCCGCAGCACCCTGACGCCCGGCGCGCGGATGCCCTTGGTGTTCGGCCACACTGTGGTCACGTTCGCTGCCGGCCCCTACAGCTACGAACTCAACCTGACCGTCGATGCGCCGGCCTGGGAGCTGCACCACCAGCCGGAGGAACCCTCCGATGGCGACACCACCATCGGTCCGCGAACCTTCACCGACGCCCAAATGCTCGTGATCCTCGCCGTCGCCGAGCCGCTCCTCCGCCGCGCCGGAACGGGCGCCTGGCAGGTTCCTACGGCCGTCGAGGCCGCTCGGCGCCTCGGCTGGACGCAGACCAGGTTCAACCGCAAGCTGGACAACGTCTGCGACAAGCTCGACAGGGCGGGCGTACGGGGGCTGAAGGGCGGGCCAGGAACGCAAGCGCGGGGCCGCCGGTCGGCCCTGGCGGATTACGCCGTCAACGCCAGGATCGTGACGCCGGACCATTTGCCCGCGTTGGAGACCGAACAACGGCGCAACAATGAGGGAGGCACGGCATGAAGGTCCGGGTGCGGCTGGTCCGGAATCGGCACGAGCCTGTGACGGTGACCGTCGTCGCCGACGGCACCGCCACCGCCAGCGACGTCGCCACTGCCATCGCGAGCGCAGGCATGGAGCGTCCCGTCGAGGTGGCCGGGCGTCGCCCGACACTGAGGGTAGAGGGCGATTACCTCGCCCCCCGGACACTCTCGCCAGAGACTCCCTTGGCCGAATCAGGCCTCTGCTCGGGCTCCACTCTCACTGTGGTGGAGGAGGGCGGAAGCGACCATCGCGCCCCTGTCGGCGCGGTGCTCCGAGTTGTGGGCGGTCCAGACCGGGGCGTCGAGGTTGCGTTGAAGGTCGGGACCTCGTTTGTGGGGCGTAGCCCGGAGTGCCAGGTGAGGCTGCAGGACTCCAAGGCGTCGAAGCGTCACGCGCGGATCATCGTCGGCCGCCAGATCGAGATCGTCGACGAGAACTCCGCCAACGGTGTTGTGATCGCGGGTCAGAAGGTGACCCGTGCCGTCATCAAACCCGGCGACACCGTCGTGCTCGGTGACAGCTCCCTGCAGGTCATGCCGCACGGGCTTCCCGAAGCAATCGCCGACACTCAGGTGGAGGTGCGCTACCTTCGGCCGCCAGTGGTCCAGACCCGCCCCAAGGAGGACGAGATCGGGCTTCCGGACGTCCCCCAGCCAGCCCGGAGGGCCGCGTTCCCATGGCTGGCCATGATCGCCCCCGTCGTCATGGGCGCGGCCATGTACGCAGTGACCCGGTCGCCGTTGACCCTGCTTTTCGTGGCCATGAGCCCGATCCTCATGTTGGGTTCATGGATCGGCAACTCCGTGGACTCCAAGCGCAAGCACAAGACCGAACTCGCCAATTTCGACGAGGCGATGCGGCTCTTGGAGGCTGAGATCCTGGAGGCGCGACAGCTCGAGGCGCAGCAGTTGCGCGCACTCTTCCCGTCCGTGTCAGCACTTGTGGGATCGGCCCTCCACCGCGAGGGGCACCTGTGGTGCCGTCGGCCCGAGCACCCCGAGTTCCTGCAGGTCAGGCTTGGCATGGGAACCATGCCGCCCGTCGTCGCAATCGCCCGGCCGGGTCGCGGCGGCGTCGCCGAGCTCGTCAAGCGGCAGCGTGAACTCGCAGAGAAGCACCGGCACCTGCTGGACGTCCCCGTGGTGGCGAACCTGCGCTCCGTCGGCGGGGTTGGCATCGCCGGCCCCGCAGGCCTGGTCGTGGGCGTGGCGCGGGGGGCCATCATGCAGGCAGCCGTACTGCACTCTCCGGCCGAGGTGGTCATCGCCTGTGTCACATCGAGCGCTTTGAAGGAGGAATGGCGGTGGCTTGAATGGCTGCCGCACTGCGCCTCCCCACACAGCCCTGTGGCCGGCCCGCTACTCGCCTCCGACGACGCGCGCGGCCGAGCACTGCTCGATCAGATCGACGAGCTCATCGACGCACGCACCGACACGCACCCGGCTCTGCGCGGACCCGTCGAGAAGCAGGAACGGGTCGCGTCCCCGGTGACGCCCTCCCTCCTCCTCGTGGTACACGACGCGTCCGTGCCCACTGAGAGGCTGGCGAGCATCGCAGAACGAGGTCCCGACGCCGGTGTCCACGTCCTGTGGGTGTCTCAGCTCCGCTCGGGGCTCCCGGCCGCCTGCCGCACCTTCCTCGAGATCGGCACCGACGAGGGCGCCACCGTCGGCATGGTGCGCCAGGAGCGGATTGTCGCGGGCGTGAGCACCGAATCGCTGGATCTTGAAACGGCCCACGTCACCGCCCGCAGCCTGGCACCGGTGGTCGATGCGTCCGCTCCCGTCAGTGACGATTCGGACCTCCCACGCATGGTCTCAGTGGTGGGGCTGCTGGGGCAGGCGGAAGCCGTCGACGCGAAGCAGGTGGTGGCGCGCTGGCAGGAGAACGGTTCACTGGTGGACCGCTCGGCTCCGGCGCAGCCCCGCGAACGCGCGGGCGACCTGCGGGCCCTCGTCGGGCATGCGGGCTCGGAGCCGTTCGCCCTGGATCTTCGTGCCCAGGGGCCACATGCACTCGTAGGGGGCACCACCGGAGCCGGTAAATCGGAGTTCCTCCAAGCGTGGGTGCTCGGTATGGCCCACGCCTACAGCCCGGATCGGGTCACGTTCCTGTTCATCGACTACAAGGGCGGCGCGGCCTTCGCCAAGTGCATCGGGCTTCCGCACACCGTCGGGCTGGTCACCGACCTGTCGCCGTACCTCGTGAGGAGGGCGCTGCGGAGCCTGCGGGCCGAGATCCGGCGCCGTGAGCACCTCTTCCACGACAAAGGGGTCAAGGATCTCGTGGACTTCGAGAAGACCGGAGACCCCGACTGCCCGCCCAGCCTCATCATCGTCGTCGACGAGTTCGCGGCGCTGGTGGGCGAGGTGCCCGAGTTCGTCGACGGGGTGATCGACGTGGCCCAACGCGGACGCTCACTCGGCCTGCACCTCATCCTCGCCACGCAGCGTCCGGCCGGCGTGATCAAGGACTCGCTGCGCGCTAACACGAACCTACGGATCGCACTGCGGATGAACGATGCGCACGACTCCACCGACGTCCTCGGCAGCGCGGTCGCGGCCGACATCGACCCCTCCACGCCGGGCAGGGGAGTGGCCCGCGTGGGCCCAGGGCGCCTCATCCCGTTCCAGGCCGCCTTCCCCGGCGCCCGCACCCCGGATGAACCACCGGCTCCCCCGATCGACGTCATCGAGGTGGACTTCGGTGTCGACACCGCATGGAAGATCCCGCGACCCAGGGGCGTTGGCGCCGCCGTCGACAAGGACATCGACCGGGTGGTCGACACCTTGATTCAAGCGGCGGTGGACGCCCGCATTCCACCTCCGCGCAAGCCGTGGTTGGAGCGGCTTTCGGTGGGGTACGACCTGATGAAGCTCAACCAGCGCACCGACTACAACCTTGTCCTCGGGGTGGTGGATGACCCCGACGCTCAGAGCCAGCACGTGGATCATTTCCATCCCGACGAGAGTGGAAACATCGTCTATTACGGGGCAGGTGGATCCGGGAAGACCACTGCTCTGCGTTCCCTCGCGATCGCAGCCTCCATCACGCCGCGGTCCGGCCCTGTCCAGATCTACGGCCTCGATTTCGCAGGCGGTGGACTGAGCATGCTGGAGCCCCTGGTCAACGTCGGGGCCATCATCTCGGGCGACGACGACGAGCGGATCGCCCGGCTCATGGCGATGCTCGACCGACTCCTCGACGAGCGGGCATCCCGGTTCACGGCCGTGCGTGCGGACTCGTTGCGGGTTTATCGCGAGTTGCCGGGCAAGGCCGACGAAGCCCGCATCCTCGTCCTCGTCGACGGCTTCGGGGCCTTCCGTAGCGAATACGATTCTGGCCTGCAACGGCAGGCCACGTTCGCCCGCTTCCAGCGCCTCGTGAGCGAGGGGCGTGCATTCGGCATCCATTTCGCTGTCACGGCCGACAGGTCCGCGGTGATCCCGTCGTCGATGCAGGGCGCCTTCCAGCACCGCATCGTGCTTCGCATGCCCGACGAGGACGGTTACGTGGCGCTCGGGGTTCCCAAGGATGTCCTCAACGCGGCGAGTCCGCCTGGCCGCTGCATGAATGCGAAGTCCCCCAACGAGCTGCAGCTGGCCGTTCTGGGGCAGGACCCGTCTCCGTTGGGTCAGGCTCGGGAGATCGAGTTACTGGCCGCGATGGTGTCGAAGTACCAGCCGGCCAGGCCCGAACCGGTGCGGAAGCTACCCGACATCGTGGTGTCGTCGGATCTTCCCGTCACCGTTGGGGGGCGACCCACGTTGGGCTTGGAGGATGCGTCTCTGGCACCGATCGGGTTCGACCCTCAGGGTGTGCTGATGGTCGCCGGGCCGCCGAAATCCGGAGTTAGCTCGACGGTGAGCTGGCTCGCCGAGTCACTGCGTCGAGCCTTGCCCGGGGTGCCCCGGGTTCTGCTTTCCGCCCGGTCCACCACACTGTCGCAGCTGCCCATCTGGACCGTGGTGGTGAGCGGACCGGACCGGATCAAGGAGTACGTGGAAACGCAGCTGAAGCCCTACCTGGCGAGTGAGACGGTCGAGGGGCAGCCCAAGGTGGCGATCTTCGTGGCTCAGTTCCCTGAGCTTGCGGGCTCGACGTGCGACATGGCACTCACGGAGGCCATCAAGAGTTCCCGCCGCAACGGTCACCTGTTCGTGGGGGCGGGGGAGACGGCGTCGTTCACCGGCTTCTCGTCGATGCTGACCGAGATCCGGGCCTCGCGGGCCGGCATGCTGCTCACCCCGGAGCAGAGCGACGGTGACCTGCTGCGCACCCCGTTGCCTCGCGGCCGTGCGCAGGAATTCCCTGCGGGCCGCGGGTACTGGGTCCGTGGCGGTTCGGCGCACAAGGTGCAGCTGCCGGTGGTGGAGTGATGGGTCGGCCAACCCATCGACGGATGCAGCCACCGGCTGTGAGGATGAGCGCCAGGGAGGCGACATGAGCAACACACTCGTCATCAGGGATGAGGTGGTTCAGTCCTGCATCAACAATGGCCGGGCGAGCTACCAGCAGCTTGAGGCGTCGTCGGGATTCGCAGACGGTCTGGCAGACGCTGCTGGAACCAATGGTCCGTTGGCGCAGACGCTGCGCGATGCGGATCAGGCGTGGACGCTGCGTCGCATCAAGCTGCTTGAAATGTTGAAGTCACTGGTGGACTCGATTGAGGCGGTGAACCAGGCCTTCATCGACGCCGACGCGGACCTGGCCGACCAGATCAAGCCGGATGCGCCCACACCGGCCCCGACGCCGACCCTCACCCCAGTGGGCGACGCCACGACCCCGTCCTCGGGCCCGACCCAGCCGATTCCACAGCCCCTGCCGCATCCGGACAGTGCGACGGGGTCCAGCTTCCCCGGTCCGGCGGTTGTCGGAGATGCATCGCCCGCGGCACCCGTCGCGGCCCAGCCGGCTGAGGAAGCAGCTCCAACGGAGCCAGGGGGACTTCCTGGCTGGTCGGTGCCCCCGGCGACGACGACGGCCATCCCGCCCAAGTTCGAGATACTCATCCGCGACTTTGCATCACGTTGGTCAGCCCTGACCGGACAGTCGGTCGACGCCGTCGTGACACTCGTCGTGGCCGGGCTGGGTGCCGGTGGCGTGATCACCGTGGCGGCCATCGCCACCATTCTCGCAGCCCTCCAACCGAACGGCGGCCGTCACCAAGGCGGTGCGCCTTTCGCTGGCGGGCCTTCGTCGGGCGGGTCGATTGGGAAGCCCCCACCCGGCGTCGACGGCTCGCCGGCTGGAAGCGGGCAGGGGCAGCCTTCCGGCGAGTCGGGGGAGTCCACAGGCGATGCGGAGGCGATCTCCGGCGTGGACGGCGAAGCGGCGGTGGAACCGACCGATGGCACCGATGGGGACCCTCAGTCGCTGGAGGACTCCGCCGACGCTGCCGACGCTGCCGAGGCTGCCGACCACGTCGCGGAGACCCCGATCGTGGGCGACACAGCGGTGTCGCCGACCGACCTGGAAGCACTGACCCCCGAAGCGGGCGGGACCCCAACCCCGGAGCTTGCGGACCTGGCACCGCTTCCCTCGCTGGGTGAGGGCGGAGGAGGCGGGTCCGCGGGTGGTGCTGGCTCACCGCTGGAATTGCCGCCGCTTGAGCCCCGGGCCAACCCCGCGTCGGATGCGATGGCGGCCCCTGGTGCCCCCGATGCGCTGCCCGCTCTGACGAAGCCGACCGGCTTCGAGGTTCGGGCTCAGATGTCCGACGGTGCGCCGCTGCCGGATCTGACAGCTGTACCGGCTGAGGAGCATGAACGGATGGCGGCTGCGCCGATGATGGGCGGACTGGGCGCGATGGCCGGCACGGCATCCGGAGCACACCCTGCGGCCTCCCCGTCCACGAGTTCGGTCGGGGCAGAGCGCAGTGGCGCCCGCCAAGCAGCCCGCGACGTTCTCAATTCACATGAAGGGGAGGAGGGACGATGAGTGGCATCTGCCTGGACCTGTCCCCGGTAGGGATGTCGACCGAGTTCGACGGTTCGCCGGACGCGCTGGAGAGCGGGGCGCAGACGCTTCGTTCCACGGCGACCACGCTGGACGCGGCAGCCGCGAACATCCGACGGCTCACCGAGAACGGGAACGAACTGGAGAGCCAGGCGTTCTCCGCGCTCGCCGAGCGCAGCAGCGAAGTCCACGGCACCATGGGGAAGGTGGCCTTGCGGTACCGCCTCATGGCCACCGCCACCCAGAAGTTCGCTGAGGTGTTGCGCACCGAGCAGCAGACTGCGGCCCGCCTTGTCGGTGAGGCCGCGGAGGCGCGCAACGCATACACCCACGCGTCTCAGCAGCACTCCCAGGCCCGCCTGCTCGCGCGGGACCCCGAACCGTCCTCCCAGCAGCGCGCCCTGGTGTTGTCGCAGCAGGCGAACGTGGCGGCGAACAGAGCAAATGCCGGCCTGGAGTCGGCCAAGCAGCAGCTTCGGGCTGCGGCGCAGCGCGTCAACGACGCGAACAAGAGTGCTTCGGAGGAGATCCGCTCCGCCATGGAGGTCTCGGGACTCGACGACACTCTCTGGGACAAGATCTGCTACGTCGGGGCGAAGATCGGGGAGGCGGCGGCGGCCGCCGCGAAGTGGATCTGGGACAACATCGACACGATCTGCCTCGTGCTCGACATCGTGGCGCTCGTTCTCATGTTCATTCCCGGCCTCGGGACTGTAGCCGGCGGGGTATTGAAAGCCCTGACCGTCCTTACCAGGGTTGCTCGCGGGATCTCCATCGCCAGACAAGGGCTGGGTGCCATCGAGCAGTTCCGTCAGGGTGATGTCGCAGGCGGCGTCGGAGCGGTAGCCATGATTGGCGCGGGGTTCGTCCTGGGTAAGGCGGTCGGCAAGTCACACTACGTCAGGGGCAAGAGTGCCCGGCTCGCCAACAAGACGTTCAGCCACGGCGGCAAGGGGCGGCCCGAGTTGCTCTACCAGACCAGGATCGGGCGCGGGCTACATGATCTGGGTGAGCGCTTTGGCGGACCGACCTTCCCGAAGGGGACACCGTTGCCGAGCGATTTCGTGACCCGTCATGTCGAACGCACGACAACCGCCATCCGGCACGGGCTGATCAGAGCGGCCGAGATTACTACCGAAGTGGTCGTGGATAAGGCTGGGCGTCGGACGCTCGATCGCGCCACCGCAGAGGGGGAAGGGCGCCCCTACGGCTTCACCACATCCGATCAGAGCGGCGTCACCATGGGAGGACGAGTATGAGAACGTTCGAGGCGATGCTTCCGCCCGGCTGGGCGCAGGTGGATCTCACCAGCCCCGTGGCGGAGTCGGTCGACACCATCGTCGCCGGGATGCTCGCAGGGCTTCCCCGGGAGGCCGCGGACCCCGCGCGTCGACATCTGACCGAGCAGCTTCGTCGGGCCATGACCGGCCTCGCCGGCGACGGTGCACTGGTTGCGTACCTCCCCGTCGACGACGCCATGACTTCCCCCGTCCGCCCGTTCATCGCGGTGCGCCCGGTGTCGTTCGAGATCGGCGGCGCCACCGTCGAGCCTCTTGACTACCTCGTGGCGATGATGACCCAGGAGGGTGTCTCGCTCATTGAGCCCATCGACATGGTGGGGATCAAGCGCGTCACGGATTCCAGCAACGCCGGCCGGTTGGCCACGGCGCTGGAGGATGTGCCTCAGGAACTGGTCGAGCAGGCGGACCGGACACAGCTCGGCTCTGCCGTCGCGGCAGGTCAACGGACCCGGCACCTCCAGTACATCATCGGCGTCCCCGACGCCGCGGATTACTGGATGAGCGTTGAGGCCAGCGTGTCCGCCCCTGGAGGCGCGGACGCCGACGAGGCGCTCGACGCCGTCGAGGAGTTCATTGATGCCTGGGTGGGCACGATCCGCTGGACGGAGGAACCCCGTGGCTGATCAGATCGAGCCCCTCATGCTGTTCGTACCGGCTGACCTGGGCCTTGAACAGCGCCACGAGTGGGTGGAGGCGATCCTCGATGAATTGCGCGAAAAAGACCTGGTTAAGGCGGGCACCGAGGACGCTTGGCGATCGATGCTGGTCGAGACCGCCACGGTCGGCCTGCACCCGATCGCGGTGGCACAGTTCCTGATGGTCCTCCCGGGAGCGCAGCCCGTCTACGTCTGGGCGACGGTAGGGGAGCAGCCGGCTGGGCGACCCGAAGCCCTGATGGAGTCCATCGCCGGCGAAGTGGTGAAGCCGTTCGGCGCGCAGAAGTCCCGCATCCAGGTCGATGCGGTCTCGGTCGACGTGGGTCTGTTCATGGCGCGTGAGGAGCAGGAAGGCGCCTCCGATGTCGTCTACCTCTTGGGCGCTGTCGCCACGAGCCTGACTCTGGAGGAAATTGGCGAAGCTGACGTGTGTCTCTGGTTCACGGGCACCGAACTGTCGGAGCTCCCCGCGTCACTGCCCGCGCTTGCGCGGTTCATCCGCGACCCGGATATGGCAGCGTTCCTCACCCTGTAATACCTCGTCACCGGACAGACAAGGGGACCCGGTGGCGGCAGAACAACAACACCTCCCCGCCAAAGAAGAAGGGAAACACCATGGCAAACCTCAACGTCAGCTACGCCGAGATGGAGGCTGAGGCCTCCGCGCTCATGAACGGCCGGCAGCAGATCGAGAGCGAGCTCACCAACCTCGCTAACCGCATCAACAACCTGGTCACCAGCGGTTTCGTCACGGATGCCGCGTCGGGCGCCTTCCAGTCGATGTTCACCGACTACAGCACGTCGGCGAAGAACACCATCTCGGCGCTGGACAACATCGCCAACTCGCTGAAGCAGATGGCTCAGACCATGCAGGAGACCGATCAGTCCATGGCACAGTCAATCGGTCGTTGATCGCTTCCGGCCCTGGCCGGTAGCTCCGAGCAGAACAGTCGAGGGTGCCGTGGTTGCGGTGCCCTCGACTGTCTTCCGGGATGGTGACGGCGGCGAGTCCGCAGTTCTGCAGGCTAAGGCGATCTCGATGTGAACCAGTCGAGCCGCGGCGGCGTCGGCCATGGCGACCCCTCGGGTGCCGTGGAGCGGTCCCCCAGTGCAGGACGCCGGTAGGACCGCGGCTGCTGGCGTGGAGCGGGATCGACGCGCGTCAGCGTCGAGACCTTTCCGTGCCCGGTTCATGGACTGGGGGAGCCCCAGATGGCGGCACTGCGTTCGATGAGGTTGTCGAGGCTGTGTTCGGCGTGCTTGTGGCGGGCGCTGTGGGTGTCCGGGTCTGGCGGTTCCGGTTCCCGGCCCGGGGGGGGTCGGCGCCTCGTGTGGGCAGGGTGGTGCCCCTGCCTGGAGGTTGAGTTGTTGGAGTCGGTGGCGTTGGTGCTGGCGGGGTCGGCGGGCGGGGTCGATGTGTCGGGGTGGGGTGAACCATGGCAGGCCGGTGGCGGGGTCGAGGTGGACCCGCCACTGGGATTCCTCTGATTGGAGGGGGTCGGGTTCGACGAGGCGGTGGTGGTGTGGGCAGAGCAGAACTCCGTTGGCTAGGCAGGTGTCCCCGCCGGCCCACCAGGGGATGATGTGGTGCGCCTGGCACGGTGCCGGTGGGGTGGTGCAGCCGGGGAATACGCATCCCTGGTCCCTCTGCACGATGGCGGCGCGGAGGGCGGGGGTGAATAGGCGGTGGGTGCGGCCGACGTCCAGGGGGCGTGAGGTGGTGCCTAGCACCATGGGGATCAGGTCGGCGTTGCAGGCCAGGCGACGTGCGTCGCTGGCCGAGAGCCGGTCGCCGCCCGCGCCGAGCAGTGTCACGTTGCCGAGGCCGGTGACGAGGGTGTCGTAGTCCAGGGTGATGTGGACGTGGGGGCGGTCCACCCCGTGTGAGGGCAGTGTCCCGCCGCTGGCGGCGTGTTGGGTCAGCAGCACCAAAGCGTCGGCGCGGCGGGCGTCTCTGGTGGGTGTTTCGCTGGTGGCCGTGTACTTCGAGGCCGGAGGCATCAACGCATCGAGCTGGGCCGTCAACAGGGCGGCGTCGGCGAGCGGGAGCTGGCCCGTGATCCGCATCGAGCCGTGGTGGTCCGGGGCGAGGCGCAGGAACCTGTTCCGGTGCGCGGCGCGCTCCTCCCGCGCGAGGCGCTTGGCCTCGTCGGCGTCGGCGCGGTCTGGGTCGATGATCTCTGCCATCCGCGAAGCGAGGGTCCGCAGCTCGGAGGGGCCCAGTTCGTCGACCCACGACAGGATCTCCGTCTGGCATTGCTCGAGCTCCGCGGGGCTCAGCCGGGCGGGCAGTCGGCGCAGCCCGTCGGTGATCGCTTCGGCCTGTGCGGGGGAGATCAGCCCGGCCTGCAGGGCATCCAGGATCAGGCGGAACCGTTCGGAGAGGTCCGCGGCGAGCCGGATCGTGGCTTTGGCCTGCGTGGGGGTGTGACGGGTGGATGAGGTGACGGCGTCGAGGACCTTGGTGGCCTCGGGCATGAAGCGGGCCTGGTCCAGGACGGCCAGCCGGAGCCCGGCCAGGTGTGCTTCGGTCTGGGCCAGGGCCTCGAGGAAGCCGCTGACGCTCTCCGGGCCGGCGGCTGTGGCGGCGCGGGCGGAATCCCAGGCGGCAGCCATGAACTGCTGCTCAAGCTCCCACACCCCCGCGTCGTTCATACGCACTATTACATCGTCCCCCACTGACAGAATCGGATCCAGAAGAGCCCCCATCGGCACCCCCTTTGGTCACAGTTCGATAACGCTTCCTTGAGGCTGTCGGGCACTGGTCAACTTGCCGTCTGACGGCAGTCCGCGATGAACCGGTGCTGGGACGCGGGCGGTCGGTGGTGGGTGAGGAACTGGGTCCCCGGCCACGGGGGCTCTGCATCCTGCTACGTAGAGCGCGCCTTCTGCGTATATACACACTTGCCGCCCTCTGGATAGCAAGTTGCAGAGGTGGGGAGCCCAATGCAGCGTCCTGAGCCACGGATACGCCCACCGCGCGTTCAGCCCGCTCCTCGTAGCCGCCGCC
Source organism: Tessaracoccus luoxuelianae (assembly GCF_055326245.1). Classification (NCBI taxonomy): domain Bacteria; kingdom Bacillati; phylum Actinomycetota; class Actinomycetes; order Propionibacteriales; family Propionibacteriaceae; genus Tessaracoccus; species Tessaracoccus luoxuelianae. Next base: position 45,288 of record NZ_JBUZNO010000010.1, read on the forward strand.
AGCACCGCTAGGGCTCGTGCGTCGCAGGCGCGGCGAAGTGGCCGTCGCCGGCCCCCTCTACAAGCGACCTCCGCGGGGGTAGGCTCGATCGTTAAGATCCTTCGGCTGGAGCCACCCATGCCCACCGCCCCAGAGTTGAACCTTCCGGACGGTGCGGAGCGCGCCCGGATCCAGAAGCGGACGCTCACCGTCGTCGTCGCCAGCCAGGTGCTCGGCGGAGCGGGGCTTGCTGCCGGGGTCACCGTCGGGGCGCTGCTGGCCCAGGAGATGCTGGGTTCCGAGGGCCTCGCCGGCATCCCGACGGCGCTGTTCACCCTCGGCGCGGCATTGACCGCTTTCCTGGTCGGGCGCACAACAGACCGGTGGGGTCGACGCACCGGCCTGAGCCTCGGGTTCGGGGCGGGCGGGCTGGGAGCGATCGGCGTGGTGGTCGCGGCGGTCGTCGGGAGCGTGCCCCTGCTGTTCGCGTCCCTGTTCGTCTACGGCGCCGGTACCGCGACCACGCTCCAGGCCCGCTACGCCGGGGCGGACCTGGCCCTCCCCGACAGGCGTGGGACCGCCGTGAGCATCGCGATGGTGTCCACGACGCTCGGGGCGGTGGCGGGCCCGAACCTGGTCCAGCCGCTGGGCGTCCTCGCCGAGTCCCTCGGTATCCCGGCCCTTGCCGGGCCGTTCCTGCTGGCCGCTGCGGCCTTCCTCGGGGCGGGTCTGGTGCTCTTCATGTTCCTCCGCCCAGACCCCTACCTGCTCGCCAAGGTGCTCGAGAACCCCAGCCAGAGCGTCGAGGGGTCAGCGTCGACGTTGCCGCCAGTGGCCGTGGGCGCCTACGTCGGCGCCACCGTCATGGTGCTCACGCAGGTCGCGATGACGGCGATCATGACCATGACCCCCGTGCACATGCGCGCGCACGACCACCAGCTGGGGTCCGTCGGCCTGGTGATCGGGCTGCACATCGCGGCGATGTTCCTCCCCTCGCCAGTGACGGGAATGCTGGTGGACAGGCTGGGGCGGACACCGATGGCGGTCGCGGCGGGGCTGACTCTGCTGGCGGCTGGAGGGGTCGCGGCGTTGGCCCCGGGTGACTCGCTAGGCCCCCTCATTCTCGCCCTCGTCCTGCTGGGGCTGGGATGGAACTTCGGTCTGATCTCGGGCACCGCTCTGGTCATCGACGCGACGGCGCCCGGCAACCGGGCGCGGGTGCAGGGGAGCGTCGACGTGCTTATCGCCCTGGCCGGCGCCGGCGGCGGGGTGATGTCCGGCGTGGTGGTCGCGGCAACCGACTATGCCTTCCTGTCGCTGTCCGGCGGGCTGTTGGCGTTGCTGCTCGTCCCCGTCCTGTTCTGGGCCCGCGCGGCGAGTCATATACGTACGTTCTGATAGAGTCGCGCCAGTCGACGACGGCGAGGGGACACCATGGAGCGCAGCACGACGCGTCGGCACGACCCGGAGCGCAGGGACCGGATCATCGCCGCGACCCTCGATCTCATCGCCGAGCACGGAGTGGCAGGCGCCACGTACCGGACTGTCGCGGTGGCCGCGGACGTGCCCCTCGGCTCCATGACCTACCACTTCCCCAGCCGCGACGACCTGCTCTTCGCGGCCTTCGAGCGGTTCGCCGACGAGACCTTCTCACCCCTCGACCGGGCCATGGCATCCGCCGACGGCGATCCCCGCGAGGCACTGGCTCAACTGGTGCTCCAGGACGACGACGATCCGCGCACCAAGATCCTGCTGGCCGAGCTGTACGTGCTCGCCTTCCGCCAGGACCGCTACGCGGACCTGTTGCGCCAATGGATGGGCAGGTCCCGCGACGCGATCGCCCGCCGGATCGACGGCGTCAACCCACGCGTCCTCGATGCGGTCCAGGAGGGACTCGGCCTCCAGCGCTGGCTGCTGCCCGACGAACTGACCGACGCCGACGTCCGCGACGTCTTCGATGCGCTGATCCCCGCGCCCCCCACCCCGCCGTCGGCCCCTGAGCAGGAGTAGAGACATGAACGCGATCCCCTTCAACGACGGCTGGTCCTACCGCCTGCCGCTCGGCCCGTTCGCCGCGGCCAACGGCGAGGGCGCCGAGCCCACCCCGGTCCGGCTCCCGCACGATGCCCTACGCGACACCGACCGCCACCCGGACGCGCCCGGCAAGGGGGCAGGCGCCTACTACCCGGCCGGTGCCTTCACCTACCTGAAGACCTTCCAGGTTCCGGAGAGCTGGCGCGGGAAGCTGGTGCGTCTCGAGATCCAGGGCGCGTACCGGCGGGCGCAGGTGTTCTGCAACGACGAGTTCGCCGGCAACCGCGCCGACGGCTACGCCCGCTTCTTCGTCGACCTCACCCCCTACCTCCACTACGGCCAGGACAACGAGCTGCGCATCGAGGTGCGCTCCGGCCAGGACTCCCGCTGGTACTCCGGCGCGGGCCTGCACCGGCCGGTCGTCCTCCATGTCGACGAGCCCGTCCATGTCGTTCCAGACGGTGTGGCTGTGACGACCGTTCGCGTGGATGAGGACCAGGCGGTGATCGACGTGGTGACCACGGTGCGGAATGCCGGGATGGCCACGGCCACCGTCGTGGTCGAGACCGTGCTGCGCGACGCCGACGGCGGGGAGGTTGAGCGCGACGCCACGCCGTCGACGCTGGCCCCGGGTGAAAATGCCCTTGTCAGACAGCGATTCTACGTGCAGGAGCCTCGCCTGTGGAGCACGGACCACCCGTCGCTCTACACCGCCGAGGTCTCTCTGGAAGGCGCCCCCACACTGGTGAGGTTCGGCATCCGCACCGTCACCGTCGACCCCCGCAAGGGCCTGCGCATCAACGGCGAACCCGTGCTCCTCCGCGGCGCGTGCCTCCACTCCGACAACGGCCCGCTCGGCGCCGCCGCCATCGGGCGGGCCGACGAGCGCCGCGTCGAGCTGCTCAAGGAGGCAGGTTTCAACGCCATCCGCACCGCCCACAACCCCGCCTCGCCTGCGATGCTCGACGCCTGCGATCGGCTTGGGATGCTGGTGATGGACGAGGCCTTCGACATGTGGACCCGGTTCAAGACCCCGTACGACTACGCGGCGGAGTTCCCGCAGTGGTGGGCCGCCGACCTCGAGGCGATGGTGGCCAAGGACCGCAACCACCCGAGCGTGATCATGTACTCCATCGGCAACGAGATCGCCGAGGTGGGCACCCCGCACGGCGCGCGCTGGGCCAGGCGGATGGCCGAACACGTCCGCGCCCTCGACCCCACCCGCCTCGTCACCAACGGCATCAACCCGTTCCTCGCCGTGATCGACGAGGTGCCCGCCATCGCCGAGGAGTCCGGCGGGCTGAACGAGATGATGGCCGCAGAGGGCGGGCCGTTCGCCATCGTCAGCGCGAGCGCGTCGGCCGGTCGGCGCACGGCGGAGTCCAGCGCCCCGCTCGACGTGTTGGGGCTCAACTATGCGGAGTCGCGCTACGCGATCGACGAGGACCTGTTCCCGCACCGCGTGATCGTGGGGTCTGAGACCTTCCCGTCCCAGATCGGCCGCTTGTGGCCAATGGTCAAGGATGCGCCGAACGTGATCGGTGACTTCACCTGGACCGGCTGGGACTATCTCGGCGAGGTGGGGATCGGCGCGACGGCGTACGCCGAAGACCCCGATGCGGTCCCGGGGCTGGAGCGCGAGTACCCGTACCTGACGGCGTGGTGCGGCGACCTCGACATCACCGGTTGGCGGCGCCCCGTCTCCTACTACCGCGAGATCGTGTTCGGCCTCCGCACCGAGCCCTACCTCGCCGTCCAGCGGCCGGAGCACCACGGGCACACCATCACGATGCAGTCGCCGTGGGGCTGGAGCGATTCGGTCTCGTCGTGGACGTGGCCGGGCTTCGAGGGCAAGCCAATCATCGTCGAGGTCTATGCCGATGCCGACGAGGTGGCGCTGCTGCTCGACGGGGTGGAGGTGTCGCGGGCGACGATGGGGGAGAAGCTCCCGATGATGGCCACCCTGGAGACCGTCTACCGGGCGGGAGAGCTGACCTCCGTCGCATACCGGGACGGCGAGGAGGCGGGCCGCACCAGCATCGCCACCGCGACGACGCCCGCCCGCCTGACCGCGACCGCAGACCGCGCCGACCTGCGAAGCGACGACGCCGACCTCGCGTTCGTCGCCATCGAACTGCGCGATGACAACGGCGTTCTCGTCACGACGGCGGACCGGGCGGTCACCGTCGAGGTGGAGGGGGCCGGGGTGCTGGCTGGGATGTGCAGCGCAAACCCGAAGACGGCCGAGCGCTTCGACGCCGACACGTGGCGCACGTTCGACGGCCGGGCACTGGCCGTGGTGCGGCCTTCCGGGGCGGGAGAGGTGACCGTGACGGTGTCGGCCGACGAGTTGGAGCCGGTGCGGCTGACCCTGACGGTGGCCTGAATCACCCTCGCCCAGCCGGGCGGCTGAGCGTGTGCCATGATGCTCGGGAGCAGGGGGGCGACGATGAGGCGCTGTCGATCGTGTGGGAATCCGACCGTGGGCGAGCTGTGCCCGCAGTGCCAGGCGGGGTTCGGTCCGCCGGGCCAGCAGCCCTCCGCCCAACTGCCCCAGGGCCAGCAGCCATCGCCCGGCCAGGGCCCCGGGTTCGTCTACCCACAGACCCCGCCGCCGGCGCCTCAGGGCTACCCGCAGCCGTGGGCGTACGCCGCCGCGACACCACCGCCCCCGGAGCCCGTGAAGACTGGCCGGGCAACGGCGGCCATCGTCGTGGGTCTCGTGGTGCTCGTCCTGGCCGCGGGGGTCGGCATGGTGATGATGATGCTGGGCGGTGACTCCGACTTGGCCGCGGACACCGCCGTCGCGACACCCGCCCCCGTGACGACGGTCTTCGTGTCCGTGGAGCCGTCGCCAGAGTCAGAGCCAGAGCCCGAGCCGGTCGCCGCGCCCGCGACCACCGTCGCATCCAGCCCGGATCTGCCCGCGCCCGCCGCGACCCAGGCAGCCGTCGAGCCCATCGTCGAGGAGCCGGTGGGTGATGCCCCGCCCGCGGCGCCGCAGGTGTTCGAGCGCTACTACCCGCTTTATCGGGGTGACCAGGGCACGGTGGTGACGGCACTGCAGGAGTTGCTCGCGTGGAGGGGGATCCGCACGCTGGCCGACGGCGACTTCGGGCCCGCGACGGAGCGGTCGGTGCGCCTGTGGCAGGCCCAACAGGGGCTGGCGGTCACCGGGGTGGTCGACGACACGACTTGGGCCTCACTGCTGCCGACGCTCAGCCAGGGCTCTGACAGCGACGGCGTGAAGGTGCTGCAGCGAATGCTCAACTACTGGGGTTACGAGACAGTGGTCGACGGTGACTTCGGCCCGCAGACCGACGCCGCAGTCAGGGCGTTCCAGATGTGGCGGGGCATCCCCGTCGACGGGCTGGTCGGGCCCGTCACCTGGTCGGCTCTGCTCGCCTGAGTGGTGGAGAGCGGCGCCGCCCGGTGACCGGCGGATCTGGTGGCGTAGTCGCGACCAGATCCCCCACCCAGTCACGGACCAGGTGGCACTCGCTCGGCCGGGGGGTGGAGCAGCGCGTCCGGGTCGTCGACCATCTGCTGCAATATGTGGGCCGACCGCACGAGGTAGAAGCCGTCGGTGACCCGCTCGTCGATCGTGTAGACGACGTCCACGCGGCGCCGGGCGACGATGGCGCCAGACTCGTCGACCACCGGCTCGGGACGAATGGTGCCGATGGAGACGAACACGCCCGCGGTGCCATGGCGATAGAGGTGGTGGAACGGCGCCTCGGCCTTCAGTGAGCCCATGTTGACGAGGTAGGCGCTGGCGTACGTGGGGATGGCATCCTGCAGTATCTTCGGCAGCCGGTTGATGGAGTCCAGCGCCCATGCCGTTCTGGCGACGGCGGCGATCACCGGGCCTGGGAGCCGGACCAGCTGCGACACCAGCCTGTCGCTCTCGTTGCGGGTGTGGTTGCGCGCCCGGGTCAGCGCCTCGTCGACCATGGTGCGCACCTCGTCGACGGTCTCGAGTCCCGTGAACGTGATCTGCGCCTGGACCTCGTCGGCCTCGTCGGTGAGGGCCTTCTTCACCGTGAACGCGAAGGAGATGTCGCGGTGCTCGTAGGTGCGCCGCCCGGAGATGAACCGGTTGAGCTCCGGGCGCTGGTGGAAGAGCCGGGCCAGCGCGGTGAGGAAGACGTGGAAGAAGCGGATCTGTTGCTCGGCCGGGCGATGGAGATTGACGTCGTCCAGCCAGGACATCAGCCGCTCCACCTCCAGATACTGGGGGTAGTAGACCGTGGCGTCGAGCCGGGTGGGCATCAGGTGGGGCACCACGCGACGCATCGCGGGAAGGTCGTCGACCAGGCGGCCGTCACGCCGCCCCTTGGCGGGTCGTGCCCCGGTGGAGATCATCGCGTCCTTCGTTGGCGTGGCGGCTTCGGTTGATCCGCTCACCCTAGGTCAGGGGCGGGGCTCAGGGGCCGGTAACTCTCGTGATGGGCGAAAACAGCCTCCCGTGCCGCCAGACGGTGGCCACGAAGTAGGCGAGCAGCAGGCCTCCGATGATGTCGATGGAGTAGTGCCCGTGCGCCAACAGCAGGCCGGCGACCATGAGCGCGACCATGGCCCATTGGAAGAGACGAAGTCGCGGCCGATCGTCGGGAACCCGGAGGGCGAGCAGGGTGAGCAGGGCCGTGTGGCCGGAGGGGAACGTGCCGAACTGCTCCTGGGGGAAGACGAAGATGCCCTCCCCGTAGGCCGGCGCCAACGGGGTCAGGACGATCATTCCCGCCCGCAGGAGGTACATCAGCGCCACGGCCGTGGCAGCAGCGGGCAACGTCGACGGCGCCGCGCGCCATGTCGCCCACAGGTAGACGCCTATCCCCGCGGCCAGGGCCACCACCGTGAGCCAGCGTGCTGGGGAGACGTAGGGGAGGAGCTCGAACAGCAGGTCGTCGGGGCGGGGAGCGTCGGCGAAGGATCCGACGATCACCTGGTTGGCCAGCCACGTCGCGACGGCGGCCACCACGCCGAGTCCCACCGCCGTCGCCCAGGCAGGGGCCAGGTGAGGGGGGTCTGACCGGTGGTCCATGGACCCAGTCTGCCGCTCGCCGTCACCAGGCGGTCGCGACACTCACCGCGACGACCGCAGTCGCCAGCATCGCGCAGCCGAGCTCGATCAGGATCCCGAGCCCCAGGGCCTTGACCGTCTCCCAGCTCGTGACCGCCGCCTGGCGGAAATTGCGCACCCGGTACCACTCGGCAAGCAACAGGCCGATCACGAAACCGACCGGCAGACCGAAGCCCGGCAGCACGAACATCCCGACGATGCCCAGCAGGAGCCCGACCGTGATCGGCCACTTCGGGATCTGCCGTTGCTGCAGCGACCGGCCTGTGAGCAGCCAGCTGCTCAGCCCGCCGACGACCAGCAACACCGCGGCCACGCCGAAGGCGACCCATCCCCAACTCGAGGCGCCCCAGATCGCCCACACGAGGGCCCCGGCGCCGACCATGATGCTGCCCGGCAGCACGGGGAAGACGATGCCCACGAGGCCCACCAGGACCAGAACGACGGCCGCGATGGCGGCGATGACTTCAATGCTCACACGCTCCAGCCTACGGTGCCCGTGCGAAGGGCCCCTGCAGCGATGGAGGATCGCCGGCGAGGATGTTCGAGGCTAGGGACAAGGTCAAGACAAATATGTACAAAGATGTACAATTTCGTCATGTCGAGAATCAGCGTGAGCACTGCACGCCAGACCCTTCCGGAGCAGCTCGACCGTGTCGAGGCCGGCGAGGAGGTGTCGATCACCAGGCACGGCCGGGTGGTCGCCGTCCTGGTTCGTCCGGACGTGCTCAAAGCGCGCCGTGCGTCGAAGGTATGGGATGAGGCTGAGCGGATCGCGGGCCTCCTGGACTCGACCCGCAGCGAGCCGATGCAGCGCCCCGTCATCTCGCCCGAGCGGGCGGAGGAGCTCGTTGATGCGGTCCGTGACGCACGGTCCGGCCGATGACACTCCTCACTGCTTTCGACGCTGATGTGCTCATCTACGCGGCAGCCGATGGTCACCCTCTTGGGGTGCCTGTGGCCTCGTTGTTCGCCGTCGAAGGTGAGGGGCCCGTCGGCATCGGCTCAGTCCTGCTCCTGCCAGAGGTGCTGACCAAGCCACTGAGGGAAGACCCCGACTCCGCCGAGGTCAAGGCGCTGGCCGGCCTCCTCGGTCGGCTGGAGCTTCGCCCGGTGGACGAGGCGACGGCGCGACTCGCCGTCGCGCTGGCTGTCACCTACAGACTACGGGCGGCGGACGCGGTACATCTGGCCACTGCCGTCGCGTCAGGTGCTGACCGGTTCCTCACCAACAATCGCAGGGACTTTGCCACCACGATCGACGAGATCGACGTCGTGTACCCGGAGGATCTGGCCAACGCCCAGACGTGAGGTGCCGTCGGTGGGCCACGCCGACGGCTCAGTCGTGCGCGTGCGCCTCCAGGAACTCGTAGAGTTCGCGATCGTCCACACCCGGATAGGTCCCCTGCGGCAGGGGAGCGAACAGGTGGGTCCGCACCCTGGGCGACGCCCACCCCTGCCCCCTCCAGCGCTCCGAGAGCCCATCCTCCGGCCTGCGGCAGCACCGCGCGTCTGGGCACGTCGATACCTCGCGCTGCTGTGATTCGCGCCCCCGGAACCACTTCGACTCGGCATAGGGCACGCCCAGGGTGATGGAGAACTCCGTCGTTGCGCCGGTCCCGGTCTGCGTCGACTCGAAGAAGGTGCCGGCAGGCGTGTCCGTGTACTGGTAGTGCTCGCTGGTGCGGGTGGCACGCGCGAACGCCTTTCGCGCGCTCCAGTGGCGGCAGACCACCTCGCCCTCCGTCGAACCGGTCGCGTCCTGGGGCAGCGGAAGACCGTCGTTCTCATAGGCACCCACGACGGTGCCGTCGCCGTTGACCCGCAGGTAGTGAAGCGTGATCCCCAGGTAGTGGGTGGCCAGGTTGGTGAACCGCAGCGCCGCGCCCTCGTGGGTGACCCCGAAGGTGTCGCGGAAGTCCTCGATCGCGATGTTGCGCTCCCGCTTCGCGCGCTCCAGGAAGTCGACGGAGGCGGCGCGGGGCATCAGGCACGCCGCCGCGAAGTAGCTGGCCTCGAGGCGCTGCCGGAGGAAGTCGGCGTAGTCGGCCGGCGCCTCATGCTCGAGCACGGTGTTGGCCATCGCCTGCAGCGCCAGCGATCGCAGCCCGTGGCCGCCGGGGATGGAGGCCGGCGGGATGTAGATGCGGCCGTGCTCGAGGTCCACGACGGCGCGCGCCGAGTGGGGGAGGTCGTCGGTGTGCACGATGGTCAGCCCCACCCGCTTGGCCATCTCCGCGACCGTGCGGTGGGTCAGGGCGCCAGACGTGTGCCGCACCGCCTTGGTTGCCTGCTCCGCGATCAGCTCGATCTCAGGCAGGTGGTTGTTCCGCTCCCGCATCATCGTCCGGTGCTGGGTGTTGGCTCGCCGCGCCTCCTCAGGCGTTGAGATGGCCATCCGGGCGCGCCTGTCGAGTTCGCGGTGCAGGCCGACGATCGCCCGCAGCATCGCGTCGGACATCGCCCGCGAAGGGCGCAGCACTGGCAGGCCGAGCTCCCGGTACGCAGGGGAGGCCTGGGCCCTCTCGAGCTCGATCTCCAGCGCGGCCCGCGGCGACGGCGGCTCGGCGGCCAGCAGATCCGAGGCGGTCACGCTCAGGGCTGCTGCGATGGCCTCCAGCAGCGACAGGCGGGGTTCGCGGTGGCCGTTCTCCACCATGGACAGCTGGCTGGGAGCCGTCCCCGTGATCTCTCCCAGTTCTTCCAGCGTCAGGCCGGCCTTGGTGCGGAAATGCCGAATGCGCCGCCCCAGCGTGGAGAGATCTGCCATGCAGTTCACGATACGCGAAGAACTGCCGAAGTTCACAGCAATCTGACCAGTAGAACCCCGGTTCCCCTTCCGTATGGTGAAGCCACAAGCTCATCCCGCACCGAAGCGACACCCACAAGGTTGGAGAATCTCATGACCGCCACCGCCACGTTCACCCGCCACGCACCCGATAACGCCGACTCCCGCATCGTCGAGTGGGTGGATTCGATCGCCGAGCTGACCCAGCCGGAGCGCATCCTCTGGTGCGACGGCTCCGCCGAGGAGCGCCAGCGGATGCTCGACGAGTCCGTGGCGGCAGGCACCCTCATCAAGCTCAACCCCGCCAAGCGCCCCAACAGCTACCTGGCCCGCTCCAACCCGAGCGACGTGGCCCGGGTGGAGTCCCGGACCTTCATCTGCTCAGAGCGCGAGGATGACGCCGGGCCCACCAACAACTGGGCCCCGCCGTCGGAGATGCGCGAGACCTTGAGCGGCCTGTTCCGGGGGGCGATGCGTGGGCGCACCATGTACGTCGTCCCGTTCTCCATGGGGCCGGTGGGGAGCCCTCTCGCCCGCCTCGGGGTCCAGGTCACCGACTCGCCCTACGTCGTGATCAGCACCGGCATCATGACCCGGATGGGCGCCGCCGCGCTTGCGCAGATCGGCCCGCGCACGGAGTGGGTCCCGGCGGTGCACTCCGTCGGCGCGCCTCTGCTGCCCGGCGAGGAGGACGTGGTCTGGCCGTGCAACGAGACCAAGTACATCGTTCACTACCCGGAGAGCCGCGAGATCTGGTCCTTCGGCTCGGCCTACGGGGGCAACGCCATCCTCGCCAAGAAGGGGTTCGCGCTGCGTATCGCCTCGAAGATCGGCGAGGAGGAGGGGTGGTTGGCCGCCCACATGCTCCTGCTGAAGGCGACGAACCCCGAGGGTCGCACCTTCCACGTGGCCGCCGGGTTCCCCAGCGCCTGCGGCAAGACCAACTTCGCGATGCTCCGCCCCTCCATCCCCGGCTGGACGGTCGAGACCATCGGCGACGACATCGCGTGGATGGCGCAAGGCCCGGACGGCCGGCTGCGCGCCATCAACCCGGAGGCAGGCTTCTTCGGCGTGGCCCCCGGAACCGGCCACTCCACCAACCCCACCGCGATCGCGACGATCGAGGGCGACACCGTCTTCACCAACGTCGCCCTCACCGACGACGGCGACGTCTGGTGGGAGGGCCTCACGGACGAGGCGCCGTCGCACCTGACCGACTGGCAGGGCCGCGACTGGACCCCCGACTCCGAAACCCCGGCGGCGCATCCCAACTCGCGCTTCACCGTCGCCGCCCACTTGTGCCCGTCGATCGCGGACACGTGGGATGACCCGGCGGGCGTGCCGATCGACGCCATCATCTTCGGCGGGCGACGCGCCACCAACGTCCCGCTCGTGGCGCAGGCCAGGGACTGGGAGCACGGCGTCTACATGGGTGCGACGCTCGCCTCGGAGCGCACCGCCGCCGCCGAGGGAACCCTCGGCGAGCTGCGCCGCGACCCTTTCGCGATGCTGCCCTTCTCCGGCACCCACATGGCGGACCACTGGCAGCACTGGCTGAACGTCGGCGAGAGGCTCGGCGAGACGGGCAACGCGCCGCAGATCTTCCAGGTCAACTGGTTCCGCCGGGGGGAGGACGGCCGCTTCCTGTGGCCCGGGTTCTCCGAGAACTCCCGCGCCCTCGCGTGGATCACCGAGCGCATCGAGGGGAAGACCTCGGCGATGGAGTCGCCGTACGGTCTGGTGCCTGTCCATGGAGCGATCGACTACCAGGCTGCGGGCGTGAGCGACGAGGACTGGGACGCGCTCTTCGCGATCGACGCCGCCGCCTTGAGCGCCGAGGCCGACGACACCGACGTCTTCCTCGCCCGCATGGGCACCAAGGTGCCATCGGCCGTGATGCGGCAGCACGAGGAGTTCCGCTCCCGGCTCTGACCCCGCGACCGGCGCGTGGTCAGGTCATCGGAACGCACGGGCGTCCCTCCGTGGAGGGGCGCCCGCTGCGCTGAACCGGGCGACTGTGGCGATAGTGCTACAGTTGCGCACATGTCGACCGTCGCCTCCCGGGACCTCCGCAACCACACCCGCTCGGTGCTGGACCGCGTCGCTGCTGGGGACGTCGTCACCGTGACGGTGAACGGGGAGCCGGTTGCCGAGATCCGGAGCCCCGCGAGGCGCAGGCCGGTCGCAATGAAGCGCTCCGACCTGATCGACCTGGTGCACGCCCAGCGGGTAGATGTCACCCTTGAGTCGGACCTCGGGTGGATCTCCGCGGGTTCCACGGAAGACCTCGGGCCCATCAGGTGAGCGCCGGTCTGCTGGACACCAGCGTGTGGATCGCTGGGGAAGTGGGTCGGCTACTCGACACCGCCGCGCTTCCCGATGAGGCGTACGTCTGCGTCGTGACGCTCGCCGAGCTTCAGGCGGGCGTGTTGGCGGCGCCCGACACGCGGACGCGCGTGGCCAGGCTGGCCACCGTCGAGAGACTCGCCGGCCTGGAGCCGCTGGCGGTGGACGGGGCGGTGGCCAGGCAGTGGGCGTCGCTGCGGGTGCAGCTGCACGAGGCCGGTCGATCAATGGGGATCAATGATCTGTGGATCGCGGCCGTGGCGCTGGCCAACGGACTGCCGGTGGTCACTCAGGACTCGGGGTTCGACGTGCTCGCTGAGCTGGGCGCTCTCGAGGTGATCCGCGTGTAGCTGTCAGCGGGCTCAGGGCACGCAGAACGGCACCCGAATGCTCAATGGGCAAATTTGCCTAATGGGCAATAAAGCACCTACTCTGGGGACGTCTCCGTCATCGACCGAAGGGCCCCGCATGTCCGCCTTCCTCTACCGCCTCGGCAGGACGGCGGCCACCCGGCCGTTGGCTTTCCTCGCGGCCTGGCTGCTCGTCATCGCTGCCGTGGTCGGCCTGCTCCTCACGCAGACCCCGTCCATCTCCTCGCGCCTCACCCTCGACGACGCCCCCGCGCAGCTGGTGCTGGACGAGGTCACCGCAGCGCTCCCCGAGGCGGGTGGCACGCAGGGAACCCTCGTCTTCTCCGCCGACGACGGCGGGCGCGTGGACAGCCCTGACCGCGCCGACGCGATCTCCCGATCGCTCGACGCGGCCGTCGGCACCGGCATCGTCCTTGACCGGGATGCCCGGCTGGAGGAGCAGCGCGCCGAGGTGGAGACCACCGTCCGCGCGACCGTCGAGGGCAAGGTGGCCGACGAGGTCCGTGCCCAGCTCGAGTCGTTGATCACCGCCCTCGAAGGGGCAGTCCCCAGCGGGGCACCCGCCGCGTCGCCGGCGCAACAGGAATCAATGGCGGCGCTCGGCGCGCGGCTGAACGAGGTCATGACGACCGCCCGCGCCCTCGTCGCCGCCCCTGACCAGCAGCTCATCGCCGAGTCCGGCGCGTTCTTCGCCGAGGTCGGGCAGCTGCGGGCCGAGCTGCAGGCCATGGGCGTCCCCGTCGACGGGTTCCCGGCTCCCGAGCCGGGCATGACCGACCCTGCCGCGGCCGTCGATGACGCGGCCATGGCCGCCACTGACGAGGCCCTTGGCCGCCTGGACGGACTCCTGGACGGCACGTCGCCGAGCGGAACCTCACTGGTGGCCTCCGACGGGGAGCGTCGGACGGTCGTCGTCTCGGACGACGGCACCGTCGCCATCGCCTCCATCCAGCTCACCGAGCAGATCTCCGATCTCCCCGACGGCAGCCTCGACGACCTGCTCTCCGCCGTCGACGGAGAGGTCGCAGGGGAGGGCCTCGCGGTGGCCGCGAGCAGCGCCCTTCAGCCGATGGAGCCACCCATCGGCGGGAGTGAGGCCATCGGCCTCGCCATCGCCGCCGTCGTGCTGCTGCTGACCCTCGGCTCGCTCACGCTGGCCGGCCTGCCCATCCTGCTCGCCCTCGTCGGCGTGTTCATCGGGGTGGGCGGCGCCTACGCGCTGTCCGCGAACTTCGAGATGACCACCTCCACGCCGGCGCTCGGGCTGATGCTGGGCCTGGCCGTGGGGATCGACTACGCCCTCTTCATCATCCACAAGCACAGCTCCCTGCGGGCCAGGCTCGGGCTCGACGCGGTCGAGGCCACCGCCCGCGCTGTCGCCACCGCCGGCGGCGCCGTCCTGTTCGCCGGGCTCACTGTCGTCATCGCGCTCCTCGGGCTGCTGACGCTCGGCATGGGGTTCGTCTCCACGATGGCGGTCACGGCAGCCGTCACCGTCATCCTGGCCATCGCCCTGTCGCTCACCGCGCTCCCGGCCCTGCTGGGGCTGCTCGGTCGCGGGCGTCGGGCACGCACCCAGCCGGTGCGCGCCCACCGCGGCCACGAGCACTCCCGGTTCGGCCGGATGGCCAAGCGCTGGGTCGAGGCCGTCACCGCGCGCCCGATCCTCACGATCGTGCTCATCGTCCTGGGCCTGGGCGCCCTGTCGCTGCCGGCCGCGCAGATGCAGCTCGGCATGCCGTCGGGGGCGGTGGCCGCGCCCGGCTCGGATCAGCGGGTCGCCTACGACTCCGTGACCCACGCCCTCGGGGAGGGGGCGAACGCGCCGCTCATCGTCGCGCTGACGCCCTCGGATGCGGCCGCTGTGGATCAGGACCGCCTGGAGGCCTGGCAGTCCGAACTTGCCACGCACGAGACGGCGGCCAACGTCCAGCTGATGGGGACCTCCGAGGACCGCTCGCTCGTGCTCTACACGGTCGTCCCGGACGCCGGACCCACCGATGAAAGCACGGCCACCCTGGTCACGGCGGTGCGTGCCGCCGAACTCGACGGGGTTGAGCGGGTCGGCGTCACGGGTCTCACCGCCATCAACATCGACCTGTCCGAGTCGCTGGCAGAGGCCATTCCCGTCTACCTCTCCCTGGTGGCCGCTTTGTCGCTGATCGTGCTGCTCGTGGTGTTCCGGTCCGTGGTGGTGCCGCTGGCCGCCACCGCCGGCTTCCTCCTGTCCATCGGCGCCACCATGGGGCTCGTCGTGACGGCCTTCGGCAATCCCAGCTTCACCTGGCTCGTGGGGGTGGATCGGGCCGGTCCGGTACTGAGCTTCCTGCCGATCATGGCCACCGGCATCCTCTACGGCCTGGCGATGGACTACCAGGTGTTCCTCGGCACGTCGATCCGCGAGGCCTACGTGCACGGCGAGACCGCGCGGCTGGCCGTGGTGGACGGCTTCCATCACGCGAGCCGGGTCGTCGTCGCGGCGGCCATCATCATGGTCTCCGTCTTCGGTGGCTTCGTCCTCAGCGACGATTCCATGATCCGGCAGTTCGGCTTCGCGCTCGCCGTCGGCATCCTCATCGACGCCTTCGTCATCCGCATGGCGCTCATCCCGGCGGTGCTACACCTGGCCGGGGACCACGCCTGGTGGCTGCCGGGGTGGCTGGACCGGATCCTTCCCGAGGTCGACGTCGAGGGCACGCGTCTCGAGGTGGCCGACGCGGTGGTAGAGGACGCCCCACGCGAGGAGGCGCCCGTCGGGGCCGGGGTGGGACACTGAACCCATGGCACCCGGACTACGCGACGCGAAGCGCACCGCCGTGGCGCAGCGGCTCGCCGCCACCGCCTTCGACCAGGTGCGCGAGCGCGGGTTCGGCGAGGTGACGGTGGACGACGTGGTGGCCGAGGCGGAGGTGTCGCGGCGGACGTTCTCCAACTACTACTCGTGCAAGGAGGCGGCGGTCGCGGCGGTGGTCGTGCACCGGGTGGAGGCGGCGCTGCGCGAGTGGCAGCCGCCCACCGCGGCCGATCCCCTCACGTTGGTCAGCGACCTGGTTGACCACCAGATCCGGGTGGGTGCCTTCGGGTCGCTGACCGAGGTCGCGGCGCTCGCTGTCGGGCATCCCCAGCTGGTGCCCTTCGTCCGGGAGGCTCAGTGGCAGCTCTGGGTGGCGGTGGGGGACAGGGTCCTCGACGTGCTGCCCGGGGCGGGCGACGACGACGTGGAGACGGTCCGGTTGGCCGTCGGCGCCCTGTTCGGGATTGTCAGCGCCAGCCTGATCGGCTCGGGCGACCGGTCGGGGGCCGGCAACCTCCGGGGAGCGGTGCACCGGGGGATCGCGCGGCTCGGGACCGGCCTCGGCCGGCCCGCAGCCTCGGAGGGATGAGCCCCGAACCGGCGCCGTCGTCGCGTCAGTCTTTCGATTGGGGCAGCCTCGTCCGGCCACCCCGTTTCGGGTTCGACGGCGGGGGCACGACGGGGCCGATGTCGCCGTCGGGGGCCTCGTCGAGGTCGACGATGACCGGCGCGTGGTCGCTGGGCAGCTTGCCCTTCCGGGCAGCCCGGTCCACCCAGGCGGCCGTGACCCGGTCCGCCACCGGCTGCGACGCCAGCACCAGGTCGATCCGCATTCCCAGATCCTGGTGGAACATTCCGGCGCGGTAGTCCCAGTAGGAGAACACGCGTTCGCGCTCCGGCCAGCGGGCCCGCACGACGTCGACCAGCCCGAAGGCCTCCAGCCGCTGCCGCTCGGGTCCGGTCACGTGGGTGTGGCCGAGGTAGGCGGCGGGATCGAACACGTCGGCGTCGGCGGGCGCGACGTTCATGTCCCCGCACAGCGCCACGTCCGGCGGTCCCGCGGCAACCGCGGCCGCCAGGGCGTCGAACCAGTCGAGTTTGTAGGCGTAGTGGTCCGAGCCCACCTCGCGGCCGTTGGGCACGTACAGGCTGTGGATGCGCACGCCGCCGCAGGTGGCGCTGATGGCCCGGGCCTCAGTGACGCCCCCGTACCGGGGCTGGCCGGGAAAGTCCCGCTCGACGGCGGACAGCCCGACGCGGGACAGCAACGCAACGCCGTTGAACCCGCCGTGCCCGTGGTGCGCGGCCTCGTAGCCCAGCTCCGCGAGGGGGCCCGCCAAGAGCTCACCGAAGGTGGCGTCGGTGAGTTTGGTCTCCTGGAGGCAGACGACGTCCGGCTTGCGTTCCTCCAGCCAGGGCAGCAGTCGGGGCAGCCGTTGCTTGGCGGAGTTGACGTTCCAGGTGGCGATCCTCACGCCCGCGAGGTTACCCGTCCGACGCGTCCTGGGGAGCTGCGAGGGCCTCGCGCAGCCGGGCGGCGTAGGCCGCCTGCTCGCCGTCGGCGTACCGGGTCCGGGGCCAGAAGAACCCGCGGAGGCCGTCGCCCTTCGTCCGCGGCACCACGTGCACGTGCAGGTGGGGGACGGACTGGCTGACCACAGTGTTGATGGCGGTGAAGGATCCCTGGGCGCCGTACGCGGCCGTAACGGCGGCAGCTGCCCGCTGGACGACGGCGAACAGGGGCGCGAGGAGCTCGGCAGGGAGGTTGGTGAAGGTGTCGACGTGCTGGACGGGGCAGACGAGGACGTGGCCCTTGAACACCGGCCGGTGGTCGAGGAACGCGATGACGTGACGGTCGCGGTAGACCACCTCAGCGGCCACCTCGCCCGCGACAATCCCGCACACCAGGTCCTCGGCGTCGAGATGCTTCTCCATGGCGCCATTCTGCCGCGGCAAGGCGAGCGAGATCGCCGGGTGGGCGCCTCGGGCAGAGGGAGGGTCTGCATCCTGCTATCCAGAGCGCGGCTTCTGCGTATATGCACACAAACCGCGCTCTGGATAGCAAGTTGCAGGGGAGAGGACCCGACGGTGGCGGGGGCGACAACTGGCTCAGCCTGAAGACTCCTGCCGGAGGTAGCCTCGTCGCATGTCGAAGGCGTCAGGGATGACGGCGGCGGACCTGTTGTCGGGGCCGCGGGGAAGGCGGCTGTGCCTGGAGTTGGCGAGCCGGCTCCTCGGGCTGGGGGTGGCCGAAGCGATCCTCCATGCCGCCCACGACCTGGATCCGGGTGCGGGCACCTCCCGGGTGATGTTCGCGATCGTCGGCGAACTCGTCCACCCGAGGGTGACTGCGGACGATGTCGCGTCGGCGATCGAGCGGTCGGACCTGCCGGAGTTGGCGGGCGGACAGTTGTGGGAGGCGCTCCGCGCCGCCGTCGACAGCGCCCGCTACTGGCAGGAGCCCGACGGCGAGGACGTCCTCGCCGCGACACCCGCAGTCCGGCGGAGCCTGGAGCCGCTGGCCCGCGCCGTCGTCGAATCGGCAGACAGCGCGTGGTGGAGCGCGCCCTTCGACGCGGCTGATCAGAGTCTCTCGACAACGCTCGGCTCCCCGCGGCCCGTCGCCACGGCGCCGCGGGACGTGCTGCTTCAGTGGCGCAGGGCCGCCGCCGAGCAGGAGTCGCGGGCGGTCAGTGAGCGGCCATCGGACCCGACGGCGAACTACTCGGGCGAGTGGTGGTCCATCCCTCCGCACGGGCTGCCGCGCACCACGCGCTCGCTCCCAGAGAGCGGGCCCGTGGGCATGTGGCTGGTGGAGGACGCCTCCGGGCTGGATGTGCGGACCTCGACGGTGGAGGCGCCGGCCGGCCTGCGGGTGCTGGAGATCGGAGGCCCGGAGGACTGGGCCGCGCTGTGCCGTCGGCACCCATTCCCGGTGACGGCGTCGCGGCGCCACGACTGGTTCCGCACCACAGGCCGGGGCGACGTGGAGTGGGTGGTGCCGGACTGGGCCGGAGTCGCGGTGGAGGCCGACGTCGTGCATGTGAGTGTCGCGGGGTGGCTGCGGACTGCGGGTGTCGCGGTGGAGGTGAGCGACGGCGTGGCCTCGGTGCTGGCCGGGTGGGACCCCGACGCCGCGTTCTGGTTGACGTCGCGGCCGCGGGAGACCGGTGTCGCGGTGGAGTGGGCCTGGAATCCGTCACTTGAGAGCTGGAGGCCTCGGGGGTCTCGCTAGTGGCCGGCCCCAAGCGCGGAATCGTGCCCCCAGTGCCACCCTCCCCGCTCAGGGCTGAGCCGGGGCACCCTCACTGTAGGCACAATTCCGCGCTTGTACGTGGCGGTGACCGACGGCGGGTCCATCGACGCGACCAACGTCACCCTCCCCGAGGGCGCCTCCGTCACCTGGGGAGCCGTGCCCGAGGGCGGCGACGCCGCGAGGATCGCCGAGCTTGCGGGCCCGGTGACTGCAACGGGCACCTCCTACGAGGTGGGCTCCGAGGTGCGGACCTCGCTGACCTACGAGGCGGACCAGCCCACCGTCGTGGCGCGGATGCCGCACCAGAGCGACGACGCCGCCACCTGCGAGCTCGGCACCTATGCCAGCAGCTTCGGCACCATGCAGGCGTGCGAGGGCAACGAGATCTCGTGGGAGACCAACGCCTACGAGGCCCGGGGTGAGCTGGACCTGTCCGGACTCTCCGACGGCGACGCCGACGAGCTGCGGGAGGCCCTGACGGCCGACATCGCGGCCGCGAAGGACTACCCGGCCGACACCTACTTCGGCGGCAAGGCCCTCTACCGCGACGCGCAGCTTTACTCGATCGCCCGTCAGTTGGGTGCCGAGGAGGAGGCGACGGCGGTGCGCGACCGGGTCCGGGAGACCCTGGTGCGCTGGGCCAACCTCGAGGGCTGCACCACGGAGGCCGCGTTCTGCTTCGGCTACGACGAGGTCAACCGCGGGATCGTCGGGCTCACCCCGTCGTTCGGGTCGGACGAGTTCAACGACCACCACTTCCACTACGGCTACTTCCTCTACGCCGCAGGCGTGCTGGGCGCAGACGACCCCGAGTTGGTCGAGGAGATCCGTCCGGTGATGGACCTGCTCGCCGCGGACATCGCGTCGTCTCCGGCCAACGAGTACTTCCCCGGCCGGCGCACGTTCGACGTCTACGCGTCGCACTCGTGGGCCTCGGGGACCTCGCCGTTCGCGGACGGGAACAACCAGGAGTCGTCGTCGGAGGCGGTGCTCGCCTGGGCGGGGCTGTCGCTGTGGGCGAAGGCCTCCGGGCAGGACGATCTCGAGCGGGAGGCCACGTGGATGCACGCGCTCGAGGCGCAGTCCGCGCGGGCGTACTGGACGGACTTCGACGAGTCGGACCCGGTCTACGACGGGTTCGGTCACACGGTCCTGCCGCTCAACTTCGGCGGCAAGCGCGACTACGCCACCTGGTTCTCGCCCGAGCCGGCCGCCATGCTGGCCATCCTCCTGATCCCGGTCAGCCCGTCGTCGGACCACCTGGCCGGCGACCCCGAGCGGATCGAGCGCAACGTCGCCGAGGCGACATCGACCGCGGGGTTCAACCAGACCTACGGCGACTACCTCCTCATGTACTCCGCCTTGGCGGGGGAGGAGGCGAGGGTCGCGGCGCTGGAGGAGGCTCGGACTCTCGACGCCGTCGACGACGGGAACACGCGCACCTACCTGCTGGCGTGGCTGATGTCGCTGGAGGGCTGAGCACCGTCGGCCCGCCGGCCAGAACCCGGCGGGCCGACGGCCACCGATTGAGGCGCGACCCGCGCGGAGCCCATGAATCGGCCTACCATCCAGGTGGAGGTCGAATCATGGGCACCACCACGACGGGTCGCGTTGTGCGTTCGCGCGGCCGGAGGATTCTTGACGCTGCGGGTGGCGCCGCGGCGATCGCGGCGATGCTCGTCGGGTCGCCGCTTCTGAGGGGCCGGTACAACCGCTGGGGCGCCACCGACGAGGAGTGCTCCACCGCAATGCCGGGCGACGAGCTGGTGCCCGCTCCGGTGCTGACCTCGACTCGGGCTGTCACCGTCGCCGCGCCCCCGGGCGCCGTCTGGCCCTGGCTGGCGCAGATCGGGCAGGGTCGCGGCGGGCTGTACAGCTACGACGACCTGGAGAACCTGCTCGGCCTCGACATCAACAGCGCCGACGAGATCCTGCCCCTCCACCAGCAACCGGGCCCCGGCGACCTCATCCGGCTGGGGAAGCCCGGGTCGCCGTGCTTCCGCGTGGCGTCGGTGGACCGCGGGCGGTCGCTGGTCCTGATCAGCGCGGACAACGTGACCGAGATCGCCGTCCCCACGCCCGTCGTGGACGGCACCGGCGCCACCTGGCAGTGGGTGCTCAACCCGGTCCGCGAGGGACGCGCCACCCGGCTCGTGGCCCGCCAGCTCAACGCCCATCCCCCTGTGCAACGCCTGCTGTGGAGGGTGGTCGAACCCATCGGCTTCGTCATGGAACGCCGGATGCTGCTGGGGATCAAGGAACGCGCCGAGCGCGGGCTCGTGACGCGGTGACACTGGCTCCTGACAAGGAGAGAGGTTCGCTATGAACGGAAAGCCAGACCGGGTGGCTGAGTTCCACCGGTTGCACTCCTCGGGGTGCTTCGTGATGCCGAATCCCTGGGACGTCGGCAGCGCCCGCGCCCTGGAGCAGCTGGGCTTCCCGGCGTTGGCGACGACGAGCGCCGGCTTCGCCTGGACGGTGGGCCGCTCCGACGCCCAACTCGGGCTCGAACAGGCGCTCGCCCATCTCCGCGACGTCGCGGGCGCCGTCGACGTGCCGGTGAACGCGGACTTCCAGGGCGGCTACGCCGTCGATCCGGAGAGTGTCGCGGCGAACGTGGAGCTGGCGGCCGCGACGGGGATCGCGGGGCTGTCGATCGAGGACGACTCCGGCGATGCGGCGGACCCGCTGTTCGAGTTCGACCTGGCCGTCGACCGGATCCGGGCCGCTCGCAGCGCGATCGACCAAAGCGGCAGCGGGGTCCTGCTGACCGGACGTTCCGAGGGATTCGTGTGCGGGCGCCCCGACATCGACGAGACCATCCGCCGGCTGGTCGCCTACGCCGAGGCCGGCGCCGATTGCCTCTACGCCCCGCGGATCACCTCGTTGGAGCATGTGTCGGCGATCGTTTCGGCCGTGTCGCCCAGGCCGGTCAACCTCCTGATCAACGCCCCGTTCACCACCGTGGCTGAGGCGGCCCGGCTTGGGGTGCGGCGGATCAGCGTGGGCGGCACCCTCGCGCGCACCGCCTGGGGAGGCTTCCTCGCGGCTGCGACGGAAATCGCCGGCGAGGGGACGTTCACCCGGTTCGACCAGCTGCCCAACGTCGAAGCCCTGTTCGGCGGCGCCTGACTGCCCTCCCGGCCCGGCTGGGCTAGGGTTCGAGACACTGAGCCGGACGCGAGGGGCGCACCTCGACGGTGGCATCTCATGGGCTGCGCAGGCGTGCGCTCAGAGGAACGCCAGGATGGCCGCGACCGTCTCGGCCTGGGCCTCCTCGCGGGTGGTCTCCGGCGTGCCGTCGCCGCCCTGCGGTCCGTAGTCGCCGAAGAACGCGTGGACCCCGCCGTCGATCACGACGAACTCGGTGTCGGCGGGGAGGTTCGCGCTGCTCGCCTCGACGTCGGCGGGAGTGGCGAGGCCGTCGTTGCTCCCCGACACGCTCAGCACGGACAGGTCCGACCCGGAGAGGTCACCGATGGGGAACGACGCGAGCAGCACCAGGCCCGCGGCGCCGTCGTCGACGGCCTGCTGTGATCCCACGGCACCGCCCAGTGAGTGACCAGCCACTATCCACTCGGTGACGTCCGGGAACGCGGCCTCGGCGCGCGCGACCACACCGGTGGCGAGGAAAGCGATCCCGAGCGGCGGCTTGGCGATGTAGACGGGGTGGCCCGCCTGCGCCAGGGGAGTGAGGAGGGGGATGTAGGCGCGGGGGTCCACCAGGGCGCCGGGGATGAACGCGACGCCGGCACTCTGCGGATCCGCTTCAGAGGGGTCGAGGCGGATCGAGGTGAGGTCCGAGGTGACCACCACTCCTGGTGGGGCCTCGATGATCGCCTTGTCCGCGACGTCGACGGGATACGGGGCCAGCCAGAAGGTCGCGGCGGCGAAGCCGGCACCCAGCGCGGCGGCGGCCCAGCGCCGGATCGTCCTTGCGGCGCCTGGCTTCGGCCTCGAACCCTTGGCGCCCCACCAGAGCAGGCCGGCTCCCAGTGTCGCGGCGATGATCAGCCACAGCAGGTAGGCCCAATGCCCGGCCACGACGGCGCTGCCCGCCTTCAGCACGCCGGCCACCACTGCCACCACCAGAGCCGCGCCCGGAAGGATTCGCGTCCACACCATTGCGCAACCGTAGCCGCGACCCTCGGCGCAGGTGTGAAGCGTCCAGCCGCGGGGCAGCAGGCCCCAGTCCTGCTCACGGCCTGCGATCCGACCCTTCGAGACATCCCACGATCGCTGCGCGATGCGGGATTCCTCAGGGAGCGATGGTGGGGTGGGCAGGGAGGTGCCCACTGGCGGCGACTTACCGCGGGAGATGCTCCCCATGAGGCCCAGCCAGCAGCGTCAGGAGCGCGGCGAGCTGGTCCTGCTCGGCCGGCGACAGCACCGCGAAGTACTCCTCGGAGCGTTCCTTGCGCTGCGACATCACCGCGTCGTGGATCTCCAGGCCGTGCGAGGTGGGGGCGACGATGACCGCGCGGCGATCGCCCGGGTCCGGAGTGCGGTCGACGAGGCCCGCGGACTCCAACTGGTCCACCACCTCGGTGGCTGAGCGCGGCGCGATCCGCAGCCGCTCCGCCAGGTCCTTGAGGCGCAGGCCGCCGTCGGCACGCGCCAGTGTGTGCAGCGCGCGCCACTGGAACGGCGTGATCTCCCACGGCGAGAGCTGGTCAGCCCAGGAGCTCCGCAGCCCGCGGAAGGCTGCGTGAAACAGCGAGCCCAGGTCCTGCGGCTCGTGAGCCGGGTGCGAGGTGTCCATCTCGCCAGCCTACTGCAGAGTTGCCCTCCAGCCTCATAGTGAGGTAACCTCAGTAATGCGTGCGAACCACTCCACGCCTTTCTCGCAGGAGGTCGATGCCTCATGGCAGCACCCCACACTTCACCCGGCGGCGGGTCCGAAGGCGGGCGCGGTCCGGCCCGGGTCAACCCCGCTGACAAGCGCCAGCTCGCCCAGCACCCCGTCGATCTGCGGCGCGTCGCCGCCCTCTTCGCCCCCCACAAGCTCACGATCCTCATCGTCGTGCTGCTGATCAGCGCGTCCTCGATCGTCGGCCTCGCGCAACCGTTCCTCGTCCGAGGCGTCATCGACGACGCCCTCCCCAACCGGGACCTCGGCCTGCTCGGCCTCCTCACCGGCGCGATGGTCGCGGTGGCGGCCGTCACGGCCAGCATCGGCGTGATCCAGACCTGGCTCGCCACCCGGATGGGCCAGCAGGTGATGCACAGCCTGCGCACGTCGCTGTTCACCCACCTGCAGCGTCAGTCGCTGGGCTTCTTCACCCGCACCAGCGGCGGCGACGTCCAGTCCCGTCTCACCCACGACATCTCCGGCATGCAGTCCGTGGTGACCAGCACCGCCACGTCGGTGGCCTCCAACCTCACCACCGCCGTCGCCACCGCCGCCGCCATGGTGGCGCTCTCGCCCCGGCTGTCGCTGATCTCCCTGGTGGTTCTCCCGCCGGCCATCTTCCTCAGCCGTCGCGTCGCCCTGCTGCGCCGCGACATCACCAGCCAGCGCCAGCGCGAGCTCGCCACCCTGCACACGCAGGTGGAGGAGGGGCTGTCCGTCTCCGGGATCCGGCTGGCCAAGACGCTCGGCACCACCGGCCGCAACGGGGAGCTGTTCACCGAGTCTTCTGACCGCCTCGTCGGCTTGGAGTTGCGCTCGCAGCTCGCCGGTCAGTGGCGGATGGCGACGATGGGCATCATCTTCGCGGCCATCCCGGCCGCCATCTACCTCGCCGCCAGCTTCCCCGCGGTCTCGGGCGGCATGACCATCGGCACGCTGGTGGCGTTCACCGCGCTGCAGACGAGCGTGTTCCGGCCCGTGATGGGCCTGCTCAATGTCGGGGTCCAGTGGGTCACCGCGACCGCTTTGTTCAGCCGGATCTTCGAATTCCTCGACCTTGTCCCCGAGGTCCAGCCGCCTGCCCGCCCCGTCCGCCTGGACCCCTCGGCGGTCCGCGGGGAGGTGCGCTTCGAGGGCGTCGCCTTCTCCTACGGCGACGGTGCCCCCGTGCTGCGAGGCATCGACCTGGCCATCCCCGCCGGCACCACCACCGCCGTCGTCGGGCCCACCGGGTCCGGGAAGTCGACGCTCGGCGCCCTCATCCCGCGCCTCCACGACCCCTCCGTCGGCCGGATCACCATCGATGGCGTTGATGTACGTGACATCGCGCCCGAGGACCTTGCGGGCATCGTCGGCGTGGTCAGCCAGGAGACCTACCTCGTGCACGCCACGGTCCGGGAGAACCTCCTCCTTGCTGACCCGGCTGCCGCTGAGGACCGCCTGTGGGAGGTGTTGGAGTCGGCGCGGATCTCGGCGCTCATCGCCGGCCTGCCCGACGGTTTGGACACCATGGTGGGCGCGCGCGGCCACCGCTTCTCCGGCGGCGAGCAGCAGCGGCTGGCCATCGCCCGCACCATCCTGCGCAACCCCAGGGTACTGGTGCTCGACGAGGCCACCAGTGCTCTGGACAACACCACCGAGGCGGAGGTCCAGCTGGCGCTCGACCGGCTGGCGGAGGGGCGCACCACCCTGACGATCGCGCACCGCCTCTCCACCGTCGAGCACGCGGAGCAGGTGGTGGTCCTCGAGGCCGGCCGGATCGCTGAGCGTGGCAGCTACGCGGCGCTGCTCGCCGCGGGCGGCGCCTTCGCACGATTGGCCGCCCGGCAGCGGGCTCAGCAGGTCACCGTGGACGAGGCCGGCCGGGGGCTCGCCCACGCGGCGTGAGCCCCTCCCCAACACCAGGTTTCGGCGGCCGGACTAGCCTGGGGTCGGATCCCCGCAGGGCACCCCTCCTGGAGTGGGGCTTCGGGGAGGGTAGACCGTCCCTGGGCCCACACTCTGCAGGGGGGTCCCAGCCCGGGGTGGGTCACGGACCTCGGATGGACGATCTGGATACCCCCTGGGGTATGGCATACTGGTGGTGTGAGTACTTCAGGACACGACATCGCGCCCCGGACGCACCAGGTTCTGGGCGACGTGACGGTCGCGGCCAGCGGGCCGGCCTATTGGCGGGCGGCCTGGTCGCGGCGTCACACGGTGGCGGCGCTCGCCTCGGCCACGGCCCTGTTCGTGGCCTTGATCTCTGCCCGTCAGAATGCGCTGGGTGTTGATGCCCTGCCCGGCGCACTGGACCTGACCGGCCTGTCGCTGGCCGCGCTGATCGGCGCTGTCACGCTGGCCACCTACATTCCGCCTGTCGGGGTTGCCGCACGCGAGCACCTCACGGGCGGCTCATGCGGGATCATCCCGGCCGCGGCCACCCTGCTGGCTCCGGTCATGCTCGCTCAGGCCCCGGCCACCCTGTTCCCGATGGTGGTGCTCCTGGCCTGCTACGGCATGGCCGCCGCCAAGCGCATCACCGACCACGCATCCTGCTGATCAATCCCCTCGAAAGGAACCCCCATGCCCACTCTTGAACTGACCTCCGAGAACTTCGAATCCACCGTGACCAGCGAGGGGATCACCTTCGTCGACTTCTGGGCCGACTGGTGCATGCCCTGCCGCGCCTTCGCCCCCGTCTTCGAGAAGGCCGCCGACGCCCACCCCGATGTCCGCTTCGGCAAGGTGGACACCGAGGCCGAGCGCTCGCTCGCCGGCGCCGCGGAGATCTCCGCCATCCCCACCCTGATGGCCTTCCGTGACGGGATCCTCGTGTTCCGTCAGTCCGGCGCCCTGCCGGCGAAGGCCCTCGAAGAGGTCATCGACGCCATCGAGGCGCTCGACATGGACGACGTCCGCCGCCAGCTCGACGAGGCACAGGCCGCCGAGGCCCAGCTCGACGAGGCACAGCGCGCCTGACCCGCACGAATCATGCCCGCCCGCCGCGCGTTCGCGGCTGGGCGGGCATGATCTGTCTCAGGAGGTGCACCCCATGAGCTATGCACTGCGAATCGACCTGGAGCGCCCGTTCGACGAGGCCGTGGCCATGATCAAGGAGTCGCTCGCCGAGAGCGGGTTCGGGATCCTCACCGAGATCGATCTGAAGAAGACCCTGAAGAACAAGATCGACGTCGACATCGAGGACCAGGTGATCCTCGGCGCCTGCAACCCGCGCTTCGCCTACCGCGGCATTCAGGTGGAGCCGTCGCTCGGGTTGCTGTTGCCCTGCAACGTGGTGGTCCGGCACAGCGCCGGCGTCACGGTGGTGGAGACGATCGACCCGGAGACGATGGTGACCCTGACCGGAAACCCGGAGATGGAAGCCGTGGCGCTCGAGGTCCGGGCCGGCCTCAAGGCGGCGTTGGAGCGGGTCGCGGCGTCCTGACCCATCGTCAGGCGAGGGGGCCGAGGAGAAACTGACTGAGTCGCTGGTTCGGCAGGTCCGCGTCGCCGTGCTGGGTCCCGAAGGCCGTCGTGGCGTCGGTTCCGCAGAGCGGGATGATCCGCTCCGGACCACCGGGGTGCTGCGGGATCCAGTCCGTCACGTCGTAGACGAACCCGTTGACCGCCACCCAGCACGACTCCGCCGTGTTGTTCGCCTCGACCGTCGCCATCGAGTAGCCCTCCTCGGGCACGAACGTGCTGGTGGCCGGCGGCGTGCCGATCCGCGACGGCGTTGAGCTGGGCTCCGGCGCTGGCGTGCTCGCAGGGGAGGCGCTGGTCACCGCCGGCGCGGAGGATATTGACGGCGTCACTGAGGGCACAGAGGCTGACGCGCTCGGCGACACAGTCGCGGCCGGCGACGCCACGACCCCGCCCCACACCGCCGTCGCGCCCGAATGGCCGGCGCCCACGGTGAGCACCAGGATCACCACCGACAGCACCGCCGCGACCCACCCCAGTGCGCCCTGCGCCGCCGTCGGCTCCTCCTCGTCACTGTGGACCCACCACAGCCACCCCCCGGCGAGGACGAGGTAGGCCACGGAGGTGAACGCCAGCGCCGTGCCCCAGGTCTGATGCGTGGCAGGCAGGCCCACGCGCTCGGCCAGCGCGTTGCCGGCGAGCATCGCCACCACCGCCGAAGCCGACCCCACAGCCAGCAGGCCGAGCAGCACCAGTGCAAACCGTGGACGCCACCTCGGGACCGCGGCCAGGGCGATCACACCCAGCGCGACGAGCGGCAGGAGTACCACCACCGCGTGCACCACCAGCGGATGGAGAGGCAGGCCCAGCACGGTATCCAGCATGCGGACAGGGTAGTCGGGACCACGTCGAGAAGGAACACCCCGCCGCCCGCGATCCGGCCGAGGACCCGCCCGTGTTGGTCCGCATTCCGCGACAGTGGACAATGGCCCCATGAAGAGAGCAGCAGACGAGCAGGGACTCGACGTCTTGGACGACGGCACCCCGCCCAGGCACAAGCGCCGCCGCGGCCCCATGTTCGCGCTTCTCATGGCCTGCATCGGGGTGCTGGTGCTCGCGCTGGGCGTCGCCGGGTACTACGCGGTCCGGGGCCTCTCGGCCCTGGACTCCATCGACCGCGACCAGCAGCTGACGCCCCAGGACTACGAGGGACGCCCGGAAGCGGCCACCCCCGCGCCCGCCGCGTCGGGCGAGGCCCAGACCGAGGCCCCCCTCAACTTCGTCCTCATGGCCAGTGACTCACGCGGCGACATCGAGGAGGGCCGAAGCGACTCCCTCATGATCGCCCACGTCACCGGCGACCGGCAGGCCGTCTACCTGGTGTCCTTCCCCCGCGACATGTGGGTGGACATCCCCGGACACGGCAAGGGCAAGATCAACTGGGCCTACTCCTTCGGCGGCCCCCAGCTGACCGTCCGCACCCTGGAGCAACTCACCGGGGTCCGGATGGATCACACGGTCCTGATCGACTTCGAGGGCTTCATCCAACTCGTCGACTCCGTCGGCGGCATCAACGTCTACAACCCGTGGGCCACCGAGCAGAACCCCGGCACCCGGTTCGAGGAGGGTGAGATCCACCTCGACGGCGAGCGCGCTCTGGTCTACGTCCGCGAGCGCTACCCGCTCCCCAACGGCGACCTGGACCGCGCCTACCGGCAGCGCACCGTCGTCAAGGCCATCATCCGCGAGATCATGACGCCTGCCACGCTGGCCAACCCCGTCACCTTCTCCAACGTGGTGGGCCAGATGGCGGACACGATGACCGTCGATGACGGCATGACCAACCAGTTCGTCACCGATCTCGCGCTGTCCATGCGGCTCACCGGGACGGGTTCGATCGGCATGCTGCAGGCGCCTGTTTCCGGCACGGGCATGGTGGGCAGCCAGTCGGTGGTGGTCGTGGATGACGACGGCCTGGCCGAGCTGTCGCGGGCCCTCGCCGAGGACACCATGGACGAGTACCACGCCGCGAACCTCGACGGGTCGTTGGGCGAGGTGGCCGAGGTCGACCCAGAGGAGTGAGCCGCCCGCCGCGCCGCCGCTGGTGGGCCCTCGGGCTCGCCGTCGCACCCGCCGTCCCCATCGGATGGCTGGTGTTCGTGGCCGACGGCTGGACGATCAATAGGCTCGTGGTGGACATCTGGAGCCGGGCCGTGGCGTTGGGCGCGGACCTCACACCGGAGCAGACCGACGGCGTCCTCAACACCCTGATGCTGCTCCCGTCGGCCTTCTTCGCCTCGCTTTGGCTGCCGCGCGTGCGGTGGTGGGTCTGGGTGGCGCTCGGGGCGGGGGCCTCGGTGGCGATCGAGACGGTTCAGTACTTCACCGACCGCGACGCAAGCGGCCACGACCTGGCCTTCAACACCCTCGGCGCTGCCTTGGGCGCCCTCGCCGGCGCCGCCGTGAACAGGGCCGCGGCGGATGGGTCAGGTCTCGTCGAGCGCCCGGTCGGTGTACTCCGGAAGGAACCAGGCGGCAACCATCGCCATGCTGAACATCACGCCGAAGAGGGCGAAGAGCGCGGGGCGGCCGAAGCCGGCCACGATCCACGGGACCAGTAGCGGAGCCAGCATCGCCGCGATCCGGCCGAAGGCCGTCGCGGCCCCGGCCCCGGAGGCGCGCATCGCGGTCGGGTACACCTCGGGGGTGATGGCGTAGAGGGCGCCCCAGGCACCCAGGTTGAAGAACGACAGGATGCAGCCGGCCGCCAGCGTGATGGCGAAGGCCGCGGACTCCGAGCCTGGAGCCACGGACTCGGCCACCTGCGGGGCCA
Source organism: Tessaracoccus luoxuelianae (assembly GCF_055326245.1). Lineage (NCBI taxonomy): Bacteria > Bacillati > Actinomycetota > Actinomycetes > Propionibacteriales > Propionibacteriaceae > Tessaracoccus > Tessaracoccus luoxuelianae. The sequence continues at coordinate 75,026 of NZ_JBUZNO010000010.1, forward strand.
TGCCGAACGCGAGGGCGCCCACCACGGAGCCGCCGAGGAACGTCACCAGCGTGGGCCGGCGGCCCCACACCTCCACCAGCACCGCCGCGACCGCATAGCCAGGCAGCTGGGCCAGCGTCATGTACAGCGTGAACTCGAACGACTTCACCAGCGTCATGCCCCCGTCGTAGAGCAGCGTGGGCAGCCAGATGAACGCGCCGTAGTAGGCGAAGTTGATGCCGAACCAGGTCAGCCACAGCGCGACGGTGCGGCGCTTGAACCGCTCACCCCACAGCTCGCTCTTGTCGACGGCGACCGCCTGGAGCGTGACATCGGGGGCCTTCGCGTCCTCCGGGACGGTGACGCCCGCCTCGCGCTCGAAGTCAGCGACGACGGCCTCGGCCTCGGCGTGGCGGCCCTTGCCCTCCAGGAATCGCACGGACTCGGGCAGGCCGTAGCGGATCACCAGGGAGTAGGCGGCCGGCACGGCGCCGAAGGCCAACGCCCACCGCCAGCCGTTCTCGTTGGGCACCACGAAGAATCCGATGGTGGCCGCAGCGAGCCAGCCGACTGCCCAGAACGACTCCAGCGCCACCACCACGCGCCCTCGGATCCTGCGGGGCGCGAACTCGCTGACCAGGGTGGAGGCCACCGGCAGCTCGGCGCCCAGGCCGAGGCCGACGATGAACCGGAAGATGATCAGCGCGGCCAGCCCGCCCGAAAGCGCGGAGAGCCCGGTGGCCACGCCGTAGACGAGCAGGGTCAGGGCGAAGACCTGCCTGCGGCCGATGCGGTCCGCGAGCAGCCCCCCGAGCGAGGCGCCGAACGCCATGCCGACGAACCCCACCGATCCCAGCAGCGACAACTCCCCGCCGGTGAGGCTCCACTCCTGGGCCAGCGCGGCCATGATGAAGGAGATCAGTCCGATGTCCATCGCGTCGAGCGCCCATCCGACGCCGGAGCCGAAGAGGAGCTTGTTGTGCTTCCGGGTGTAGGGCAGCTCGTCGAGGCGTTGCGTGCGGGTGAGGAGACCAGACATGCCCGCAGTCTAGGGAGCGCGGGACCCTGGTGTGCGGCCGCGGCCGGGCGCGATCCCGAGCGGCGGGCGGTGGGGCAGAATTGGGCCATGCTCACGCTCCGCGGCCTCATCGTCTGCCTGCCCGATGCCCCCGCCGACGACCTCGTCGGCGTGGTGGAGGTCCTCATCGAGGAGGGCTTCTCCTTCTTCGCGCTCCCGGTGGGGGCCGGCGCTTTCGACGACATGGTGGCCATCTTCGGCGAGCGCGCCACGCTGGGGGCGCTCAGGGTGGCGTCGGTGGACCAGGTCACGGCCGCCGCTGCCGCCGGGGCGCGCTTCGTCCTCAGCGACGTGGCCTCCGGGCGGATCGCGGACGCGGCGTCGGCCCTGGAGCTGCCCTGCTATCTGAGCGCGATGACGCCGACGGAGGTGCGGGCGGCGCTGGACACCTCGGCCACCGGAGTGCTCCTGTATCCCGCTGACGTGATCGGGCACGCCATGGCTCCGCGATTGGCCGAGTTGGGGATGGCGGGTCGCGTGATTCCGCTCGGCGGGCTCGGCGCCTACGCCGCGGGGGAGTGGGGGAAGGCCGGGGCGGCAGCCGCGTGCGTGGACAACGCGCTGCTGGGCGACGCCGTGAGCGGCGGCTCGCTGTCCATGCTGCGTGACCGGTGCGGCTCCTTCCTCACCGTCGAGAATGCGATGGCCGGTAGGGCCTAGAGATCCTCCGGCATGGCCCGCGCAGGGCGCTGGCCCGGGGGCGCCTCGCCGGCCGGATCTGGGCCGAGCATCCCGTGCAGCGTCTCGGTCTGGCTCAGCGTGTCGTCGAGGAAGTCGATGGAGGTGCCCTCGTCGTCCCCGAGTCGAGAGGCCTTCGCGCCACGGAAGACCATGACCGCCGTGGCGATGAGGGCGGACCCGCCCACCACGACGGAGGCCACGAGGAACCAGGAGACGGGGCCGATGGCATCGGTCGGGGGCGTGGCAGGGGTGGTGTCATCCTCGGAGGGTGAGGGCGAGGCCGACGGTGTGGGCGTGGCAGAGGTCGACGGGGTGGGTGAGCCCGTGGGGGTGGGGGTCGCCGTGGCCACCACGGTGTGCTCGATGGCGATGGCGGCTTGGGCCTTGGCCGCGCTCAGCTGTGCCGTGCCCGCGAAGGACAGGGTCAGGGTGAGTGTGCCGGCGGGCTGCGCTTCGGGAATCGCATAGAGGGCCTCGTAGGCGCCGGTTGAGGTGGTGACGGTGAAGGACTCGTCGACCTGGCCGCCGGCGTCGGCGACGCTGATGCCGGCGGAGCCGATGCCGTTGCCGTTGGCGTCGGTCAGGCGCCCCGTGATGGTGATCACCGAGCCGTTGACGGCGCCGCCGGGGGCCTGGGCGGTGAGGGTCAGCGCGGCCGGCTTGGCGGGCTCCTGAGTGGCCGTGCCGCCGCCGTCGGTGCCCGGCTGCTGGGTGGCGCCGGGTTGTGTCGCGGTGGGCGTGGGCTTCGGCGTGGCGCCGCCGTCGTTTCCGCCGCCGTCGTTTCCGCCGCCGTTGTTCCCGTCATCGTCGTTGTTGTCGGCTGGCGTGCCCACTGTGATGGTGGTCTCGGCCCGGGCTGGGTCCACGCCGCGCGACCCGCCAAACACGACGGCCACCACGTGCTGACCGGCGGCCAGCGTGTCGGGGAGGTCGAAGTTCATGTCGAACTCGCCGTCGTTGTTGGTGCGGTCAGACTCCATCTCACGCCCGTCCAGCGTGGCCACCAGGTCTGCCCGCTTCACCGGTTCTCCCTCCGACGTGAGGGTGCCGGCAATCTCGACCTCATCACCCGCGACCGCAAAGCTCGCCTTCAGGGTGGAGGGGGCAGCGTGCGCAGGCAGTGCCAGGAGCGCGAAGACCGACACGAGGGTCGCGGCCAGGGCTGCGCGCACGGGGGTGGGGAGCATCGATGGTTCCATTCCTGCATCAGGTGGGGGAATCGTATCCGACTGCTGAGGATTTGCTGAGGACGACCACTGGGCCGACGCCGGAACGCGGGCTTGCGTTTCGCCGGTGAACACGTATCCTGAGATGAATCTTAAGGTTTCTTAAAGTTCTCAGGGAATGAGGTGGGCATGGCTGGAGCGCGACGTGCCACGATGCCAGGCGACGACGGCGACGTGGTGGAAGTCGCGGGCTCTGTGCCCGCCCGTCGCGCCGCCGGATCGGCTCCGCGCGGTGCCCTGGTGCGTCGCGTGCTGGCGCCGGTGACCTTCCTCGGTGTGGTGGGCCTGGCGGCTGCGGCCATGGCCCTCCCCGGCACCGAAGCCGGCCTCGAGCTGACGGACCCGAGCCTGGCGGCGTCCAGCCCGTTCGGTGTGTCGCGCAACTATGCCCGCCCGTCGCTCACCGCCCCCGTTTCCCCGACGCCCTCCGCGTCTACGAGCGCCGCCGCGTCGCAGACCCCGTCCGCGACACCGACCGCCTCGACAATCCCCAGCGCGACGGCCGCGGAGGTAGCGGCGACGACCGCGACCGCGAGCGTGCCCGCGGCTGTCGAGACGCCCAGCCCCGAGCCCGTGGACTACACCGCCATGCGGGAGGGCGCGGGGACCCGCTACACCACGGCCGGCGTCAACCTCCGCGTCGGTCCCGGCGTGGGCTACGACGCCCGCACCACGCTGAGCGAGGGCAGGTCCGTGCAGATCACCGAGTGGGCCGTCGACGGTTGGCGCCAGGTGGTGTGGTCGGAGAAGTCCGGCTGGATCAAGGAGAGCTTCCTGACCGAGACCAAGCCGGTGGTTGCCGCGGCCCCCTCGAAGACCGCGGCCGCATCCGGCGGCAGCTCGTCCGGATTCTCGACGGAGGCGTGCGCAGCGGCCTCCGGCATCGAGTCCGGGCTCACCTCCCGCACCCGCGCGGTCCTGCGGGCGGTGTGCGCCGAGTTCCCATCGGTTGACAGCTACGGCGGCTACCGCGCGGACAGCGGCTCGTACCACAGCTCCGGGCAGGCCATCGATGTCATGGTCTCAGGTGAGGCCGGCTGGGAGATCGCCAGGTGGGCGCGTGCCAACGCATCGTCGCTGGGTGTCATCGAGGTGCTCTACGCCCAGAAGATCTGGACGGCACAGCGCTCCGGCGACGGGTGGCGCAGCTTTTCCGACCGCGGGAGCGTCAGCGCCAACCACTACGACCACGTCCACATCAGCGTCCGCTGACCCCGGGGGAGGGTGGGCGTTGAGCAAATGGCACGGTTCGCCTATCCCTTGAACGATCAAGACCCCCTGTTTCCGCGTTGAACCCTCCCATTTGCTCAATGCCCACCCGGGCCCATGGTCGCGGGCGGAGCAGGCCCCCTAGGCTGGGGTCATGATCACTCCGGTTGACGCCACCACCACTGAAGCCTGGGCGGACCTCCGCATCCTCCACGACGCGCTCCTCCCGGACCTGCGCGGCTGGTTCGAGGCGGACCCCAACAGGGCCGCCGAGCTCACCTTCGACATGGCGGACCTCCACATCGACCTCTCCAAGAACCTCATCAACGAGGACGTCGTCGCCGCCCTCCTGCGGCTCGCCGATCAGGTCAACCTGGCTGACCGCCGCGACGCCATGTTCGACGGCGAGCGCATCAACGTCACCGAGAACCGCTCGGTCCTCCACACGGCTCTGCGGCTGCCGCGCGAGGCGAGCCTGGTCGTCGACGACCAGGACGTGGTGGCCGACGTCCACGAGGTCCTGGACCGGATGTACGCGTTCGCGGACAAGGTCCGCTCCGGCGAGTGGACGGGCGTCACCGGCCAGCGGATCGAGACGGTGGTCAACATCGGCATCGGCGGCTCAGACCTCGGGCCGGTCATGGTCTATGAGGCGCTCCTGCCCTACAAGCAGGACGGCCTCGAGTGCCGCTTCGTCTCCAACATCGACCCCAACGACTGCGCCGAGACCCTCGCGGACCTCGACCCCACCACCACCTTGTTCATCGTGGCCTCGAAGACGTTCACCACGCTCGAGACCCTCACCAACGCCCGGATGGCTCGCGACTGGTTCCTGTCCAGGCTCGCCGAGGCCGGCGTCGTCGAGGACTCCGACGAGGCCCGCCGCGGCGCCATCGCCAAGCACTTCGTGGCGGTCTCCACCGCGCTGGACAAGGTGGCCGCCTTCGGTATCGACCCCGCCAATGCCTTCGGGTTCTGGGACTGGGTGGGCGGCCGCTACTCGGTGGACTCCGCCGTCGGCCTGCCGGTTGCGATCGCCATCGGCCCGGAGGGCTTCCGCGACTTCCTTGCGGGCTTCCATGCCGTCGACGTCCACTTCCGCACCGAGGTGCCCGAGCGCAACGTGCCGCTGCTCATGGGCCTCATGAACGTCTGGTACGTCAACTTCTGGGGCGCCCACAGCCACGCCGTGTTGCCGTACGCGCAGTACCTGCACCGCTTCGCCGCGTACCTGCAGCAGCTCACCATGGAGTCCAACGGCAAGTCGGTGCGCTGGGACGGTACCCCCGTCACCACCGACACCGGCGAGATCTTCTGGGGGGAGCCCGGCACCAACGGCCAGCATGCCTTCTACCAGCTGATCCATCAGGGCACCCGCCTCATCCCGGCAGACTTCATCGCCGTGGCCAACCCGGCGCACCCCACCCTCGACGGTGACACCGACGTCCACGGCCTCTTCCTCGCCAACTTCTTCGCGCAGACCGCCGCGCTGGCCTTCGGTAAGACGGCCGACGAGGTCCGCGCGGAGGGCACCCCGGAGGCAATCGTGCCGGCCAGGGTGTTCACCGGCAACAAACCCACCACGTCCATCATGGCGCCTGCCCTCACCCCGTCTGTGGTGGGCCAGCTCATCGCGCTGTACGAGCACATCACGTTCGTGCAGGGCATCGTGTGGGGCATCGACTCCTTCGATCAGTGGGGTGTCGAGCTGGGCAAGAAGCTGGCCATGGAGATCGCGCCGGCGGTGCTGGGCAATGCCGCGGCTCTAGCCAAGCAGGACCCGTCCACCCAGTCGCTCGTGCGCTGGTACCGCGATCATCGCCTCTGAGACGCCGGCCGGGGGGCGTGGCAGACGGCGCCGTGCCGCGTTGATCCTCGGCGCCCTGCTGACCCTCGGGCTGGTCCCCGTGGTGGTCAGCGGCGTGCGGGTGGCCTGGCTGTCCCACGGGCGCACCGCCACGGTCCAGACGGTGCCCGCCCGCGACGTCGGTCTCGTTCTGGGTGCCAAGGCAGACAGGGACAGGCCCTCGGCCTTCCTGGCCGCACGCCTGGACCTTGCGCAGCGGCTCTACGAGCAGGGCAGGATCAAGGCCATCCTGGTCAGCGGTGACGGCATGGCGCGATCCAATCACGAGACCGACGTCATGCGCGACTACCTTGTTGAGCGGGGCGTCCCGGCCGAGAAGATCGTGCAGGACCCCGCTGGGTTCGACACCTACGACTCCTGCGTGCGCGCCCGCGACGTGTACGGGGTGCGGGAGCTCACCGTCATCACGCAGGACTACCACCTGGGCCGGGCCATCGCGATCTGCTCGCTGGTGGGCGTCGACGCGGTGGGTGTGGGGGACACGTCGATGCTGCGCCGCTACCCGCTCAACTGGTTCAAGGGCGTGAGCCGCGAGTGGGCGGCCAACCTCAAGATGGAGTGGGACGTGTTCTCTGCGCGCCGGCCCCAACAGGACCCGCCGGACCCGTCGCTCGGGAGCGCCGTCGAGGCCTGATGGGCTCAGCCTGGACCAACCATCCGCGCGAGGTGGTTCTGGCTTAGAATTCATGCTGTTTACAACGATGGAGGAAACCGTGACGCTCACCCTCACCGACCTGCCCGCCGCCGTCCAGGAGGAGGTGGCGCGCACCCGCGAGATCGTCGCCAAGCTGCACGCAGAGCTGCCCCGCTGGGAGCTCGTGGTCTGGACCGCCGGCAACGTCAGCCAGCGCATCCGCTGCGCCGACGTGATCGGCCAGGAACTGTTCGTGATCAAGCCGTCGGGCGTGTCCTACGACGACCTGTCCGCCGATGCGATGGTGGTCTGCACGCTCGACGGCGTGAAGATCAACGACGGCACGCCCGAGAAGCTGCAGCCCTCGAGTGACACCGCCGCCCACGCCTACGTGTACCGCAACCTGGAGCACATCGGCGGCGTGGTGCACACGCACTCCACCTATGCGACGGCGTGGGCGGCGCGCGGGGAGTCCGTGCCGTGCGTGCTGACCATGATGGCCGACGAGTTCGGCGGCGACATCCCCGTGGGCCCGTTCGCGCTGATCGGGGACGACTCGATCGGCCAGGGCATCGTCGAGACGTTGAAGGACTCCCGCAGCCGCGCCGTCCTCATGCAGAACCACGGCCCGTTCACCATCGGCAAGGACGCCCGCGACGCCGTCAAGGCGGCGGTGATGGTCGAAGAGGTTGCGCGCACGGTGCACATCGCCCGCCAGCTGGGCGAGCTGATCCCGATTCCGCAGGAGAAGATCGACTCGCTGTTCGACCGGTACCAGAACGTCTACGGGCAGCCCACCCCCGCCGGCTGAGATGCCCGCACAGCGGCCTCGAAGACCTCCTCGTCGCTCGCACGACGACGAGGCGTCACCAGATGGAGACGCCGCGACCCATCCCGTAGTAGTGCCATCCCGCGTCGCTCCATCGGCGCGGGTTCAGCACATTGCGGCCGTCGATCACATTGGGGGAGGCCGGCAGTGACACCAGCGCCGCCGGGTCAAGCTCCACGAACTCCCGCCACTGGGTGAGGACCATCACCACGTGGGCGTCGCGCACCGCCTCGTCGACGGTGTCGCTCACGTTGAGCTCCGGCTGCCGTTCGCGGAGCAGATCTCCCGCGGCGGGGTCGACGACGGCGAGCTCCGCACCCCGCGACCACAACCGTCCCGCGATGTCCAGAGCCGGCGAGTCGCGCAGGTCGTCGGTGTCGGGCTTGAACGTGATGCCCAGGACAGCCACCTTCTTGCCGGCCAGACGCCCGCCGACGGCCTGCTCCGCGAGCGAGACAGCATGGTCGCGGCGGCGCCGGTTGATGGCGTCCACCTCGCGCAGGAAGGTGAGGGCCTCGTCGACGCCGAGCTCCCCGGCGCGTGCCATGAACGCCCGGATGTCCTTGGGTAGGCAGCCGCCGCCGAAGCCGATGCCGGCCTGGAGAAACTTCTTCCCGATCCGGTCGTCGTGGCCAATGGCCTCGGCGAGCCTGGTGACGTCTCCGCCCGTGGCGTCGCACAGCTCTGCCATCGCGTTGATGAAGGAGATCTTCGTGGCCAGGAACGAGTTCGCGGCCACCTTGACCAGCTCGGCGGTCGGGTAGTTGGCCACCACCAGCGGGGTGCCCTCCGCGAGCGGACCGGCGTAGCACTCGTCGAGGATCTCCTTGGCGACGGCGCCCCGGGCCAGGTCGTCGGGCAGGCCGTAGACGAGGCGGTCGGGGTGGAGCGTGTCAGCCACCGCGTAGCCCTCGCGCAGGAACTCCGGGTTCCACGCCAGCAGCAGGCCCTTGCCGGACTCCGCCAGCGCCACCTCGATCTCCTGCGCGGTGCCCACGGGCACGGTCGACTTCCCGGCCACCAGCACCGGCCGGCCCCCGGCGGGCGCCTCCGCGTGCTCGACAATGGTCTGCACCGCCTGCCGGACGTAGGTCATGTCGGCGCCCAGCCGACCCTGAAGTTGCGGGGTGCCGACGCCGATGAAGTGGATCTCAGCGTCGCGGATCTGGGCCGGGTCGGTGGTGAACCGGAGCCGCCCTGAGGCCACATGCCTGGCAAGCAGCTCGGGGAAGTCGGGCTCGTGGAACGAGGGCTTCCCCTGGGCCAGCAGTGCCACCTTCGCCTCGTCGACGTCCAGCCCGACGACGTCGTGGCCGAGTTCGGCCATGCAGGCCGCGTGCACAGCGCCGAGATATCCGCATCCGATGACAGAGATTCGCATGGCCCTAAGGGTGCCAGACCGGACCCCCACCACAGCCGAGGACACCATGAAGAATGGTCCCATCCGGCTGGCGGGTGCCCCTTTTGGGGCCCCCCGTGGCGGAACCGGCCTGGGCAGGCAATGATGGGGTACGGGTACAACAACGGAGGTTTACATCGTGGAAAACTTGACCGCGCGCGACACCATCGAAAGTGGCAACACGTCGCTCGGCATCGAGCTGGGCTCGACCCGCATCAAGGCCGTCCTCATCGGCCCGGACCACCAGCCGCTGGCCACCGGTGGCCACGAGTGGAAGTCCAAGCTCGAGGGCGGATTCTGGACCTACGACGTCGACGCGGTCTGGGCGGGGCTGCAGGCCGCGTATGCGGACCTGGCGGCGAATGTGCAGGCCAGCCACGGCGTCGCGCTGGAGACGGTGGGCTCTATGGGCTTCTCCGCCATGATGCACGGCTACATGGCCTTCGACGCGGCCGGCGAGCTGCTGGTGCCCTTCCGGACCTGGCAGAACACCACCACGGGCCAGGCGGCCCACGCCCTCACGCGGCTGTTCCAGCACAACATCCCGCAGCGGTGGAGCATCGCGCACCTCTACCAGGCATTCCTCGGCGCGGAGGAGCATGTCGGCTCGATCGATTACCTGACCACACTGGCCGGCTACGTCCACTGGCGCCTCACGGGCGAGCGCTCCCTGGGCGTCGGCGATGCGAGCGGCATGTTCCCCATCGACACCACCACCGGCCAGTTCGACACAGACATGCTCGCCCAGTTCGACGACCTCGTGGCGGATCGGGGCTACGGCTGGAAGCTGGCCGACATCCTCCCCGCCGTGCTGCCTGCCGGGCAGAGCGCCGGAGCGCTCACCGACGAGGGCGCCCGCCTGCTTGACCCGTCGGGCCGGCTCCGGGCCGGGATCCCGTTCGCCCCGGCAGAGGGCGACGCGGGCACCGGGATGGTGGCCACCAACTCCGTCGCCCGTCGCACCGCCAACGTGTCCGCGGGCACCAGCATCTTCGCCATGGTGGTGCTCGAGGGGCCGTTGAAGGCCCTCCACGAGGAGATCGACCTGGTCACGACCCCGGCCGGCGACCTCGTCGCCATGGCGCACTGCAACAACGGCGCCGTCGACCTGCAGGCGTGGGTGGGTCTGTTCGGCGAGGCCGCCGCGGCGCTCGGCGCCCAGGTGGACACCAACGCGCTGTTCCAGACGCTCTACACGGCCGCCCTCGACGGCGACGCCGACGGCGGCGGCATGTTGGCCTACAACTACCTGGCCGGCGAGCACGTCGTCGGCCTGGAGGCGGGTCGGCCGATGTTCGTGCGGACCCCGCACAGCTCGTTCACGCTGGCCAACTTCATGCGCACCCACCTGTTCGCGGCGCTCGGGGCGCTGCGGGTGGGGATGGACATCCTGCTCAAGGATGAGGGCGTGGAGCTTGACTCGATGTTCGCCCATGGTGGCCTGTTCAAGACCAAGGGTGTGGCGCAGCGGTTCCTGGCCGCCGCCATGAACACGCCGGTCTCGGTCGGCGAGGTCGCGGGGGAGGGCGGCGCCTGGGGCATGGCGCTACTCGCCGCGTTCCAGCGCTCCGGCGAGGGGCCGCTGGCGGACTGGCTGGCGTCGTCGGTGTTCGGCGGTGCCGAGATCGAGACCGAGCAGCCTGTCCCTGCCGACGTGGAGGGCTTCGACGTCTTCATGGAACGCTACCGCGCAGGTCTCGCGATCGAGAGGGCTGCGGTGGACTCGCTGCACTGAGGCGCGGGCGCTCCCGCTCCGGCCCGCCGAGGGGTGAGGAGCGGAGCCCCGGACCTCACCCCCCCAACCACGCAACCCCGCGGAACGCGGGTCGGGTGACGTCGTGGGCGGCGAGGCGGCGCCGGCTTGGGGCCGTCGCGCCGTCAATGCGAGAATGTCGCCCATGCAATCCCTCCCCGCGCTCCTCGACACCCGTCTCCGGGACCTCACCGGCGTCGACCCCGAGATGCGTCCGGCCACCAAGCCCCAGTTCGGGCACTTCCAGTCCAACGTCGCGCTGCGCCTCGCCAAGAAGGAGGGGCGCCCGCCCCGCGAGGTCGCCGCAGACATCGTCGCCCGGCTGGACGTCGAGGACCTGTGCGAGCCGCTGGACATCGCCGGCCCCGGCTTCATCAACTTCCGCATGCGCTCCGACGTTCTCGCCGCCGCGGCAACCGCCCTCCTCGAGGATCCCCACGGGGGCCTCAACCCGGTGGCCTACCCGCAGCGCGTGGTCATCGACTACTCGGCCCCCAACGTGGCCAAGCAGATGCACGTCGGTCACCTGCGCACCACCATCATCGGGGACTGCTTCAACCGGGTCCTCAGCGCCCTCGGCCACACCGTCATCCCCCAGAACCACATCGGAGACTGGGGCACGCAGTTCGGCATGCTGATCGAGCAGGTCCTCGACGAGGGCATCGACGCCGGTGCGCTCACCCTCGACGAGGCCGACGCCCTCTACAAGCGGGCCGCGGCCCGCTTCCGCGAGGACGAGGAGTTCGCCACCAGGGCCCGCGCCCGCGTGTCGGTGTTCCAGGGCGGCGACGAGGAGTCGCTGGCCATCTGGCGCCAACTCGTCGAGATCTCCAAGCCCGCCTTCAACGAGGCCTACCGCCGCCTCGGCATCCTGCTCACCGACGACGACCTCGCCGGCGAATCCACCTACAACGACGACCTCCCGGTCCTGGTGAAGGAACTCGAAGAGTCCGGGGTCGCGGTGGTCGACGACGGCGCGCTGTGCGTGTTCGTCGAAGGCTTCGAGGCCCCGCTCATCGTCCGGAAGAGCGACGGCGGCTACGGCTATGCCACCACGGACCTCGCGGCCATCCGCCGTCGGGTCCGCGAGCTGAAGGCGGACCGGATCATCTACGTCACCGACGCCCGCCAGGGCGGCCACTTCGCCCAGATGTTCGCCGCCGCCCGCAAGGCCGGCTTCCTCCCCGGCGACGTGACGGCCCAGCACGTCGGCTACGGCATGGTGCTCGGGCGCGACGGCAAGCCGTTCAAGACCCGCGACGGCTCGGCCGCCACCCTCGGCTCCCTGCTGGACGCCGCCGAGGAGGTGGCCGCCCCCAACATCGCGTTGGCGGCCATCAAGTACGCCGACCTCTCCAACGGCCTGCAGAAGGACTACACCTTCGACGCCGAGCGCATGGTGCAGACCACCGGCGACACGGGCCCGTACCTGCAGTACGCGCATGCGCGCGTCAGCCAGATCCTGCGCAAGGCGGAGGCCGAGGGCATCGGCTGGGGCTCGGTGACCACCCTCGACGAGCCGGCCGAGCAGCAGCTGGCCCTCAGGCTGAGCGGCTTCGGTGACGTGGTCGACGAGGTGGCCCAGTCCCTGCAGCCCCACAAGCTGTGCGCCTACCTCTACGACCTGGCCGGCGCGCTGGCCACCTTCTACGAGGCGTGCCCCGTGCTCCGGTCCGAGGGCGACGTGCGCTCCTCGCGGTTGGCGCTGTGCGCGGCCACGCAGCAGGTCCTCGCCCGCGGCCTGCACCTCCTGGGGATCGACGCGCCAGAACGCATGTGACGCCCCGACGGCGGGCCACCCTGATGGGTGCCCGCCGTCGAAGCGTTGGTGTGTGGTCTGAGGGCTACTCGGTATCTGCCACGTCGGCCGGGTTGGCGTCTGCCACCGCCGGGATCATCGACAGCACGTCGGGGTGCTCGACGGCGTCCTTCGCGGCCAGCGCCGCGCCGATGATGCCGGCCCGGTTGCGCAGCTTCGCCGGAACCATGGGGGTCTTCAGCTTCAGGAGCGGGCCCCACTTGTCCCAGTCCTTGGAGACGCCGCCCCCCGTGACGAACAGATCCGGGGAGAACAGCATCTCGATGTGGCTGTAGTACGGCTGGAGACGCTCGGTGGCCCACTCCTCGTAGCTGAGCCCCTCCTTGTCCTTGATCGACGACGCGGCCCGCTTCTCCGCGTCGTGGCCGTCGAGCTCGATGTGGCCGAGCTCCGCATTCGGGATGAGGACCCCGCGGTAGATGATCGCCGCGCCGATGCCGGTGCCCAGCGTGGTGAGGATGACCAGGCCCGGGTGGTCCTTCGCGGCGCCGAAGTGCACCTCGGCGAGACCCGCGGCGTCGGCGTCGTTGACGAGGACCACCTTGCGGCCCAGCTTGTCCTCGAAGTACTCGTCGGCCTTGAACCCGCTCCACTTCTGGTCCAGGTTGGCCATGAACGGCACCCGCCCGTGCAGCACCGGCGCGGGGATGGTCAGCCCCACCGGGTTGTCGCCGATGACTCCCGCGAAGTGCTCGATGATCTCGCCGACCACGGCGGCGACGGCCTTCGGGGTGGACTTCTCGGGAGTGGGGATCCGCAGGCGGTCAGCCGCGAAGTCTCCCCGCTCCAGATCAACGGGCGCGCCCTTGATGCCCGAACCGCCAACGTCGATACCCAGGAAGATGCTCATGCGCGAAATCGTAGCGTGAGCGCCACCGGTGTAGGCAGCGGCTTCCGGATCAGGCTACCGAGACAGCGGCACGGGCCGCCCGGCCACGGGCCAGCTGCTCGTCGAACAGCCGCCGTGCCACCGAATCATCCAGGTGGTACAGGCGCAGCGACACCGGCCCGTCGGTGGTGTGCACCGCGATGGTGGCGAGCCTCAGCTTCCGCTGGACGGGGCCCTGGTGCAGCGACAGGGACTGCATCCGTCGGTGGGGCACGATCGACATCGCGTGCTCGATGAGCCCGTGATGGGCCACCAGCACATCCTCGCCCACGCCCCACGTGTGCTGCGCGTGGGAGAACGGGGTGAGCCAGCGCGCCCGGTCCGGCTGCGGAGTCGGCTGGATCAGGTTCAGGTCCATCTCCGGCCAGATGGCGTGCAGCACCGTCATCACGTCGGGCCACGTCCCGAACGGGAGCACGATCGAGTTCGACGAGCCGCTCTCCTCGCCGCCCGGATCTCCGTAGCCGAGCACGGTGACCGTCACCCGGTACAGCCCGGTGAGGCGCTGCAGCAGGTCCTGGTGGATGACCACCCCCTGGATGCGGTCCGGGCGCAGCCCCTGGGCGGTGGTGGACCCGAGCCCCCGGGAGATGCGCAGGGTGTCCCCCCGACGCGTCATCCGGAAACCCCAGTTGCGGCCCACGTTGGACCACGCCCACCCGCCGAAGGCCAGCAGGGCGCCGAAGGCGGTGATCGACGTCTCGGACCAGAGCGACATCCCCACCACGAGGCCGGCCACCAGCAGGGCGGCCACGGCGGGCGAGGACACCGCAGTGCCCAGGATCAGCGTGGCCGGGGTGACGGCGTGGATCAGGTCTTCCGGCTCGTCGTCGACCGTCGATGACGCAACGGCCTCTGGGGCCTCGATGCCGTCGGGTGTCGAGACGGGCACGCGTCCGCGCCTGGCCAGGCTCATCCGGGCCAGCAGATGCTCGCGCAGCGATTCGGCCCGCGACTTCGTGAGGAAAGCCAGCGTCAGGCCTCCGGCACCGCCCACGTCGATGTGCACCTTCGCGAGGCCGAGGAGCCGCGCGACGAGGGGCTGGGCGATGTCCACCGACTGCACCTTCGTGTAGTCCAGCCTCGACGACGAGCGCGAGATGAACGCCCGCTCCACGCGGAACTCCTCATCGTCGACGATGAACGCCGTGGTCTTCCACGCGAAGATGCCGTACACCCCGGCCACCAGGGCCGCACCCAGCGCCATGAGGCCGAAGAGAAGCGCCTGCCTCGACAGGTCCGCCAGTCCGTTGTCCAGCTCCCGGACCAGGAACACCAGCGACGCAGCCAGCACGATCCCGCTGTGCGCCAGACCGGTCAGCGGGCTGGGATGCTCCACCACCTTGGGGGGCGCATCCGGGACCGGGACGACGGGCACTGGGGTGAAATCGGTCATCAGATCCCGGCCTGCTGGGTCTCCCCGCGCTCGATGAGACGGTTGCGCAGCGCCGCCGCATCGTCTGGGGCGAGGCCGGGAATGGACACGCTGCCCTGCGTCGAGGAGGTGATCATCTCCACCGTCGCCAGCTTGAACAGGCGGTCGATCGGGCCCGAGTGGAGCTGGACCAGCTGCATCCGGCCGTAGGGCACACAGACCAGGCGGCGGTAGAAGAGGCCGCTGGTGAGGTAGACGTCCGTGTCACGCTCGGCGTAGCCCCACCGTCGGAAGGCCCGCGGAGCGCGGATGAGCCGCCAGGAGAGCAGCGCCGCCCAGACGGCCACCACCGCCCAGCCCAGCCACGACGGGCCGAACAGGAAGGCGACGACGGCCGGGGCCACGAACATCAGCGTCCACACCACGGGGATGAGGATCAGCTTCATCCGGAGATAGTTGGGGGAGAGGCGCTGCCAGTGCGTGTCCGGCGGGGCGAAGAGGGTCTCGCTCACCGGATGAACCGCTCGTAGCGACGGCGGTCCATACCAGGCCCGTACACCTTCAGCTCGCCCATGAACACCGTGCCGATCAGATTGATCCGGATGCCGTCCGGGCGGGGCATCAACCCCTGAACCTTCGATTCGGCCATGATCAGACTCATCCCCGACAGGTTCACGTCCACGCCCTCAGGCACGCGGATCTTCACCTCGCACAGGCCGCCGCCGACGTGCAGGGTGACCTCGCGCTGTTCGAAGGCCGCCCCGATCAGATCCAGGCGGATCTCGCCCAGCCAGGCGTTGAGCTGGACGGAGGAGCCCACCAGGGCCACGCGGCCCGGGTTGTAGGTGGACATGAAGGAGTTGCCGCCGGTGAAGGCGCCGGCGGTGAGGACGCCGGGCGGGGGTGTCGCGGGGAGGTGCGGGGGTACGGGCGACGGCGCGGAGTAGTGGGGTGCAGGAGCCATCGGGGCGGGTCGTTCGAACGCGACGAGGTCCGTCGTGAGGCCGTTCAGGTCGCCGAAGGTCTTCGCGTCGTAGGCGCGTGCGATCCGCTCGGCGTGCTCGTCGAAGGTGAGGCGGCCGTCTGCGTAGGCGGTGTTGAGCAGTGTCGCGACGACCTCGCGGTCCTGGTCTGCGCAGCGCAGCACGTCGAGGCGGTTCGGTTCGGACATACCCCCAGTCTAGGACCGTCTCCGTTCGGCAAAATCCCTGGTGGACCCGTCTGCGGCTTGTGGTCGAGCTGGCGGTGGGTGGTGGGGGCCGGGCCGCCCATGATGCCGGCGGCGGCGCTTCGCGCAGCCACGCCGTCATCAACGCCCACCCAACCTGCCCCGACCCCCACCACCCACCGCCTGCGATCGTCTCCCGCGCCCGCTGGGTGAGTCCACTGTCGCCTCGGGCGGCGCCGCTCTACCGCCGGTTGAGCCGGTCGGGCGCGGAGCGCCGCCGACCGCGTCGAAACTTCTGGCGCACGGTGCGGTGTCGCGGTGTCGCGGCGCAGTCTCAAGTGGTGATGTGGGCTCGGCCCCGGTGGTTGGGATTCACCGCGGGTGCGAGGCCCGCTCGGTAGGGTTGGGCCACGACACGAGGAGGCCTGTGATGGGTGCGAAGAAGCGAGTGGGGATCCTGACCGCGGGCGGAGACTCGCCCGGCCTGAACGCCGCCATCCGGGGTTTCGGAAAGTCCGCGATCGGCGAGCACGGCATGGAGCTGATCGGTTTCCGCGACGGCATCCGCGGGCTCGCCGAGGACCGCTGGCAGGTTCTCGACGCCTCCGCACTGTCCGGCATCCTCACCATCGGGGGCACCGTGCTCGGCACGTCGCGTGACAAGCCACACAAGATGATGGTCGACGGCGAGGTCCGCGACATGGTGCCCACCATCATCGAGAACTTCGAGAAGAACAAGCTCGACGCGCTGGTGTGCATCGGCGGCGGCGGCACGGCCAAGAACGCCAACCGGCTCATGCAGGCTGGCCTCAACGTCATCCATCTGCCCAAGACCATCGACAACGACATCGCCCACACCGACACCAGCTTCGGCTTCTCCACGGCGCTGGGCATCGCGACGGAGGCCATCGACCGGCTGCATTCGACGGCCCACTCCCACCACCGCGTGATCATCGCCGAGATCATGGGCCACAAGGCCGGCTGGCTGGCGCTCGGGTCGGGGATCGCGGGCGGCGCGGACATCATCCTCATCCCAGAGATCCCCTACGACATCGACTCGATGGCCGCCTCCATCAAGAAGCGCGCCCAGTCCGGCCGCAACTTCTCCGTGATCGCCATCGCCGAGGGTGCCCGCGACATTCAGGACACCGCGGACCTGCAGGCGGCCGAGGCACTGAAGAAGGCCGCGTCCTCGCCGGAGGCCAAGTCGGCCGCTGCGGCCCACAAGGCCTCCATCGAGGCGAGCCACCGCGACAACGCGTTCAAGGTGGCCACCGCACTTGAGCAGGCCACGGGCCTCGAGTCCCGCGTCACCATCCTCGGCTACGTCCAGCGCGGCGGCATCCCGGACGCCAACGACAGGCTGCTGGGCACCCTGCTCGGCTCAGCGGGCGCGGACCTCGTCGCTGCGGGGGAGTACGGCGTGACGGTGGCGTCGCAGGCAGGCGAGGCGGTCCCCGTGCCCTTGGGTGAGGTGGCTGGAAACCTGAAGGTCGTGCCCAAGGATCACGCCTGGATCAGAGCCGCCCGCGGAGTGGGCACCGGGCTCGGGGACTGACCTGCAGGAATCTATCCAGAGCGCGGCGTCTGTGTATATACACAGATACCGCGCTCTGGGTAGATTCCTGCAGGGCCGGGCGGGAGCGCCACCCGTGAAGCGGGTGGTCAGCGGGTGGCCTCGGCCAGCAGCTCAAGGATATGAACGTAGGTGCGGCCCGTCGCCCGCGACATCGCGATCTCGCACGTCCGGTTGAGCGACGCGTAGGCGAAGAACCCGTCCTTGACCTCCGCAGCCTGGTCCCGGGTTGCGCTCTCGGTCAGCTCGGGGTGCAGCAGGCCCCGGTCTCCGGCGAACCCGCAGCATCCCCACGACGGCGGAACCGTCACCTCGTCGCTGATGAACTCCGCGATCCGGCGCAGGTCGTCGTTGACGTCCATCCGCGTCGACGAGCATGTCGGGTGCAGCACCAGCGACGGCAGGGAGCGGGTCACCTCCAGGCGCGGCACCAGCTGCTGCGCGGCGAACGTCACCACGTCCACGACGGTGGGGGTCCAGCCCTCCGTCATCCGCGTCAACGCGTCCGTGCAGCTGGAGGCGTCCACCACGACGGTGGCGTTGCCGCCCCATTTCAGCGCCGAGCGGACGCGGCGCTGCATCGTCTCGTAACCGTCGGTGTAGCCCTTGGCCCGCCAGGGCGAGCCGCAGCACAGCCCCTCGGCGTCGAGCAGCGACACCGGCACGCCCGCCCGCACGCACAGCTCGTTGAAGGCGGAGAACACGCCCTGCCCCGTCGGGGCGAACATCGTCTGCAGGCAGGACGGGAAGTACACGGCCGCGACGCCGGGGCGGGGACGGTCGCGGCGACGGGGCCTCCTGCGCAGCCCGGAGCCCCGGGGGAGGTCCTCGTCGTACCCGGGGATGGCGTCCTCGCCCAGCGCCCTGCGCCCGAGCCTGGTGGCGGCGGTGGCCAGGGGCCCCGTCGACTTCGCCACGGTGAGGGCGGCCGAGCCCATCCGCGTGGCGAGGCCCCACGTGCGGGCTGCCTGATTCCACGCGCGCTTCTCGACGCCGCCCACCCGCTCCTCGCGCTGGCGGCGGACCAGGTCTCCGGTGTTGATGCCTAATGGGCACGCCACCTCGCACATGCCGTCGACGGCGCACGTGTCGATGGCCGCATAGTCGTACTCCTCGGCCACCTGACGCAGGAGCTCCACGTCGTCCTTCCGGGCGGTCAGCTCGCGGCGCAGCACGATCCGCTGCCGGGGCGTGAGGGTGAGGTCCCGTGACGGGCACACCGGCTCACAGAAGCCGCACTCGATGCACGCATCGACCTCGGGCTCGATGGTGGGCATGAGCTTGAGGTCCTTGAGGTGCGCATCCGGGTCATCGGAGATGAGGACGCCCGGGTTGAGCACCCCGGCCCGGTCGAACAGGTGCTTGATCTCGCGCATCACCTCATACAGCTCGTCGCCGTATTGGTCGCGCAGGAAGGGCGCCATGGCGCGCCCGGTGCCGTGCTCCGCCTTGAGGACCCCGTGGTGGCGGAGGGTGAGGCGCACCAACTGGCGGGTGAACTTGCGGTAGCGCAGAAGGCCGGCGGGGTCGTCGAAGCGCTCGCTGAGCAGGAAGTGGATATTGCCGTCGCGGCCGTGCGCGAACAGCGGCGCGTCGTCGTACCCGTGGCGCTGAAGGAGGTCCGCGAGGTCGCGGCAGGTGGCGGCGAACTCCTTCGGGGGCACGCAGATGTCCTCGAGCAGGGTGGTGGAGCCTGAGGGGCGGGCTCCGGCGACCAGCGCGTACAGCCCGCGGCGCAGCTCGACGAGTGCGTTGCGGTGGCGGACCTCCGTGGTCAGCTCCACGCTGCCCACCACGTCGAGCCCGGTGAGCTCGGCTGCTGCCGCGTCGAGGCGCGCGGCCAGGACCTGCTCGTCCACCTCGTGCAGCTCGACGAGCAGCGCGGCCTCGGTGGTCAGCTCACGTTCGCGGAGCAGCGCCGGTGCCCCGGGCTGCGTGCGCGCCACGCGGAGCGAGGCGGCGTCCATCAGCTCGATGGCCTCGAATCCGTGCTCGACGAGCCCCTGCACCGCGGCGGTGGCGGCGTCGAGGGTGGGGAACAGCGCCAGCGCGGCCGCCGTGTGCGGGGCCAGGGGGACCGTGCGGAACGTGGCCTCGGCCACGAAGCCGAGGGTGCCCTCGTTGCCGATGAGGAGGTGCGCGATGATGTCGACGGGTCGGTGGAACTCGAGCAGCGCGTTGAGGCCGTAGCCCATGGTGTTCTTGATGGCGAACAGCCGGTTGATGTCCGCGATGGACGACGGTGTGGTCCGCAACCGCTTGCGCAGCATGTGCAGCCCGCCCACCAGTGGGGTCTCCTCGAGGCGCAGCGTGATGTCCGCCGTCGGGTCCGCGGTGTCGACGATCCGGCCGCTGGGCAGCACGAAAACCATGGATTCGAGCGTGTGGTAGCTGTTCTGCGCCACGCCCGAGAGCATGCCGCTGGAGTTGTTGGCGACCATGCCCCCGATGGTGCAGGCGATGTCGCTGGTGGGGTCCGGCCCGAGGCGACGACCGTGGCGCGCGAGCCGGGCGTTGACCGCCCGCAGTGTCGCTCCGGCCCCCGCGCGGACCCGGGCGCCGCCGTCGAGGACCTCGATGTCGCGGAAGTGGCGGCGCACGTCGACGAGCAGCCCCGACGTGATGGCCTGCCCGCAGAGGCTGGTGCCGCCGGCCCGGAAGGTGATCGGCTGGCGGGTTTCCACGGCGTGGACCATCAGCGCCGCCACGTCCTCCACCGTCTCCGGGGTGACCACCCCGGAGGGCATCAGGAGGAAGGGCGAGGCATCGTGAGCCATGGCGAGGCGGGTGAGGGCGCGCTGATCCGGCTCGATTCCGGTCTGTGCCCTACCCACGTCGTTCAGCCTACCCAGGGTGGGGTGGCGAGTCCGAGAGGCCGGTTGGAGGAGGGCACGATTTCTTTGCTAACCTAGGGCCCACGCGGGCGTAGCTCAATGGTAGAGCGCTAGCTTCCCAAGCTTGATACGCGGGTTCGATTCCCGTCGCCCGCTCCACAGCGGCCTCGTCGCCTCAGGCGTCGACGACCTTAGCGGCCGCTTCCTCAATCTCGTGGCGCTTGTCGCTGACGGTGTCCTCGAACTTGCTGAACAGGAACGACGCGACGGTGCCCACCACCAGCATGGCCACCGCGAACAGCACCGCGGTGGTGAGGCTCAACCCGCTCGATTCCAGACCCTCCGCCGAGAAGGCGGGGAACACGACCGTGGGGAAGATCGCCAGGGATGAGCCAATCACCATGCCCAGGATGAAGTGGTACATGCCGCCGAAGTAGCGGTCGAACAGCCACGCGGCACCCTTCGCGAGGAGCAGGACGCAGGCCACCACTCCCAGGAACAGGGGAATGGTCACCGCCAGGTCGAAGTCCTTGATGCCGGTGGCCATCTTGTCGTAGAGGCCGAAGTAGATGAGGAAGTTCGACGGCGACATGCCCGGCACGATGACGCCCAGGCCGATCAGTGCGCCGGAACCGAACCAGACGGGGATGCTTGGCGGCACCTGGACCAGCATCTGGCCGCCCGCGAGCATGAGCAGGAAGATCCCGGCGGCGGCGGCGCCCATGATCGCCAGGTGCGTGGGCGTGCGCCCGTGACGGCCGGCCTGCCGGTACAGCGACGGGAACGTACCGATCACGAACCCGATGAACAGGCAGGTGAACTGCGCCGCGTAGGAGGCGAAGGCGGCCTCCACCACGACGGAGAAACCCAGCACGCCGATCCCCATGCCGATCCCGATGGGGATGAAGAACAGCACGTTGCGCACGAAGTGGTGACGGACGTTGGCGAGGAACCGGATCATCGGGTCGTAGAGTCCGAAGATCACCGCCAGAACGCCGCCCGACAGCCCGGGCAGGATGGCGCCGACGCCGACCGCGATCCCCTTCAGCAGCCGAGCGAGCCACGAGCGGGGGGAGTCCGGCCGGTCGACGACCGACTCGCGGTGGGTGTGTGCGGTCATGGGCGCCTCTTCTCTGTCTTCAAGGCTCCCACCCTACGTTCCGGCTTGGCGCGTGCCAATCTGCGGCCGCCGCGTCCACACCCGCCCCACCGTCGAGCCGACGCCACCAGCTGTGCACGACACGCCGTCGGAACCGTCGGTCGGGTTCCCCTGCGACGACGGGGGCGCGACACGCGGCGTTTCGTGCACGACCCCGCCCAGCCCCCTCGGGCTAGGCTCGACTCCGTGCTCCACATCGTGCCGCTCCCGTTGCCCGACACCCACACCGAGCCGTCGTGGCGGGATCTCTGCACGCTCATCCGCGCCAACGAACGCGAGCTCATCGGCGGCCCGCAGTGGGACGTCGACGACGAATCCCACCTCGCCTCCGAGCGGGAGGACACCGAGTCTGTGCACCGGCGGTGGCTGGCCTACGTCGACGGCGCCCCGGCGGGCTTCCTCGCGGCCGGGACCTCGCTCGTCGACTCCCCGGACAGCGCCACCGTCGCCGTCTACGTCCTCCCCGAACACCGCAGCCGGGGCGTGGCCACCGCACTGATCGAGTCCTTCAAGGCCGACCCGACGCCAGGCCTGACCAGGGTGAAGGCGTGGGTGGAGACCCCCATCAGCGACGGCGCCACGCTGTCTCCGCCGTCGGGCCACGGCGCGATAGACCCGGACCATCCCGGTGTGCGCCTCGCCCTCAAACACGGACTGAGACTCGGCATCGTCGAGCGGGTCAGCCGCTACGACTTCGCGACCCCGCTGGTGGACCCGGCTGGGGCCCTCGCCGAGGCGCAGGCCAGGGCGGGAGACGAGTATGAGGTGCTCGCCTGGGAGGGGCCGTCCCCCGAGGAGCTGCTGGCCGGCCAGGCGGTGCTGAAGGAGCGGATGGCCGTGGACCAGCCGCTGGGTGACCTCGCCGTCGTCGAGACCACCTGGGATGCCGCCAGGCTCCGGGAGCGCGAGCGCGTGACCCTGCTGACCAACCGGCTCTTCCACGCCGTCGTCCGACACGTGCCCAGCGGGACTGTCGCGGCGGTCAGCGAGATGGTCCTGGACCGCAGCAATCCCGAGGCGTTCGTGGATCAGTACGACACGATCGTGCTCCCCGAGCACCGGGGCCGCCGCCTGGGGATGCTGGTGAAGGCTGCCAACCTCCTGCAGGTGCGGCAGACGGTCCCGACGGCTACGTCGATCGTCACCTGGAACGCGGCCGAGAACCGGTACATGCTCGACGTCAACGAGGCGCTGGGGTTCTACCCCATCCTGATCAGCGGGGGCTTCGAGGCGCAGCTCTCATCCGGGGGAGACCTGCCCTGAGCGCTCTCGGCCCCTCAGCTCTGCACCCGGTAGAGGAGCCGCGCGAACTGGCCGAAGGCAGTGGCTGACACCAGCTGCAGGCGGCTCGACTCGACGCGGCGGGGAAACAGCGGCGCCCCACCGGTCAGCGCCACCGGGGCCACCGACAGCGCGATCTCGTCCAGCGCTCCGGCGTCCAGGAACTGGCCGGCCAGATCGCCGCCGCCGACCACCCAGATGTCGCCGTCCCCGGCGGCCTCCCTGATGGCGGGCAGCGCCTCGGACACGGATCCGGACACGAACCGGATGTCCGCCCCGGCGGGGACCGGGAGGCTTCGGGTGGTGAAGACGAAGGTGGGGCGATCGCCGTGGAACTCGGCCCACTTCTCCGGGTGGGTGAGGATGTCGGACTCGGCAAGAACCCATTCATACGTGGTGGATCCCTCCACCATCACGGCGGCGTCGGACGGGAAGAGGCCCTCATCCGGCTGGTCACCACCCGCGACCGCGAAGAGCCAGGCCAGGGAGTTGTCCTCGTCGGCGATGAAACCGTTGAAGCTGGTGGCAGTGTCGAACACGATGCGTCCCATGCCGGTCAAGCCTAATCGAGGATCAGGCGGCTGACCTCGGCTGCTGTATCGACGACGACCTCAGCCCCCGCGGACTCCAGCTCGTCGCGGGTCGCGGCGCCCGTCGTGATGCCCATGGCACGCATGCCCGCGGCCAGCGCCATGTCCATGTCGGAGGTCGCGTCGCCGACGTACCAGGTCTCCGCGGCGACGGCGCCCAGACGCTCCAGCCCCACGAGTGCAGAATCGGGGGCCGGCTTGCCGCGGTCCACGTCGTCGGTGCTGACCACCGTGTCGATCAGATGGCGAAGCTCGGTGATCGTCAGCAGGTGGGCCGCCTGCGGACCGCCCTTGGCCGTGACGACCCCGATCGCGTAGCCACCGGCGCGCAGTTCGTGCAGCATGGCGCGCACGCCCGGCAGGACCAGCGACGGGCCGGCCTCATTGACCGCCTGATGCAGGGCGCCGCGGTACTCCAGGATGATGGCCCGCATGCGGGCCCCGTCGTCGGCGAACTCGTGCAGCTCGGCCATGGCGTCCTCGATGGGCCGCCCGATCAGGGGGTACACGTCCTGCGGCACGCACGCGATGCCGTGCGAGTTCAGGGTGTCGCTGATGTGTTGGGCGATGAGGGGGACCGTGTCGGCGAGGGTGCCGTCCAGGTCGAAGAGGACCGCGCGCGAGCTGTTCACCCCGCCAGCCTAATGCCGCCCGGCCCACCAACGTCGGCCCGGACGTGATGAGGGGCCGCCGAGCAGTGTGCTCGACGGCCCCTCAACGTCACAGGGATCAGGCGTTTCCGGGGATCACGTCGCCGGACGGCCAGGTTTCGGCGATGAAGTCCGCCACCTCGGTGGAGTGCAGGAGCTCCTCCAGCGTCGCGATGCCGGGGTTCTCGTCGCCGGTGCGCCACACGAGCATGTTGGCGTACGGGTTGCCCTCAACCTCTTCGGACTCGATGGCCTCGTTGGGGTCCAGGCCGGCGGTGAGGATGAAGTTGGCGTTGATCACGGCCGCGTCGACGGCGGGGTCCGACATCTGCTGCACGACGACCTCGGGCTGGGTCTCCTCGAACTGGAACCCCTTCGGGTTCGCATCCTCGGTGAGGGTCAGCACGGTGGCGTCCGACGGCACCTCGGTCAGCAGCCCGGCCTTCTCGAGCAGCTTGAGGCCGCGGTACTGGTTGGAGACGTCGTTGGTGATCGCGATGGTGGCGCCGTCGGGGATGGCGTCGACGGAGTCGTGCTTGTCCGAGAACAGCTTCAGCGGCTCGATGTGGACGCCCTCGCCTGCGGTGAACTCGTAGCCCTTGTCCGCGATCTGGCTCTCCAGGTACGGGAGGTGCTGGAAGTAGTTGGCGTCCAGCTCCTCTGAGGCGAGCGCCTCGTTGGGGAGGACGTAGTCGTCGAATTCGCGGATCTCGATCTCCAGGCCGGCTTCCTCGGCGAGATTGTCGCGGACGAACTCGAGGATCTTGGCGTGGGGCACCGGGCTGGCGCCGACGACGAGGCTGATCACCTCGCCGGAGGCGGCCGAGGACGCTTCGCCCGAGGTCGACGGGGTGGCGCTTCCGCCGCACGCCGTCAGGGTCATGGCGGCTGCCACGGAGGCAGCGATCGTGGTGAGAATCTTGTGCATCAGGAGGAGTCCCTCTCTGTTCGGGGCCGACAACAAGTTGGCCAGTTTCTTTCTGTCCAGCGCGGAGCTGGTCTCCCACAGGGTGGGAAGGTCTTAGCGGTGGTCCACGGCCCGGCTGATCCGGTCGCCGAGCCATTGGACGCCCTGCACCAGGATGACGATCAGGATCACCGTGATGACCATGACATCGGGCGAGAAGCGCTGGAAGCCGTAGTTGTAGGCGAGGCGCCCCAGGCCACCGCCGCCTACCAGTCCGGCCATCGCCGAGTAGCCGATGATGGTCACCACCGTGGTGGTGATACCCGCCACCAGCCCAGGGAGGGCCTCAGGGATGAGGACCTTCGTTATGGACTGCATCTTCGAGGAGCCCATCGCGTGGGCGGCGTCCAGCTTGCCGGGGTGCACCTCGCGCAGCGCGGTCTCGACGAGGCGCGCGAAGAACGGGATCGCCGCGATCGCCAGCGACACCGACGCCGCGATGGGGCCCAAGGAGGTGCCGACGATCCAGCGCGTGAAGGGGATCAGCGCGAGCATCAGGATGGCGTAGGGAATGGACCTCGTGATGTTGACCACGATGTTCGAGAGCACGAAGTTGAGGGCACGGTTCTCCCCGAGCGCGCCCTTCTGCGTGACGTACAACACCACGCCGAGCGGCAGCCCGATCAGCACGGTGGCGAGGCTGGTGATGCCCATCATGAGGAGCGTCTCCCAGATGGCGGGAAGGAGCGCCTTCTGCAGGGCGGGGTTGTTGAACCAGGTCTCGAGGAGAATCACTGCGCCGACCCCTCAATCGCGCTGCGGGAGGTGAGCTTCGCGTCGGCGCCCTGGGCGCGCAGCAGCTCGATCACCCGCTGCGGGTCAGTGCCGGGGGGGACCGAGATCCGCAGGTGGGAGAAGGTGGTGCCGGCGAGGTGCTCCACGCTCCCGGCCACGATGTTGAGCTCGGCGCCCACCTCGTGTGAGGTGTGCGCCACCACGGGCATGGCGGCCTTCTCACCTGAGGAGAGCACGTCGACGTAGGTGCCGTGCACGGCATCCAGCGGGGCGTGAGGCGGAATGCCGAGCAGCGCCTCGGCGAGCCGGGAGTCAAGGCTGTTGACGACCTCGACCAGGGGCCCTGACTCGACGATGCGGCCCCCGTCGAGCAGAGACACCGAATCACAGATCTTCTTCACCACATGCATCTCGTGGGTGATGACGAGCACGGCGAGGCCGTCGCGACCCTTGAGGCTCAGAATCAGGTCCAGGATCTCGTCGGTGGTCTTCGGGTCCAGGGCGGAGGTGGGCTCGTCGAACAGCAGGACGTCCGGCTCCGTGGCCAGCGCGCGGGCGATGCCGACCCGCTGACGCATGCCGCCGGACAGCTGCGCCGGGTAGGCGGGGCCGGAGTCCGGGAGGCCGACCACGCGGAGGAGTTCGGCGACCTTCGCGTCGCGCTCGGCCTTCGGCATCCCGATCAGCTCGAGGGGGTAGCCCACGTTGTCCGCGATGGTGCGCGAATCGAAGAGGTTGGCCTGCTGGAACACCAGGCCGATGCGACGACGGGCCGTGCGCAGCGCGTCGGCGTGGGCTGCGGTGAGGTCCACCCCGTTGATCTCGACGGTGCCCGTGGTGGGCCGGTCCAGGAGGGTCAGGCAGCGCACGAGCGTGGACTTGCCCGCGCCGGAGTGCCCGATGATGCCGTGGATGGAGCCGGCGGGGACCGTCAGCGTGACGCCGTCCAGGGCGCGCACCTCGCGCTTGCCCTGGAGGTAGACCTTGGTCAGGTCCGTCACGGTGATCATGGGCGCCTCTCGTTGCTTCTGGTCCACTATTCAATCAGGGACCGTGGCGGAGACCCGAATCGGCGGCGGTGATGTTCACCGGCAGCGCAACGTCATCGGTGGCTGAGGCGCCCGGCTCAGTAGTGGCGGCGGACCTCGCGCGCCACGGCGTCGAAGATCTGTTCGTCCAGGATGGCGCCCACGCGGCGGACCGCGTCCGGGTCGATCCGGATGATCCGGTTCACGCGCACCTCGCTGGGGCGGCGCTGGTTGTCCCACTCGCCGATGCCGATGTCGGTCCAGTAGCGGCCGGCGTCAGCCTCCTGGGCCGCGTCGACGTCGTGGTCCTGTGAGGTGACCTGCAGCCCCAGCAACCAGCCGCCGTCGCGCCCGATGAGGAGCACGGGCCTGTCCTTGCCCTGGCTGAAATCCTCCTCGTACGGCACCCAGGTCCACACCACCTCGCCCGGGTCAGGGCGACCGTCGCGGTGCGGGTTGTAGACGATGCTGGGGCTCCCCTGGTAGTCGCCCGGATAGCCGCTCGAGGCGGCTGGCGGGCGGGGAGAACGGGTGGGTTCAGCGGGCCGCCTGGTCGAGGCGCGGCGGCGGGCCTGGGGCGCGGTGGCTCGGTCGATCGCGCGCAGGGCGACGTCGCGGACCACGCGGAGGGCGCCGTCGAGGAAGGGGTTCGAAGCCATGGTCAGTGAGCCTAGGCCCTCACCGGAACCGCGGCAGCCGGCCGTAGAAGATGGAACTGGGCCTGCGGTACGACTCCGGCCGGATGGCGCGCACCTGCTCCCAGTGGCCGAAGTACCTCGTCGACGGCGGGAGGAACAGTAGCGCCCACCCGACGACGGCGAGGCCGAGGCCGATGAACGCCCAGTCGTTGAGGATCGCGGCGAAGCCGCCGGCCAGCGCAACGGCCACGAGGCCGCCCCACCGCGTCCACCGCCAGCCGTTCCAGGCCTGGAAGCCCACCACCCCGCACGCTCCGGCGGCCAGCACCAGGGCCGCGGCGAAACCGCCCTCCAGCGTGAGCGACAGCCACTTTCCGGGCTCGGACGCCACCCATTCGATGAGCCGCGCCGAGGTGGCGTAGCTGTCCGGATGCGCCGCCAGCCACCAGTGCCGGCCGTAGGCGGCGGCGAGAGCGGCCACGGCCAGGTACTGCAGGATTGCCGAGACCAGCACGACGGCGGGGCGCGTCGGCTCGCCCGTGCGCGGGCTGCGGGGCACGTCGCCGTGCAGCTCCTCGATGGGCGGGAGCGTTGCGATGGGCTGGGGCTCGGTCATCGCCTCCAGCCTACCGGCGCCCGCGACTGTTGCCCGGGGCTCGGGATCGGCGGGATACTTGGGCATGCCACACGAGCACGACTGGGATCAGGCCTACCGCGACACCGACAGAATGTGGAGCGGGGAGCCCAACCCCGCCCTGGTCGCGGAGGCGCCGAAGCTTCGCCGCGGGCGCGTGCTGGACGTGGGGTGCGGGGAGGGCGCCGACGCCATCTGGCTGGCGACGCACGGCTGGGAGGTCACGGCGCTCGACCCGTCGCTGGTGGCGATCGAGCGGGGACAGAGGGCGGTGGAGGCCACCGGCCTCATCGTCGAATGGGTGCTGGGCAGCATCGGGGAGGCGCCCCTCCCGCACGATGACTTCGACCTCGTCTCCGCGTTCTACGTGCCCCTGCCCAAGGATTCGCCGGCCGTTGACGCGCTGGCCTCCGTCGTCGCTCCCGGCGGCGCGCTGCTGGTGGTGCACCACGCGGACTTCAACCCGAAGCACTCGCACGTCGACCCCGCCACGCTGGCCTATCCCGACGACGTGGTCGAGCGGCTGGGCGACGGCTGGACCGTGCTGGTGCACGAGCGGCGCGCACGGAGCGTGGCCGAGGGGGCTGGGGCGCACCACCACGACGACATCGTGCTCGTCGCGCGCCGCGACACTGCCGCTCCCTGACCTGAGGAACCGAGCGTCGCGGTGTGTCCCTGGCCCAGTGCGCTACTGGAGATCCGCAGTCGCGGCCTCGACGGGGGACACGTCTGGGCGCAGCGCCCGCAGGACGGGCTGGCGGAGGGCGCCGTCGGGCGTCACGTTGAGGTAGCGCACCTGCACGCACAGCATCGGTTCGACCCAACGGGCCTGGCGGGCCACCGGGTCCGCGGGCACGGGCTCGAACGGGGGAGTGGGGCGTTCGGTGTCGCGGAGGACCGCCAGCAACGTGTCCCGGTCGGAGTGCCCGAGTCCGGAGCCCACCCGCCCCATCGGATACAGCACCGGCCGCGCCTCGAAGGTGGCCTCGTCGCTCGGCTGCCCCACCCACAGCGCGCCCAGCGCGTGCTCGTTGCCGCCCTCCGGCAGCCACCCGCCGATGACCACCACCAGCTCGGAGCGGTGCGGGGTCTTGACCCAGGCGTCGCTGCGCACCCCCGGCCGGTAGATCGACGAGCGCCGCTTGCTCATCACCCCCTCCAGGCCCGCCTCGCGGGTGAAGTGCGCCAGCTCAGCGCCGTCGTCGAAGAGCTCCGAGAGCCGCCAAGCGGGTCGGTCGAGGTCCAGGGCGTCCAGCGCGGCGCGACGCTCGTGCAGCGGCCGGGGGGTGAGGTCCGTCCCGGCGAGGTGCAGCAGGTCGAACACGACGAAGGTGACGGGGCGCTCCACGGCCCAGCGGGCGGCGCGGCGGGCATCGCGGACGTTCATCCGGGGCATGATCGCATGGAACGACGGCGTCCCCTCGGGGCCCATCGCCACCACCTCGCCGTCGAGCACGGCCCCCTCCGGGAGCCCGACGGCCCCGGCGGCCACCTCCGGGTACGCCACCGTGATCTCGCCGTCGGTGCGGTTGGTCAGCCGCAGCCGGCCGTCGCGGATCTCGCCCAGGGCGCGGATCCCGTCCCACTTGATCTCGTGCACCCACTCCGGGCCAACCGGCGGAAGGCCGGGGGTGGCCGACGGTGTGGCGAGCATGGGGCGCATGCCGCCCATCATGCCCGCGACACTGCCGCCCCGCCCCGCTGGGCACGAAACGCCGTCGCAATCGTGGGGGAGGGCCCTGGGCGGGGTCGACGGGCGGGTCAGGCGGCGTGTCGTGCTCGGGGGGCGGCGGTCAGGCGCCGATCTTGCGCAGCGTCAGCTCGGTGAACAGCGCCGCCCCGTCGGAGACGACGGCGTCGTCGAAGCGGGCGTAGGCGGAGTGGTTGAACGGCGCGGTGAGCGGGTCCAGGTCCGGCGGACAGGCCGACAGGCCGATGAAGCACCCGGGTGCCTCCTGAAGCAGCCGGGAGAAGTCCTCGGCGCCGGCGAGCGGGTTCTCCCACCGGAGGTGGCGGTGCTCGCCGAACAGGTCCGTCACCGCCGAGGCCACGACATCGGCCTCCGCGGCGTCGTTGACCGTGACCGGGTACTGCTCCAGCAGCTCGAACTCGCCGCGGACGCCGTGCGCGGACGCGATGCCCGTCACCACCTCGGGGATGATCGAGATCAGCTTCGAGCGCACCTCGGTGTCGAAGGTCCGCAGCGTTGCCTCGAGGCGCCCCTCCTCCGGGATGACGTTGGCGATGGTGCCCGCCTGCAGCAACCCGACGGTCACGACGACGGGGTTCTGCACATCGAAGCGCCTGGTCACCATGGTGTTGAGGGCGGTGGTGATCTCAGCCAGCGCCGGCACGGGATCGGCCGCGAGCTGCGGGGTTGAGCCGTGGCCGCCGCGACCCACGACCCGCACCTTCGCCACATCCGAGCTGGCCATCACGGTGCCTGGCTTGGTGGAGAACACTCCGTGCGGATCCAGCGCGGCCCACACGTGGATGGCGTAGACCCAGTCCGGCCGCGACCCCGCCACGTCCAGCAGCCCCTCCTCCAGCATGAACCTGGCGCCGTCGACGCCCTCCTCGCCGGGCTGGAACATGAAGACCACGTCCCCGGCCAGCTCGTCCCTCCGCGCGCACAGCGCGTGCGCTGCGCCGATCAGCATGGCCATGTGGAGGTCGTGGCCGCACGCGTGCATGGCGCCGTTGGTGGACGCCCACTCCAGCCCGGTGAGCTCCTCGACGGGGAGCGCGTCCATGTCGGCTCTCAGCAGGACGACGGGGCGCTTCCCCGAAGTGGGTCGGCCGCCGCGCAGCACGCCGACGACGCTGGTGACGCTCTGCCCGAGCGTGATCTCCAGCGGCAGCCCATCCAACGCCTCCAGAACACGGGCCTGCGTCTCCGGTAGCTGCAGCCCCACCTCCGGGATCTGGTGGAGTTCGCGGCGCAGGGAGATGAGGTCGGGCGTCATGGACAATTCATATCAGGCCAGGAAGAAGGCCTTCGTGCCGTCGAACATCATCTGGACCGCCATGATCACCAGGATCATGCCCATCAGGCGCTCCACCGCGACCAGCGCCCGGGTGCCGACGACACGCTGCAGGAAGCCGGAGAAGTACAGGGTCACCGCGGTCACCAGCCAGGCCAGGACCAGCCCGCCGAGGAACCACTGCCAGTTTCCGGGGTCCTGGCTGACCAGCACCACGATGACCGCCAGCAGCGACGGCCCGGCGATATAGGGCACCGCCAACGGAACGATGAACGGCTCATCGTGGGTCATGGGCTCGGCCAGGTTGCGCTCGGACGTGGGGAAGACCATCCGGATCGAGATCAGCAGCAGAATGACGCCGCCGGCCGCCTGCAGCGCGGCCTGGTCGATGTGCAGCACGCTCAGCATGGACTGGCCGAGGAACAGGAAGGCCACCATCACGGCCAGGGCGATCAGGCACTCGCGCAGGATCACCCACTGCCGCCGCTCGGGCTTGGTGCGCTGGAGGGAGGTGAGGAACAGGGGAGCGTTGCCCAACGGGTCCATCACCAGGAGAAACGTGACGAACGACGAGAGCATCAAGGCCATGGCCGGATCCTATCGCCGGACAGAGGAGGGCCCCCACCGTCGAACGGCGGGGGCCCTCGTCAGCGGCCTGTGCTCAGGTCACGGGACCATGGTGCCGGTCTCGAGGAACCGCACGTGCCAGCCCAGCGCGGTGGCAAGGTCATGCGGGGTGTGCTGCCCGTTGGCCTTCTTCTCCGCCAGCTTGACGTACTCGCGCAGCGGCTCCTTGAAGTCCGGGTGGGCGCAGTTCTCGATGACCTTGAGCGCGCGCTGGCGGGGGGCCAGGCCGCGCAGGTCCGCGAGGCCCTGCTCGGTGATCAGCACCTGCACGTCGTGCTCGGTGTGGTCCACGTGG
Organism: Tessaracoccus luoxuelianae; assembly: GCF_055326245.1. NCBI lineage: Bacteria > Bacillati > Actinomycetota > Actinomycetes > Propionibacteriales > Propionibacteriaceae > Tessaracoccus > Tessaracoccus luoxuelianae. The sequence continues at coordinate 106,930 of NZ_JBUZNO010000010.1, forward strand.
TTGACCATCGGGACGATGCAGGAGATGGCCCCGCCCTTCGCCGTCGACGGCGTGACGAAGCTGGAGACCCAGCCGTTGCGGGTGAAGTCACCCGAGCCGCCGATGCCGTTCTGCATCCGCGAGCCCATCACGTGGGTGGAGTTCACGTTGCCGTAGATGTCCGCCTCGATCATGCCGTTGCAGGCGATGACGCCCATGCGACGGATGGCCTCGGGGTGGTTGGACACGTCCTGGGGGCGGAGCACGATCTTGTTGCGGTATTCGGCGGCCTTGTCGTTCATCCGCTGGGCGGCCGTGGGGCTCAGTGAAAACGCGGTGGCGGAGGCCACCGTGAGCTTGCCGGAATCCAGCAGGTCCACCATGCCGTCCTGGATCACCTCGGTGTAGGAGGTGAGGTTCTCGAACGGTCCCTCGAGCAGGCCGGCCAGCACCGCGTTGGCGATGTTGCCCACGCCGGATTGCAGCGGAAGGAGGTTCTCCGGCAGCCGCCCCGCCTTGACCTCAGCGCCGAGGAAGTCGAGGAAGTTGCCGGCGATTGCGCGCGAGTCGTCGTCGAGGGCCTTGAACGGCGTGTTGCGGTCTGCCGAGTTGGTCTCGATGACCGCGATCACCTTGCTCGCGTCCACCTTGAGCACCTTGCCGCCGATGCGGTCACCGGCGTTCTGGATGGGCAGCGGCACGCGGTTGGGGGGAAGGGCGCCGATGGGGTAGTAGATGTCGTGCATGCCGAAGAGCTCTTCGGACTGCCACGAGTTGACCTCGATGATCACGTGGTCCGCATGGTCCAGGTACGTGCGGTTCATGCCCACCGACGACGACGGGACGATATCCCCGTCCTCGGTGATGGCGGTGGCCTCGACGACGGCGAGGTTGAGATGGCCGAGGAACCCCTGCGACACCTGCGGGCCCATGTGGGAGAGGTGGATGTCCTGGTAGTACGAGATGCCGGAGTTGATCGCGCTGCGCATGTCGGGGTCCGACTGGTACGGCGCGCGGTAGGAGATGCCACCGGTGCGCGCGAGGGCGCCGTCCAGCTCCGGGGCGGTGGAGGCGCCGGTCCAGACGCCGATCCGGAACGGCTCGTCGTGGCTGTGGCGCGCCTCGATGATGGCCGCGAGGGCCTCCGGGAAAACCTTGGGATAACCGGACCCGGTGAAGCCCGAGAAGCCGACATTCCATCCGTTCTCGACGAGGGCTGCGGCATCGTGGGCCGACATGACCTTCTGCTTGAATGCCTCGTTGCGGATGCGACCTGACATCTGTCCTCCTTGAAGATTTGCGGTGCGCTCTCACCCTACCGGCGAACGCACGCCATTTCCGCCGCGCGGGAGTTGTCCGATCGGCGGGCAAACCAGTGCAACGGTGTGCACTGACGGGGTGGTCAGCCCCTCTGGGCTGCTGTGCTCACATCTTTGCAGGATGCACCGCACTGCCCCTATGGGGGGTGGGGCAAACGTAGATTGGACCCAGGGTCAGCCGGGCCCGAGGAGAGGACAGCGATGAGCAATCCACGCACCCAACTGTGGCTCGTGCGCCATGGCGCCACCGAGTGGTCCCAGGTCGGGCGACACACGTCCGTGACGGACCTCGGTCTACTGCCGGAGGGGCGTGTCGACGCCGAACGGATGGGCGAGCGCCTCGAGGGCGAGCACTTCGGTCTGGTGCTCAGCTCGCCGCGTCGCCGCGCGATGGAGACTGCGGCGCTCGCCGGCTTCCCCACCCCTGAGATCGACCCCGACCTCGTGGAGTGGTCCTACGGTCCCGGCGAGGGGCTCACCAGCGTGCAGATCGCGGAGCGGGTCCCGGGCTGGCGGATCTGGACCCACGGCGCCCCTGCCATCGAGCGGGAGGGGTTCCCGGAGGGGGAGACCAAGGAGCACGTGGTGGAGCGGCTGGGCCGGGCGATCGACAGGGCCCGCGCAGCCGGCGAGGAGAGGGTGCTGATCTTCGGCCACGGGCACGCGCTGCGGGTGCTGTCCATGCTGTGGCTGGGTGCCCCCGTGGAGTTGGCCGCCAGCTTCCCGCTCCTGACGGGATCGCTGAGCGTGCTGGGCTGGGAGAAGGACTCGCCGGCGATCGTCCGCTGGAACAGCTAGCGAGACACTGGGAAGCACTGATCGATGCTGTTCTCGGCGAGGACGTGCCGGGCGGGATGAGATGGCGCCACTACATCTGGTGCGTGTACTTGACGTCCATATTCAGATGGAGGGGTGTCAGATCGCCCGACCCGGTGCACCGCAGCCAGGACATGATTGGTCAGTGGTTCCCTAGGCCAGCGGTGCGCTCTTGAAGGCGAACGCGGCCACCGCGTCGAGTCGGGGGAAGTTGATCGCCACGTCGGCGTGCGCGGCGGTCACAGGCTTGGCGCAGTAGGCGATGGACAGCCCGGCGGCGTCGAACATGCCCAGGTCGTTGGCGCCGTCGCCCACCGCGACCGTCAGGGCGGGGTCCACGCCCTCCGCGTGGGCGAAGCGGAGGAGATCGCGCGCCTTCTGATCCCGATCGACGATGGGCCCGGTCACCCTTCCGGTGAGCCGCTCCTCGCCGTCGACGAGCTCGGTCTCGAGAGTGTTGGCGTTGAAGAAGTCCAGCCCGAGGCGCTCGGCCAGCGGGGCGACGAGCTGGCTGAAGCCACCCGAGGTCACGCCCACCTTCGCGCCGCAGCCGTGGGCCGCGGCAATCAGCTCGGCCGCCCCGTTGGAGAGCGTCATCGCCTCGCCGACGGCGGTGAAGATGCTGGTGGGAAGCCCTTTAAGGGTCGCGACGCGCTCCTCGAGCGACTGGGCGAAGTCCAGCTCGCCGCGCATCGCCCGCTCGGTGATCGCCGCCACCCGCGGGCCGACCCCGGCGTGCTCGGCCAGCAGGTCGATGGCCTCGGTGGTGGTGAGGGTGGAGTCGACATCCATGAGCATCAGCTTCGCGGGGACCCTGGCCAACGGCCCGCTCACCACCCCGACCGCCACCGGCCCGGCCACCGCCCGGAGGGCCCTGCGCAGCGCCGCCGGATCCTCGTGCTCGGTGAACATGCTGATCCGCTGCCCGTAGTGGGTCTCGTCGCTGATGACGTGCCCGGTGGTAGGCACGAGCGCGACGAGCGACTCCGGGATGGGCCCCATGGCGGCCAGCGTGACGCGAATCTCCATGGGGCCAGGCTATCCGGGGGAGCCGGGCGGCACCGGCGCGGCGGCCGACGGTGGGACGGCCCGGCGCCCACCGCCGCTCACCGGGCGGCGGCGATGGGGGTGACGACGAGCTCCAGCTCCTCGTCGTCGCGGAGCACGCTGAGCGTCATGTCGCGGCCCACCCGGCCGGCGCGCACCAGCGCCACCAGCGACTCCGTCGACGTGACGGGGTTGCCGTTGACGGCGGTGACGAGGTCACCCACCTGCATGCCCACCGCCTCGGCCGGCGACCCGGGCACCACCTCGGCGATGGCAGCGCCCATCCGGCCGGTGGTGTTGATGTCGCTGGCGCTGACCCCGATCTGCGGGTGTTCGGCGACACCGTTGGCGATCAGCTGCTCGGCCACGTACTGCACCTGGTCCGCGCCGATCGCGAATCCGATGCCGATGTTGCCGGCGCTGTCGCTCGATGAAGCCAGGGAGGCGATCGAGGAGGTGATGCCCACCAGTTCGCCCGCGGCGTTGACCAGCGCGCCGCCCGAGTTGCCGGGGTTGATGGCCGCGTTGGTCTGGATGGCCGCCGTGACCACCACGTCCTGCTGTCCCTGGCCGACGGTGCTGTTGGTGACCGCGCGCGTGGTGACGGGCCGGTTGAGGGCCGAGACGATGCCCGTGGTGACGGTGTCCGCCAGCCCGAGGGGGTTGCCGATGGCCATCACGGGATCGCCCACGGCCAGCTCCGTCTCGTCCGCGTAGGCCATGACGGTGAGGTCCGACGGCGGATCCACCAGCTTGATCACAGCCAGGTCCGTGGACGGGTCCGTGCCCACCATCTCCGCCACGTAGGACGTGTCGCCCAGCAGGACGACGATCCGGGCGCCGCTGCCGCTGCCGGAGACGACATGGTTGTTGGTGACGATGTGACCCTCGCCGTCGATGACAACGCCTGAGCCCTGCCCGCCGGATCCGTCCTGGCCGGTGACCTGGATGGCCACGACGGCGCGGGAGGCCGCGTCCGCCACGACCGTCCAGTTGGGGCTGTTGGGGTCGGCCTGAACCACCTGGGTCTCGGTGGGGAGCGTGGAGGAGGACGCGCTCGCCGCGGCGTTGGCCGCGTCCTGGCTGGCGAGGCGGGCGGCCCCGAACCCGGCACCTCCGCTGACGCCCGCGGCGAGCACCGCGACGGCGAGGAGGCCCGCGACCCTCGAGCGCCCCTTGGGTCGTGTGGTCGCGGTGGGGGTGGGTGAGGCGCCGAACGAGGCGGAGGGCTGGCCGAAGGGGTAGGCCGGCGGTGGGAAGTCGAGCCGCTGGGGGCCCTGCGTGGGGGAGCCCTGCGTGGAGAACTGCTGCGCGACGAAGCCCTGCCCCTCGCTGGAGGGTCCCTGCGGCTGGACCGGCTGCTCGCCGGACTGCGCGGCGGGGTGCACGGGTGTGGTGGGCTCGTCCTGGCCGGGGGCGTCGACGTCCTTCCAGGCGTCTCGGCTCCACGGATTCGGGTTCTGCTCGTTGCTCATCGCGGCTCCTCTGGTGGGTATGCCCTCAGGTAACCCACCAAGTCTATGAGGCGCCTGTGAAACCCCTGAGTTGTCCCTGATAACCCCGATGGCGGGGATCGGTGGTCACCTGGCCGTGGTCACCGTGACCGTGTAGCGCGGATCCTGCTCGGCCACCTTCGTGGGGCCGACGCGCTCGTTGAGTTCCTTTCGCCACGGCAGGTGGGAGTTGAACACGCACCACAGCTGGCCGCCGGGACGCAGCACGCGGCGGGCGTCGTCGAACATCTCCAGGGTGTCGGAGGACTCCTTGGCCACCCCCTGATGGAACGGTGGGTTGGTGACGATGGCGTCCACGCTGCCATCGGCGTAGCCGTCCAGGCCGGCGCCCCAGGTGGCGTCGACGGTGAGGCGGTTGACCTCGGCGGCGACGGCGGTGGCCGCCACCGCGGACCAGCTGACGTCGCGGGCCAGGACCCGCATGCCCGCCTTGGCCAGCCACATCGAGAGCGTCCCGTTGCCGCAGCCGAAGTCCAGGACATCGTCGGCCTCGAGGCCCGCGGTGCGGCCGCCGCCCGCGAGAGCCGAGATGAGCAGGCGGGAGCCCGGGTCGATCTTGGTCCCCCCGAAGGTGGCGCCATGGGCGGCGACGGCGAAGCCGAGGTCCGCGTGCTCGCGCACCTTCGGCCAGTCCGACTCGTGCCCCTCGGGTCCCCAGGCGCGGAGCACGCGGCACTTCGAGCGACCGAGGCTGGCGGCGACGGCGGTGAAGTGCTTGCCGAGGACCTCGTTCATGGAGCGGTTGAGGTGCCGGATCCGGGCGCCTCCCACGAAGGTGACGTCCTGGGCGCCCTGCACGAGCGCGGCCATCTCGTCGAGTGCCCCCAAAGACTTGGGGAGGCGGGCGAGCGCGACGTCCACCCCGGCAAGGTCCGAGGGGTGCTCGACGAGGAGGTCGGCGGGGACCTTGGCGGCGTCGCGCCAGTCGTCGCACCACACCCGCACATCAGCGGTGAGCGTGAGGGCGTCGTCGACGAGCGCGGGGGAGTCCAGCAGCGCCACCGCCCCGGCTTGCTTGGGGGCTTCGTCCCAGATCAGGTCATCAACGGCGTCACGCATGGGGTGAGTCTACGGAAGCGACGCGTGGAGTGCGCCGGTCCCCGCGATCGCTAGGGTGTGGGCTGAGCGTCACGAGGAGACCCCCATGCATCACGAGTTCGCGCCCGGCAGCGTCATCCTGGTCGGCGGAGGCCCGGGGGATCCCGGTCTCATGACCGTGGCCGGCCTCGCCGCGATCCGGCAGGCCGACGTCATCGTCCACGATCGCCTGGGCGCGCTCCAGTGCATCGATGAGGCCAGGCCGGGGGCTGAGATCATCAACGTGGGCAAGATCCCGCGCGGCGACTTCACCCCGCAGGAGGAGATCAACGCCATCCTGGTTGACCGTGCGCACCGGGGCCTTCGCGTGGTGAGACTCAAGGGAGGCGACAACTACGTCTTCGGACGTGGCGGCGAGGAATGGCTGGCGTGCCGGGCCGCCGGGGTTCCGGTCCGGGTCATCCCGGGGGTGACCTCCGCGGTGTCGGTCCCGGCGCTGGCCGGCATCCCCGTCACCCATCGAGGGCTCACGCAGGGCTTCGTTGTGGTGTCCGGCCACGTGCCGCCGTCGGACCCCCGCAGCGACGTCAACTGGGCAGCACTCGCCGCGGCCAATCTCACGCTTGTGGTCCTCATGGGGGTGCAGAACCTGCCCGATATCGCGGCCGAGCTGCAGCGCCACGGGCTCCCCGGCGACACCCCGTCGGCGGTGGTGGCCGACGGCACCACGCCCGGGCAGCTGACCCTGCGCGCGCCCCTGTTGCGGATCGCCGAGGAGTCGGAGAGGGCCGGGATCCGGCCGCCGGCCATCGTCGTGATCGGCGAAGTGGCCGCTCTTGAGCTCGAGGACTGAGGTGGACTTCAGCCTCCGAGTGGACCCCGTCGATGAGACCGCCATGGAGTTGCTCGGCCGCCTCGCCCAGCGCGCCGAGGTGACGCCGATGGTCCACGGCCGGGGAACGGCGCTGGTCCTGGGTGGGGCGAGGTCGGGCAAGTCGTCGTGGGCCGAAGCCCAGCTGGCGGGGGCCGCGGACGTGGAGTACGTGGCGACCTCCGAGGTGCTCGACGGCGACGCGGAGTGGGCCGAGCGCGTCGCGCTCCACGTTGCGCGTCGGCCCCCGTCGTGGCGGACCACCGAGACGAAGGACCTCGCGGCGGTGCTGGAAGCCGACGATCCCGCCGCGGTGCTGATCGACTGCGCGGCCGTCTGGCTGGACCGTGTCCTCTTCGACGCCGGCGCCTGGGACGACGCGCCGGGCTGGCGGGAGCGGGTGGAGGCGGAGGTGTCGCGGCTTGACGATGCGCTGGTGCGTACCGGCCGCGACGTGATCGTGGTGAGCAACGAGGTGGGGTCGGGCATCGTCCCGGCCACGCCGTCGGGGCGGCTCTACCGTGACGAACTGGGCCGGCTGAACGCCCGCCTGGCCGCCGTCTGCGGCGAGGTGTGGCTGTGCACGGCGGGGATCGCCAGGCGGCTCAAGTGAGGGGATTCGTGGCCGCGTTGGGCCTGTTCACGGTGATTCCGGTGCCGCCCGTGGCCGAGATCGACCGCGGGCTGGCCGGGCGCGCCATGGCGGCGTTCCCGTGGGTTGGGCTTCTGGTGGGGGCGCTGGCCGGGGCGGTGCTGTGGGGTGTGGTCGCCCTGGGGGCGGGCGGATGGTTGGGCGCGGCGCTGGCGCTCGCCGTCGTCGCGCTCCTCACGGGGGCGCTGCACCTGGACGGGCTGGCCGATACGGCCGACGGCTTGGGGTCGCGGAAGCCCGCCGCGGAGGCGTTGGTGATCATGCGCAGGTCCGACATCGGGCCGATGGGCGTGGTCGCGCTGGCCCTGGCGCTGCTGATCGACGGCGCAGCGCTGGCGTCGCTGGCAGAGCGGGGCGGGCTGCTGGCGGCGGGGGCCTTGACTGTCGCGGCGATGGTGGGCCGCGGCGTGGTCACGCTGGCCACAGTGTCGCGGGCGTCGGCACGGCAGCATGGATTCGGGGCGCTGTTCATCGGCGCCACCTCGCGCGCCACGGCGGTCCTCACCGGGGTCGCGGTGGTGGGTGTCGCGGCGGGGGTCGGTGCGCTGGCCTTTGGCTTGAGCGGCGCAGCGGTGTTCGTGGGCGCGACGGTCGCGGCGGGCGGGGTCGGGTTCCTGTGGGCCCGCCACCTGCGTCGGCGACTCGGCGGGATGACCGGCGACGTGTTCGGATCCATCGTCGAGGTCACTCTGGCCGCGTTCCTGGTTCTGGTGGCCCTGCTCAACAGGGCTGTCTAGGCCCTCAGCCGGTGTGGCCTGCCCGCGACCGCGAGGACAGGGCTCCGTCACGGGTGAAACCGGGCAGCTCCGACTCGACCATCCACGTCCCATCGTCCAGCGAGAGGCGCCCGAGCGTGGTGAGGGGGCCCGCGATGTCGTGGGTCTCATAGGCCAGCAGGAGCCACTCCCGGACCTCCACCTCCACGGCTGGCGGCGCCCAGCCGTCGACCCGGGCCGCGATGTCGGTCAGGGGCCGCGACACCGAGTAGTGCCCGACGGTGACGTGCGGCACGTACCCGCCGCCGCCCACGGCGAAGGCCCGATGGGCCGCGTGCAGCTCGGGCGCCTCGGCGGCCAGATACGGCACCATCGGGAACGACCCCAACCCCGCGACCCTGACCGTGAACGGCCCCGCGGCGAGCCGGCGCAGCGCCGCGACATCCGAGGCCAGCCGCCCTGGTCCGTACGGCTCCTCGCCGGGGCGGGCGCCGGGGGAGGGTGCGAGACCCGCGTAGGCGACGGTGACGTGTGGCTGCCGGTCGTAGCGGGGGAGGAGGACGTCGGCCAGGCGCCCGCGCGCCTCCCCGACCCCCGCACGGACCGCGTCGACGTCCGCATCGACGGCCCACACCATCGCGTGCCTGCATCCGCCGTGCCATTCGGGGAAATCGCGGTCCTCGCAGGCGACGGTGCGTTGGTTCGATGATTCCACGACCCCATCATGACGGGAGGGTCGGGTTTGTGTGTCTGCAACTTGCTACCCATAGAGCGGCATCTGCGCATATATGCAGAAGCCGCCCTATGGATAGCAAGTTGCAGACCCCTCGTCGTCAACGACACCATTCCGGCGGCATCAGCAACTCGGCACGATGAGCGCTCGACATCAGTGCCGCCGCACTCCGCGGACGCAGAGGTAGCCCATGATCCACAGCTCGCCGATGGTGGCGGGCACGGTGAGCAGGTCGAGGGCGGGGCCGCCCATCGGGAGCAGGTAGCTGAGGACGGCGTTGGCCACGTATCCCACTCCGCCGACCATGAGGATCCAGCCCAGCGCGCTGGGCATCCACCCGGACCGCCTGGCGAGCCAGCCCATCGGGATGAGCCAGAGGCCGAAGAAGATGCCGCCGATGGTCCACAGGTGCCCGCTCATCGCGTAGAGAAGCTGCGCGGTCGCGGCCGCCCCGCCACTGACGGCGAGCGAGGGGTCCTGGCTGACGCTGAACGCGCTGGCGATCAGGGCCCCGCTGACGAGGATCGCCGCGGCGTTGACCATGCCGAACGCGGCGATCGAGCCGGCCGCGAACGAGTTGACGGTCCGGAAGAGGCGGTAGAACCACACGGCGACGAGCGCCTGGGTGATCACGACGCCCATCTCCATCACGATGCCGAGACGCGCGAGAAACGGCTGCTGGGTCAGGTTGGCGAGGGTGGCCGAGGGGTCATCCGCGACGTAGAGCTGGCTGCGGATGACCATGTAGCTGAGCATCCCGGTGACCGCGAGCCCGAGGTAGAGGAGGCCGGTGGTGCGCGCGGTGCGGATCACCCCGGGCATGGGTGTGGCGGGTCGAGCGCTGGTGAGGGGTGTGGCGGTGGTTGACATGAGGTTCTCCTGCCAAGAGCCTTACGTTGTAAGAGTCCCATACGGTGTAAGGTTGCGCAAGAGGGGAAGGGGAGATTGTGACCGCAGGATCCGTGCGCACACCGCTGAGTAGGCAGCGGGTGTTCGCGGCTGCCATGGCCTTGGTGGACGCCGAGGGAGTCTCCGCTCTCACCATGCGCCGGCTCGCGGCGGACCTCTGCGTCGAGGCGATGTCCCTCTACCACCACGTGGCGGGCAAGGAGCGCCTCCTCGACGCTCTGGCCGAGGCCGTGATCGACGAGATCAATGTGGCGGTTGCGGATCGGGAGCGTGCCGACGACGACTGGAGCACGGCGCTGCGGCGCCGCTGCCTCGCCGCGCGCGAGGTGATGGTGCGGCACCGCTGGGCACCGGCCCTCCTCGGCTCACGCGCGAGCATTCCGCCGGGCCTGTACCCCTACTACGAGGAGATTCTCGCCACCATGGTGCGGGGCGGCCTGAGCTACCACCTCGGCCATCGGGCCATCCACGCCCTCGGGACCATGGTGCTGGGGTTCACCCAGGAGCTGTTCAGCCCCAGTTCGGAGGGCGGCGCGACTGACCAGGAGGCCTCGGACGCGGAGTTCGCTGCGATGGCCGAAGCCCTACCTCACCTGACCGCGATGGTGGCCTCAGAGGTCCACGACAACGCCGAGGACCCCCTCGGTTGGTGCGACAGCAACAATGAGTTCGAGTTCACGCTGGACCTGCTGCTCGACGGCCTGGCCAGGGCGGCCTATCCGGCCTCGGCAGGGCACCCGGTCGGCGGCTGACCCTGAGCGGGGCACACGTGCATGCTGGACAGGAGTCTCGAGCCGGCGCTTCCGTCCTGGGACCTCGGGTCAGTCGTCGAGCAGCGCGCGCCTGGGGAGGTCCGACTGCGCCATCGCCGCCTCCAGGCCTGCGGGGTGATGAGGATCGCTCGCCGGGTCCTCCATCATCCGCACGATAAGGGCCGCAGAGGGGCGCTGATCTGGATCCTTGGCGAGGCAGGCCGTGACGAGCGCCACCAGGTCCTCCGGCGTGCCGGGAGGCAGGGGCGGCGGAGGATCCTGCACATGGGCCAGCGCTGTGGCGATCGGTGTCAGGCGATCGAACGGCTTGGTGGTGGCAGCATCTCGTGTGCGAGGATGCCCAGGCTGTAGATGTCGGCGGCGGGTCCGACGGTCTGCCCCAGCGCCTGCTCCGGGCTCAGGTAGTGCGCGGTGCCGAGTACCTGGCCGGTCAGCGTGCGCGAGTCGGCGTCGACGGAGCGAGCGATGCCGAAATCCATCAGCTGGGCGTGGTTCCCGGTCACCATCACGTTGGCCGGCTTCATGTCTCGGTGGACGATCCCGGCCTCGTGTGCCAGGGCCAGGGCCGAGGCCAGCTGCCGGATGAGGTCACGGACTTCGTCCGCGCCCAACGGGCCGCCAGCCAGAAGGGCGGCGAGGTTGGGGCCTTCCACGAACTCCATCACCAGGCAGGACAGGCCCTCGTGTTCGAGGAAGTCGTAGACCGTCACGATGTTGGGGTGGGACAGTTGCGCGGCGAACCGGGCCTCATCGCGGAACCGATCGGCGAGAGCCAGCTCGTGCTGTGTGTGCGGGTGCATGATCTTCAACGCGACCCTGCGTTCGAGGGTGTCGTCCACGGCTTCCCACACCTGGCCCATGCCGCCGGAGGCGACATGGCGGATCAGCCGATAACGCTCCGAGAGCACCAGCCCCGGACACAGTCGCTGCATCCCAACCTCCACCATTGACCATCGAGACCGCCGGCTTGGCTCCGCCACTACCGGTTCGCTGAGCGGCCTACGGGGATTCGGTCGAGTCTCAGCCTAATACCTGCGGTTCGGATCGCACTCCTCGAGGTCAGATGTCCGCTGGGCTCAGGTGTCTGGTCGGGGACAGCTCAGCTGTCCTGGGCTCCCTCGTTCAGCAGCGTCAGCATCGTTCGCCGGGCTTCCTCCACGCCGGCGCGCGGCGGCACTCGTCAGGAGGCTGGTCTCGGCGTCCACGGCGGTGGCCGTCGCCGTGGGTCGGGAGAGAGAGGGTAGAGCGGTCGGCCTGGCGGGCATCGAGATCGACGGCAGCGAGGTGATCTCCGGTAACGTCCCCGACCCGCATCCGGCCGACAGCGCCACGGCTGTGGGCGCCACCAGCGAGTACTCGTCTGTCCGTCGACGTGGCTTGCAGCCCCACAATCATCCCCGCTCTGGAATGCTCAACCAGCAGTACGCCGGTCACCGGCCATGAGTTGCACAGTTGCCGATGCAACGCGGCGGGTTCACGCCGGCATCTTCACCATCGTGCGACGTGTGTGGGCTCGATGGTAACGGCGTTCATCTTGATGTGGATCGAAGTGTGCCGCCAGTTCAGAGCGCGTTCACCTTCCGTTCATTTAGACGGGCTTCTATAGGTCGCGGCGGCGTTCAGCTGCCGGTTCGTCACTGTGCTGATGCACACCCGAAAGGACATTGCGACATGACTCGACGCATTCGACTCTCCCTCGCGGCCGTGGGCTGCGCCTCTGCGCTGCTGCTCACCGCCTGCGGTGGCCAGACCTCCCCTGCGGCACCGAGCTCGGACGCGGCCTCGTCTGCGGCCTCCTCCGACGGCACCTCGGCCGGCCTCTCCGGATCCGTTGCCGCCGACGGCTCCTCCACCGTTGCCCCTCTCACCGAGGCTGCTGCTGACAAGTTCCGCGACGTGGAGGCCGGCATCAACGTGACCGTTGCCACCTCCGGTACCGGTGGCGGCTTCCAGAAGTTCTGCGCGGGGGAGACCGATATCTCCAACGCTTCCCGTGCGATCAAGGACGAGGAGGCGCAGGCCTGCGCCGACGCCGGGATCGAGTTCACCGAAATCATCATGGCCAACGACGGGCTCGCCGTCGTCATCAACCCTGAGAACGACTGGGCCGAGTGCCTGACAGTCGAGCAGCTCCAGGCCATGTGGGCGCCTGAGTCCGAGGGCCAGATCATGAACTGGAACCAGATCGATCCCAGCTTCCCCGACCAGGCGCTGACCCTGTTCGGCGCTGGCACCGACTCCGGCACGTTCGACTACTTCACTGACGCCATCAACGGCGAGGAGGGCGCCTCGCGCACCGACTACGCCCCCTCCGAGGACGACAACATCACCATCCAGGGCGTCTCCGGCGACAAGGGTGCGGTGGGCTACTTCGGCCTCAGCTACGTCGAGGAGAACCCCGACATCATCAAGGCAGTCCAGGTCGACAACGGTGCCGGGTGTGTGGCTCCGTCCAAGGAGACCGTCCAGAGCGGCGAGTACGCACCATTGAGCCGTCCGCTGTTCATCTACGTGGCCAACAATGCATACACCGAGAAGCCGCAGGTGAAGTCCTTCGTCGACTTCTATGTCGAGAACGAGGCCGAGATCGCCGAATCCGCGCTGTTCGTCGGCCTGACCGAAGAGCAGAAGGCCACGGCCCTGGAAGAGCTCGCGTCGCTCAGCTGATCGAGCGGTCGAGACAACTTCTGATGTCCAGCACAACTGCTCAGGGGCTGGGGGCCGAGAGGTCCCCAGCCCTGGACCTGGGCCACCGCGCCCGTCACGGTGAGACCGTCGTCATGACCCTGCTCAGGGTGGCGGCGGCATTGTCGGTCCTCATCACGGTGGGCATCGTCGTGGCCCTGGTGATACCGTCCATCGGCTTCTTCCGGGAGGTACCCGTCTGGGACTTCCTCTTCGGCACGAGGTGGGCGCCGCGGTTCGCCGACGCCAGCTTCGGTGTGTTGCCATTGATCACCGCCACTCTGTGGACGAGCGCGATCGCGCTGCTGGTCGCAGTGCCGCTGGGCCTCGCTTCGGCCATCTATCTGGCGGAGTACGCCCCGCGCCGCCTCCGGGCATTCCTCAAGCCGATCCTTGAAGTGCTGGCCGGCGTGCCGACCGTGATCTACGGACTCTTCGCTCTGACGTTCATCCAGGCCACGGTGCTGAAGGAGTGGCTGGCCCTGGAGACCGGCGCGTTCAGCGTGTTCGCTGCAGGACTGGTCATGGGCGTGATGATCATCCCCACCATTGCCTCTATCAGTGAGGACGCCATGACCGCGGTTCCCGACGCCATGCGCCAGGGGTCGGCCGCGCTCGGCGCCAACCGCATGCAGACCACCCTTCGCGTGGTGTTCCCCGCAGCCATGTCGGGGATCCTCGCCGCCGTCATTCTCGGTGTGTCACGCGCTGTTGGCGAAACCATGATCGTCGCCATCGCCGCGGGAAACCAGGCCCGCATGGTCACAGGCCCGCTTGAACAAGGGCAGACGATGACAGGCTTCATCGCCAACGCGGCACTGGGTGACTCTCGGGTCGGGTCGCTGGAGTACGACACGCTCTTCGCCGTCGGTCTTCTGCTGTTCCTCGTCACACTGGTGATCAACTTCATCAGCATCGCTCTGGTTCGACGCTTCCGGGAGGAGTACTGATGGCCGAGAACACCACCCAACGATCCGCAAGGCCTTTGGCGCCAGCCACCACTTCCGGGCCCGACGGGTCCGGTTCTCCCGCCCACCGACCCCTGGGAAGGGCCGAGGGAGGCGAGAACAGCCCCAAGGCCCTGGCCTTCCTCGTCGTCATGTGGCTGGCAGTCGCGTTCGCCCTCATCTTCCTCCTCACCCTGATCGTGACCACGTTCATCGAGGGCCTACCCCGGCTCGATTCGCGGCTCCTCACGGAGTACCCGGCCTCTGATCCGGAGCGGGCGGGCGCCAAGCCCGCCATCCTCGGCTCCCTGTGGGTGATCGGCACCACCGCCGTGATGGCCATTCCGCTCGGTATCGCCGCCGCGGTGTATCTCGAGGAGTTCAGCGACCGGACCAAATGGTTCAACCGGGTCATCGAACTCAACGTGCAGAACCTGGCCGCGATCCCGTCGGTCGTGTACGGTCTCCTGACGCTCGCCTTCCTCTCCTTCGTCGGGGTCGGAAACAAGAACATGGTGATCGTCGGCGCCACCGCGTTGGCGCTGCTCATCCTCCCCGTCATCATCATCTCCACCCGTGAGGCCCTCCGCGCCGTCTCGGTCGAGATCCGGCAGGGTTCGCTGGCGCTCGGGGCAACGCCCCTGCAGACGACCTGGCTGCAGACCTTGCCCGCCGCCGTGCCAGGTATTGCCACGGGATCGATCCTCGCGCTATCGCGAGCCTTCGGCGAGGCCGCGCCTCTTCTGGTCCTCGGAGGACTGGTGTTCCTGAGCTTCGATCCCAACGGGATCCTGAGTGGCTACACCACCATGCCGATCCAGATCTTCAACTGGGTCGGCCGACCGCAGGCCGAGTTCCACGTCCTCGCCGCAGCCGCGAGCATCCTGCTGCTGGTGCTTCTGCTGGCCATGAACGGGCTCGCCATCTTCATCCGCAACCACTACCAGCGTCGCTGGTGAACGAGTCTCTGAGGACACCATGACCGTGCACGCCATGAACCCGGCACACTCCACCAAAGCGCCCTCCACGATCATCAGCTGCGGCGACGTGAGCATCTACTACGGCGACTTCCTTGCCGTCACGGATGTGAACATGTCCTTCTCCCAGCACGAGATCACCGCGCTGATCGGCCCCTCGGGCTGCGGCAAGTCGACCCTTCTCCGGTCGCTCAACCGCATGAACGACCTCGTTCAGGGATCACGGCTCACCGGGTCCGTCCGCTACCACGGCCAGGACATCTACGCTCCCCAGGTGGACGCCATCGAGGTCCGGCGACGGATCGGCATGGTCTTCCAGAAACCCAACCCGTTCCCCAAGTCCATCTACGACAACATCGCATACGGCCCGCGGGTCACGAAGATGAAGGTCGACAGCATGGACGACCTGGTGGAGGAGAGTCTGCGCCGTGCGGCGATCTGGGACGAGGTCAAGGACAAGCTCAAGCAGTCGGCCTTCGGACTCTCCGGCGGCCAGCAGCAGCGCCTGTGCATCGCGCGGACCATCGCCGTCAAGCCCGAGGTGATCCTGATGGACGAGCCGTGCTCGGCCCTGGACCCCATCTCGACTGGGGCCATCGAGGATCTGATGATCCAACTCCGCGAGGACTACGCCATCATCATCGTCACCCACAACATGCAGCAGGCCGGGCGTGTCGCGGACCGGACAGCGTTCTTCACAGCCGCGCAGGATCCGATCACCGGTCAGCGCACGGGCCGGCTGGTCGAGTACGACGACACGCGCACCATCTTCGAGCGGCCGTCTGATAAGCGCACGGAGGACTACATCTCGGGCCGGTTCGGCTGAGTCGATGGGCGCATCTGCTGTCCGGACTGCGGGTGTCCGACCGCCACGCTGGCCGGTGAGGGCGGTGGTGATTCCCCCGGAAGGCCTCCCCTCCCCGCTCGGGCAGCCGCTGTGGGCGTTCTCACAGCGGGGCGTCGATGTGGAGATCCATTTCGACGGGGCGTCGGCGCTCATCGCGGTGGGAGAGGGAGACGTCTCCGTCGTGGTGGTGCCGCTGAGCCTGCCTGGCGTGGAGATCGCCCACTTCATCTCCGCGGTCAGGGGCTATGCGGGGGTTCCTGTTCTCGTGGGCCTCTCGGGTGACCAGGATCCGGGCATGGTTGTGGCAGCCCTGGACGCCGGGGCGCAGGGCCTGATCTCGTTTCCCCTCTCATCGTCGGAACTGTGCGATCACCTACGAGGCATCGGGGTCAGTGGCCCCGGTCGGGTCGTCACCGGCGCGGCAGCGGCGCTGCATCCGGAGGCCTCGGCGCTGAAACTGGGCGATCAGATGGTGACGCTCAGCCCCAAAGACTTCCAACTGCTGGAAGTGCTTGTGCGCAACTCGCCACATACCGTCCCCACTGATGCGCTGCAGGCGGTGCTCGGCTCCAGCAGGGTCGACGCGGTGGTGGCGGTGCGGGTCGCGATCGGGCGCCTCCGCCGTCGGCTCCTGGCTCACGGCGTGGAAGCGGACGACGCCGTGCAGTCGGTGCGCGGGGTCGGGTACCGCTGGGTGGATCCCACGCCGCTGGGCTGATCGAGCCTGTTTCAGAGGCTCGTGATCAGGTCGTGGACCCGCCGCTGAAGGTCGTCACGAATGGCGCGCACACGGTCGGGAGGTTGGCCGCTGGGGTCGTCGATGTCCCAGTTCAGGTAGCGGCGCCCCGGGTACACGGGGCACGAGTCGCCGCACCCCATGGTGATCACGACGTCGCTGGCCAGCACCACCTCGTCGGTCAGCGGCTTGGGGAACTCTTGCAGCATGTCGATACCGATCTCCGCCATCGCCGCGATCACCGCCGGGTTCACCCGCGCGGCCGGCTTCGTGCCTGCGGTTCGCACGTGTACCTGCTCCGCAGCCTCACGGCGGAGGAAGGCAGCGGCCATCTGTGATCGACCGGCGTTGTGGGTGCAGACGAACAACACTTCGGGCACACCGGAGGCGACCCGGCCTTCCACCACTGCGAGGGCTGACAGTCGATCGGCGGCGAACTTCTCCGTCATAGGCAGGATGTGAGTCCGGATTCGTGCGCGGGCGGAGAGACGTGTGTAGCTGTCGGCCACGAGACGGCTGACGGTCTCGCGCGAGAAGCTGGCGGCGAACCGGTAGGCCAACCGGTCCACCACCCTTGCCAGCGCCGGAGGCAGCGTCTCGTCGTCGGGCGATGGGTGGTTGTCTGCGGCGCGCACAGTGAGGAACCGCCCGAAGTGGATCAGCGCCTCGGCCGTGGGGTTGAAACCGAGGCTTTGAGTGCGCGACTGCTCGGCCAGACCGCGATCGATGAGGGTGCCGAGGTGTCGCTCAACTTCGTTGGACGGCAGGTCGGTGGCAGCCGAGAGTTCCTCCACCGCGAGTGGTATCTCGCTGGCGGCGATGTGGCTGAGCACCATCACCAGGTCTGGGTTGACCAGTGCTGCCAGTTGGGCCGCTCGGCGCTCGGCGTCGGCTGGCCCCAGCGGCGTCCCGTGGCTGCGCGGTGGCTGGGTCACGTCAACCGAGGAGATCGGAGACTGATTCGCGGCGCTCAGCCCGGATGGAGTACCAGACCTGGCGGCCGCGTCGTTCTCTGGTGAGCAGACCACCATCGTGCATCAATGACATGTGGTGGCTGATGGTGGCCGCACTGAGGTCGAGGGCCTCCGCCAGATCCGTCACGCAGGACTCCTTGGACTCGCTGCCATGCAACATCGACAGCAACTGAAGGCGGGTCGGATCCGCGATCACCCGAAGCGTCTGCGACAGTTCTATGGCTTCCGCCCGCGTCAACGGACGCCGGGCAGCGCCACTCGCCTGTCTCGCTGCACCCTGAATCGACACCACGCAATCACCCTACCTGGGTATCCCGCCAGCGCCACGAGTGTCGACGCGGACGTTGTGACTGCATTCGCTGGCTCTGGGCGAAGGGGGTGCTCGGTGGCACGATGAGCTATGACGATCATGACCCCGCAGCAGTTCCAGGAAGCCGGCGGCACCGGGGACTGGCGGGCCCTGAACGCCGGTGCCGACGCGTGGTTCGATACCCGTTCGCACCTCGGTGGCGCCGTGCTCGTGCGGCGAGTAGCTGATCTCGCCGAGGCCGCCGGGCACCATCCCGACATCGACGTGCGGGCATCGGGCGTCCACCTTCGGCTGTTCAGCCACGACGTGGGCCAGCTCAGCGAACGCGACGTCTCCCTCGCCCGGCAGATCTCGGCCGCGGCCGCTGACCTCGGCCTACGCGCTGACCCGGCAGCGGTGCAGCGCATGCAGATCGCGATCGACGCCACCGTCGCAGCGACGCTCGCGCCGTTCTGGCAGGCCGCTTTCCGCTTCGATCGCGTCGCGGATGACCGGCTGGCTGACCCGCTGGGCCGCCAACCGCGGCTCTGGTTCCAGGGGATGGACCCGCCCCGGCCGTTGCGCAACCGGATTCATCTCGACGCGGGCACCCCGTGGGACCTGGTGGCACAGAGGACAACTGCGCTACGGGCCGCCGGCGGACGGATCACCTACGAGAACCAGTCACGGTGGGTACGTCTTCCACGGCACAAGGGTGACCGGCCTCACCTTGGCCTATAGGTTGTCAGGAGGAAACCTCCGAGCGGTGCAGGCAATCGCTGGCCACACCTCACCCAAGATGGCCTTGCGCTACCAGCGGGCCGAGATGGACTACCTGGCTGCCGTAGCGGCCAATGTGTCGACCATGATCGAGGGCCGGTCGGTCCAGTAGCTGGGGTTCAACCGGCTCGAGTGAAGGACAAGCTGAGGCAGTCCGCCTCCGGCCTTTCTGAGTCTGAGCAGCGCCTGCGGATCGCGGTGGACCCGAGGTGATCTTGATGGACGGGCCGTGCTCGGCCCCGGTCACGATCTCGACGGAGGATCTGATGAGGCCCCCTCAGACCCTCCGGCCGGAAGACCTAGGCTGGGCGGGACGAAGGAGGACTAAATGATCGAAGAGACCCGTCGCCCCGCCGCTGTGCAGGTGTCCCGCTTGAGTCATCTGAGTTTCGAGGCCCGCAATGAGCGCGGGGGGACTCTACCTATCGGGAGCGGCGATAGCAGCGATTTCACTCCGGTGGAGCTGTTGATGGCGGCGATCGCCGGCTGCGGCGCGATCGATGTGGATCTGATCACGCATCGTCGCTCCGAGCCGGACGTGTTCAATGTCGACGTCACGGCCTCGAAGGTGAAGGACTCCACTGGGAACCGGCTTGAGGACATCGAGGTGACTTTCCGGGTCGTCTTCCCGGAGGGCGAGGATGGGGATCGCGCGCGCCTCCTGCTGGGGCGCGGTATTCAGCAGGCGCATGATCGGCTGTGCACTGTGTCGCGGACCATCGAGCTCGGCACCCCTGTCACAATGAGGGGCTCCGACGTCTGAGGGCGCGATGTCGTCCGCCTGCGGTGAAATCGACCTCCCCCAGGAATGATTCTGCCTCCGCGGGTGTTGGCAGTCCTTGCGAGGCAAAGCTCGCGAGCCATACCGGAAGGACCTTTTGATGAATCACCCACGTCACATCGTGCGAGCCCTGGCAGGGATGTTGGCCGCCGGCCTCATGCTGACGGGGTGCGCCAGTCCCTCCGGTGACGAGACCCCCAGCGCCGGATCGTCGTCCGTGGACGGTGCGCCAGCCGCGTTCGATGCGGAGGCTTCAATCGAGATCGGGTCCCTGTACGAGCCCAGCAACCTCAGCAACGTCGATGCGGGCGGTCAGGGTGTCACGGAGGCCCTCAACGGCAACGTGTACGAGTCGCTGATCAAGCTCAACGACGACGGCTCGCTGACCAATCTGTTGGCCGAGGACTACCAGGTCAGCGACGACGGCCTCTCCTACACCTTCACCCTCCGGGAGGGGGTCACCTTCCACTCTGGAAAGGAGCTCACCTCAGCCGACGTGAAGGCCAGCTTCGAGCGCGTCACCTCCGAGGCGTCGCAGGCGGCGCGCAAGAGCAGCTACGCCGTCGTCGAGTCGGTGGCCACCCCGGACGACCAGACGGTCGAGTTCACGCTGAAGAACCGCTCCATCTCGTTTCCCTACCTCATGGCCTACGTGTGGATCGTGAACCCTGACCTCGCCGACCCCAAGGTCGAAGCCGACGGCACCGGTCCCTACGTGTTCGATGAGTGGCAACGCGGCAGCACCCTCAGCATCGTCCGCAACGACGACTACTGGGGCGAGCCGGCGAAGAACGCGCGCGCCACGTTCCACTACTTCACCGACGCGAGCGCGGAGTCGAACGCGCTGCTGACCGGAGAGATCGATCTGGTCACCACGATCCAGAGCCCCGACGCCCTGACCCCGTTCGAGGGCAGCGACGACTTCCAGATCAGCGAGGGCACCTCCACCACCAAGGAACTCCTGGCGTTCAACGACCGCGTGGCCCCGTTCGACGACGCCCGCGTCCGTCGCGCCGTGTACTCCGCCGTCGACCGCGAAAAGCTGCTGGAGTCCATCTGGGCGGGCCGCGGCCAGCTCATCGGATCCATGGTGCCCCCCACGGACCCGTGGTACGAGGACCTGACCTCCCTCAACCCGTACGACCCGGAGCTGTCCAAGCAGCTACTCGACGAGGCGGGCCTGGCCGACGGGTTCACGTTCACGCTGCAGACGCCCAACTACGACCCGCACCCGGCAGTGGCCGAGTTCCTGAAGTCGGAACTCGCGAAGGTGGGCATCACTGTCGACATCAAGGTGATCACGGCCGACGAGTGGTACTCCGTGGTGTTCAAGGAGCGTGCGTTCGAGGCGACCCTTCAGGAGCATGTCAACGACCGCGACGTGGTCTGGTACGGCAACCCGGACTTCTACTGGGGCTACGACAACGCCGACGTTCAGCGACTCGTGGGCGAGGCCGAACAGGCCGCCACCCCCGAGGAGCAGACCGCCAAGCTCAAGGAGGCCAACACCATCATCGCCACCGAGGCGGCCAGCAACTGGCTCTACCTCTATCCGCAGATCGTGGTGGCGAGCAGCGAGGTGTCCGGGTTCCCGGTCAACGGTCTGAACTCGCAGTTCTACGTGTACAACATCACCAAGGCCTGAGTAGTTCTAGGAATCACAACACGGGAGGGCGGTGTGCCGGAGCATGGGTAGTTACCTGGCCCGGCGCGCCGCCTTCCTGCTGATGTCGTTGGTGCTGGCGATGCTGCTGATCTTCGTCCTGCTGCGGCTCCTGCCCGGCGACCCCGCCAACGCCCTTCTGTCGGTCGACGCGACCCCGGAGCAGATCGAGGCCGCGCAACAGCAGGTGGGCTCCAACCTTCCCGTCCACGAACAGCTCGTGCGGTGGGTCGGAGACGTGATGCGACTCGACCTGGGCACCTCTTTCATCTCCGGCACCCCCGTGCTGCCCGACATCGTTTCCCGGTTGGAGGTGACGCTGCCGCTGACCTTGATCTCCTTCGTCATCTCCGTCATGCTCGCCAGCGGGATCGGGTACGTCGCGGCGGCTCGGGCTCACACGCGGCTCGGGGTCGCCGTGACGGCTGTGGCGCAGCTCGGCATCGCGGTGCCCGTCTTCTGGATCGGGATCCTTCTTGTGTGGCTGTTCGCGTTGGAGCTTCGGCTGTTCCCCTCCGGGGGGTTCCCGCGGGAGGGCTGGGCTGACCCGCTCGCGGCGCTGCGTTCCCTGTTCCTCCCCGCCACCACCATCGTGATCGTCATGACTGCCTCGCTGGTGCGCTATGTCCGGTCGGCGACGCTTGACGTCTTGGAGAGCGACTATCTTCGCAATGCGCAGGCGTTGGGCAGCGGCTTCGGGGAGGCGTTCCTTCGCCACGGCGTCCGCAACGCCTCGGTGCCAGTCATCTCGATCCTAGGGATCGAGCTCGCGTCCACCCTGCTGGGGGCCGTCGTGGTGGAGAGCGTGTTTACCCTGCCAGGGCTGGGGAGCATGCTGACCAAGGCCATCGCCCAGCACGACTACCCGAGCATCCAGGGGATCCTCCTGGTGACCACGTTCTTCGTGCTGATCGTCGGTTTCGCAGCCGACGTGGTCCAGCGCCTCGTCGACCCGCGCCTGCGCTCCAGCCTCTCCGGGGCGCACGCGTGAGCGCCGGGATCGACATCAGCAGCGCTCCGGAGCCGATCGCCCCGGTGCCGGCTCGACGGCGAGGTATGCCGGTGAGTCTTGTGCTCGGGATGGTCCTGTTGGTGGCTGTGGGGATCGTCGGGCTGGTGTCGGTGTTCTGGTTGCCCTACGACCTCGCCGACACCACCGGCGGACGGCTCGAGCCCCCCGGACCGGATCACTGGTTGGGCACCGACAAGCTCGGCCGCGACACCGCCAGCTTCGTCATGGTCGGCACCAGGATCGCACTGACGGTCGGTCTCAGCAGCATGGCCATCGCGATGGCCCTCGGCGTCATCGTCGGGCTGCTCGCCGCATTCGCCACCGGATGGGTCGACGACGTGCAGTCCTCTCTCCTGGACGTGGTGATCGCCTTTCCCACCCTGCTGCTCGCGATGCTGATCGGTGCCATGCAGGGCGCCAGCCTGACCTCGGCCGTGGTCTCGATCGGTCTGGCAGCCTCCGCGGTGGTGGCGCGACTCACCCGCATCCTGGCCAAAGGGCTGCTGCGCCGGCAGTTCGTCACCGCTGCCCGCACCTCGGGCACCAGCTGGCCACGCATCGTGGTCATCCACCTGCTCCCCAACATGTGGCCGACGCTCGTGGTGACCGCCGCGCTCATCTTCGGCACCGCAGTCCTCGCCGAAGCGAGCCTCTCGTACCTCGGACTCGGCGTCCCGCCGCCGAACTCGTCGCTGGGCCGCCTGCTCCAGGGCGCTCAGAGCACCGTCCTGACCGCCCCGTGGGGCGCCGTCGCCCCAGGCGTGGTCATCATGGTGATCGTGCTGGGGGCGAACTCCCTGGCCGACGGCCTCCGCGAACGCTTCGATCCGACCCGACGGGAGCGCAGATGAACATCGAGGTTGAGGATCTCACTATCACGGTCGCGGGATCCGGCAAGCGCGTCGTCGACGCCATCTCGTTTGCACTCGACCCAGGCGAACGGGTCGGGATCATCGGCGAGTCAGGCTCCGGGAAGTCGGTCACCACCCTGGCGCTGCTCGGCCTGTTGCCCCGGTCGCTGACAGCCTCAGGATCCATTCGCGTCGACGGCACCCAGATCGTCGGGGCCTCCAGGAAGCAGTTGCTGGAGATCCGGGGACGCAGGATGGCGAAGATCTTCCAGGACCCCTCCACCGCCCTCGACCCCCTCACCCGGATCGGAGAGCTCATCGCCGAGCCCCTCCGGCGGCACCAAGGGCTCCGCGGCCATGAGCTGAACGCCGCCGTCGAGCGGGCGCTGACGGAGGTGGCTCTGCCCGCCACCGAGCGGGTGTCGCGGGCGTTCCCCCACGAGATCTCCGGGGGCCAGAGGCAGCGCGTCGCCATCGCGATGGCACTGGCCTGCCGGCCTGCGATGCTGATCGCGGACGAACCGACCACCGCGCTGGACGTCACCGTCCAGGCGGAGATCCTCCAGCTCATCCGTCGACTCTGTGCCGATCATGGGATGGGCCTGGTGTTCGTCTCCCACGACATCGCCGTCGTCTCACACACCGTCACCCGGGCCCTGGTCATGCAGGGAGGCCACATTGTTGAGCAGGGGCCCATCGATCAGATCGTCCACGCCCCGACCGACCCGTACACGCTCCGGCTCGTCGCCAGCGCCCGCGCATTGGATGAGGCACTGGCCACAGGAAGCATCTCGTGACCAAGCCGCTGCTCGCCTTCGAGTCCGTCGGTTTCACCTACCGCGGCGCCACCGCCCCCGCCCTGAACCGCGTCACTTTCGCGCTGACTCCCGGCGGAAGCCTGGGGATCGTCGGCGAGTCGGGCTCAGGCAAGTCCACCGCGCTGAAACTCCTGCTCGCGCTCCACCAGCCCACGGTTGGCCGGGTCCTGTTCGACGGGGCCGAGTTGAACCTGCGGGACCGCCTCCAGGTGCGCGAGCTGCGCCAAACGGTTCAACCCGTCTTCCAGGACCCCTACGCCTCACTGGACCCAAGGATGCGCGTCGACAGGATCGTCGCCGAGCCGCTGCTGTCGCTGGGCATCGGGGGAACCGCTGCCCAGCGGCGTGCCCGGGTGGCGGCGGCGATCGAGGAGGTGGGCCTGGACGTCGACACCCTCGCCCGCTACCCCCACGAGTTCTCCGGAGGCCAACGGCAACGGATCGCCATCGCCCGGGCCCTGGTCACCGACCCGGCCGTCCTGGTGGCCGACGAGCCGGTCAGCGCCCTGGACGTCACCACCCGCATCGAGGTGATCGAACTCCTGGCCCGACTCCGGCGCGAGCGACAGTTGAGCATCGTGATGGTCTCCCACGACATGAGCGTGGTCGCGGCGCTGTGTGACACCACACTGGTCCTCAAAGACGGAACGGTCATCGAGACGGGAGAGACGATGTCGATCCTGAATGACCCGCACGAGGCGTGCACGCGCCAACTGATCAGCGCGATCCCCCGCCTCCCGGTCCCCCCTGCTTCTGGCCGATGATCAGCGGGGCCTTGCCGAGCGGGGTGCGGGCAAGTTCCTGAACCGGGGTGACGATGATGTGGGTGTCGTCGGTGACGCCTGCGGATGTGAGTCCGGCTCTGAGTCGGCGGGTGATCTGGTGCAGGTCCACCCGTCGGTCAGGGTCCACGATTCGTACCGTGATCCCCTCGGTGGTTTGTTGGACCTGCCAGCCGTGGATGGCTAGCGGTTCGAGGGCGTCGTGGAACAGGCCAGGGCGAATCAGCACGGGTTCTCTGGTCCTGCTGGTCACACGGAGGGTCGCTTCGGTGCGGCCCGCGACGGTGTCCAGTCGTCGGAAGGGTAGTCCACAGGTGCAGGGGTCGGTGGCCAGCCGGATCGAGTCGGTCAGTTCGTAGCGGATCAGCGGGAGGGTGCGGCTGAACAGGACGGTAGCAAGGAGCCGATCGGCGATGTGGCCGTCGGGGACGGGCCGGTAGGCGTTGTCGACGGGTTCGATGATGACGAAGTCCTCGTAGAGATGCATCGAGCCGTGGCTGCAGGACGACGCGATGGTGGCGGTTTCGGTGGCGACGTAGGTGTTGATGACCTGCACACCCCAGGTGTCGATCGCCGCGTGCCGGGCTGTGGGAAGTTGCTCCTCGGAGGCGGTGATCACCTTCTCCGGCGCGATGTGGAGGTTCCCGGCGGTTTGGGCTTCGGCCAGGGGCGCCAGCATTGAGGCGTAGCACACCAGAAGTCGGGGCTGGAATCTGTTGAGCGCCTCAACTAGGGCCTCGATGGGTTGGGTGGCGTCGAGTCGGAGGGTGGGGACCAGGGGGTTGCGGAGGGAAGCGCCGACGACCGCGGACTGGTGGGCGGGGTTGCGGGTGGACACGATCGCGGTCGGCACAGGCCGGCGTGGACCGACCTTCACGTGGGCCCAGTCGTTGACGCGGGCGTAGGAGGAGAGGATGCGGATCCATTCGCGACGGTTCCAGACGAAGACGCCCCTTTGGCCCGTTGAGCCGGCGGTGGCCGCCGTCCACCAACGACCCTGCCAGGGTTGTCCGGGATCACCACCCCCAGACTCCAGATCCTGCAACCGTCGCGTCACCGAGTCGAGGCGAAGCTCCGGAGAGGTCACCAGCCGATCCCACTGCGTCATCAGTTGTGTCTTGGTCAACGGCGGCAGTTGCGACAGCGGGGCGGACTGCATGCCGCGGTGCTGGTCGGCATAGTAGGGCGACTGTCGGGCGGCATGCTCGCGCAGACGCCCCAGCATGCGCTGCCGGTGATCATCGAGCTGGGTTCGGGTCCAGCGATCATGCTGTTGGGTCCTCCAACGGGTCACCAGCAGCTCTCCGAACAGGGCTGTCATGGCCAGCTCCCAAGGCTGGCTCTCTCCGTGACAGTAGCGGTCCCACCCGACCCCTTGGATGTTGAGGCCGCGTCGGCGGCCCTGGCCACCGCTCGAAGCAGTGCCGCGAATCGGTCCATGCCTTCGGCGACATGGGCGACCTGGAACTCCACCTCCACGGTGGCGCCGAAGACGTCGCCGGCCCCGACGGGGGCCGGTTCGTTGGCGACGGGTTGCGTGAGGATCGGCGTGGCCGTGCCGTCCGAGGTCACTTGTAACGGGTGCGCTGACTGGACAAGTGCAGTGTGCGGGTCCAGTTGCCGTGGCGCCGTGGTACCAGGTGGGTGGATGCCGTGGGGAGCGGCCCGTCTGGTCACTTGTACCCCCTTGCCTTGGCGTTCGCTGGGTTTCTGTGGGTCGGGCACTCCGCGGCGGCCAAGTTTCAGTGGCGGTGCCCGGCGCCGGGGCGGCCGTGCATGAGCAGCATCATGCCTGCGCAGAGGAGGCCGCCGATCAGCGCGCCTGCGCCGCCTCCGCTGAACAGCGACCACAGGCCGAACCCGATCAACGGTAGGCACATCAGGAGCATGTGCCACATGTGGCCACCATGGCTTTGGTGCTGCTGGGCGGGTCCGGTGGCCGCGGGTGGGGCGTCGGGGCCGGTGTCGGTGGGGCGGTGTTGGCTGTGGAGGCTCATGAGCCGGGTTCCTCTCGTTCGGGTGCTGCTTCCACTGTGCGGGGTCCGGATTCAGATCCGATCCGCGGCCGGTCAACCTCTGATCAAGAACGGTTCAGCTGCGGACGAGGCGGGCGATGGCTGTGGAGGCCTCGGCGACCTTGGCGTCGCGGTAGGCGGGGTCTGGGGAGTGGATGGCCTGGGTGAGGCAGTGCTGGAGGTGGTTGTCGACCAGGTCCAGGGCGACTGAGCGCAGCGAGCCGGTGACTGCTGAGGTCTGCGTGAGGATCTCGATGCAGTTGGCGTCCTGGTAGACCATGCGGGCGATGCCGCGGATATGGCCTTCGATCACGGCGAGTTGGCCGATGAGTTCCGGACGCTGTGGGTTGCCGGTCATGTGTCCTGGACCTGGTCTGGTTCGGCGGCTAGTGGTGGTGCGGTGCGGGGGTGTGAGCCTCGGGTTGGTGCTCGGCCGCGATCTGGGGGTGTCCGTAGCGGGCGGGGTCCGCGTCGAAGGCTTCGGCGCAGTGGGTGGAGCAGAAGTAGATCGTGGTCTCGCTGCGGGTGCGGGTGGCGGCCGCGGTGGCGGGCTTGACCTTCATTCCGCAGACGGGATCGATGTGGGTGGTGGCGGTGGTCTTCTTGCCGAACATGGGGGTGTCCTTTCCTGTGGTGTGGTGCTGGGTGGTGGGGGTCTCGCCGCCGATTTCGACGACGGGGGTGACGGGGGAGCCGGTGGTGGGGGACTCGTGGATGGGGTGTGGTGCCCAGCGGCGGAGCCGGTTGGCGTTGGTGACCACCGACAGTGAGGACAGGGCCATGGCTGCGGCGGCGACGATGGGGCTGAGCAGGATCCCGAAGACGGGGTAGAGCAAACCTGCGGCGATGGGGATGCCGAGGGTGTTGTACAGGAACGCGAACACCAGGTTCTGTTTGATGTTGCGCATAGTGGCCCGCGACAGGTCAACGGCGGTGACCACCCCTGACAGGGCGCCGGAGATCAGGGTGATGTCGGAGGATTCGATGGCCACGTCGGTGCCGGTGCCGATCGCGGAGCCGACGTCTGCCTGCGCGAGGGCGGGGGCGTCGTTGATGCCGTCGCCGACCATTCCGACGATTTTGCCTTCGTCCTGGAGGCGTCGGACCTCGGCGGCCTTGTGGGCGGGCATCACTTCGGCGACCACGCGACGGATCCCGACCTGGGAGGCGATCGCGGCGGCGGTTGCCCGGTTGTCGCCAGTCATCATGATGACCTCGATGCCGCGTGCCTGGAGGGCCGCGACCGCGGCCGGGGAGCCGTCCTTGATGGTGTCGGCGACCGCCACGATTCCCGCGGGGAGCCCGTCGACGGCCACCAGCATCGGCGTCTTGCCCCCTGCTGCGAGCGCGTCATGCAGCGGCTGCAGCGTGTCGGTACTGATGCCATTTTCGTCGAGAAGTCGCCGGTTGCCGACCAGGACGTCGTGGCCGTCGACGTGGCCGCGGACGCCTTGCCCGGTGACCGAGTCGAAGTCAGTGACCTCGCCCAGGGTGAGACCGCGGTCGGTGGCGCCGGTCACGATCGCCGCCGCCAGGGGGTGCTCGGAGCTGTTCTCGATAGCGGCGACCCAGCCGAGGAGCTGGTTCTCATCGAACGCTGCCACGGTGGCGACGTCGGTGAGGGTCGGTACACCCTTGGTGATGG
>NZ_JBUZNO010000011.1:0-97143 GCF_055326245.1 Tessaracoccus luoxuelianae
CCTCGATCCACCGACCGATGAGAGCCTGTGTGCTGCGTGACGGGTTTTCGACTGTGCCCGTGCGGTTCTGGCTGGTGGTGCCGGGTTTCTGGTGTGAGGGTGTGAAGGGGCATCGGACCTTGCTGTCCGTGGTGTCCAGGGTTCCTTGGGGTTGCGCAGGGGTGGCTGCTGGGGTGGTCAGGCCGTTGCTGGGGCGGGTGGGTCGTTGACCCGGTTGAACAGGTCAGTCCAGGCGGCTTCCCAGGGCCAGGCTGTTGGTAGATGCAGCACGAGCCGGCGGGCTGAGGATGCGATCCTGGCTGGGACGGTGATCAGTGTGCGGCGGATGGTGGCGGTGGTGGCCTTTGCCAGTCCAGTCCCGGTCAGGGTGGCTGCGGCGCGTGTGAGGTTGAAGGCCATGACGGCCAGCACCAGCCAGGCGGCGTTGGCCGTGAACACCCCCGAGGGTAGGTGAGCCAGGGCGGAGGCTTTCAGGTCGGCGTTGACCTGCTCGATCACCGCGTGGCCGCGGTGGGTTGTGTCCGCCGTGATGGTGTTGAACACCGTCGGGTCGGTGGTGGTGAAGAAGGCGTGGAACCGCCACGTGTCGAAGAGTCCGTCCTGCCCGGCGGCGGCCTTGGTGGCGGCGTTGAAGTCCGGGATCCGGCGCACCACCAACCGTCCAGGGATCTGCTCAGCCTTCTTCTGCGAGGAGAACGCGGTGAAGGCGACCTCGGCGACTTCTGCGGTCGAGATCCACTGTTGGGTGTCGGGGTTGAAGATGGCGTCGGTGTACTTGATCGTGGTCCAGGCCTGCTCATCAATGGTCGCGATGGCGGTTTTGATGGTGGGGCTCATCTTGACGGTCACTGACACGTTGGCCCCGCCGCGAATGGCGGCCCAGAGCGAGGGCCGACCCCAGTAGGCCGAGTCCATCCGCACCAGCACCGGCGTTCCCGCTGGCAGGAGACGGCGGGCCTGTTTCACCGCGTCGGCGATCAACCGGTTCGCCCCGCGCGGGGACCCGCAGGCCCCTTTGCGTAGCCGCTGGGCCACGATGATCGGGGCCGTGGTCGCGGTGGCCAAGGTGGCGATCAGGGCGTTGAGCCCACGCACCCGGGAGTAGCCGAACCCTGCGCCCTGTTTCTGGTGGCCGTGGACCTCGATGATGGTGTCATCAACATCCAGCAACGCGACCCCGGGAGTCCTGGAAGCCTGCTGCGGGTTGCCCAGCAGCCAGGTCAGCCCGGTCAGTGCGGCCAGGAACCGGGACGCGACGGCGTCGAGTTGGCGGACATGCCCGAAGGTGAACTTCCGCAGGAACGACCCCAACGTGGAGGGGGCATAGATGCTGGAGAAGAGCTTCTTCATGCCGCCGTGGCGCAGCAGGGCCATGTCATCGATGGAGTCTGCTCCGGCAACCATCCCGGCCACCAACGATGTGACCTTCGCGCCGGCGTTGGCGCCCTTGTCGGTGGGGACACTCAAGTGCGCATCGCCCAGGTCCTGCAGCCCCGCAGCTTGGGCCAGTCTCATCGTCGGGACCAGCCCAGCGGCCGACACAAGATTCGGGTCATCGAAGCTGACAGAAACAGCGTGAGGAGTATGAGAGAGTTGCATCTGACGGATGCTCTTCCTACTTGGTGATTTTTGACTCTAGACAAGTCCCAATATCCCAGTAGCAAGGGCATTCGTTCGTCACGGCACGCTCAACCCACCCAACCCATCGGTGGATCGAGGCTAAAGCGAGACGAGGGCGAGGCCGCCCAGTCCGATCTGAAGGGGCCATTCTGCGGAGCCAGTGGCGTCCGCGATCAGTAACCCGGAGGAGAACCGCCATCAGAGCGGGAAGGGCCAGGCAGAACTGCTGATCGACGCCCAGGACCGACTTGATGGTGCCACCACCTCTTGAGGCGATGAGAGGTCAACCACATTGCCAGGTGCCCTGCTCGCGGCGGGCTCAGACCCGTGATCCTCTGCACTCCGTCTATGAGACCCGGTGCGGCTCTCGGTATGATCGATGCGAGCGGTTGGAGGAAGGCATGGAACCTGACGTTGAGGTTACCGTCGTCATTGCAGTGCACAATGGGACGAGAACCCTTGGAGCGCAGTTGATGGCGTTAACTGAGCAGGTGGATCCTCCTCCTTTCGAGGTGCTGATCATGGACAACAACTCCACCGATGATCTGTTCTCGCTGGTAGCGGATTTTTCTGGGGAACTGCACATGCGATTAGAGCCGGCTTCCATGCGTCAAGGGGCAAGCTATGCGCGAAACCAGGGCGCTTTCCTCGCTAAAGGAAGTCACCTCCTATTTTGCGATGCAGATGACGTAGTTGGCGAGAGATGGGTGCGTGCACTGTATGAGGAACTGGCCAAGCGGCCTGCGCTTGTGACTGGCCCGGTGGAGTTGGCGTACCTCAATGATGAACTCCTGTGGCGCCTATATGCTGGAGAAGAAAAGACCATTAGGCCCTATGCCGTCGAGGGCTATTTGCCCTTCGCGTTTGGTGGGAACATGGGGATTCGCAGATCGGACTATCTGGCGTTGGGTGGAATGGACAATTCTTACAAAGGGGGTCATGAAGACGTAGATTTTGCCTGGCGCGCGCAGGAGGCAGGCATACCGCTTATCATCGTCGAGGGCGCCGTAGTGCACATTCGCCTCCGCAGCAGTCCCCGGGCAGTCCTCAAGCAGCGGAGGGGCTATGCGCGGGCACGAGTCATCACGTGGCTTCGAAGTCGAGACGGTTCCCGTCCTCTCAAGGGCATGTCACTCCGATGGGCGATTCGAAACAGTCTCCGGCTACCACCAGCTTGGTTGTTGAGCAGAAGAAGTCGAGCGTCGCGGCTCTCTTGGGCGGCAAGAGCCGGAGACGTACTCGGTAACCTTGAAGGTCAGCTTCGATACCGAGTCTTCGGCAAGGTGCCGAGAGTTGAGATGGCGCACGCATTTGACCCGACTGGCGGCGCCAGATCGTAGACCGGAATCGAAGCTCGCCTATCCTTGGGGGGACGCCATGTGCTCGCTGGTGGGCATGGATAGCGTTAAGTCCGCTCGGCCGCGTTCTCATCGTTTGTGAGGAAAAGGCCCTGAGGGTCCCAAACGGCCCAGTCCGATACATCTACGAGTTGCCGGTCAGAACTCACTTGGTCATCCTGAGCGGCGCCAGTGAGATATGCCAACCACAAGGCCCTGCGCTCATCACGGCTCAGGGCGGCGGCGGCTCGCCAATGACCGCCGATCTCTGGGGGCATTGCTGCCGCTTGAAGACTCGCCGAGCCGTCCACGACTTTCCGATCATACTGTTCAAAGGATCGATATTGGTAGTGGATGATGTGAAGCCCGGGACATGGGTGGTCGGAGACCGATACTCGGTGATTCCCCTCACCAACCCATGCCCAGCCCGTCGATCGAAAGGCTATCTTTGTCGACCACATAGGGAATCGGCTCAGTTGTATTCCCGGCCGAGCGTCCACTGTGGGGAAGGCGTTCCACATCTTGGCGCTCGCTGCGTCACCGGGGCAACATCGCAGCCATTCCGCGACGGACACAGCGGGGGCATACCAGTGCTCGTCCGCGTCAAAAGGGACCACCCACTCCGCACCCCCGAGTCGTGCGAGATGTGCGAGGTAGGAAGTCTTTCGACCCTGGTGGTGGGCCGGAAGTGTATCCACAGCTGCGAACACAGGCAGTGTATCTGCCAATCCGCGAACGATTTCGAGGGTTCCATCATTTGAACCGTTGTCTGCGACAATGACCGCATCCAGCCCCTGCTCCAGGTTGTGCCGGACTGTCGCTTCGATGATGTCGGCTTCGTTCTTGGCCAGACAAACCCCCCAGACGCTGCCGGGGAGATGGCGCCCCCTTGCTGGTCTATCAAGACGGATCGACCTCTCCACTCGTCGTTGAAGCGGTGTCCAACGACGCAATGCATTCAGCGCTGAGAAGGCCATGTCTCCATAGTACGTTGGCGACCAGGTTGGAGCGAGCGAGTCCGACGAGGAGACTCCCGGGGCTGCTGCACGGGCAGGTGACAGTTCCGAGTCCTGCAGCGGGCACGTCTTGCGTGTTCGTGATGGTCCGAAGTTGAACACGATCAAATGGCCCAGGAGGGGCTGACATTGGCTGCGGTGGTAAGTCCGCTCGATCCAGGTGCACGACCGCGATCCGTAGCGGACCGTGCATTGTCCAAGAGCGGCGGTCGAGGACGTTCTCTTGCAGTAGCGCGAGGAAGCTCTCCATGGGCGGCGGCGCGTCGCCCGCGACAGCTCAGGCCTCCCAGCGACCACATCGGCGGACGCAACACCCGATCCGCATGCCACTGCCGACCCGCACCCGCGCGCATCGCTCGTCTTCGCGGGCCCAATCCTTCGTCGCCACTGCTGAACACCTCCACGGTCAGCGAAGAGGGGATAGACCTCCGGCCATCATTAGCCGGGCTTTAGGATCAGATGCTGGATGTGCTGCCGGCGGATCGTCGTGCTGTGGCTCCGCCGACGCGTCCGAGGACCTGCTCGGCGCGGGCGAAATCCGCTGCGGTGTCGATGTCGACGGACTCCGCCTCGTCGAGGACGAACAGCTCGATGTGACCACCGAGGCGGTTGTGCAAGGTCTCGTAGATCTCGGTGCGTGTCACATAGATCGAGCCGTTTTCGCGGTACTTCATGCTCTCCGGTGCGATGTCCTGGCGGCGGGGTCGGCTGGTGTAGTCGTAATCGGCCGTCGCCGGGTGGCCGAGATTCCACAGGAACGGGGTCTCGGGGACAACCGAGAGCATCGAGTCGGCCCCGGACGCCTCGAACTCGGCCAGCGCGCGGGCCAAGGTGCCGGGCAGGCGCACGGGAGAGGTGGCCTGGAGGAACATCACCACGTCGGGCCGCTCTCCTCGTTCGGTCAGCGTGGCGATGGCGTGTTCGATCACGGGTTCGGAGGCCGTGGCGTCCTGGGCGAGCTCGGCGGGGCGGTCGATCACTTCGGCTCCGGCGCTGCGGGAGACGGCGGCGATCTCGGGGTCTTCCGTCGAGACGATCACCCGCAGCCCGGGCACAGCCAGCGCCTGTTCGATGCTCCACACGACGAGGGGCTTGCCGGCGATCGGCAGCAGGTTCTTGCGGGGGATTCCCTTTGAGCCCCCGCGGACGGGGATGACGCAGACGGTGGTCATCGGTTTCCTCTCCAAGGCAGGACCATCGTGTCAGTACGCGATCCGGGTTGCGAAGCCGTGCCATGCCTCGAAGGGGGCACGGCCATCCGGCTGGCGTTCCTGCGTCCAGCCCATCGTCGTGACACCGTCGCACAGCTGGGCGTAGAAGGCCTCGTCGTCGAAGCCGGCAGCCGCGGCGTCGTGGCGGTCCGCCGCGAACACCACCCGCGACACCCTCGCCCACAGTGCCGCACCCAGACACATCGGGCACGGCTCGCAGGAGGCGTAGAGGACGCAGCCGGTGACGTCGTGGGTGCCGAGTCCGGCCGCCGCCGCGCGGATGGCTTGCACCTCGGCGTGTGCGGTGGGGTCGGGGACGGCCGTGACGCGGTTGACGCCCTCGAACACCTGCCCCGACGGCGCCACCACGACGGCGCCGAACGGGCCGCCGCCATCGGCGACGTTCGCGACGGCGAGGTCGATGGCGCGCTGCAGGTGATCGGTCATGGGGGCCTCCTGCGGCCCACTGTAGTGAGGTCGCTCCTGCGGGTGGTTCAGCTGGGCCTTCGCTGGGTCCTCGAACCGGGTGCCAGGGGCTTTGACGCAGCTGGGCGCTTCGCGCCCGGCTGGCTCACCCAGCGGAGAGGGGGTCCGGGACGTGGGGAGCGCAGCGACGCGGGGGTCAGCCACCCGAGGCTGGGGAAGGTGGGCTTGTCAGCATGAGTTTCTTAGGCTTCGAGGCCGCCCGAAGCGCTCTTCGAGCGCCGGGGCGGCACCTCAGCCAGCGGTGGGGGAGCTGCGGGGCGGCACCACAGCCAGCGGTGGGGGCCCCGGGCCGTGAGGAGCGCAGCTCCGCGCGCCCGGGGTCGAGCGGAGGGGTCCCGGCACCTCAGCCAGCGGTTGTGGCGAGCAGGGCCTCCTCGGCCTCCTTCGTCCACACGCCGTTGTTCAGCTTCGCCGCGACGTGCGGGAGCTTCTCCGCCATGTCCACGAGGCGGGTCAGAGGGAGGTCGTGCAGCGACGGGTAGACCATGATCTTGCCGCCCGAGGTGCGGTTCATCACCGACTCGATGGCGTCACGGAAACCGGCCATGCCGGTGACCGCGTCGAGGGAGATGTGGGTGTCGATGATCCCCTCCTCGATCTTCCGCAGCACCGTGCGCATGTCGGACACGTCCGATCCGCTGGTGCCGAGCATGAAGATCCGTCGCTCGATGATGCCCTGCAGGTCGAACTCGCCGGTGGTGCCGGCCGGGATGCCGGCGAACGCGTTGATGATCGCGCCTTCGGCTGCGAGGTCCACGGCCTGTGCCACCAGCGCCGGCACGGGCACCATGCAGGAGAGGTGCGTGTAGCCGGGCTCCAGCTTCGTGGTGCCGGTGTTGATGATGCTGAGCTCGATGCCGTTCTTCTCCGCGACCGGCCGGGTCAGCGACTCGAGGTGCGCCAGGCGGTCGTCGCTCAGGTCGGTCCCCGCGACAGTGATGCCCGCGATCCCCGAGGTCAGCGCACGGATGGTGTGCATCTGCCCCATCGGGCCGGCGGCGCCGATGATGGCCACCTTGTCGCCCTCGCGGATCTCGCCGTTGGCGGGGATCCAGGCGTACCCGTCGGCCGGGTCGGACCCGGTGGTGCCGCAGAAGCGGATGAAGTCGTAGTGCACACGGCCGATGTCGAGCTTGACCGGGCCCTCGATGCGGCCGCCGTCGAGCACCACGCACAGCACCCCGCGCATGCCGAGCAGCCCGCCCAGGCGCTCCAGCACGGCCACGTCCGAGCCGCGGTAGATGATGTCATCGAACGCATTCCCCGCGAGCGTCTCGACGTCGCCGGGCTCGAGGCGCACGATCTCGGCCGGCTGGTTCGACTCGGTCAGGGCATCCAGCCCGGAGACCTCGCCGTCGGCCACCACTAGCATCCGCCCGCCGGCCTTCGGGTGGTTGCGCTCGGCCCACGCGTACGAACCCTCGACGGTGGCCCAAGGCTCGATGAGGCCCACGGCCGCGGCGGACGGGCCGTCGGTGACGTGGATGAGGAACTTCTCGCCGTCGGGCGCAACCACGCAGCGCTCGTCGACGACGACGTACTCCTGCAGGGCGCCGTCGAAGTTGTACCCGAAAGCGCCGTTGGAGGCGGGGGTCTTGAGGTGCTTCCAGTCGGCCTGCACCAGGACGCGGTCGCCGGCGGCGAAGTGCGTCACCAGCTCGCCCACCGCGACAATGCGGGCCACGGGCTCATGCCCCGGCACCACGGCGGCGGAACCGGGGTGGTAGCTGGGGATCTCGGCGAGGGCGTCGAGGTCGATCCCGGAGACCACCTGGGCCTTGCGCGGGTGCGAGTCGAAGGCGTGCAGGAGCTTGGTGTCGCTGAAGCAGATGCCGCAGGACTCCACCTTGAGCAGCAACTGGGTGGGGCCGACGGGGTCGACCGCCTTGGCCGTGTTGTGGATGAACTCGTCCACCCCGGTGATCTGGATGGCGTGCTGCGTGGCCGGAAACTCCGTCACTGCTACTCCTTCGTCGAGCATGACTGTGTGCTGTATTGCCCTCAAATCTATGCCAGCGTCGCCCCCGTGAGAAGCTATCGGCAGGCAATTGGGCATCCGCCCACGGCGCTTCAGCCGGGGCGGCCGACGAAGGAGACAGGTCATGTTGACCCCAGAGGCCGGCGATCTCGACCTCGCCGTCCGCGCGGCCTGGCTCTACTACGAGGACGGCCTGACGCAGGCGCAGGTGGCAGCGCGGCTGTATGTGTCGCGGCAGACGGTGGGCAGGCTGCTCGAGACGGCGCGCCAGCAGGGCATCGTGCGGATCGAGATGGACGCCAACTACCTGGCCGCCCTCGGCCTGGCCACCCAGCTGCGCGAGCGGACCCCGCTGACCGACGCCGTCGTCGTGCCCATGCTCAGCGGACCCATGAGCCGGGAGCGCACCAACGAGAGGGTCGCGGCCGCACTCGCGGCCTACGCCAGGCGCTACCTGCATCCCGGCGTCGTCGTGGGGGTCGGGTGGAGCGACACCGTCGCACGCGCGCTCACCATGCTCTCGGCAGAGTCGCTCGACGGCGTGACGCTGGCCTCGGCCGCCGGCACCATCGACAACGTCGCGCAGCTCGTCGCGGAGAACCCGGCGGCTGTCCGCTGCCTCCGCACTGTCCCGTCGCCGCTGTTCGTCTCGAGCGCCGAGCTGGCGGAGTCGCTGCGGACCGAGGACGCCGTCGCCAAGGTGTTTGACCTGGCCCGCAGCGCCACGCTGACACTGACTGGGGTGGGCGCGGTGCGCCCTGGAGGGTCGGCGGTCCGGACCGGGATGGTGACCGACGATGACGTCGCGGCCTACGCGGCCGCCGGGGCGGTGGGGGACATGCTCGGCCACTGGTTCGGACGTCGCGGCGAGGAGATCCCCGGCTCCGCCTCGGACCGCTCGGTCTCGCTCAGCCTCACCGAGCTGCGAGCCCTGCCGAACGTGGTGGGCGTGGCCGCCGGGGCCGAGAAGGTCGAGGCCATCCGCGGCGCCATCGCCGGCCGCTACCTCGACGTGCTAGTCACCGACGAGCCGACGGCGCAGGCCCTGCTGGGCCGGCCGACGCCCCCATGACCTCGCCTTCGGAGCCCCTGGCCGAGACCATGCCGGGCACCGTCGTGGTGGTGGGGTCGATCAACGCGGACCTCTCCGTCGAGGTGGCCAGGCACCCCACCCCGGGGGAGACGCTGCCGGGCCGGGACGCGTCGATGCGCCCCGGCGGGAAGGGCGCCAATCAGGCGGTCGCTGCCGCCCGGCTCGGGGCTACCGTCGCGATGGTGGGCGCCGTGGGTGACGACGCGAACGCCGAGGTGGCGCTGTCCGGGATCATCGCGGCCGGGCTCGACCGGACGCACCTGGGGATGGTTCCTGGACCGACGGGGCTGGCCATCGTCGTGGTCGACGCGGTGGGCGAGAACTCCATCATCGTGGTGCCGGGCGCGAACGGGCACGTCGACGCGGCATTCGTCGATGAGGCGGCCGACGCGATCCGGGCCGCGGACGTCGTCGTCGCGCAGGGGGAGATCCCGGCCTCCGGCACAGTCCGGGCCGCGGAGCTGACCGCCGGCCGCTTCGTCCTGAACCTGGCTCCCGTGACCGCCCTCCCGCTGGAGGTCATCCGTCGCGCCGATCCCCTCGTGGTCAACGAGCACGAGGCGGGGCTGGTCCTCGCGATGCTGGGCCCTGAACGCGAGGCCTCTCAGCATGACGCCCACACTGAGGTGGCGCGTGCCCTGGTCGGCGCAGGGGTGGCGTCCGTGGTGATGACGCTGGGCGCCCAGGGCTCGCTCGTCGTCGGCCGCGACACCGAACTCACCGCCGTTCCGTCGGCACCGGTCACCGCCGTCGACTCCACCGGAGCAGGTGACGCGTTCGTGGGCGCACTCGTCTCACGCCTCGCCGCGGGCGAGACGCTGGTCGACGCGGCCCGCTTCGCCTCGCGTGTGGGCGCCTTCGCCTGCACGCGGCCCGGAGCCCAGGACTCCTACCCCGGCCTCGACGACCAGCTGCCTGTGCTGCCCTGAGCGGGATACGCACCTGTGCGTATTTCCCGTGCGCCCCCGCTGGGGGAGTGTGGTGCCACGCCCGGACAGCGGGCCCGACACGAGAGGGGAGCTCACCCATGAGCGCGAAGCGGATATGGCTGAAGATGGCGGCTGCGAGCAGCGTCGTCCTGCTGGGGACCACCACGGTTGCCTCGGCGCACCACTGTTACAAGGACCAATGGGCCGACGCCGCCTACCAGCACCACCTGGCGGGAGGGACCGCGTGGGTGTCGCTGAGCGACATGGGCGCTGAGTTCCTCATCCCCGACCACCTCAAGGAGGCCTGCGGCTGGGCTGCCGACACCGCGGTTCAGGACTTCATGGAGGCAGAGGGCCTCGAGCAGGAGCCCCTGATCCACTCCAAGGCGGTCACCGGCGGCGGCGCATACGCCAAGGGCAAGGCGCCCAAGCCGTTCAGCTACCTCACTGAGGCGCAGTTCGGCTCGCTGACGGAATCGCTCCTGGGCTACGTGGCCGAGTGCGCGTCAGAGCTGCCGGACTGACCTGATGGGATGGGGCCGGGGAGCCATCCCCGCCCCTGCGCCCGTAGCACCGCCGTCAGCCTGTCCGCCGCGCCCAACTTCCGGTACAGGTGCTCCAGGTGCTTGTGGACCGTCCGCTTGGAAACTGCGAGCCGGGTGGCGATGGCCTGGGCCGTGAGCCCGTCGGCCAGCAGTTGCAGCACCACCCGCTCCCGGGGCGTCAGGGGGCACACCTCCTCCGTTTCTCCGACGGTGGCGAGGGCCGCGACGTGGCGGTCGAGGGCCCGCAGCAGGGGCTGGAAC
Organism: Tessaracoccus luoxuelianae; assembly: GCF_055326245.1. Lineage (NCBI taxonomy): Bacteria > Bacillati > Actinomycetota > Actinomycetes > Propionibacteriales > Propionibacteriaceae > Tessaracoccus > Tessaracoccus luoxuelianae. Next base: position 10,477 of record NZ_JBUZNO010000011.1, read on the forward strand.
ACCGCCATCGTCTCGACGGCGCGCTGGGTGATCGGGTGGTCGGAGACCAGCACCCAGCCTGTATACGGGGAGGACGCGCTGATGGGGTCGAGCGGCACGCTGAGCTGGTGAACGCTGAGCCCGAGCCGTTCGATGACGCCCATCGTGGAGGGCAGGAGCCCGAGGCCGGAGCGCAGGGCGTCCACCATCAGAGCAGGCGTGGCTGAGCCGACCCGGGCATGGAAGCGCGTGAGCGGATGCAATGCAAGATCCGAAGGGGTGGGCAGGAGGTGTGGCGGCGGCGCTGGCGGGGCGCCGTCGACGAAGAAGCTCACCGAACGGCAGGTGAAACTCACCCGCGACACGATGGCCGTGCCGGTCGCATCGCGGAGAGCCTCGGCCAGCCGTATGCGTGCGACACCCGCTGCCGGCGCCTCCAGGACGTCCGCCACAGCTCTGACCAGCACCTGGGTCGAGTCCATGGTTCAGCCTGCCACCTGATCCACCGCATGTCGAGACCCTTGTCAGGTCAATGGGGTGCCTCGACCCTTCCGCGGCCCGGACCGAAACCACGCGTCAGGGGTGGTGCAGCGGACCCGAGCCGTTTGCCGCCCAGACGGCGAGGTCCCGGATGAGGTCGCGGTGACCCGCCGAGTCGTAGGAGCGCTCGTCGTGGCCGAGCAGATCCACCGCGATCCTTGCCGCGCCGTGCTGCCGGATCCAGGCGGTGGGCTCCGGGCCACCCGGGCCCGCGTGGGTGGCCACCACGTGGCTCCGACCCACGGACTGGAGGCTGAGATACCGCTCGTCCTCGACCCTGAACTCGGTGGGCTGGCCGTCCTCCTCGATCGGGATGCGCTGGATTGTCGCGGTGTCCAGCGGCGGATGCCAGGACTGTCCGGGCACCCAGATGGCCCCGACGGCGGCCGCCCACTCGGGGTAGTCGCGCAGGCTCGCCACCGCGATATGGATTGCCAGCACACCGATGCCGCGGCTGAGCGCGGCCGCCAGCCCAGCGTTACCGGGGGCGTCCGGAGGGAGGCGGTGATCGGTGTCCGCCCACGGGTCGCCGGCGTTGACCACCACCAGGTCCACGCCGTCGAGGCTGGTCATGGCGTGGTCGACGTCGTGGTCAACCTCGACGATGAAGCCGGCCTCGACGAGTGCCCCGGCGATCCTGGGCGTGGTCCGGTCGAAGGGGTGCCACGGGTCCGCGTAGCGGCCGGTGCCGCTGGCGATCAGCGCGCGCACGGCCGTCAGCTGGCCACGAGCTGTGGCCACCCCGTCGAGAAGTACTCGACGAAGGGCTCGCCCACGCAGTTGTCGCGGAGCTGCTGCTTCGAGACCGGGAACGACGGCCCGGCGTAGGTGGGGTTGGCGAGGATCCGCTCCGCGATCCGCTGGTCCGCGATGGCGGCGCGGCCGACGACGACGAAGTCGACGCCCGTGGCCAGCGCGGCTGTCGCGGTGGGGGCGCTGGTCACCTTGCCCGCGATCCCGAGCCGGGTGCCTCCACGGGGAAGGTCGACGAAGTGGCTGACCAGCGGGGCGTCGCCGTCGGCGGCCCCCTCGGGGAGCTTGGTGACGTCCCACAGGGACAGGTCGAGGTGGTCAAGACCGCCCTCGGCCATCAGCTCGGCGCTCAGCTGAGCGATCTCGGGGGTGCTGAGGCCGAAGCGCTCGGTAGACAACCGGAGCCCGAGGTGGAAGTCCGACGATGTGGCCGCGCGGACGGCGGCGATGGTCTCGCGAAGGATGCGCGACCTGCCGTGGAGGTCGCCGCCGTAGCCGTCGTCGCGGGTGTTGTGCGCGTCCAGGAACTGGCACAGCAGGTAGCCGTGGGCCCCATGCAGCTGGACGCCGTCGAATCCGGCCTGCTCGGCACGGGCGGCGGCTGCCGCGAATCGGGCCACCACGTCCTCGATCTCGGCCGTGCTGAGCGCCCTCGCGCCCGTGCTGGCGTCGTCGAAGGGACCGACGGCGGGCTCGCCGGATGCGTCCGGGTCTGCCTTCGCGCCGCCGTGGTGGATCTGGACCAGCGACGCGGCCCCGGCTTCGCGGATGCCTGCGGCCAGCCGCTCGAGACCAGGCAGGTGTGACTCGTCGCTGATTCCGAGCTGCCCGTTCCAGGCCTTGCCGGGCTGCGCCACGTACGCGGCGGCGGTCATCACCATGCCGAAGCCGTGGCGGGCGCGGGCGAGCAACCAGTTGATCTCGGTGTCCGAGAGCGTGCCGTCGGGGTTGGACTGCTTGTTGGTGAGCGGCGCCAGTGCGAGGCGGTTGCGCCAGGCGGGGCCGTGCGAGAAATCGAGGGAATCGGAGAGCTGCGTCACGAGACTGAGACTACTTGGCGGGCACGAGGCCCCCGCCGGGGGCCCACGGTCCTGGCGGCGACGAAGAGAGTGAGAATCCGGGGAGATGGCCCCGTATGTGCCCTATCTCCCCGGAATCTCACTCGGAAGGAGTCTCGGGAGAGGGGTGAGGGGCGATCCGCGGTCGCGAACCATAGTCGAGCAGGTGGCGATCCATACATCCAGCAGGTGGTGAACCATACATCCAGCAGGGTGCCGCCCTGATGCGGCCCGCACCTGGGTGCACGACACGCCGTCGCACCTGCCTCTCGCCGTCGCATGTGCGCATGGAGAGCGGGTCGGACGGCGTGTCGTGCACGAGGGGGGAGGCCAGGCCTCCGAGGGGGCGGGGGAGCGAGCGACGGTTGGGCCGCGGCCCCATCGCCGTCCGCGTAGGCTGGGCCGCATGTCAGAGTCAGAACAACCCACAGAGAAGTTGGATCCCAAGGAGGCCATGCGTCAGGCCCTCGAGCGCAAGAAGGCGGCAGAGCACCTGTCGGCCGCGCAGGGCGTCGAGGCGGACCGCGGCCAGGGCCACACCCACGGCAAGGTGGGCGGCAAGCGCGAATTCAGGAGGAAGTCGGGCGGCTGACGACCGCGGCACCCCGCCAGCCTGCGGTGGGTGTTCCTCCAGAGTGGGCCTCGGGTCGCTGAGGAGCTCGAGACCCGATCTGGTGGAACACCTACCGCGGGGGCTGCCTTCCAAGCTCCAGTCCAAGCCCCATGAACAAGCGCGGGTCGGTTTCGACGCAGCTGGCGCTTCGCGCCGGTTGGCTAATCCGAAAATGCCCCGTCGCACCTAGTCAGCTCGATTAGCTGAATACGGCATTTTCCGCGCTGAACGGGCGCCCCGCGAGGGGCGACCCTGACTCAACCAGCGGTGTAGGCCCGGCCCGATCAGCGGAGTAGGGCCGGTTGGCTCGATCAGCGGAAATGGCAAGTGGCCCGCCCCTCAGGGGGCGGGCCACTCGTCGTTCGCCGGGTATCAGTCGGCCAGGCGCTCGTTCAGCTTGGTCAGCAGATCGATCGCAGCCGCCGGGATGATGGTGCCGGGCGGGTAGATCGCGTCTGCGCCGTGCTCGCGGAGCTCGTCGAAGTCCTGGGCCGGAATCACGCCACCCACGACGATCATCAGATCTTCGCGGCCCAGCTTGTCCAGCTCCTGACGCAGCGCGGGCACCAACGTGAGGTGACCGGCGGCCAGGGAGGAGACACCCACCACGTGGACGTCGGATTCGACGGCCTGGCGGGCCACCTCTTCCGGCGTCTGGAACAGCGGGCCTACGTCGACGTCCATGCCGAGATCGGCATAGGCGGTGGAGATGACCTTCTGGCCACGGTCGTGACCGTCCTGGCCCATCTTCGCGACGAGGATGCGCGGGCGGCGCCCCTCCTTCTTCTCGAACTCCTCGACGAGCTTGCGGGCTGTCTCGATGTCCTCGTTGGAGCCGGCTTCGGTGTTGTACACACCTGAGATCGTACGGATCTGAGCGGTGTAGCGGCCGTAAACCTTCTCCAACGCGTCGGAGATTTCGCCGAGGGAGGCCTTCGCGCGGGCTGCGTCGATGGCCACCTTGAGCAGGTTGCGGTCAGGATCTGTCGCGTCGGGGTTCGCTGCCACCCAGGTGAGGCGCTCCAGCATCTGCTGGGTCTCGGCCTCGTTGCGCTCGGCGCGGAGCTGCTCCAGCTTGGCGATCTGGGATGCACGGACGGACTTGTTGTCCACCTTCAGCACCTCGAGCGGGTCCTCGCTGTCGAGGTTGTACTTGTTGACGCCGATCACCGGCTGGCGGCCGGAGTCGATGCGGGCCTGAGTGCGGGCCGCGGCCTCCTCGATGCGCATCTTCGGGATGCCCTGCTCGATGGCCTTGGCCATACCGCCGGCCTGCTCCACCTCCTGGATCCGCTCCCACGCCTTGCGGGCGAGCTGCTCGGTGAGCTTCTCCACATACGCGGAACCGGCCCACGGGTCCACCGTGCGGGTGGTGCCCGACTCCTGCTGCAGGAACAGCTGGGTGTTGCGGGCGATGCGTGCGGAGAAGTCCGTCGGCAGCGCGATGGCCTCGTCGAGCGCGTTGGTGTGCAGCGACTGCGTGTGGCCCTGCGTGGCGCCCATGGCCTCCACGCAGGTGCGCACGACGTTGTTGTACACGTCCTGCGCGGTCAGCGACCAGCCGGAGGTCTGCGAGTGCGTGCGCAGCGACATCGACTTCGGGTTCTTCGGCCCGAACTGGCGCACCAGCTTGGCCCAGAGGATGCGCGCGGCGCGCATCTTGGCGACCTCCATGTAGAAGTTCATGCCGATGGCCCAGAAGAAGGACAGGCGGGGCGCGAACTGGTCCACGTTGAGGCCCACGGACTCGCCGGCGCGGATGTACTCCACGCCGTCGGCCAAGGTGTAGGCCATCTCGATGTCCGCCGTCGCCCCGGCCTCCTGCATGTGGTAGCCGGAGATGGAGATCGAGTTGAACCGGGGCATGTTCGCCGAGGTGTAGGCGAAGATGTCGGCGATGATCTTCATCGACGGAGCCGGCGGATAGATGTAGGTGTTGCGGACCATGAACTCCTTCAGAATGTCGTTCTGAATGGTTCCGGCGAGCTGCGCGGGCTTGACGCCCTGCTCCTCGGCCGCGACAACATACAGCGCCAGCACCGGCAGCACCGCGCCGTTCATCGTCATGGACACAGACATCTGATCCAACGGGATCTTGTCGAACAACTGGCGCATGTCCAGGATGGAATCGACGGCGACGCCGGCCATGCCCACGTCACCGGCCACGCGCGGGTGGTCCGAGTCGTAGCCGCGGTGGGTGGCGAGGTCGAACGCGATCGACAGGCCCTTCTGGCCGGCGGCCAGGTTGCGGCGGTAGAACGCGTTGGACTCCTCGGCGGTGGAGAAGCCCGCGTACTGGCGGACCGTCCACGGCTGGTTGACGTACATCGTGGCGTAGGGGCCGCGGAGGAACGGCGGGATGCCGGGCGCGGTCTCGAGGAAGTCGAGGCCGGCGAGGTCCGTATCGCCGTACAGCGGCGGCACCAGGATGCGCTCGGGGGTCTGCCAGCCGGCGGAGTGCCCGGTGGACTCGATGATGGCCTCGAACTTGGCCGCGGCGTCAGCCGAGACCGCCTCGGTCAGCTCGATGTCTGTGAAACGGGGGACGGTCATGCTCAGGCTCCCATCTTGTTCAGGGTGGTGGTCAGCAGTTCGACCACGTTCATGCCGTCGAACACGTTGCCGTCGACGGCGCCCTCGGCGCCCTCGCCCAGCTCCTTGATCTGGCCGGCGACCAGGACGGTCTCGGCCCCGGCGGCGCGCAGGGCCTCGGCCACTGCCACGCCCTGGGCGGCGTAGACCTTGGCGCTGGAGCACAGCACCGCGACCTTCGCGCCCGACTCGGTGAGCTGCCGCGCGAAGTCCTCCGGCGTCTCGCCCTCGGCGACGATGGTGTCGAGCCCGCCCACGTGCAGCAGGTTCGAGGTGAAGCCCTCGCGGCCGCCGAAGTCGCGGCGGGCGCCGAGGCAGGCCAGCAGCACCGACGGCGCGTTGCCGGCCTCGCGGGCGGCAGCCGAACGGTCGCGGAGGTCCTCGAACACCTGGGTGTCGCGGACCACCTTCAGGCCGCCGAGCTCCGGTGCCGCGGGGCGGGCCTTGCGCTCGAGCGCGGCCTCCTCGTGGTTGGGGAACATCGACACGCCGGTCAGCTGAATCTTGCGGGTGGCCAGCTGGGCCGCGCGGGCGGCGTTGACCTCATCCAGCTGGGCCTTGACGGTGCCGTCGGCCAGCGCCGCGGCGAAGCCTTCGCCGTCGAGGCCTTGGAACACGGCCCACGCCTTGTCGGAGAGCTGCCTGGTGAGCGACTCGACGAACCACGAGCCGCCGGCCGGGTCGTTGACGCGCCCGACGTTGGACTCCTCAGCCAGCACCACCTGCGTGTTGCGTGCGGTGCGGCGGGAGAAGTCCGTGGGGAGGCCCGCCGCGGTGTCGAAGGGAAGGACGGTCTGAATCTCGGCCCCACCCGCGGAGGCCGCGAAGCAGGAGATGGTGCCGCGCAGCATGTTGACGTAGGCATCGTCGCGCGCGATCTGGCGCTCGGAGGTGACGGCGTGCTGGATGGCGCCCCGCTTGGACTCGGTGACGCCCAGCACTTCGCCCACCCGCGACCACAGGCCGCGCAGCGCGCGCAGGCGGGCGATGGTGGCGAACTGGTCGGTGGTGGAGGAGACGCGGAACATGAGTGAGTCGAAGGCCTCGTCGACGGTGAGGCCCGCCTCGGTGAGCGCGCGGACGTATTCGACGCCCACGGCCACGGCGTAGGCCAGTTCGTGCACGTCGCCGGCTCCGGCGTTGTGGTAGACGGTGGCGTCCACGACGACCGGCCGCACGCCCGGGTAGGGCTTGGCCAGCTCGACGGCCTGGGCCAGGACGCTGAGGTCCGCGTCGGTGCCGGCCAGGGCGGCCGCTCCGATCGGGTCGACGCCGAGGTTGCCGGTGAGCGTGGCCGCGTCCTTGTCCGAGGCGGCGAGGAACTCGACCAGCGCTGTGGCTGCCTCGAGCTGCTGCGTCTTGGAGGTCAGGTAGACCGGGGCGAGGTCCAGGAGGACGTCGGCCAGGACGGTCGGCAGGTCCGCCACCGCGACAGCGTCGGGATCCACGCGCACATAGACGGCGGTGCCGCCACGCTCGAGATCGGTGAGGATGGCGCGCCGGGTCTCGGCCGCGTCGGGATCCTCATGCAACTGGGCGATGTGCCACGCGTCCATCTCGCCGTCACGCACCGTGGTGCCGCGGACGAAGGGGGCCACGCCTGGGTAGCCGAGCTCCTCCACGCCGTCGCTCTTCACGTACAGGGGCTTGATGGTGAGGCCGTCGACGGTGGAGCTCGACAGGCGCTTGTACGCCTGCTCGACTGTGAGCTCCTTGCCCTCGGGCCGCTTTCGGTTCAGGACCTTCAGGACCTCTTTCTCCCAGTCCGCCTGGGAGGGAGTGTCAAAGTCTGCGGCCAGGCTGATGTCGGCCGCACTGGTGGCTTGATCGCTCATCGCTCTCCGTCTTGTCTCGGGGGGTTTACACCCACGCCACCACACTAAACCAGCGGGGTACCCCTCCGAGGCTGGGGCGGTGATAGGTCAGACCGACCTCTCCTGGTATTCTCAGCGCCCGCGTTCGGCCATGGCCGGGGGTCGGTCGCCGCGGATGGAAGCCACCATGTCGAGGGTGCGACGGGTAGCGCGCACGTCGTGGGCGCGGAAAACGGTTGCCCCGAGCCAGGCGGCGACGGCGGTGGCGGCCAGGCTGCCCTCGAGCCGCTGGTCGGCGGGCAGGTCGAGGGTCTCGCCGACGAAGTCCTTGCGGCTGATGGCCTGAAGCACCGGGAACCCCAGCGCGACGACGCGGTCCGTGGCCCCGACCAGGGCGAGGGAGTTGGGGGTCGTCTTGCCGAAGTCCAGGGTGGGATCGACGAGGACTCCGTCGGGCCGGATCCCGGCGTCGAGTGCCTTCTGGGCGCCGTCGCGGAGGACGCGGAGGACATCTTCAACGACAGCCTCACCGGGTCCGTAATCGATTCCGCTGGGATCGGTCCGCGGAGGGAGCCCGCCGGTGTGGGAGACGACGTAGCCGGCGCCGAGTGTCGCGGCCACGTGGACGAGATCTGGGTCCGCGCCCTGCCAGGTGTCGTTGACGAGGTCGACGGCGCCCTCGCAGGCCTGCGCAACCTCGGCGCGCCAGGTGTCGAGGCTGATCGGGAGCAGTGGGAACCGCTCGCGGAGCGCCAGGACGAAGGGGCGGACGCGGGCGATCTCCGTGGCCTCGTCGATCCACTCACCCTCCTGGCCGGCGCGCACGCCGCCGACGTCGATGAGGTCCACCCCTTCGTCGACCATCTGGACGGCGCGGGCGAGCGCGGCGTCGTCGTCGAGGTAGCGGGCGGAGGCGTAGAAGGAGTCCGGAGTGCGGTTGATGATGCCCATCACGGCGGGCCGGGAGGCGTCGAAGCGGAGTCCGCGCAGGACCAGCGGGGCGGGCTGAGGACGGGTCACTCGGAGAGTCTAGGTGGGGTCTGCCGGCCGCTCACACCGATCCCTGAGGAGGTCAGCGTCGCGAAGCGACCGCTGGCCGGTCTTGAAGGGTCGTGGCCCGAACCGGAAGGCAGCCTCTGCCCAATGTCGCGTCGCGACCCTTCGAGACGACCCACGGTCGCTTCGCGACGCGGGCCTCCTCAGGGATCGGGGAGAGGCTTCCCAGCGGGAGGGAGTTGGGGAGTGACAGGATGGTCAGGTGAGTTCCCCCGCGCGAATCATCCAGGTCGGCGTCAATGGATATGGCCGGCATCACCTCGAGGCCATCGCCGAGATGCAGGCCCTCGGCAGGGCGCAGCTGGTGGCCGCCGTCGATCCGCAGCCCGGCGCCTTCGACACCGCGCCCGTCTACGACACCGTCCAGCAAGCGCTGTCCGAGCATCCCGCCGACCTGGTGAGTATCGCCGCGCCCATCGGTGCCCACGCCGCGCTGGCCGTCCTGGCGCTGGAGCACGGCGCCGACGTGCTGCTCGAGAAGCCGCCCACCGCTTCGCTTGCCGAGTTCCGCACGCTGCTCGACGCGGCCGAACGGACGGGCCGCGCCGTGCAGGTGGGCTTCCAGGCGCTCGGCTCGGACGGGATCGACATCCTGCAGGTGGTGCTCGCCGACGGCAAGGTCGGGGGCAATGCGCGCGTCGTGGCCTGGGGGGAGTGGAGCCGCGACGTCGGTTACTACAGCCGAAGCCCATGGGCAGGGCATCGCGTCTTCAACGGCGCCCGGGTGGCCGACGGCGTGGTGACCAACCCGCTGGCTCACGCCGTGGCCGCGGCCCTTGCCGTCGCTGGAGCACAACGCGCTGACCAGGTGCGATGGGTGGACTCCGAGCTGTACCGCGCGCACGACATCGACACCGACGACACTGCCTGGGTTGAGGTCGGCACCACGGTGGGCGTCCCGGTCCAGGCCGCGCTGACGCTGTGCGCGGAGTCCAAGGGTGATCCGTCGCCGAGTGTCGCGGTGGTGGGGGATCGCGGTTCCGTGGTCCTCCGTTACACCGACGACGAGGTGGAGTGGCGCCTGGAGGGCGAGCCGGAGCGCACGGAGCAGGTGTCGCGGCAGGGTCTGCTGGCCAACCTGCTGGACCACCGCGAGCATGGCGCCGCGCTACTGGTGCCGCTCGTGGAGACGGGCGCGTTCATGTGCGTCCTGGAGGCCAGCCAGACCGCTCCGGAGCCGCAGCCCGTCGACCCCGCGTTCGTGACCTGGTCCGGCGACGGCGACGCGCGTGTCCCCGTGATCCACGGGATCGCCGACGATCTGGGCCGGGCCGTGCGCCAGGGCCGCCCGTTCTCGCGCGTCGACGCGCCCTGGGCGACCACCGCACCCACCCGCTGGGTCCCGTAGACCATCGTTATCAGAGTTTGGGTGACGAACCGCACCCGCTGGCTGAGGAGCGACGAGCCTCGAAGCCTGGGAAAGGCGAGCTGACAAGGACACTCTCTTAGGCTTCGAGGCCGCTTCGCGGCGCCTCAGCCAGCGGTGTGGGCTGCTCCGCGGCACCTCAGCCAACGGTGGGGGCCCGCTCCGCGGCGCCTCAGCCAACGGTGGGGGCCCGCTCCGCGCCACCTCAGCCAACGATCCCGCTATCGGTCAACCCGGGCGTTGCCGCCGCTGGCGAGCTTGAGGACCTCGGCGGCGGTCACCATGGAGGTGTCGCCGGGAGTGGTCATGGCCAGCGCCCCGTGGGCCGCGCCGTATTCCACGCAGGTGGAGAGCGGCTCGCCGGTGAGGAGGCCATAGATCAGACCGGAGGCGAAGGAGTCGCCACCGCCGACCCGGTCGAGGATCTCCAGGCCTTCGCGGTGCGTGGCCTGCACCAGGCCGGTGTCGGCGGACCAGGCGACTGCGCCCCAGTCGTTGGTGGAGGCCGAGCGGACGGTGCGCAGGGTGGTGGCGATGACGCCCATGTTCGGGTAGGCCTGTGCGACCTTCTCGATCATGGCCCTGAAGCCCTCGATCGGAAGCTCCGCGAGGTTCTCGTCGACGCCCTCGACCTCGAAGCCGAGGGCCGCGGTGAAGTCCTCCTCGTTGCCGATCATCACGTCGACGTACTTGGCCAGCTCGCGGTTGACCTCCTGCGCGCGGGCCTGGCCGCCGATGGTCTGCCACAGGCTGGGGCGGTAGTTGAGGTCGTAGGACACGGCGGTGCCGTGCTTCTTGGCGGCCTTCACCGCGGCGAGCGCGGTCTCGGCGGACTGCTCGGAGAGGGCGGCGTAGATTCCTCCGGTGTGGAGCCAGCGCACGCCCTGCTCGCCGAAGAGGCGGTCGAAGTCGACCTGGTCCGGGCGCAGCTGGGAGATCGCGGTGTGGCCGCGGTCGGAGACGCCCTTGGCGCCGCGCATGCCGAAGCCGCGTTCGGTGAAGTTCAGGCCGTTGCGGACGGTGCGTCCGACGCCGTCGCTCTTCGCCCAGTTGATCCATCGGGCGTCGACGCCGCCGGCGAGGATGAAGCCTTCGACGAGGTGGCCGACCTCGTCGTCGACGAGCGCGGTGACCGCCGCGGTGGGCAGGCCGAACACGCGGGAGAGGCCGCGGATGACGTTGTACTCGCCGCCGCCCTCCCAGGCGGTGAAGGAGCGGGCGGTGCGGATGCGCAGGTCGCCTGGGTCGAGGCGCAGCATGACCTCGCCGAGCGAGACGGCCTGATAGCGGCAGTCGTCGGCTGGGCGGAGGGTGAGGGTGCCCATGTCAGGCCGCCTTTCCGAACGAGGCGACCGCGGCCGAGGCCTCGGTGCACAGACGGCGGACGGTGTCCATGTCGCCGGCGTCGACCGCGCCGGCGGGAACCATCCAGGAGCCGCCGACCGCGGCCACGTTGGGCAGTGTGAGGAAGTCGGCGAGGTTGCCCATGGACACACCGCCGGTGGGGATGAACCGCACCTGTGGGAAGGGGGCGCCTAGGGCCTTGAGTGCGGGGGCCCCGCCGTACACGCCGGCGGGGAAGAACTTCAGCGTGGTCAGGCCGAGGTCGAGGGCGGCCATGATCTCCGACGGGGTGACCGCGCCCGGGAAGACCGGCAGGCCGTGGTGCTGGGCGCGCCGAACGACCGCAGCGCTGAAGCCCGGGCTGACGATGAACTGCGCGCCGGCGTCTACCGCCTGGTCCACCTGGCTCACGCTGAGCACGGTTCCAGCCCCCACCAGCAGGTCTGCGTTGGCGCTCATGCGCCGGATCGCCTGGGGCGCCGCGTCCGTGCGGAACGTCACCTCGGCGATCGGGATGCCGCCTGCCACCAGTGCTTCGCCGAGCGGCTCTGCGCGGTCTGCCTGGTTGATGACCACCACCGGGATGATCCGATTGTCGGCCACATACATGAGCCCTCCTTGGCTTGCGTGGGATGAAGTCCTGGCAAGGATAGCGCTTTCCCTTCCTTTCCTCTAGTGTGGTTGATGCCTGCTGTGGCGGGTGCCCGGCCCATCCTCACCGTGGAGGTCCCATGAAGTTCGACACTCAACCCGGTCGTCTCCTGCTCGTCGACGGCGACGTCACTGTCGCCGAATACGTCTACGCACCGACGGAGGTGCAGCTGGAGTCCCCGCGTCCCTACGCACTCCTTCGGACGCGGTCCGGCGCGGATGTCACCGCCTACCGCCCGGCAGACCATGTCTGGCACAAGGGGCTGTCGCTGGCGCTCCCCGTCGTGGGGGCTCACAACTTCTGGGGTGGCCCCACCTACGTCCACGGCAGTGGCTATGTGCAGCTGCCCAACAACGGCGCCCAGGTGCACCGATCCTTCGAGATCGGCACCGACGACGGCCCGGCCGAGCTCGTGGAGCAGCTGGACTGGGTGGCTGAAGACGGTTCGCTGGTGCTGACCGAGGAGCGCCGCCTCACGGCCCGTCCCGTTGATGACGCCACCTGGGCGCTGACCTGGCACAGTGCGCTGACGAACGTCTCGGGCGAGCAGTTGGGCTTCGGGTCGCCGACGTCCAAGGGCCGGGAGAACGCCGGCTACTGCGGCATCTTCTGGCGTGGCCCCGACACTTTCACCGGTGGCGAGATCCTGGCGCCGTCGGGGCCCGCGGGCGACGCGGCACGCGGTGAACCGGGCCCATGGCTGGCCTTCGCGGCCGCGGACCGCTCCGCCGGAGTCCTCATGCTCGACGGCGCTGTGGCGCCGAGCCCGTGGTTCGCCCGCAGCGAGGAGTACGCCGGCCTGAACCCCGCACCGTTCTTCTTCACCGAGACGCTGCTGCCGCCGGGGGAGACGCTCGTGCTGTCCGCGGCGCTCGTCGTCGGCGACGCCGACGTGGCCGGCCATGCGGCGGGCGTCGGGGCGGAACTCGTCGCTGAACTCCGGGCCATCACTCCTACGGCCGGCACGGATTCGGACGTGACCGCATGACCCAGACCCTTCGCTGCGCCATCGTCGGCACCGGCGCTGTCGGACATTTCCACGCCCGGGCTGTTGAGGCCCATCCGCAGGCCGAGCTCGTTGCGGTCACCAACCAGACGCGGTCCAAGGGAGACGCCTTCGCCGCCCAGTGGGGCAACCCGGCCGTCTACGACACCCTCGACGAACTCCTGGCCGCGGAGCATCCGGACGTGGTGTTGATCTGCACCCCGCCGGGCGTCCACCGCGACCAGACGGTCGCGTCGTTCGCCGCGGGCGCGCACGTGGTGGTGGAGAAGCCTCCGGCGCCGTCGCTCGATGAGCTCGACGAGATGCGCGCAGCAGCAGCCGCTGCCGGCAAGGAGCTGGCCGTGGTGTTCCAGCAGCGGACCGGCACCGCCGCGGCGCATGTCCGCGAGTTGCTCACCAGTGGCGCCCTGGGGCGCCCGCTCATCGCGGTCTGTGAGACGTTGTGGTTCCGTGGCGCCGACTACTTCGCCGTGCCGTGGCGCGGGAAGTGGGCCACCGAGGGTGGCGGCACCACGCTGGGGCACGGCATCCACCAGCTGGACCTCCTGGGCTTCCTGCTGGGTGACTGGGCCAGTGTGCAGGGGCGTCTGTGGCGGCTGGACCGCGAGACCCAGACCGAGGACGCCTCCACCGCGACCATCACGTTCGCCGGGGGGACGGTGGCTCAGGTGGTCACCAGCGCGGTCTCTCCGCGCCAGGTCAGTGCGGTGCGGATCGACACGCAGAAGGCGACGGTCTCCGTCGAGCACCTCTACGGCCACGGGCACGAGAACTGGCAGATCACGCCCGCCCCCGGGTTCGAAGTCGAGGCCGAGGCGTGGCGTTTCCCCGAGTACGAGGAGCGCAGTGACCATGCGCCTCTGCTGCGAGACGTCTTCGACGCGCTTCTTGCCGGAGAGCCGCTTCCACCCACGGCCGATCAGCCCGCCCGCTCCATCGAGATGGTGGCCGCGATCTATGCCTCCGCCGCAGCTGACGGTGCTGCCATCACCCCCGCTGATCTCGCAGCCCACCCCACTCACCGGCACGGGTTCACGAGCCCCGTCACCGACATGCGGGTCGAGCGTGACCACCGGGGAACAGTGTGATCCGATGGTAAACGTTTCCCAGGATCCTTTACGGTCCTCACAACCAAGCTTCTTGGGACAAAACTGGGGCGTCCTCTTGTGGCGCGGGGCAGTGACGTGTCAGGATAGGGGAAAGCGTTTACCAATGTCGTCCAAACGCAAGTGATAGATAGGAACTGAGAGTGTCAACGACTTTGAAGCCTCTGCCCGCCGAGATGGTGCAGGGATCCCGTTCCGTGCGTGAGATCGGGATCATCATGAATGGTGTCTCCGGCCGCATGGGTTACCGGCAGCACTTGGTGCGGTCGATCCTGGCGATCCGGGATCAGGGAGGCATCGAGCTGTCTGACGGTTCCCGTGTCACCGTCCGGCCGCTGCTCGTGGGCCGTAGCGAGTCGAAGCTGGCCGAGTTGGCCGCCAGGCACGGGATCGAGGACTACACCTCTGATCTGGATGCTGCTCTGGCGGATCCGCGGTGGGAGATCTATTCGGATTTCCTGGTGACGAAGGCGCGTGGGGCGGCGCTGCGGAAGGCGATCGCTGCGGGGAAGACGATCTACACGGAGAAGCCGACGGCCGAGTCCGTCGAGGAGGCCCTGGAACTGGCCCGCCTCGCCAACGCCGCCGGCGTGAAGACGGGTGTCGTCCACGACAAGTTGTACCTGCCGGGCCTCCAGAAGTTGAAGCGCCTCATCGACTCCGGCTTCTTCGGCCGCATCCTCTCGGTGCGCGGGGAGTTCGGGTATTGGGTCTTCGAAGGCGACTGGCAACCCGCACAGCGTCCGTCGTGGAACTACCGTGCTGAGGACGGCGGCGGCATCATCGTCGACATGTTCCCGCACTGGAATTATGTGCTGGAGAACCTGTTCGGGCCGGTGCGCAGCGTCTACGCACAGGCGGCGATCCATATTCCGGAGCGGTGGGATGAGGCTGGGAAGGCATATCAGGCCACCGCGGAGGATGCCGCGTACGGCATCTTCGAGCTCGACGGCGGCATCGTCGCGGAGATCAATTCCTCCTGGACGGTGCGGGTGAACCGCGACGAGCTGGTGGAGTTCCAGGTCGACGGGACGCACGGGTCCGCTGTGGTGGGATTGTTCGGCGCAAAGATCCAGCACCGAGTGGGGACGCCGAAGCCGGTGTGGAACCCGGACCTGGCCGATGATCATGATTACGCCGCGGATTGGGCCGAGCTGCCCACCAATGAGGTGTTCGACAACGGCTTCCGGCAGCAGTGGGAGGAGTTCCTCGCCTCCTACGTGCAGGGCACCCCGTACCCGTTCGACCTGCTCGCCGGCGCCCGCGGAGTTCAACTCGCCGACGCGGGCCTGCGTTCCAGCCGCGAAGGTTGCAAGGTCGTCCTCGACAATTTGCTGCTGGGCTGATCCTTGACGCACCCCAGGCTCTCGATCAACCAGGCCACCATCAAGCACGCCACCCTCCGTGACGCGCTGACGGTGACCACCTCCGTCGGCATGCAGTCGATCGGGCTCTGGCGAGAACCGGTGGCCGACGTGGGACTCCGGGAGGCGGCCGCGATGCTGTCGGACTCCGGGCTGCGGATGTCGTCCTACTGCCGCGCCGGCTTCTTCACCGCGGTGGCGGGACCCGAGCGGAGCGACTCGCTGGACGATAACCGTCGCGCCATCGAGGAGACGGCCGTGCTGGCTGCCGCCGGGGCGCCTGGGTCGCGGGCGGTGCTGGTGCTCGTCGCCGGTGGGCTGCCGGAGGGGTCGCGGGACCTCATCGGCGCGCGCGCCCGGGTCCGCGAGGCCCTCGAAGAGCTCGCCCCCGACGCGGCGGCCGCGGGCGTGACGCTCGCCGTCGAGCCGCTCCACCCGATGTACGCGGCGGACCGCGCCGTCGTCTCCACGCTCGGGCAGTCGCTGGACCTCGTGTCCGGGCTTGACTCGAGTGTCGCGGGGGTGACGGTGGACACCTTTCACATCTGGTGGGATCCGGACGTTCTCCCGGCCATCGCGCGTGCCGGCCGTGAGGACCGGATCGCCGCCTACCAGGTGTGTGACTGGCGGGCGCCCCTCGAAGTCGACGTCCTTCTGTCCCGGCATCAGCCAGGTGTGGGCGTGATCGACTTCGAGACCCTCACCCGCGCTGTGGAGGACACCGGATACGACGGCGACGTCGAGGTGGAGATCTTCAACGCCGCCATCTGGGCGACCGATTTCGAGGTCGTGGCGCGTGACACCGTCGACGCCTTCGGACGGTGGGTCGGCCCCCATCTGCGGCCCTAGACTCATGACCGTGAACCACCAGCAGCGCCGCTACGGTACCGCCACCCTCGTCGACGTCGCGCAGGAGGCGGGCGTCTCGCTGGCCACGGCGTCGCGCGTGCTGAACGGCTCGACGCGAAAGGTGGCCGAGTCGTATCGGGAGCGCGTCCGCGAGGCTGCGGACAAGCTTGGCTACAGCGTCAACGTCTCCGCGCAGGCAGTTGCCAGCGGGGCCTCCGCCCTCATCGCGCTGCTCGTGGCTGACATCGCGGACCCGTACTTCGCTCAGGTCGCGGCCGGCGTTGCCCGTGCGGCAGATGAGGCCGGATTTCTCGTCACCATCGCGACGACCGGGCGGGATCCGCAGAAGGAGGCCGCGCTGCTGCGGGTGCTGCGTGGGCAGCGGCCCCGCGGGGTCATCCTGGCCGCGTCGCGGATGGCGATGCTGCACGAGCCGGTGCAGCTTGAGATCGACGCCATCCACGGGATGGGCGGCCGGGTCATCGCGTTGGGCCCTGGCGCGTCAGAGCTCCGTTCCGTGCTCATCGACAACTGGGGCGGGGCCCGGGCGCTCGGCGTGGCATTGGCAGCGCGCGGATATCGACGGGCCGTCGTGCTCGCCGCGCCGCGAGGCTTGATCACCACCGACCAACGCCAGGCGGGTTTCACGGACGGCTTCACCTCCGGGGGCGGTCAGATCGAGCGGGTGCACCGCGCGGCGTTCACCCGCGAGGGCGGCGCGGAGGCGATGCGCGAGGCGCTGACGGCCGGCATCGAGCCGGGAACGCTGGTGTTCGCGCTGAGCGACGCGGTGGCGTTGGGTGCGGTGCGGGAACTGCGCGAGGAGGGTCGCGAGCTCGGCGCCGACGTGGCGATGGCGGGGTTCGACGACATCCCCTCCTCCAGCGACGTGACCCCGCAGTTGACCTCGGTCCGCATCCCGTTGGAAGAGGTCGGCTACCAGGCGGTCAGGGCGGCGATCGACGCCGACTGGGTGCCGTCGCCCCTGCCCCTCGAGGTCCACCTGCGTGACAGCACCCCTCCGCTCACAGTCTGACCCTGCTCAACGGTGGCGGCTCAAGTCCGGCACCGGGTGCCGGGAGCCCTGACCTCCGCCGCTGGGTGAGCCAGCCGCGGCGCGTAGCGCCCGCTGCTGCGTCGAAGCCCCTGGCGCCTGGTGCAGGGACCGGTGACACGACGCCCGGGCGGCCGTTGCCCGCACTTTCGCTGTTGATCGCAGCCCTGTCCTTGGTTCAGTAGATGAGGCCGCCCGGGCCTCGTCTCACTGCTCCCTGCACTCGCTCCCCTGTGGCGTGGTCCATTCCAGGCGTGCGCCGTCAGGGCGGCCCTGGTGACAGTCTGCCCAGGCGGGATGCCAGTTGGGTGATCGTCGGGTTGGGCATCACGGCGCGCAGCCGCCCTGCCGTCGCCCACCCTCGCACCCAACCGACCTCCATCGTCGACTCGCATCGGCGCGGGCGGGCCCCGTGGCGCCTGCGGTAAGTCTGGCCGCCTGCGCTGTAGCGCGGGCGGCTGAACGTAGGTCAGGCGGCTCCGGGCCGCCTGCGATACAGGGCTGGCGTCGAGGCGTAAGGCTGGCGTCGGGACGTAAGGCAGGCGTCGGGAAGGCAGGCGTCGAGACGTAAGGCAGGCGTCGAGACGTAAGGCAGGCGCCGAGACTTAAGACAGGCGACTGGGACGGGACGGTAGGGCGGCGGGTTGTTGGGGGCTGGGCAGGCTGGGTGGGCGTTGATGACGGCGCGGCTGCGCGAAGCGCCGTCGCCGGCATCATGGGCGGCCCGGCCCCCACCACACGGCGCCAGACCCGACCACACTTGTCGACCCCACCAAGCGCCGAGTGATCAACCGGCCGCACGGAGGTTGACGTGGAGGGCCACCGCGTCCATGGCGGGCATCTCGACGGTGACCTTGCCGTCGGCCACCACGAACGGGCCCTCCTCGCAGCGATCCTCCGCGGTGGGCGGGGCCGGCGAGGCAGCCGCGTCGCAGTACGCGCCGTCGGGCAGGTTCGTGGTGAGGGTGGCGCTCACCGGGGTGCTCGTGTCGTTGACGGCGATGAGGCCTCGGTCGCCTCGATCGAACGCCACCGCGTACCCCTGCTTCCACACGTTCTCGACGGGCGCGTCGCCCACCACCGCGACCCACTCAGCCAACCCCGCGACATCCCGGTGCTGACACAACCAGGCACCATCCTCCGGATCCTCCGACGGCGCCGCGCACGCTACGTCGTCGACCCGGCCGTCCGTCTGCGGCGCCTCGGCGTCGTGGTCCGAGAACGCGTAGCCGGAGTAGACGATCGGAGTGCCGTAGTCGATCCCCAGTAGCAGGGCCGTGGCCACCCTGAACTGGTCCCCATCCTTGGAGTTGAGGGTCTGCCCGTTGCGTTCCGTGTCGTGGTTGGTGATGAACGTGAACGCCTGCTCAGACGGAACCTCCCCGTCGCGCATCTCTAGGGCGCGCGAGACGGCGCCGCCGGGCACCACGCCGGAGATGTCCTTGGCCACCTGGAACGCAAAGACGGCGCCGGCGTCGAGATAGTCCTCCGGCTGGATCGGCTCGCCGCCCCCTCGGATGACCTCGGAGATGATCAGCGGCTCCCCGTCGAGCCTCCCGACGATGGCCTCCACGTCGGTCGCGGACATGTGCTTGGCCGCGTCGATCCGGAAACCCGCGACGCCGAGGTCGGTGAGGTCGTTGAGGTAGGCGGCGATGGTGTCGCGGACCTTCTCGCTGCCGGTGTCCAGGTCCGCGAGGTTGACCAGTTCGCACTCCTGCACCTGCTGCTGGTCCGAGTAGTTCTCGATGTCGCCTGAGACCGTCATGGGGCAGTCGTGGAAGTCCTCTGGACCGTACAGACCGGGGTAGTCGTAGTGCGTGAAGTCCGTCCCCGCGACGCCAGTGCCGCCGTCGATCCCCGCCATGTGGTTGATCACGGCATCGGCGATCACGTCCACACCGGCCTCCCCACACGCGGTGACCATCTCGGCGAACTCCTCGCGCGTGCCCAGCTTGGACTCCAGCTGGTAGCTGACCGGCTGGTACGACGTCCACCAGGCCTCACCGTCGATGTGCTCCTGCGCGGGGGAGAGGAGGACGAACCCGAACTCGTGAGGCCCGAGCACCTCGGTGCACTCCTGGGCCACGGATCGCCACGGCCACTGGAAGAGCTGAACCCCGACGGTGGGGGTGGTCTCGACGGCGGGCTCGGGGGCCGCGGTGCAGGCGCCGAGGGCAGCGGCGCCGAGGAGCAGAACCGGGGTGAGGACGCGTCGTCGCATGTCGGCCAGCGTAGGCGGTCGCGGGGATCGGACGCCCGGTTCTGGCGTCGAACCTAGACTGGCCGCATGAGCAAGCTCGGCATCATCATCAAGACCACCGGCGCCGCGGTCGCCACCACCGTCACGCTGGTCTCCGCGCTGCGGGAGAATCCGCAGATCGCCAAGAGTCTCGATGATCTGGTGGGGAAGCTGAAGTCGGCCACGGATGCGAACAACCCCAAGATCCGCTTCGACGCGAAGATGGCGGCCATCGACACCGCTGCGGACGCCGTCGAGCTGGCGTTCCCGGAGGCGACGGAGCCCGCGGGTTGGCATCGACACGCGCAGGCGCTGCGTGTCCGAGGTGAGCTCATCTGGGGAGCGAACTCCGGTGGGACCAGGCGGAAGGCGATGAAGGCGCTGAACGCGGAGACCGCGGAGCTGTTGGAGCAGATCAACCAGAGGTTGGCGTCGTTGCAGAAGCAGCTCCCCGCCGACGACCCCCGCGCCAGCTGACCCACCCCGGGGGGCTTCTGCGGCTGTGGGTTTGAGCAAATGGCAGGGGTCACGAAGGGGCCCACGCTCAGACTGAGCGGGACCCGACCCGTGACCCCTGCCATTTGCTCAAACCCCACCCACCCCCGGGCACACGCAAACCCCACCCACCCCCGGACGCACGCACACCCCACCGGGCACACGCAGGCCCCGGTCCGTCAGGAGCGGACCGGGGCCTGCGTGGCTCGGATTCCGGGGATCACACCCGGACGGGGATAAGGATCAGGCGGGGGCGATGAGGAAGTCGCGCACCAGGGCGTCGAGGTCGCAGTCGGCGCCCAGGAACTGGCGCAGCGTCTTGCGGGTGGGGCCGAAGTTCTCGAACTCCTCGATGCTCAGGCCGTCCTCCTCGTAGGCGCGGTTGAAGTCCTCGATACGCTGCAGCGACTCGATGATCTTCGGGTCCACAGGGACGTCGATCCGGCTCTCGGCCACGTAGTCCGAGTTGTTGATCCGCTTGGCCCACTTGAAGGGCGGGGAGACGACGAGGTCGCCGCCGATGAGCTCGCTGTACTGCAGCACGTTGCGGAACGCCGCGGACAGCACGCGGGAGCGGAAGCCGCGCTCCTGGAAGATCTGGTAGGCCTTCTTGATGGCCGCGACACCAGCCCACTCCATGTGGCCCGGATCGATGAACAGCTGGGTGCGCTCTGCCTCGGCCTTCATCCAGTCGTCGAGACGGCCCACCATGAGGGTGACCACGGGCCACATGTCGTCGATGGACTTGCCCTCAGCGACGCGGCGCTGCAGGCCACGCTCGATGGCCTCGCCGGAGCGGACAACCTGGGCGACGGTGAAGGAGACGGTCACGTTCATGACCACGCCGCGGTAGGTGGCGTCCTCGATGGCCTCAATGCCCACCTTGGTGGCGGGGATCTTCACGATGATGTTGGGGGCGAGCTCGGAGAACTCCACGGCCTGATCGGCCAGGGCCTTCGCGTCGCGGTGGTGACGGGGGTCCGTCTGCACGGACAGGCGCCCGTTGCGCCCGTTGGTCTCCTTGAAGATCGGCAGCAGCAGCTCGGCGGCCTCCACAGACATGTCCTTGATGGCCTGCCAGCCGATCTCCGACTCGCCCCAGGTGGGGTTGGCGGCGGCGATGGCCTGGATCCGGGGGCCCCAGATGTCCTTGTGCTGCTTGATGGTGGTGTAGCCGATGACGGGGTTGCAGGTGGCGCCGACGCCGCCGTAGGAGATCGACTGGCGGAGCTCCTCAAGGTCGGCCGAGTCGTTCCACAGGGCGGTCGGGGTGGTCCGGGCCGCGGTCAGGAGCGGTCCCTCGGTGTACTCGATGGTCATGGCGATTCCTTCTCAAGCGGTGGTGCGGTCTCGACGATGAGGCCTGACACCATTGGACACTACATTGGTTTGTCCTGTCAAGGATATGTCAGAACAAATTGCAGGTCAAGGCGAACTTTTCTTGGCGACGGCGGCGCCGGGCTTGACTCAGGCCATCACCGTCTGGTCGTAGGAGTACATCGAGGCGCGGTAGACGTGCATGCCGAACTCCACCGCCCGGTGCTGCTCGTCGTAGGCCGTGCGCTGCATGGTCAGGAGCGCGGCGCCGGTGGGCTCGTTGAGGAGGCGGCCCTCGTCGGCCGTGGCCAGGCGGGCGCTGATTTGCTGGAACCCCACCGTCACCTTCACGCCCCGCTCGCGCAGGCGGGCGTACAGGCCGCCGGACTCCAGCTCGGCCCGGGTGGGCGCGAGGGCCGCCGGCAGCCAGTTGCTCATCAGGGCCAGGGGTTCGTCCCGGAGCATCCGTAGGCGTCGCATGTGCACCACCTCGGAACCGGGAGCGATGTTGAGCGCCGCCGCGACACCCGGCGCCGCACCTTCGATCTCCCACTCCAGCACGGTGGTGCGCGGGTCCACGCCGGACTTCTCGAGGTCGTCGTTGAGCGAGCTGAGCGCCATGGGTCGGTGGACGCGGGTGGGGGTGACCTGCGTGCCGGCGCCGCGCCGTCGCACGATGAGGCCGCGGTTGGTGAGGGTCTCCATGGCCCGGCGCGCCGTCGGCCGTGACACCTTCAGCCGCTCCGCCATCGACACCTCGTCCTCGATGCGCGTGCCGGGTTCGATGGTGCCGTCCTCGATGAGCCTGGCGAGCGGCTCCGCGATCTGGGCGTGGAGCGGTGTGGCGCTGGTGCGATCGATCTCGATCTGCGCGATGTACGGGGCGCTGTGTGGCATCTGGTCTCTCACGTCGTCGTGTGCACACATTGTACTGCCAATGTCAGGTTGTAGCTAGACCTTTGTCAGGAGTTGACGATTTGTCTTGACAAATGCCCGTCACTGGTTACGATAAGAGGGCACCTCCTCGAAGAAGCGGGACACATCATGGGACTTTTCGGCACGCGCAGCGTCGATGTGCTGACCATGGGCCGAATCGGCGTGGACATCTACCCCCATCAGCACGGAGTGGGCCTCGAGGACGTCACCTCGTTCGGCAAGTTCCTCGGCGGCAGCGCCACCAATGTGGCCGTGGCCGCCGCGCGCCTCCGTCGCTCCGCCGCCGTCGTCACCGCCGTCGGCGACGACCCCTTCGGCCGGTTCTGTCGCGCGGAGATGGGACACCTCGGCGTGTTCGACGACTATGTGAAGGTCGACGGCGACCTCAACACCCCGGTCACCTTCTGCGAGATCTTCCCCCCGGACAACTTCCCCCTCTATTTCTACCGCCGCCCCACCGCCCCGGACCTCCGGCTGCGACCCGAGGACCTTCCGATCGACGCGATCGTCCAGGCGAAGGTCTTCTGGATCACGACGACGGGGCTGAGCCGTGAGCCCAGCCGTTCCACCCACCTGGCTGCGCTCAAGGCCCGCGGGCGCAGGCCGTTCACCATCCTGGACCTGGACTACCGCGAGCAGTTCTGGCCCTCGCCGGAGGCCGCGCGTGAGGCCATCGCCGAGGTGCTGCCCTACGTGGACATCGTCGTCGGCAACAGTGCCGAGTGTGAGGTGGCCGTCGGCGAGTCGGACCCCGAGCGGGCCGCCGAGGCGTTGATGGCCCGCGGCGTGGACGTCGCGGTGGTCAAGCGTGGCCCCGACGGCGTGCTCGCGATGGACGCCGACAGAGTGATCGAGGTGGCCGGCACCCCCATCGAGGTGGTCAACGGCCTCGGCGCCGGGGACGCCTTCGGCGGCGCGCTGTGCTTCGGCCTGATCAAGGAATGGCCGCTCGTGGACACCCTGGTGGCCGCCTCGGCCGCCGGTGCGCTCGTCGCCACCCGCCTCGAATGCTCGACGGCGATGCCGAGCGAGCCCGAACTGCTCGCGGCCGTGCGCCGCAACCCCGTCGATACCAAGACCCGCCACCGCGTCAAGGAGAACTGATGACCGACCATGTCCTGCCCGCCGGCTCCACCGGGCGGCCGCCGCTCGCCGTGGACGTGAGCCCGGAATCCGCCAACTGGGCCTACTCCGGCCTCAAGGTCGCGGTGCTGGACGCGGGGGAGTCCTACGCATTCGGCACGGGCGAGTCCGAGTGCCTGGTACTGCCGCTCGAGGGCGCCGCGACAGTCACCGTCGGCGGGGAGACCCACACGCTCAACGGGCGCTCCACCATCTTCGGCGAGGTCACCGACTACCTCTACCTCCCCCGCGGCGCCGAGGCCACTCTCACCTCGGTCGACGGCGGCCGCTACGCCCTGCCCAGCGCGGTGGCGAGCGAGACGCTCGACGTGCGCTACTGCCCGGCCGACGAGGCCACCGTCGGCCTCCGCGGCGCCGGCACAATGTCGCGGCAGGTCACCAACTACGCCCTCAACAACACGCTGCAGACCAGCCGCCTGCTGGTGTGCGAGGTGATCACGCCCGGCGGCAACTGGTCCAGCTACCCGCCGCACAAGCACGACGAGACCACCGAGAACGAGCGCGAGCTCGAGGAGATCTACTACTTCGAGATCAAGGCCGACGAGCACGGCCCCGGCATGGCGTTCCACTCCACCTACGGCACGCCCGAGCGGCCCATCGACGTCGCCCTGCGCGTCAACACGGGCGATACCGCGCTGGTTCCGCACGGCTGGCACGGCCCGTGCGTCGCGGCCCCCGGCTACGACCTGTACTACCTCAACGTGATGGCCGGCCCCGGCGGGCCCGAGTGGCTCTCCGTGGACGACCCCTGCTACGGCTGGCTCCGCCAGACCTGGGATGACACCGATGTCGATCACCGCCTCCCTTACGCACCCACCCGGCTCGACGCCTGAGAAAGCGAGAAATCCTCACATGACCACCATCCGCCTTTCGGTCGCGCAAGCCATCGTCCGCTACCTGGCGCACCAGTACACCGAGCGCGACGGCGTCGAGCAGCGCTTCATCCCCGGCATGTTCGGCATCTTCGGCCACGGCAACGTCGCAGGCGTGGGCCAGGCGCTGCTGCAGCACGAGGTCGACCCGGCCTTCGACGAGCCCTTCGAGTACTGGATGGGCCGCAACGAGCAGGGCATGGTCCACGTGGCCGCCGCCTTCGCCAAGCAGACCGAGCGCATGCAGACCCTCGCAGTCACCTCCTCGATCGGCCCCGGAGCCCTCAACATGGTCACCGGTGCCGCTCTGGCCACCACCAACCGCGTCCCCGTCCTGCTGTTCCCCTCGGACATCTTCGCCAACCGCATGCCGGATCCGGTCCTGCAGCAGGTTGAAGACCCGACGAACCCCGACGTGAGCGCCAACGACGTGTTCCGCCCCGTCTCGAAGTTCTGGGACCGGGTCAACCGCCCCGAACAGCTGATGGTCTCCCTGCCCCGGGCCATGCGCGTGCTCACGGACCCCGCCGATACCGGTGCCGCGGTCGTCTGCCTCCCCGAGGACGTCCAGGCCGAGGCCTATGACTGGCCGGTGGAGTTCTTCGCCAAGAAGGTGTGGCACATCGACCGCCGCGTGCCGGACCGCGCAGCCCTCGCGCGCGCCGTCGAGGCCATCCGTGCGGCGAAGCGTCCCCTGGTCATCTCCGGCGGAGGCACCATCTACTCCGCCGCCACAGAGGAGCTGCGGGCGTTCGCCACCGCCACCGGCATCCCGGTAGCCGACACGCAGGCCGGCAAGGGCGGCATCAACTGGGACCACGAGTGCGCCGTCGGCGGCGTGGGCTCCACGGGGGCCGGCTCAGCCAACGCGCTGGCCGTCGAGGCGGACCTCATCATTGGCATCGGCACCCGCTACTCCGATTTCACCACCGGCTCGCAGACCCAGTTCAAGAACCCGGACGTGAAGTTCCTCAACATCAACGTCGGCTCCTTCGACGCGGCCAAGCAGGGCGCCCAGATGCTCGTGGCAGACGCCCGCGAGGCGCTCACCGCGCTCACCGAGGCCCTTGAGGGGCACCGCGTCGACGAGGCCTACTCCCAGAAGATCGCCGACGAGCGCGCCGCCTGGGCCGAGGCCACGGACAAGTGCTACCACCTTGGCCACGGCCCGCTCCCGGCACAGACCGAGGTGTTCGGCGCCCTCAACGAGCTGCTGGGCGACGACGACATCGTCATCAACGCCGCCGGCTCCATGCCCGGCGACCTGCAGGCCCTGTGGCGCGCCCGCACCCCGGGTCAGTACCACGTGGAGTACGCCTTCTCCACGATGGGCTACGAGATCCCCGCGGCGCTGGGCTGCAAGATGGCATCCCCGGACTCCGAAGTGGTGGCCATCGTCGGCGACGGCACCTACCAGATGCTGCCCATGGAGCTCGCCACCATCGTGCAGGAGCGCGCCAAGGTGATCTTCGTCCTGCTGCAGAACCACGGCTACGCCTCCATCGGTGGCCTGTCCGAGTCGCGCGGCTCGCAGCGGTTCGGCACCAAGTACCGGATGCGCGCCGCCGACGGTGGGCGCAGCGACGAGCTGATCCCCGTCGACATCGCCGCCAACGCCCGCTCCTGGGGCCTGGACGTCATCGAGGTCAGCACCATCGCGGACTTCCGCGAGGCCTACGCCACCGCCGTGGCCTCCGACAAGGCCACCATGATCCACATCGAGACCGACCTCTACGGGCCCAACCCGCCCGCCACGGGCTGGTGGGACGTGCCCGTCACGGCCGCCTCCACGCTCGAATCCACCCAGAAGGCCTACGAGGAGTACGCGGAGGCCGTCAAGGGCCAGCGCCGCTTCTTCTGAGCCAGCACACTAAAGGAATGACTGATATGTCCATCACCATGCCCCATTGGATCGACGGCGCCGAGTACTTCGAGGAGGGTGTCGAGGTTCTGCCCATCGACAACCCCGCCACCGGCGAGGTCATCGGCGGCGTCGCCGAGGCCAGCACCGAGCTCATCGACCGCGCCATCGCGTCAGCCCGCGCCGCCCAGAAGATCTGGGGCCGCGCGTCGCTGGCCAAGCGCAGCCGCGTCATGTTCAACTTCCGCCAGCTGCTCATCGAGCGCCAGGACGACCTGGCAGACGTCATCGTCCGCGAGGGCGGCAAGACCCGCGGCGACGCGCTCGGCGAGATCGCTCGCGGCCTGGAGATCGTGGAGTTCGCCTGCGGCATCCAGAACGCGCTGAAGGGTGAGCACACCGTCGAGGCCGCCACCGGCGTCGACGTGCACACCCTCCGCCAGGCCGTCGGCGTCGTCGGCGCCATCGTGCCGTTCAACTTCCCGATGATGGTGCCGATGTGGATGCACCCGATGGCGCTCGCCACCGGCAACGCAGTCATCCTCAAGCCCGCCACCCCGGTGCCGTCCGTGTCGCTCATGGTGGCCAAGCTCTACAAGGAGGCCGGTCTGCCCGACGGCCTGTTCCAGGTGGTGTGTGGCGACAAGCAGGTGGTCTCCCACATCCTCGACCACCCCGGCATCGACGCCGTCTCCTTCGTCGGCTCCACCCCGGTGGCCAAGATCGTCGCCAGCCGGTGCGCCGCCTCCGGCAAGCGGTTCCAGGCCCTCGGCGGCGCGAACAACCACGCCATCGTGATGCCCGACGCCAACCTGGACTTCGCGGCCCAGCACATCGTCTCCGGCGCCTTCGGCGCGGCCGGCCAGCGCTGCATGGCCCTGCCCGTCGTTGTGGCCGTGGGTGACGCGCACGACGCCCTGATCGAGAAGGTCAAGGCGCGCGCCGAGGTCCTGAAGGTGGGCCCCGGCTCGGACCCCGCCAACGAGCTCGGCCCGGTCATCTCGTCGAAGTCCCGTGAGCGGATCCTCTCCTGGATCAACGACGCGGAAGCCAAGGGCGCCAACGTGGTGCTCGACGGTCGCGGGTTCAGCTCCGAGGTCGAGGGCACCGCGAACGGCAACTGGGTGGGCCCCACCATCGTGGACAACGTCCCGCTCGAGACCCAGCTGTACTGCGAGGAGGTCTTCGGGCCGGTTCTCGTCGTGGTGAAGACCGACACCTACGAGGAGGCCATCGAGATCGTCAACTCGAGCGCGTTCGGCAACGGCTCGGCGATCTTCACGGAGAACGGCCAGGTGGCGCGCCAGTTCCAGCTCGACGTCAACGCGGGCATGGTGGGCATCAACGTGCCCATCCCGGTGCCGGTGGGCTACTACTCGTTCGGCGGCTGGAAGAACTCGCTGCTCGGCGATCACAGGATTCACGGCCAGGAGGGCGTGAACTTCTACACCCGCACCAAGGTGGTCACGACGCGCTGGGCCGGCTCCGGCAGCCACGACAAGATCGGCCTGGATTTCGTCGCCACCAAGTAGCCCCCCCGCGGCCCACGCCGCACCACCACGAGCACTTTCCCGGGGTCGATCCGCATCGAGCATCGATGCACGATGCGGATCGGCCCAGGGGGGTCGCTCACCCTCACACTTCCGCACTGTCCATCGGCCTGGCGGGCGCCGTCGCCCGCACGTCGCCTGTGTTGGACGTGCTCGTCATCGTGGCGTGAAGCGCCAGTAAGGAACTTGTCATGGCCAAGCGCATCGGCGTCGGCGTCATCTCTCTCGGTTGGATGGGCCGGCTGCACACCCGCAGCTACAAGGCACTCGCCGAGCGCTATCCTGAGCTCGGGCTCGCTTGCGACCTGGTTGCCGCGTGCGACCCGGTGGAGGCGACGCGTGACTGGGCGGTCGATGTGGCCGGCTTCAACCGAGCCTACGCGGACTACCGCGACCTCCTCGCCGATCCTGAGGTCGAGGTGGTCTCCATCTGCGCGCCCAACTTCCTGCACCACGAGATCGCGTTGGCGGCCGCTGAGGCCGGCAAGCCGTTCTGGATCGAGAAGCCCATGGGAGTCAGCGCGACGGAGTCGCGGGAGATCGCCCAGGCCGCGGCAGGCGCCGGACTGGCCACAGCCGTCGGCTTCAACTACCGGCACGTTCCGGCCATCCAGTACGCGAGGGAGCTGATCCGCGACGGGAAGTTGGGGCGAATCACCAACTGCCGGGTGTGGTTCATCGCGGACTACGCCTCCAGTCCCGACGGGCCGTTGACCTGGCGTTACGACCGGGCCCGGGCTGGTGCCGGGATCGTCGGCGACCTCCTGTCTCACGGCGCGGACCTGGCCCAGTACCTGGTGGGACGCATCTCGTCGGTCTCGGCGATGACGGACACGTTCATCAAGGAACGGCCCATCCCGATCGGATCCGGCGGGGTCGGGCACTCCGGTTACACCGTCGGCGAGGAGAAGGGCCCGGTGGGCAACGAGGACTGGGTCGCGGTGCTGGCACGGTTCGACAGCGGCGTCGTCGGGGTGCTCGAGGCCAGTCGGGTCTCGGTCGGGCCGCGTGCGGAGTACATCGTCGAGGTGTACGGCACGGAGGGGTCGGTGCGGTGGAACTTCGAGTCCCTCAACCACCTCGACGTGTGCATCGGCCGCGGCGAGGGCCCTGTCCAGGGCTACACCCGCGTGATGGCTGGTCCGGGCATGCCGGACTTCGACCGGTTCCAGCCGGGCGCGGGAACCTCGATGGGCTTCGACGACCTCAAGGCCGTCGAAGCGGCGAAGTTCCTCATCTCCGTGACGACGGGGGAGCAGGTCGCGCCCTCTGCAGGTGACGGCTGGGCCGCCGCCGAGATCGACGAGGCAGTGGTGGCGTCCGCAGCGGACGGCCAGTGGCACGAGGTCCCGACGGTCGAGGCGGTCACCACCTTCGGCCTCTGACCCCTCCGCCCGCCCCGTTTCGGACGTTGACTCAAGGTTGTCGGGTGCGGTGAGCCGTGAGTCGATGCCCGTCCCCATCGCTCCCAGAGGAGGGCCGCCCGCGGAACTGGCCCGCTCCCATCGCTCCCTGAGGAGGGCCGCCCGCGCAGCGGCGTGGCCCGTCTCGAAGGGTCGTGACTACCACCTTCCCGCAATTCTCGTGGTCGGGTGCGGTGAGCCGTGAGTCGACGCCCGAGCGGCCGTTGACCAAGGCCTGCCGGTTTCTGCGGGCTTTGTCTGTGGTCAGGTGTCGAGGCCGCCCGGGCCTCGCCTCCCGTCTCCCCGCACTCGTCTCCCCGCACTCGTCTGCCCGGGGCGTGGTCGGGTCCGGGTGCGCGACGGCGTGGCGGGCCCGGGTCGGGTCTGCCCAGGCGGGACGCCAGTCGGTGATCCTCGGGTTGGGCATCACTGCGCACACCCGCCCTGCCGTCCCGCACCCTCGCCCATTCCCGCTGGTTGAGCCGGGCCGAGCCGCGAAGCGGCGCAGCCCGCGTCGAAACCGACCTTGGCTGGCTGTGGTCTGGTGCCGGGTGCGTCTCGGGCGTGGTGCCGACGCGACCGGCCCGTCGAGGAAGGGCGGGTCTGCAACTTGCTATGAGGAGCGCGGCTTCTGCGTATATGCACACAAACCGCTCTCCACATCGCAAGTTGCAGACGGACCCCGGCGACTCGGCTGGCGAAGCGCCTCAGGGAGTGGGTCGGG
Organism: Tessaracoccus luoxuelianae; assembly: GCF_055326245.1. Taxonomy (NCBI): domain Bacteria; kingdom Bacillati; phylum Actinomycetota; class Actinomycetes; order Propionibacteriales; family Propionibacteriaceae; genus Tessaracoccus; species Tessaracoccus luoxuelianae. Next base: position 40,166 of record NZ_JBUZNO010000011.1, read on the forward strand.
GAGTTCCCTGAGGCGCGAGACACGCCGGGACCCCTACGCTCAGACGCATGAAGCTCTTGCTCCGCCTGGTCGCCACCGCCGTCGCGACCGCCGTCGCCGTGTGGCTGCTCCCCGGCATCACCCTCACCGCAGACTCCAACGTCGACCAGGCGCTCACCCTCCTCGGCGTGGCCGTCATCCTCGGGATCGTCAACGCGATCGTCCGACCCTTCGCCTTCGTCCTGGGCGCCTGCTTCATCATCCTCACGTTCGGGTTGTTCCTCTTCGTGATCAACGCGGGCATGCTGCTGCTCACCTCATATCTGGCCGGCGAGCTCGGCCTCGGCTTCCACGTCGACGGGTTCTGGAACGCCGTGTTCGGCTCCCTGATCATCTCCGTGATCTCCGCTCTCGTGGCCTCGGCGCTGGGTGCAAACGATTCCACCAATCATTCCATGTAAGAACAAATAATCGGCGCTGGTTTATCCCCCCCCGCTAGTGACACGCGGTATCTCATGGTCCATACTGAGTTTGTCCACACAAAGTCAATGAGGAGCCAGCATGGACATTCCTGCCACGATGCGCGCCGCAGTCCTTCGGGCTCCGGGTGAACCGCTGTCGATCGAAACCATCCCCACCCCGCGACCACGGGCAAACGAGGTGCTGCTGAAGGTTGCGGCCTGCGGCCTCTGTCACTCGGACCTCCACGTCCTCGGCGGCGCCATCGCCTTCCCCACGCCCTGCGTCCTCGGCCACGAGGTGTCGGGCACCATCGTCGAACTCGGCCCCGGCATGCTCACCGGTGAGCTCGCCGTCGGCCAGAACGTGGCCGGCGCCTTCCTGATGCCGTGCGGCCAGTGCAAGGCCTGCCGCGCCGGTCGCGACGACCTCTGCTACCCCTTCTTCCAGCTCAACCGCCTCAAGGGCGTCCTCTACGACGGTGAGACCCGCCTCGCCGACAACGACGGCAACCCCATCTGGATGTACTCCATGGGCGGGTTGGCGGAGTACTGCGTTGTCCCGGCCACGTCGGTCACGCCCATCCCGGACAACCTGTCGCCCAAGAACACGGCCATCCTGGGCTGCGCCGCGATGACCGCCTACGGCGCCGTGCGGCGGGGGGCGGATCTCCGGTTCGGAGAGACGGTCGCCGTCGTCGCCACCGGCGGCGTGGGGTCGATGATCCTCAAGTTCGCCAAGGTGATGGGCGCCCGCCAGGTCATCGCGCTCGACGTCGACGACGACAAGCTCGCAGCAGCGAGGACGATGGGCGCCACCCACACCGTCAACCTCCTGAATACGGACGCCCGCGAGGCCGTGATGGAGATGACCGACGGCTACGGAGTGGACGTCGCCTTCGAGGCGCTGGGCCGGCCGGCCACCTGGAACACCGCACTGGACATTCTGGCCGACGGCGGCCGCATGGTGCCCATCGGCCTGGGCGCCGGGGTGCAGTCCGCGGAGGTGCAGATCAACCGCACGGTGCGCCGTAGCCAGTCGATCATCGGTTCGTACGGGGCGCGCACCCGCGTCGACCTCCCGGCCGTGGTTGACATGGCCGCGCGAGGCCTCATCGAGGTCGACGACGTGGTCCACCAGGTGTTCAGCCTGGACGACGTCAACATCGGCTACGACAAGCTGCGAGCGGGCACCATGTCGGGCCGAGGCATCGTCGACATGAGCCTCTGACCCTCTGGGCAAAACGACAGGGGCGGTCACCATCACGGTGACCGCCCCTGTGCGCGTTCCGAGGATGCCTCAGGCGAGGGCCTTGAGGGCCTCTAAGGACTTCGCCGCGTTGTCGATGGGTCCTCCGACCGCAGGCGGCTCCTCGTCAATCATGATGTCCTGCTCAAGGACCCAGTATCCGTCGAAGCCGGCCTGATCCAGGAGGCGCACGATGGTGGCGAAGTCGATGTCACCGTCGCCGATGGGGACGAACATGCCGCCCTTGATGCCCTCGGACCAGGTGATCTCGCCCGGCAGCAGCTTGGCGGCCATGTCCAGGCGCACGTCCTTGGCGTGCACAATGCCCACGCGGTCCGCGTACTTGGTGACCAGGGCCACCACGTCGGCGCCGCCGCAGGCAAGGTGACCCGTGTCCAGGCACAGGCCGACGGTGGAGTTGTCCAGCACGCGCTCCACCTCGTCGACGTTCTGCACCATGGTGCCCCAGTGGGGGTGGAGGACGGCGGTGACGCCGTTGGCCTTGCAGACGTCGCTGATCCGGCTGAGGTTGGAGAACAGTGTCTGCCAGCCCTGCTCGTCGAGCTCGGGGCGGGCGTCGTAGCCGTCCTGGCCGGAATCTGCCGCCAGGACGAGGAACTCGCCGCCGGCGATCTCGAACGCGCGGAGCTCGGCCTCCACCATGGGGATGGGGTCGAAATCGGGGTCGTGCATGACGGCGAGGAAGAAGGCCCCGACCGGCTTGAGACCGAACTCGGAGACGACCGCGGCCCGCTCCTCTGCGTCGACCGGGAGCCAGCCCTGGGGGCCGAACTCAGTGGCGGTGAGGCCGATCTCCTTCATCTCGGTGAGGACGCGCTCGGGGGACATCTGGTAGCCCCAGCCCGGTACCTCACACACGCCCCAGCTGATGGGTGCGCCGGCAATCTTCATGTGCAGCTCCTTCGCAGCCAAGCCGCCTCGCGCGACTCGTTGGGAACCATTATGTCCTGCCAAACATCCGTATGTTTGACCACCCCCTGAATGGTGGCCCCATGCACGGTCTAGTACCATATGTGCTGACATACACCGCCGTGACGCTGGTGCGCGGCCAACCCACAGGAGCACACATGATCCGCTTCGCGATCATCGGGGCCGGACGCATCGGCCAGGTCCACGCACGCGCCATCGCGTCCCACCCTCAGGCGACGCTCGCGCTGGTCTACGACGCCTTCGAGGCGCCCGCCAAGGGCCTGGCGGAGGCGCACGGGGCGCGCTACACCCTGGACGTCGAGGACGTCTACAACGCCGACGACGTCGACGCCGTCATCATCGGCTCGCCCACCGCGATGCACGTCGAGCAGATCCTCGGCTCCGTCAAGGGCGGCAAGCGGGTCATGTGCGAGAAGCCGGTCGCGCTGGGCATGGACGAGGCGAACCGCTGTATGGACGAGCTGGGTGCCGAAGCCTCGCGTGTCATGCTGGGCTTCAACCGCCGCTTCGACCCCTCCTTCGCTGAGGTCAACGCCCGCGTGGCCGCCGGCGAGATCGGCGCGCTGCAGCAGCTGACCGTCACCTCCCGTGACCCCCAGGGCCCGCCGGCCAGCTACGTTGCCGGCTCGGGTGGCATTTTCAAGGACATGACCATCCACGACTTCGACATGGTGCGCTTCTTCCTGGGCGACATCGTCGAGGTCAGCGCGTTCGGCACCAACGCCGACGAGGAAATCAAGGCCGCCGGTGACTTCGACCAGGCGATGGTCCTCCTGCGCAACGCCGACGGCGCCCTGGCCACCATCGTCAACTCGCGGACCTGCGCATACGGCTACGACCAGCGCCTCGAGGCGTTCGGGGCCGACGGCGCCCTCTCCGCCGACAACCTCACCGCGACCTCCGTCCGCGCCGCCAGCGCCACGCAGACCGACGCCAGGGGACCAGTGCTCAACTTCTTCCTGTCCCGCTACGAGGCGGCCTACCGCGACGAGCTGGGCGCTTTCATCGACGCGGTGGTGGCCGACGGCGACGTCTCGCCCAACGTGATCGACGGCGTCGAGGCGCTGAAGCTGGCCGAGGCCGCGACCATCAGCGCCCACGAGGGTCGCACCGTCTGCCTCTGACCGAGGCGTCACCCCTACTTGCACTGGTCCCTGACCTCCACTGGCCGGGTCCTGGCGCTGTCTGGTGCCGGGAGCCCTGACACGAGGCCCGTGCGGCCCTTGACCACCTCCTGCTCCTCGACCGCCCGGTTGTGAGGGGCCGGGTAGTTGAGGCCGCCCGGGCCTCGTCTCACGTCTCCCTGCACTGGTACCTGCGTGGCGTGGTTCGGTCCAGGCGTGTGCCGGCAGGTCGGCCTTGGTGTGGGTCTGTCTCAGGCGGGTTCTTCTGGGTGCCCCGCGGGCTGGGCATCCCTGCACCCAGCCGACCTGCCGTCCCCCACCTTCGTGCGCACCCCCCGTTCGGTCATCAAGCCGTCCGAGTGGGCGGGACGGGAGGTGACCGCAGAGCGTTCGCCTCAGTCGGTGCGCAACCCGGCCCAGCCGGGGCGGTGTCGCGACACCTGATCGGGTGGACTCTCCTACCGTCACTTCTGGGGTCGACTACGGCATCAGAAGTGCCACCTACAGTGTCGGCTACGGCACCAGAGGTGACAGTCAGGCGACCGCGCCAGTCGCGGCACGGGACGGGACGTGAATGCGAGGGTGGGGGACGGCAGGGCGGCTCTGCGTCGGGAAGCCCAGGTCGGGGATCGCCGGACTGGCGTCCCGCCAGGGCAGACTGTCACCAGGGCCGCCCTGACGGCGCACGCCCGGAAGTGACCACGCCATAGGGAATCGAGTGCAGGGAGCAGTGAGACGAGGCCCGGGCGGCCTCGTCTACCCAGCCAAGGATTCTGCCGCGATCAGCAGGGAGAATGTGGACAACGGCCGCCCGGGCGTCGTGTCAGGGCTCGCTGCACCGGGCGCTGGAGGCCTCGACGCAGCAGCGGGCGCTACGCGCCGCGGCTGGCTCACCCAGCGGAAGAAGTCGCGGCTCAACCAACGGGGGACAAGGGCCGCACGGGCCTCGTGTCAGGGTCAGTCGGTTTCGTCGGTGGAGGTGACGTAGTCACCCCACTGTTCGATCCTCCACCCGTCGGTGGTCGACCCGTTGAGCACGATCCACTGAGTGTTGTGCAGCGGCTGTGCGTTCTCGACCCCGATCGACGGGTCCTGCGAGATCGCCCACACCCGCAGCGCGGCGCCGTGGCTGACCAGCGCGACCACCTCGTCGCCCGCCTGCTCCATGGCCGCGACCGCGTTGGTGAACCGCGTGAGGAACTGGCGCGCCGTCTCTCCGCCCTCCAGCCCCGCGTCGAGGTTGTGCGGCGCCCACGAATTGAGCATGCCCACGTACACGCTCCAGTCCGTGTTCATCTCCTCGATCCCGGCGGCGATCTCCTGGATCCCGTCAGCGATGATGAGCTCCAGCTCCCTGGCCTCCGCCAACGGCGCGGCGGTCTGCTGCGCGCGCGTCAGGGTGGAGGCGTACAGGGCCTCGATCCGCTCGTGCGCGATGGCCTCGACGAGCGCCTGGGCTTGCGTCAGCCCGTTCTCGTTCAGGGGAGCACCGGGGTAGGCGGTGTCCAGCTGGCGGTTGACGTTGCTCTCGGTTTCCCCGTGTCGGATCAGGATCAGGCGCATGGGTCCACCGTACCGGGGGCATGCCACAGGGGCGGAGCCGCACCGGCCCCGCCCCTGCAACTGCTGTCTTGACTAGCGGTTCTTGCGCTCGTCGATGATGACTGCGACGACGATGATGGCGCCCTTGACGACCATCTGCATGAACGGGGAGACGTTCATGAGATCCAGGCCGTTGTTGATGACGCCGATGATCAGCGCGCCTACGACGACGCCCCACACCACGCCGATGCCGCCGTTGAAGGACACGCCGCCGATGACTGCGGCCGTGATGGCGTCGAGCTCCAGCATGACGCCCAGGGTGGGCTGGCCGGAGCCGATGCGGGCGGCGAGGATCATGCCGGCGAGACCGGCCAGCAGGCCGATCAGGGTGTAGATGAGGAACTGCACCTTGCCGATGCTGATGCCCGAGACGCGGGCCGCCTGCTCATTGCCGCCGATGGCGTAGGTGTGCCGGCCGAAGCGGGTCCGGTTGAGGACCACCCAGATGACCACGGCCACCAGGAGGAAGATGATCATCGGCACCGGGATGCCGAGGATGGCGCCCTGGCCCAGCCAGTTGAATCCGTCCGCCAGGTTGGAGACGGGGCGTCCGCCGGTGTAGATGTTCGCCAGACCACGAGCGGCGGTCATCATGCCCAGTGTTGCCACGAACGGCGGGATGCGGAAGTAGGCGACGAGGGTGCCGACGATGGCGCCCACGATGGCGCCGACGAGCAGGCCCACGATGATCGAGACGAAGATCGGCATCGGGGGGAGGCCGGGGAACATCGCGGTGTCGCTCTGGACCTGGGCGAGGCTGGCCGAGACGACGGCCACCAGGGCGACGGTGGAGCCCACCGACAGGTCGATGCCCTTGGTGATGATGGCGAACATCATGCCGAGGGCGACGATGCCGATGGGGGCCACCTGGACGACGACGTTGATGAGGTTCTGTGACCTCAGGAACGTTCCCCCGGTGACGATGGCGAGGATCACCATGAACCCGATGAGGATCAGGAGGATGGCGTATTTCTTGATGGCCGCCGTCGCGTTGAACTTCGGTTTGGCCTCGACAGTGGTGTCAGACATGAGTAGTTGGTTCCTTCCTACGCGGCCGCGGTGCCGCCGGTGGCGAGTTGCATGATGGACTCCTGGTTGGCCTCCGCACGGGAGAGCTCACCGGAGATGCGGCCTTCGTGCATGACGATGACGCGATCGCTCATCCCGAGGACCTCGGGCAGCTCGGACGAGACCATGATGATGGCCTTGCCCTGTTGCGCGAGCTGGGACATGAGGCGGTGGATTTCACTCTTTGCGCCCACATCGATTCCTCGGGTGGGCTCGTCGATCATGAGGATCTCAGGGACCGTGAGCAGCCAGCGCGAGATGAGCGCCTTCTGCTGGTTGCCGCCGGAGAGGTTCTTGATCAACTGCTCAAGCGTGGGGGTCTTGATGCGCAGCGCCTGGCGCTGGGCCTCGCTGTCCTTGCGGATCTGCGCCATGTTGAGGAAGCCCTTCGGGCTGTACTTCGGCAGCGCGGCGATGGTGATGTTGTCGCGGACCGACAGCACACCCATGATGCCGTTGTGCTTGCGGTCCTCCGTCAGCATGCCGATGCCGGCCGCGATGGCGTCCTTCGGCTCGCGGACCTTGAGCTGCTTGCCCTCGACGAAGATCTCGCCGCTGTCAGCGGGTTCGATCCCGAAGATGGTCTCGAGCACCTCCGTGCGGCCCGCGCCCATGAGCCCGGCGAAGCCGAGGATCTCGCCGCGGCGCACCTCGAAGCTGACGTTCTGGACGAACCGGCCGCGGTTGAGGTTGCGGACCGACAGGACCACCTCGCCGATCTCGGCCTCCAGCTTGGGGAACATGCTGGTGAGCTCGCGGCCCACCATCAGCTGGATCAGCTTGTTGCGGTCCAGCTCCTTCGCCGGGAGGGAGACGACGTGCTTGCCGTCGCGGAACACCGTGATGTCGTCGGAGATCTTGAAGACCTCGTCCATCTTGTGGGTGATGTAGACGATGGCCACGCCGAAGTCGGTGAGCCTCTTGATCATCCTGTGCAGGTGGTCCACCTCCCGCTCGGGGATGGCGGAGGTGGGCTCGTCCATGATGATGATCTTGGCGTCGTAGCTGATGGCCTTGGCGATCTCCACCATCTGCTGGCGGGCCACCGTGAGGTCCTTCATCTTGGCGCGCGGGTCGATCTTCATGTCCCACTCGTCGAAGAGTTCCTGCGTCTTGCGGATGATCAGCTTGGGGTCCAGCAGCCCGAACTTGCCGCGCTGCTCCCGGCCGAGCCAGATGTTCTCGGCCACCATCATCTCCGGCACGGGGGACAGCTCCTGGTGGATCATGGAGATGCCGTGCTCGAGGCCGTCCTTGGTGTCCTTGAAGCTGACCATGTCACCGGCGAGCTCGACGGTGCCAGCGTCGGGGGTGTACATGCCGATCAGGCACTTCATGAGCGTGGACTTGCCAGCGCCGTTCTCCCCCATGAGCGAGTGGACCGTGCCGCTTCGCACGTCCAGCTGTACGCCGTCCAAGGCCACCACGCCGGGGAACGTCTTGCGGATGTCGCGCATCCGCAGAATTACCTCTTGCATTTCCTATCCTCCCTGCCGAAGCAGAGGGCCGGGGCGATCATCGCACCCGGCCCCCTGGGTCCGTCACTTCTCGAAGTCGGCCATGTTGTCAGGGGTGACGAGCTGGTAGGGCACGTCGATGACGCCGGCGACCTCTTCGCCGTTGTACAGGTTGATGATGGAGTCCACTCCACCAGCGCCCTGGCCGGCTGCGTCCTGGAACACCGTCACCTCGAGCTCGCCGGCCTTCATCGCCGCCAGTGCGTCGGCGGTGGCGTCAACGCCACCCACGATCACGTCGTCGAGCTTGCCGGCGTTCTTCAGGGCCTGGATGGCGCCGAGGGCCATCTCGTCGTTGTTGGCGCAGATGATGTCGATCTCGTCGCCGGACTGGATCCAGTTCTCGGTGATGGCCAGGCCCTCTTCGCGGTACCAGTTGCCGGCCTGCTCGCGCAGGAGCTCCATCTCCGGGTAGTCCTCGAGGATCTGCTTGCAGCCTTCGGTGCGGTCACGCGCGGCCTCGTTGGCGGGGTCGCCGATGAGGATGCCCACCTTGCCCTTGCCGTCGGCGAGCTCGGCGAGCGCCTCCATCTGAAGCTGGCCGGCCACCAGAGAGTTGGATCCCACGTAAGGCACGCCCACGGGCAGGTCGGAGGGGCGACGGTTGACGTAGACGAGCGGGATCTCGGCGTCCATGGCCTTCTCGGTCATGGGGCCGGCCGCGTCGGTGTCGACGGGGATGATGATGATGCCGTCGAGGCCCTGGGAGATGAAGTTCTCCACCTGGCCCAGCTGGACGTCTGCCTTCTCCTGGGCGGCCACGATGGTCACCTCGACACCGGCTTCTGCGGCGCGGGCCTCGATGCCGTCGGCGACGGTCTGCAGGAACTGATCCAGGATCGGGAATGTGACGCCGATCTTGATGACCTCGCCGTCGGCGGGCTTGACGACCTCGCCGGGCTCGAAATTCACGGTCTCGAGGGGGGCCGAGGAGGGAGCGTCGGATCCTTCGGCGGCGGAGGTGGTGGGGGTGCTGGCGGTGGTGCCGCAGGCACTCAAGGCGAGGGCGCCGGCGGCCAACAGGCCGACGAGCTTGATTCCTTGCTTCATTGCAGTCTCTCTTCCGAGGGTGGTTGCGGTGTCTGGTGACTCCGCAGGGAGGGAGTGTCGCATCGTTGCAACACCGCTATGATGACCTGACAAAGAACTGTATGTCAAGACAAAGATTTCAGATGTTATCAGTTCGTTGTGAACTCGGCCTCGAGGCGCTCCCGCATCCGGACGTGGATGGCGTCCGCGTCCTCCTCCCAGCCGAAGACGCACACGGACAGGCGGGCGTCGTACTCGATCTCGCGCAGGTACCCGAAGACCTCGTCCCAGGGGACCTCTCCGTTGCCGATCTCATTGTGCTGGTGAATACGTGCGTCAACGCCCGGGGGGTTGATGATGTAGCGGTTGCCGACGTTTGCCAGATGGTTCCACACGTCGCCGATGTGGATGTGCCGGAGGCGGTCTCCGGCGTACTCCATCAGCTCGCGCGGGTTGCTCTTTCCCGACGACAGGTGGAAGAGGTGGGGGAGGCAGAACTGGTAGTTGAACCAGTCCTTGTTGACGCCGCGCACCACCTGGACGGCCCGGTCGTTTGTCTCAACAAAGTCGTACGGGTGGGCCTCGACGACGCACTCGATGCCACGCTTCTCGAAGTCCGGGGCCAGCTCCTCGATGGAGCGGTAGAACTGATGCTCGCTCGTGAGCGCCCTGGTGGGATCACCTGAGAACTCGGTGGCCATCATCGGCACCTCGAGTTCGTCGGCGATCTCCAGGAGACGGCGCCAGTTGCGCACCTGCGCCTGGCGCTCCTGCTCGTCAGGGGAGGACCAGTTGAAGACGGGGTTGAAGGTCTCGATCTTGACGCCGGTGGCCTTCATCGCCTTCTTGACGCGCGCGATCTCGGCGTTGTCGACCTTGGGGTAGTGGTGCCACTCGTGGAAGTCGGCGCGAGGCGACAGCTCGATGTAGCCGTAGCCGAGGTCGGCGGCCTTCTCGCACTCCTGGGCGACGGTGAGGTGGGGGTGGTACATGGATGGGTCGAGCAGGATCTTGACCATGACGGCTTCCTTGGCGTGCTGGGCGGGGGTGGAGCGGGGAGAGGGGGGAGGGGAGGCGGAGTGAGGGGCGCCCGCCGGAACGCGGGCGCCCTCAGGTCACGCGTAGAGCGCGGGACGCTCGATCATGGAGATCGGCACTTCGCCGTCCTCCGTCAGTGCCTTGACGCCGGCGTCGCACACCACGGCGGCGGCGTAGCCGTCCCAGGAGCTGGAGCCGGTGTGGCGATCCGCCGATGCCGCGGTGATCCACTCCTGGACCTCGGTGACGAACGCCTGGCCGAAGCGCTGGTTGTGGTCCATCGTGAGCCGGTTGTGGCGTCCGAGCTTGTCGGCGCGGTGCACCAACTCCTGGTCGCCCAGGCGGACGATGCCCTGCTCCGCCACCAGCTCGCACTGGATGTCGTAGCCGTACTGGCAGTTCACGAACACCTCGTCGTCGACGCGGACGCCCGACTCCGTGGTGAGGATCAGCACCAGCGGATCCTGCAGGTGCTCGAAGCGCAGCGAGGTCTTCTTCGGCTTGTCGACGCGCGCGGAGACGAACTCCTCGCCAAGCAGCCAGCGCATGGTGTCGATCTCGTGGATGGCGGTGTCGTTGATGGCCATGTCCCACGTGTACATCTCGGGCACGGTGGGGTTGCGGTGCGCGTTGTGCACCATGAGGGCCTCGCCCACCTCGCCGTCGTCGAGGATCTTCTTCATCTCGCGGTACGAGGCATCGAAACGGCGCATGAAGCCGACGGTGACCAGCTTCTTGCCGGCCTTCTGCTCGGCCTCCATGATCTCGACGCACTCGGCGGCCGTCGGCGCCAGGGGCTTCTCGCAGAAGACGTACTTGCCGGCCTCGATGGCGGCGATCACGTCCGGCTTGTGGGCCGGTCCGTAGCTGGCGATCATGATGGCGTCCACGTCGGGCGAGGCGATCAGCTCGGCGCTGGTCGCGAAGGCCGTGCCGCCGATCTGCTCGGCCACCGCGGCGGCGTTGTCAGGGTTGACGTCGCTGACGGCCACCACGCGGCCGCCCGAGATGACGGTGTGGATCCGCTCGATGTGGGCCTTGCCCATGCCACCGGGGCCGATCATTCCGATACGAAGGGTCATGTGAGTCAGTCTTTCCTGGATCAGAGGAGGCCGAGGCCGCAGGAGGCCAGGAACTCGCGGGTCTTGATGGCGTTGGGCAGGGGGTAGCCCGGGTCGCAACCGAACATGTCCTGCTCGGTGATGACGTAGAGCTCCTTGTTGAGATCGGCCAGGGCCTCCACCAGGGTGGGCATGTCGGGCTCGCCCTCCGGCGGGGCGACGGAGCAGCCGGCCTTCACGGCCTTGACGAACGGCCAGTCCTCGTCGTGGGCCTGCTTGACGAGCTTGGGGTCCATGGCCTTGATGTGCACGTAGCTGATGCGCTCCGGGTAGTCCTTGATGAGCGAGATGTTGTCTGCCATGCCGTAGACGATGTGGCCGGTGTCCAGGCAGAAGCCGACGTACTCGGGATCCGTGGCCTGGAAGATGCGGTCGATGTCCTCGCGGGTCTCGATGTGCGAGTCGCCGTGGGGGTGCAGCACCATCTTGAGGCCGTAGTCCTCCTTCATCATGCGCCCGAGGCGGTTCGCGTTGTTGATGTAGAGGTCCCAGGCGGCGCCGTCGAGGTGGCGGTCGTCGGTGAAGTCACCGGTGATCTCGTCGCGGAACATGGGGGGCAGGTGCACCACGTACTCGGCGCCGACGGCGGCATGGGTCTCGCCCACGGCGCGGAAGGTCTTCTCGGTCTCGGCCCAGGCCTCCTCCTTGTGGAGGATGCCCCACGCGGTGCCGGCGACGACGCGGAAGCCGCGCTTGCCCATCTCGTCCATGAGGCGCTTGGGGTCGGTGGGGAAGTAGCCGAACGGCCCGGTCTCCATCACGGAGAAGCCGGCCTCGGCCATCTCGTCGAGTGCCTTCTCCCACGGGATCTGGTCCGGGTGCTCGGGGAACCAGACTCCCCACTGGTCGGGGCAGACTCCGACGGTCAGCTTGGAGTAACGGGGGTCAGTGTTACGGCTCTTGTCGACAGCCATCGTCATCCTTTCGGGGGTGCTCTTCCTTGAGCTGGCTCCAGCCTAGATCCTTCCCTTTGTACTGTCAATGGGGGGTCGGTTAAGACTTCGCTAGGACGGTTCTGGGCGCGATGGCCCGAGTTGTCCGCACATTGAATGCTGCGCTGGGGCTCACCGGAGGGCCTGGTGGCCCTGCTTCACAAGGCGTTCCAAAGTGGACACCTCGAAGCCGGGCCGCTCGGGCCGGTTGGTCATCAGCGTCCACGCCACACCCGCCGCCGGGTTGATCCAGAACTCGGTGCCGGACCAGCCGGCGTGGCCGAACACGCCGTCGGTCGCGCCCCATCCGGGGAGCTTCCAGGTGAAACCGTACTCGTCGCCGTCGTCCTGGGGGAGCGGTTCGTGGACGGGGATGCCGACGGTGAGGGGGCGGCGCATCAGGTCCAGGGTCTCGGGGCGCACGACGGCGCCGTCGCCCCGTAGGAGCGAGACGGCCACCCTGAGCAGGTCCTCCGCCCGGGCGATGACGCCCGCGCCGGGGTGGTGCTGGGCGGCGAATGTGGCCATGTCGAAGGCTCCGAGCCCGAGGACGGGCGGCGGGTCCGAGGCCTCGTCGAGGGTGAAGCTGGTCCCGAGCTCGTCGTTGAGGGTGCTGAGCCCGGACTCCCAGGTTGCGCCGCCGGCGTGCTCGATCAGCGCCGCGATGCCCTCGAAGGCGAGCGACGAGTAGCGGCGCAGGGTGCCGACGGGGGTGTCGCGGCCGGCTGCCTCGAGGGTCTCGCGCAGCGGGCGCGGGTCGTCGAGCTCGGGCTCGGTGATGCCGGAGGTGTGCGAGGCGAGGTGGCGGAGGCAGACGACGTCGTCGCGGCCCGCTCCGAACCCGGGGAGGGCGTCGGTCGGGGGAGTGTCGAGGGAGAGTGTTGCCCGCTCCAGCTCGCGGGCGGCGAGGAGGCCGACGAGGGGCTTGGTGATGGAGAACAGCCGGTAGTGGTCGCCCGTCCGCGCCTCGCGGGTGCCGGTGCGCCCGAACGACTCCATGGCCACGATGCCTTCGCGGGTGGCAACGCCTAGCACGGCCGTGGGGAGGGCGCCGTCGCGGACGAGGGTGGAGACGTAGTCGAAGGCGGCGTCGAGGCCGGGGGCGTGGGAGGTGGTCGTCATTGGTTCGCCTCGTTGCAGTGTGAAGGGACAGCGCTTGCCTGCTCGACATCGTAGTGGCGCGATGAGCGCTCCAGTGCGAGGGGTCGAGGGTGACCACGCCCCCGCGCGGAGCTGCGGAGCGGCTGGAAACGATTCCACGCGTGCCGCTGCGTCACATGCGTCCCGACTAGGACTTTTTGTCCTATCAAGTTCCTCGGCGCCGTGTCCATTTCGTTATGTCCCGGCTCTTGCGAAACGTTTCAAAGGGTGTTAACTTTTGGGAAGGCGCTTTCCAAGTGTGACGGGCGGCAAGTTGCCCGTCACGCACAGCCCAGAACGACGACGTTCCGAACCCGAGAGGACACAACTGATGTTCCCCAAGAAGCACACCCTCGTGGCGCTGATCGCCAGCGCGGCCCTGGCCCTGACGGCCTGCGGTGGTGGCGGCGAGACCGCCCCTGAGGCCACCGCCTCCTTCGATCCCAACGAGGCGGTGTCACTCACGTTCACCTGGTGGGGCAACGACGACCGCGCTGCCCGGTACGAGAAGTTGATCGCTGCTTTCAACGAGGACTACCCCAACATCGAGATCAACGGTACGTTCACGGACTTCCCCTCCTACTGGGAGAAGAAGCAGACCGAGGCTGCAGGCGGCGGTTTGCCGGACGTGTGGCAGTTCTCAGACAGCTACCTTCGTCAGTACGCCGAGCCGGGCTACCTGCTGGACCTCGGCACGGTCTCCGATCACATCACTCTTGACACCTTCGACGACGGGCTCAAGGGCACCGGTCAGCTTGAGGGCGTCCAGTACTCGCTCCCCACCGGTTACAGCACCTGGGCGAACTTCGTCAACGATGGGCTGATCGCCGAGCACGGGCTGGAGATGCCCGAGGGCGGCACCACCTTCGCCGAGTTCACCGATTGGATGGCAGACGTCACCGAGAAGACCGGCGGAACCGTCTACGGCGGCACCGACGTCACGCAGCGGATCCAGACCTTCGAGTTGTCGCTGCGCGCCGAGGGTAAGAATCTCTACACCGAGGACGGCGAGCTCGGCTTCACCAAGGAGGAGCTGAAGGCCTTCTGGGAGTCCGGGCAGGCCGTCCGCGACGGCATCGGCGTCCCTCAGAACAAGCTGGAGGAGATCGCGCCCAAGTCCGGCTTCGGCGCCAACCTCACCGTCAGCGAGACCAGCTGGAGCAACTTCCTGGGCGGCTACCTGGCCGATTCGGGTGCCGAATCGATCTCGATGATCGCGCCTCCCACTGCAGTTGAGGGGTCGAAGGACCTCTACCGCCAGGCAGGCCTCCAGATGGCCATCTCGGAGAACACCGAGCACCCGGAGGCCGCGGCGCTCTTCCTGGACTTCGTTGTCAACAGCCCCGAAGCCGGCGAGATCTTCGGCACTACCCTCGGCTTCCCGGCCTCCAGCAGCAAGCTCGAAGGCGCCGTGCTGGAGGGTCCCGACAAGCAGGTGGCCGACTTCCTCGCCTCCGTTGAGGACCGCATCGGCGACGCCCCGCCCGTCCCGGTCGTCGGATACGGTGCCTTGGAGCAGAAGTTCTGGGACCTGGGCAAGGCGCTCGGGCTCGGTGCCGTGACCGTCGACGAGGCCGTCGACCAGTTCTTCGCCGAGACCGAAGTCATCCTCGGCTGAGCACGGAAACGGACCTGACACCATGACCATCGCACCCAAGAGTGCGGCCACAACCGCCGCGGGCCCGGTTCGCCGGGCCCGCGGCGGGGGGCCCGTCACTGCAGCAGAGCACGCGGCTTCCGCGCCCCGCCGCAGGAGGGCCTTGCAGCGCCGCGAGGACGCGGCCGGCTACCTGTTCCTCACGCCGTGGCTGGTGGGCTTCTTCCTGCTGACCGCCGGCCCCATGATCTACTCGTTGTACCTCGCGTTCACCAACTACAGCATCTTCGGCACCACCGAGTTCATCGGCCTCGGCAACTTCGAGCGCATGCTCAGCGACGAGGTGTGGTGGGGGTCGGTGCGCATCACCCTGATCTACGTGCTCGTGGGTACCCCGATCAAGCTCGCCGCAGCCCTCGGCGTGGCCATGCTGCTCAACTACCGCAGCCGGGGCACCGGCTTCTTCCGCTCGGCGTTCTACGCGCCGTCGCTGATCGGCGCATCCGTCAGCATCGCTATCGTGTGGCGCGCCATGTTCTCCACCGGTGGCCCCGTGGACAGCTCGCTCAGCCTCTTCGGCATCAACATCGGGGGCTGGGTGGGAGTCCCCGCCCTCATTCTGCCCATGATGATCCTGCTGGCCGTCTGGCAGTTCGGCGCACCCATGGTGATCTTCCTGGCCGGCCTCAAGCAGGTGCCACAGGAGCTCTACGAGGCGGCCTCCGTCGACGGCGCCGGACCCTTCCGCAAGTTCGTCAGTGTGACACTGCCTATGCTTTCGCCGGTCATCTTCTTCAACCTGCTCCTCGAGATGATCCACGCCTTCCAGATCTTCGCCTCGGCCTACATCATCGGCTCGGGCACCGGCGGGCCTGCGGGAGCCACCAACTTCTACACCGTCTACCTGTATACGCGGGCCTTCACCAACAGCCAGATGGGCTACGCCTCGGCGATGGCCTGGGTGCTGCTGGCTGTTGTCGGCGTGATCGCCTTCATCATGTTCCGCACCTCCAACCAGTGGGTGCACTACTCGGGAGACAAGCGATGACCGCCACCACCTCCGCCTCTGAGCGGGGCGCCCTCGTGGGACCGCGGCCCCGCGGCATGCGCAGCAGGCGCACATGGGCAACCGTCGGATGGGTAGCGGCCATGGTGCTCCTCACCGCAGTGGTCCTCTACCCGCTTGCCTGGATGTTCTCGGCCTCGTTCAAGCCCACGTCCGAGTTCGGCGCCAACCAGTCGTTCCTGCCGGAGAATGCCACCATCCAGAACTACTTCAAGGTTCTGGAAGGCATCGGCGGGGTGCCGCTGTGGCGGTTCTTCGCCAACTCGTTCATCCTGGCGACGTTCTCGGTGATCGGCATCGTGATCTCCGCGTCGCTGGCGGCCTACGCGTTCGCGCGCGTCAGGTTCCGGGGAAGCGGCGTGTGGTTCGCCATCATGATCGGCACCCTCCTGCTGCCGTTCCACGTCCTGATCATCCCCCAGTACATGCTCTTTCGGCGGCTCGACCTGATCGACACCTTCGTCCCGCTGCTACTGGGCAAGTTCCTGGCCGTGGAGGCGTTCTTCGTCTTCCTCATCGTCCAGTTCATCAGGGCGCTGCCCCGTGACATGGACGAAGCTGCACGCATCGACGGCTGCGGCCATTGGCGGATCTTCTGGCTGATCATCCTGCCGCTGATCAAGCCGGCCCTGGTGTCGGCGTCGATCTTCGCGTTCATCTGGAGCTGGAACGACTTCCTCGGGCCGTTGCTCTACCTGAACTCTCCGGAGAACTACCCGCTACCGCTGGCTCTGCGGGTGTTCAATGACCAGACCTCGACGTCGGACTACGGCGCGACGGTCGCGGTGTCCGTCCTGGCGCTGCTTCCCATCCTGCTGTTCTTCATCATCTTCCAGCGGTTCCTCGTGGAGGGCGTCTCGACGCAGGGGCTGAAGGGATGAGGCGACGGCCGCGGTTCGCGGTACAGGAGCCTGCCGATGGCAGCGTGCTCCGGTGGCCGGGCGCCACGGCCAAGTTCGCGCTCCTCGGTGAAGTGCTGTGGGTGGGCATCCTGATGGCGGTGGCATGCCTGCCGCTGGTCACCTGGCCGGCGGCTTTCGCGGCCGGCGCCGCGCATTTGCGCCGATTCCTGCGGGGTGAGTCCTCGACGGTGGGGCAGTTCGTCGACGACGTGCGCCGCGCGATGCCCGGCGGCGTCGGGGTAGGGGCGGCCTCGCTGCTGCTCGGCGTCCTCGTCGCCTTCGATCTTCGGATCGCCGCGGACGGCGCGTTGCCCGGGGCTGCGGGGATCGCCGTCGTGTTGAGCGTTGCCGCGGGCGTCGCAGCGGTCCTGATCCTCACCGCCGCTGCGTCGTGGCGGCCTGGGCTACGGTGGCGCAGGCTTCTGTCGGAGGCGCCCGGTCGGCTCTCCCGGGCCCCGTTCGTCGCCGTCACGACCGCCGTGGCGCTCGGCCTCGCCGTCGTCATCACCTGGCAGTACCTGTTGTTGCTCGTGCCGGCACTTGGCGTGCTGGCGTTCGCCGTGGTGGCGATCCACGAGCGAGACCTCGTCGCTTCTGCTGGCTGAGGTGCCGCCAGGCCGCTACGGCAGGTGGGGGACGTCTCCCCGCAGGCCCGTCGACGTCACGATGGTGTCGGGCTGGCCCCCGCTGTGGGTGATGGTGCGGTCGTCGTCGTGGACCGTCAGTTGGGTGCGGTGATGCCGCAGCGCCTTCGCGATACGTGGGCGGTAGCCCTCGAGGTCGAACCACCTCGCCGCGACCTCCCGATCCGTGGTCAGCGCGGCGAACGGAATCCCGATCTCCTCAGCGGCGGCCTTGCTGAGGTGGTGGGTGCGCACGTGGTCCGGGTGGCCGTAGCCGCCGTCATCGTCGTAGCTGACCACCAGGTCCGTGCCCATCTTGCGTAGGAAGGCGGCGATGTCCGCGGTCGCCTCCGACTCGTCGGCCGAGGTGAGCGAGCGCTCGTCGGCCTCATCGCCAGGACCAGCGACACCCTCGGAGATCCACTGCATGCCCGAATCCAGGTAGCGGCGCGGCTCGTCGGTGGCGCGGGCGGGAGGCATCCCGAGGTAGGCGTGGGCGTGCACGCCCAGCGAGTCCAATGCCCCCGCCAGCTCAGCCTCGCGCCGCTGCTCCAGCGCGGGCGTGCCCTCCAGGTAGGACAGCGGACCGGGCACCACGCCCCCCATCTCGCCGCGGGTGCACGTGAGCACCGACACCTTCAGGCCCTCGTCCACCAGGTGCGCGATGAGCGCGCCGGAGGCGAGCGTCTCGTCGTCCGGGTGGGCGTGGATGAACGTGACGTGCTTGACCGCGCCGTTGGCGATGGCGCGACGGTAGGCCTGGAGCGTCCGGTCCGCCACGTGCGCCCACGTCATCGATTCAGCACGTTCGCGGGCGGTGACGCCCATCCGCGCCCGACGATCGGGGTCGCGGAGGAGGCGCAGCAGCGCCGCGGCCCAGTCTGCGGGATCGTGCGTGGGCACCAGGTCGCCCGTGTGGGTGTTGCAGATGGCCTCGGTGAGCCCGCCGGCGGCAGCGGCCAGCGTCGGGATGCCGGAGGCCGACGCCTCCAGGGCCACCAGGCCGAAGGTCTCGGAGTAGGACGGCACCAGCATCACGGAGGCGTGCCGCATGATCCGCGCGAACGACTCGCGGTCCTGCCCAGGAAGGAAGGTCACCT
This sequence comes from Tessaracoccus luoxuelianae, assembly GCF_055326245.1. Classification (NCBI taxonomy): domain Bacteria; kingdom Bacillati; phylum Actinomycetota; class Actinomycetes; order Propionibacteriales; family Propionibacteriaceae; genus Tessaracoccus; species Tessaracoccus luoxuelianae. Next base: position 58,662 of record NZ_JBUZNO010000011.1, read on the forward strand.
CGCCCGCGACACCACCCTCCTCGACGAAGCGGTGCAGCTCGGCCTCGTAGTCGGCGAAGTCCGCCGAGACCTGCCCGACGATCACCAGATCCGGCCGCTCCTCGGCCGGGATCAGCCCGAGCGCTCGGATGGCCACGTCCGGGGCTTTGAGCGGCTGGAGGCGGGCGGCGAACAGCACGTATCCGGGCTCGACGCCGGGCGCCGGCACCCACACCTCTCCCGGGTCGGCCGGATGGAACAGCTCGGTGTCCACCCCGGGACGCACGATCATCACCTGCTCCGGGTCCGCCTGGCAACGCCCGATGACGACGGCGGCCTCGTGGCGGCTGACTGCCAGGATGAAGTCCGACTCCGTGGCGCAGTAGACCTCGCCGTCGATCCGTGCCGGGGACTCCGCGGGCTCGCCGTCGCGCAGGGAGGAGTTGGGGTGCGCCGCCACTGAGTGGAAGGTCATCAGATGCGGGATGCCGGCCGCGCGGGCCAGCGGGATGGCGGCCACGCCGGACATCCAGTGGTGGGAGTGCACGAGGTCGAAGCGGTCCAGCGCGCCCAGATTGTCGCGGAATTCGTCGATGTGGGCATCGATCTGGCTCTTCGGCAGGGGTGTGGCAGGGCCGGCGGTGATGTGGTGGACGATCAGGCCGTCGTCGAGGGTGGCGGTGGCGGGCTGATCCGCGGAGGAGCGTCGCGTGAAGAATTCGACGTGCGCCCCGGCCTGCTGGAGAGCAGTGGCGAGGGCCCGGATGAGGACGTTCATGCCCCCGGCATCGGCCGTGCCGGCCCGCTCGGCGGGGGAGGTGTGGAGCGAGATGAAGGCGACGCGCATGGGGTGACGCTACTACCTCCTCAGAGGTGGGCGAGCGCGTCGCTGACCTCATGGACCAGCGCCCGGGCGTGCGACTCCGCCGCCACCGCGTCCCCGTCGACGATGGCCCGAGCCATCGCGTCGTGCCGGTCGAGGATGTCGGGTTCGGGATGGGCGGGCTGGAGCCCGAGGTGCGTGCGCCCGACGAGGACCTCCCCGATCGTCTCTCCCAGCGCGGCGAACATCTCGTTGCCGGAGGCCTGCAGCAGCAGGGTGTGGAACTCGATGTCCGCGCGCAGGAACTCCTCCAGGTGGCCCTCACCTGCTTCGCCCAGCCGTCGAAGAGTGGCGGCCAGCTCGGTGAACCGCAACCGTTCCTCCGGGGTGGCGCGGGTGGCCGCGTGGTGGGCCGCGGCGGGCTCGACGGCGGCGCGGAGTTCGGTGAGCGAGCGCAGCTGGGCGTCGTGCTGACCCGACTGGAGCCGCCACTCGATGACGCGGGGGCTGAATACCTTCCACTGCCCGGCGGGGAGGACGGTGATGCCGATCCGCGGACTCGCGGCCACCAGCGACAGCTCCTCCAGCGCCCGCATGGTTTCGCGGGCGACGGTGCGCGAGACACCGAAGCGCTCCGTCAGATCCTGCAGGGTGAAGCCCTCGCCGGGGGCGAGCTGACCGCTGACGATCTCCACACCGACGGTGTCCATGACCGAGTGGGAAAGGGCGGCGCGGGGGCTGGACATGGGCCCCAGGGTAGTGGTCGTGGAGCCCAGGGGTGGGGTCCGGATTTGCAACCCCCGTCGGCACTGTGCAATGGTAGTATCATTGAGGCGACGCGGCCAAGCGCATGAGGAGGGCTGTCCAGTGGATCACAGCGGTCAAGGCCCTGCGGGGCACATCGACGCGAACCGGCCCGTGCACGTGGTCGTGCTGGGCGCCGCGGGCACCGGCAAGACCACCATCGGCCGGGGCCTGGCCGATCGTCTGGGGCTACCGTTCGGGGAGGGCGACGATTTCCACACCGAGGCCAATCGCGTCAAGATGGGCGCGAGCCAGCCGCTGACCGACGAGGACCGTTGGCCGTGGCTGGCGACGTTGAGGGATTGGATGTCCGAGCAGGAGGCGGCGGGCCGCTCGTCTGTTGTGGCGTGCTCGGCCCTTCGCGCGGACTACCGCGACGTGCTGCGCGAGGCCGACGGGGACGTCTTCTTCGTCCACCTCGTCCTGCCGGAGGACGTGAACCTGGAGCGGTTGGTGGCTCGGCAGGGGCACTTCATGAAGCCCGTGATGCTGGGCTCCCAGCGCGCCGCGCTCGAGGCGCTCGGGGAGGGCGAGGAGGGGATCGAGGCGATCAACGTCGGCGATCCGCGTCAGGTCGTCGAGGACCTCGCGGCGGTCCTCGTCGAACGCTTCGGCGCCCGCCTCAGCGGCTGAGATCTACGCCGGTTTCGGAGCCCGCCGCGACATTGAACGCCGTGCCCCGGCCGTCGACGACAGCCTCGTAGTCTCCCGCGAAGCCCTCGACGGCGACCTCGCCCCGCTCATCCGCGACCACGCTGGTCTCCGGTACCCACCACTCGCCGCGGATGAGGCCGCGCAGCGCCTCGAAGGACGGCTTGGGGGTGCCGTCGGCACGGATCAGCCCGATCGGCGCGCCCAGCCAGGCGCCCGCGTCGGTGATGCCCCAGTAGGTGATGGCCTCCACCGAGCGGTGTTCCACGAGCGTGCGGTAGTGCCGCGACACCTCGTCGGCCTGCCTTGCCTCGCCGTCGACGGTGGAGGGCCAGGACGGGACCTGGTAGTCGTTGAGGTCCACGATCTCGGCCGGCATGATCTCCCCGGAGACGAGGCTGGTCTCCGACATCTGCAGCGGCAGGGCGAAGCGGGCGAACCGTGCCAGCACCTCCTGCGTGCGCTCCTCGCCCCAGTAGCCCTGATGCATGTGGCTCTGCAGGCCGATGGCGTCGATCCGGATCCCGGCGTCGAGGCACTCCTCGATGAGGCGTTCGTAGCGGGCTGACATGTTGAAGTCGTTGAGCACGAGGCGCAGAGACGGGTCCGCCTCGCGCGCGGTGTCGAACGCAAGCCTCACCATGCCCACCCGGCCCAGCTCGCGGGCGAGCGGGGTGATGGCGTTGGCCTCGGCGGTGAACTCCGGCATGATCACCACCTCGTTGATGGCGTCCCACAGCCCGATCAGCCCGTCGAAGTCGGCCACCTCGCGGCGGATCCGCTCCTCGATGCGGCGGCGGACCTCCGCGGTGGGGAGGTCGAGCAGCCACTGCGGGGCGAGCGTGTGCCACACCAGGGGGTGGCCCTTGACGACCACGCCACGCTCCACGAACCAGCGGGCGGCGGCCTGCATGCGCCGCGTGTCGGGCAGCCCCCGGTGAGGCTCGAAGGTGCGCCAGTAGAAGGGCAGGGTCGCGGTGTTGAACAACTCCAACCATTGCCCTGCCAGTGCCTGGGCCATCTCGCTGGGCGCCTGGCCGAATCCGGTCGACACGGTCTGCTCCTCGCCATTGGCGAGGCCGATGAAGTCGAACCCGATGTTGCCGAAGGCGAACGCGTGCCGGGTCTGCCGCACCGTGACCGACCGCCCCGCGGCGGCCGGCCCGAGGCTGAGCACCGCGGTGCCCATCCGGTGCGCGTAGACCCCGGGGTCCGCCGCCGCCGCGACCCTCGAGCTCACAGCGCCGCCACCGTGACGGGCGTATCCAGCACGCGACCCTCCGCGACGACCCGCCGCTCGCCGGTGACCTCCACCGACAGCGCGGGCAGCCGGTCCTCCGACGAGGACCCGATCGAGAGCTGCACCTCGCCCGGCTCGACGATCCGGGCCATGTCGACTCCGGTGAACGACGACCGATCCGCGTGCACCTCGAAGGTCACCCGTACTGACGCGCCGGCGGCCAGGTCAACCTTGCGGAAGCCGATCAGCTGCTTCAGCGGCCGCACCACCTCCGCCCAGGGGTCGCTGAGGTAGAGCTGGACCACGTCGGCCCCGTCGCGATCCCCGACGTTGGTGACCGTGACGGACACCTCGACGGCGCCGTCGACGGGCATCGTCGGCGAGGACACCGCGACATCCGAGTACTCGAACCGCGTGTACGAGATGCCGTGCCCGAACGGGAACCGCGGGATGGGATCGAGGTTGGAGATGCCGTTGGAGAACCATCCGAGCGGAGCCGCCAGGTAGGTGCCAGGCTGGCCGCCGTGGTGCGAGGGCAGCCCGATCGGGAGCCGGCCCGACGGGTTGAGCGCGCCGGAGAGGACCCCGGCCAGGGCGTCCGCGCCCTCGACGCCCGGCATGAACGCCTGGACGACGGCGGCGCAGCGGTCGGCGTACTCGCCGACGGCGTAGGGGCGGCCGGTGACCAGCACCAGCACCGTCGGGGTGCCGGTGGCCAGCACCGCCTCGACCAGCTCGTCCTGCCGGCCGGGGAGGCGCAGGTCGACGGCGTCGCAACCCTCGCCGGAGGTGCCGTCCCCGAACATGCCCGCGATGTCGCCCACGGTGACCACGGCCACGTCGGCGCCGGCGACCGAGGCCACGGCCGCGGCCAGGTCCTCGTCGGTGCCGTCCATGAAGCCGGTGCCCTGCGCGAAGGTGACGGCGTCACCGAGCACGGCCGTCAGGGCCTCGTCGAGGCCGCGGATGGGGAGGCCGATCTCGGTGCCGGTCTTGGCCATGACGTGGTTGGGGAAGGAGTAGCAGCCCATGAAGCTGCGCACGTCGGCCCACACGGGACCGACGACGGCGACCCGGCGCCCCGCGGCCAGCGGCAGCACGCCGTCGTTGCTGAGCAGCACGACCGACTCCTCCGCGACCCGGCTCGCGATCCTGCGGTTGCGCGGGGAATCCAGGTCCGCGGCTGGGTCCGCAGTCGGCTCCCAGCCGTCGTCGAGCAGCCCCAACTGCAGCTTCTGCCGGAGCACGCGGCGCGCTGAGCGGCGGACGTCGTCCTCGTTGAGCATCCCGCGCGAGATGGCCTCCTCGATGGCCCAGTAAGAGCCCGTGGAGGGCAGTTCGATGTCGAGCCCGGCGCGGATGGCCAGCGCCGCGGCGGTGGCGTCGTCGGGGGCGATCCGGTGCATCCGGGTGAGGAAGGCGATGCTCCAGTAGTCCGAGACCACTGTGCCCTCGAAGCCCCAGCGGTCGCGCAGCACGCCGGTCAGCAGCTCGGCCGACGCGGCGGCGGGTTGGCCGTCGATGTCGCAGTAGGAGTTCATGATGGATCGGGCCCCGCCGAGGCGCAGCGCCATCTCGAACGGCGGCAACATCACGTCCTCGAGCTCGCGGCGCCCCATCGACACAGGCGCGTGGTTGCGCCCAGCGCGGCTGGCCGGGTAGCCGACGAAGTGCTTCGGCGTGGCGATCACACCCGCCGACTGCAGGCCGCGCACGTAGGCGGTGCCGAGGCTGCCCACCAGGTACGGGTCCTCACCGCAGGTCTCCTCGACGCGGCCCCAGCGGTAGTCGCGCACCACGTCGAGCAGTGGCGAGAGCCCCTGGTGGACGCCGACGGAGGCGAGGTCCGAGCCGATGGCCGCGGCCATCTCCTCGATCAGCTCGGGCCGCCACGTGGCGCCCCAGGCGATCGACGCCGGGTAGACGGTGGCGCCCAGTGCGGTGAAGCCGGTGAGGCATTCCTCGTGAGCGACGGCCGGGATGCCGAACGGGTTGGCCGTCACCACGTCGGCCTGCAGCCGGCTCAGCTTGGCGGCGCCGTTGGGCACGCTGACCGGGGCGGTGCCATAGACGCGGGTGAGGTGTCCCAGCCCGCCGTCGATGGCCTCGTCCCAGGGGCGCAGTTCCTGCGCGAACTCGTTCTCCATCGGCGCAACCTCGTGGGCGTCCGGGTCCGGTGCCGGGCGGTCGGCGTCGGCGGGCAGCCAGTAGGAGCCGAGCTGGTGGGTCAGGTCGGCCAGGGACATCTCGGCCAGCAGCGCATCGAGGCGCGCGTCGAGGGGTGCGGTGGGGTCTGTCCAGGTCATGGGGGAGTCGATTCTGCGCGCGGGCGTCAGCCCTTGACCGCGCCTTGGAGGCCGCCGACGATGCGGCGCTGCATGGTGAGGAAGAAGACCATGGCGGGAACCATCGCCAGGGTGGTGAACGCGAACACGCCGGCGGTGTCGGAGGAGTGCTCGGTGGAGAAGTCGGCCACGCCCAGGGGGAGGGTGCGCATGTCGCCCTGCAGCAGAAGGAGCGGCAGCAGGTAGGCGTTCCAGGACCCGACGAAGGCGAGGACGCCGACGGTGACCAGACCGGGGCCGGACAGGGGCACCATGATGCGGGTGAAGATGCTCAGCCTGCTGGCGCCGTCGATCGCGGCGGCCTCCTCGAGCTCGGCCGGGATGGCCTGGAGGAAGGGTCGCAGGATGACGATGGTCATGGGCAGCGCGAACGCGGCCTGGGGGAGCGCGACGCCCCACCAGGTGTTGCTCATGCCGAGGTCCTTGCTGATGATGATGAACAGCGGGATCACCGCCACCGTGGCGGGGAACAGCAGGCCCAGCACGAAGATCATGTAGATCTTCTCGCGCCCGGGGAAGTGGTAGCGCGAGAGCGGGTAGGCCGCCATCAGGCCGAGCACCACCACCAGCGCGGTGGTGAGCAGCGCGATCACCATGGAGTTGAGGCCGTAGCGCCAGAAGTTGGGGTTGGTCAGCACGCCGGTGTAGTTGGACCAGATCCAGGGCGACGGGAGCCCGGCCGGGTTCTCGGCGAGCTGCGCGTTGCTGCGGAAGCCACCGAGGATGGAGTAGAACACGGGCCCGAGCGAGAATGCCGCCACCACGAGGCCCACCAGGTAGACCACCGGGTTGACGCTCATCAGGCGACGGCGGCGCGGGGCCGCGTCGGACGCGGCGCGGGCGGTGATCGCGGTCATCGGCGGACCTTTCGCTTGTCGTTGGCTTCAATGTCGCGGCTGAGGATGAAGCGCTGGTAGAGCAGAGCCATGGTGAGGGCCACCACGAACAGCACCACCGACGCGGCTCCGGCGATGCCGTAGTTGCTGCGCTTGGTGCCCTCGTTGATGAGGAAGGTGGCCATGGTGGTGGTGGCGTTGGCGGGGCCGCCGCCGGTGAGGATCCACACCATGTCGAAGAGTTGGAGCGAGCCCAGCATGGACAGGAACGCCCAGGTGCGCAGGGTGGGTCCGAGCAGCGGGATGGTGATGTAGCGCTGGGTCTGCCACCACGAGGCGCCGTCGATCTGGGCCGCCTCGTCGAGCTCCTGGGGGACTCCCTGGAGGCCTGCGAGGAACAGCAGGATGGCGAAGCCGAGGTACTTCCAGGTGAGCACCACCATCACGGTCCACAGCGCGATCTCGGGGGTGCCGAGGAAGCCCTGTTCGGGGCCTTGGATGCCGAGGGTGGCGAGCATGGAGTCGATGACGCCGTAGCGGGGCTGCAGCAGCTGGAACCACACCACGCTGGCGATGACCTCGGCGAGGATGTAGGGCACGAACACGATGGTGCGCAGCAGCCCCTGGAACTTCATTTTTCTGTTGAGCAGCAGCGCGACGGCGATGCCGAGCGGAAGCTGGATGGCGATGGAGGCCACCACGATGATGAGGTTGTGGCTGAGCGCCCCGAGGAACACGTCGTTGCTGAGCACCGAGGCGTAGTTGCGGAGGCCGACGAAGTCCACCAGTGGGCCGAAGCCCTTCCAGCGGTAGACCGAGAACTGGATCGCGCGCAGCATGGGCCACACGACGAACATGAAGAAGAGGATGAGGGCGGGCAGGACGAAGATCGCGATCTCCAGGCCCATCTTCCAGTTGACGGGCCGCTTCCGGACGGGGGAGAGCGGGCGCTCGTCGCGCCCGCCCTCCACGTTGATCCGGCCCGCCGCCTGCTGAGAGGTGGCGGTCATTGATTACTTCTCCGCGTCCGCGGCGGCCTGGGTGGCGTCGACGATCTCCTGCGCCGTCGCCTGGCCGGCGAAGGCCAGGGCGATTTCGTCGTTCATGGCGCCACCGACGGAGGTGCCGAAGGCGGTGTCGAAGTACAGCTGCACGTAGCCGGCCGCGTCGCGGACCTCAAGCAGCTGTGCCAGGGCGGGATCCGCCACGTACTGCGACGCGGTGGGGTTGGTGGGGAGGCCCATGTCGAGCTCCGCGAAGCCCTTCTGGATCTCGTCGGAAAGGAGGTATTCGACGAAGGCCACGGCCTCGTCGGGCGAGTCGGCCGGCACGGCCCAGGCGTCGCCGCCGCCGAGCGCGGCGCTCTGGTCGCCCTCGCCGCCGTCGACCTCAGGGAACGCGAACCAGCCGGTGGCCTCGCCGAGGCCCTGCTCGTCCTCGGTCAGGCCCTGCATGACGCCGGGCTCCCAGTGGCCGGCCAGTTCCATGGCCACCTTGCCGGTGGCCAGGAGGCCGGAGGCGCTGGTGGGGCCGGACTGGGCGGGTGTGGTGAGGAAGCCGGGGTTGAACGGCTCCGCGGCCACAAGCTCCTCGAGGTCCTGGCCGGCGCGCACGAAGCACTCGTCGGAGAAGTCGAGGCTGGTCACGGCGTCGGACAGGACGTCCTGCGAGCACTGGCGCAGCGCGAAGTAGTACCAGTAGTGGGCGGCGGGCCACTTGTCGCCGGCGCCGACGGAGATCGGGTCGATGCCCGCGGCCTTGAGCTTGTCGATGGCGTCGTAGAAGTCGGCCATCGTGGTGGGGGCCTCGGTGATGCCGGCCTGCTCGAAGAGATCCGTGTTGTACCAGAAGCCGACCACGCCCATGGAGAAGGGGAGGGCGTAGGTGGCATCGTCGACGGTCCAGCCGTTGACGGCGCCGCCGAGCTTCTCGACGGTGTCTGGGGCTGCCTCGCTGAGGTTCTTGACCAGCCCGGCGTCCACCTTGAGGGCCAGCTCGCCGCCGCCACGCTCCATGTAGACGTCCGGCACGTCGCCGCTCTGCCAGGCGGCCTCCAGCTTGGTCACCATGTCCTCGTGCTGCATGGCCTCGACGGTGATGGTGACGCCGGGGTTGGCCGCCTCGAAGTCTGCGGCCACCTTGTCGTAGTACTCCTTGCCGGCGCCGGTGTTGGAGTTGTGCCACCAGGTGAGGGCGGCCTCGCCGCCACCGGCCGGGGCGGACGAAGAGCCGGGGCTGGCCTCGTCGGTGGTGCCGCTGCAGGCGGACAGGGCCAGAGCCGCCGCCGCGACGAGGGCCGCGATCTTGGGAAGCTTGTGGGTCATCATTGATCCTCCGAAAGTGTGACCGCGAAAAGTTTCGCGAAACCTTGACTAACAAGACTGATCTTAGGCACAAAGGTATTTAGTTTGCAAGAGTGACCAAAGATTGGTGCCGTGTTGTGACCCATGGACGAAACTTTCGCTAGGCTGGCCCCCATGGCGGGCAAGGGAGTGAAGGCAGTGCGGCTGCAGGACGTCGCGCTGCGTGCGGGCGTCTCCACCGCCACGGCGTCGAAGGCGCTCAACGATCGCGGCGGCGTGTCCGGCGCCACCAGAGCCAAGGTGCTTGCTGCCGTGGAGGACCTGGGCTACCAGCCCGTGGGCGGGGAGTCGTCGCCGTACCCGCAGATCGCGCTCGTCGCGGACGACCTCACCACCACCTACACCCTCGAGATCCTCAAGGGCGCCATCTCCACCGCGATGGCCGAGGGGGTGGCGCTCGGCACGTTCTACATCCCGGAGGCGTCCACCGCGGGGACCCCCGTCCCGCTGGACGACGCCTGGCTCGAGCTGCTCAAGGCCAAGGGGTACCTCGGGGTGATCGTCCTGACCGCCCGGCTCTCCGACCATCAGCTCGCCAAGCTGCGCGACCTTGCTCTGCCCCTGGTGGCCATCGACCCGGCCAACGCCCTGCCGTCGAGCGTGATGAGCATCGGCGCCACCAACTGGAACGGCGGTGTGGAGGCCACGCAGCACCTGATCAGCCTGGGGCACCGTCGCATCGGCTTCATTCAGGGCCCGCCCGAATCGGTGCCGGCCACCGAGCGGATGCAGGGCTACGTCTCGGCGCTCCACATGGGCGGCCTCACGCTGGACTCGTCGCTGGTGGTGGAGGGTGGCTACACCCACGAGCTGGGGTTGGAAGCCGGGCGGACTCTACTGTCGCGGCCGGCTGAAGAGCGGCCCACCGCAATCTTCGCCCCCTGCGACCCGGCCGCGATGGGGGTCTGCGAGGCTGCGCGGCAGCTCGGGATCCAGGTGCCGGGGGAGTTGAGTGTCGTGGGGTTCGACGACACCATCCTGGCCGGGCTCGCCGTGCCGGGCCTGACGACGGTGCACCAGCCGCTGCACCGGATGGGCGCGGCCGCCGTTCGTCGGCTGTTGGACATCGCCGCGGGGCGCCCGGTCGAGTCCGGGCACGTGCGGCTTGCCACCCGCTTGGTGATCCGCCACTCCACGGCCCCCGTCGGCCCCATCGCTGGCTGAAGTGCCGCGAGGCGTGCGCCCCCGCTGGCTGAGGTGCCGCGAGGCGTGCGCCCCCGCTGGCTGAGGTGCCGCGAGGTGTGCGCCCCCGCTGGCTGAGGTGCCGCGAAGCGGCCTCGAAGCCTCAGGAACGCGACCTGTCCGCTTTACCTGGACACAGCGTCGCATGGCAGGAAGAGCCCGCCGGTTGGTCGGGCGAGGGATAGGCTCATGAGCGCGAGCCGAGGAGGCCCGCGAACGACCTGACGAAGGAAGCGACGATGAAGACGTTCAACCTCGGCCCCACCACCTTCGAGGTCCCGGCCGTAGTCACGGGCCTGATGCGCATCCAGGACAAGACCGACGACGAGGTGCGGGCGCTCTACCACGCCTCACGCGAGGCGGGCATCAACTTCTTCGACCACGCTGACATCTACGGCGACGACCGCTATCACGGATGCGAACGACGCTTCGCGGAGGCGCTGCAGCTCACCGCGTCGGAGCGGGAGGAGATCACGCTCCAGACCAAGGCGGGCATCGTCAAGGATGGGCCCTATTTCGACTTCTCCTACAAGCACCTCGTCGTCCAGGTGGAGGGATCGCTGCGCGCGCTGGACACCGACTACATCGACGTCCTGCTCCTCCACCGTCCCGACGCGCTGGTGGAGCCCGAGGAGGTGGCGCGCGCGTTCGATCATCTGGCGGCCGCCGGGAAGGTGCTTCATTTCGGGGTGTCGAACCAGACTCCCGGGCAGATCGACCTGCTGAAGCGGGACGTCACCCAACCCATCGTCGCCAATCAGCTGCAGCTGTCCATCACGCATGCGCCGATCGTGGCGCAGGGTGTCGCGGCGAACATGGCCGCGCTGGACCAGTCGGTCAGCCGCGACCTCGGCATCCTTGACTACTGCCGCCTGAACGACATCACAGTGCAGGCGTGGTCGCCGTTCCAGGCCGGCTTCTTCACCGGAGTCTTCCTCGGCAACCCGGACCATCCGGAACTGAACGCGGTCATCGACCGGTTGGCGGCCAAGTACGGCGTGCGGCCCGAGGGCATCGCGACGGCGTGGATCACTCGACACCCGGCCAACATGCAGGTTGTGCTGGGCACGACGACGCCCGAGCGCGTGACTTGGGCGGCGGCAGGTGCCGACGTCGAGCTGACCCGGCCCGAGTGGTACGAGCTGTACCGGGCGGCGGGCTACCTGGTTCCCTGACCTGTCGCGGGGATGTGTCACCCCCGCGTGGTTCGTTTGGCAAGCGGCCGCTCTCTGGGTGGGTAGACCAACCCAGAGAGCGACCGGCTCTTGGTCGTGAACGCCGACAGGTGAGCGAGGGTCAGCGCGGGTTCGGCGGGACTGGCGGCACGATGCCGATCGGCGGATCCAGCGGGTCGATGCGATCGCCCCCCGCGTCGACCCGGTTGCCGTCCTCGTCCACCCGTCGGCCCTCATGGTCGACTCGGTTCCCGAACTCGTCGCGCCAGAAGCCGTCCGCGTCGGGCCCATGCTCGATGTCCATACCGGCCAGTCCGTCGCGGTCGAGGGGCTCAGCCTCAGGAGGGCTGTCCGGGCTGGTTGGTGAGTCGGGAGAATCGGGCGAGGCGGGGGAATCCGGCGACTCGGGAGAGTCGGGCGACTCCGGGGCGACCTCGTTCTCGAGGTCTGGGCGCGCGGCAGGGTCGGGGTAGGGCGTGCCGAGAGGATCGGTGGTCATGATTCACTCCTTATCGGGCCATCGGCCATCGGGGACAGGGTTTCCATAGGGGTCGAGTCGTCGGCCGTGTTCGTCCCGGGGGACGTCATCCGGCGTCGGATCGTCGTCGACGACGAGGTCCCGCTCGTCTTCGAGGTCCACGTCGCGGTCATCGTCGGGGAGGGGTGCAGGATCCGGATCCCGCTCATCATCGGGATCGATGGGGCGGGCTTTGTCGACGGGTTGATCCTCGACGATGTGGCCGTGCCGTCCGGTGTGCACCCGTGGGTCCAGCTGGTCAGCCTTAGCGAGTTGCTGATCGCGCTCCAGGGCGGCTGCTTCGAGCGACTCGCGGCTGTTGCGGGCTTCATCGTCGCGCAACTCAGCCTGCTCGGCGGCGCGTGCAGCCCGCTCCTCCGCCTCAGCGGCCTGCATGCGCAGGGACTCGGCGCGCTGGCTCTCTCCGATCGCCTCGTTGCGTACCGACTCGGCGCGAGCGGCCAGTTCATCAGCACGCTCCTGCCGGGCGGCGACGATCCGGTCGCTCTCGTGCGCACGCGTCCGCAGCTCCTCGGCGCGCTCAAGATTGGCGCTCTGCTGCTTGCGCGACGCTGCCACGACGATCCCTGCGATCACCGCGAGCAGCACTGCGACGATGATCACCCACACCCATAGTGGCCAATCCGGCATGGTCGTCCTCCTTCAAGTCAGACTCCGTGGTCTCTCCACAGTAGGCTCCTTGGGGCTCGATTGACAGGGTTCCGGGAGATCGCTGCACGGTGACAGGTGCGGTGCAGCACGTGCGAGTTGCGGAAGCTCATGAGGTGCGTGCTATTGTTTGCCGTCGGGTTGCAAGACCCACTGCGCGAGTGGCGGAATGGCAGACGCGCTGGCTTCAGGTGCCAGTGTCCCTTGGGACGTGGAGGTTCAACTCCTCTCTCGCGCACAAAAAGTGCCTCTGACTAGGGCAAATACCGGGAATCGGCGAGAGGTGAAAACCTCTCGTCGATTCTCTGTTTCTGGGGTGTAGCGCCTTTGGCAAGGGGTGATACCTGGGGAAATGATGCACGTTGCGTTGGAGGAGGGGAGCCTCGCCTTGTTGGTGAGGGCTCATTCCCCACGGTTCCCGACTGTGGTGATAATGCCGGATCCAGGGTCCGCTCGCCTCTGTGGCGCGAGTCGTGACACGATCCTGAAGGTCCACAAACTGGATGCCGAGCCGAACGGTGGGAGCGCTGCCGGCGGTGGTGGGCCGATTGAGGCTCCGACTGGAGATCACTCCAGGGGCCAGGTGAAGTTCCTGCGCAAGTACGCCGCGTTCACGCTGCCCGTGATCGACGAATCACTCCTCGACCCGCCCGACGAGAGCACCCGCAGCATGCTACTGGAACTCCTCGAACGCCACTGCGACGCCGTCTCCACCGTGTTCTGCACCCAGCGCGCGAAGAAGGACTGGCACCACAGACTCGGCTCCGGCATCCACGCCCCCGGCCCCCAACCCCACTCCCCGGACTACTCAACCGCGAAAGCCAACGGCGCTCAGACGGTCAGATACTCCGGCAGCCGGGTCGCCGGCGGCGTGCACGATGTTGTCGACGCCATGCGGCGATGGCCGTGACCGCGATGGCGACTTCGCCGGTGGAGTCGGCGGTGTGCGGCGCGCCGAGGCCGCGGACTAATATCGGCCACTTGAGTCGGCGTCCGGAGGACTCGGCGCCTCCGCCCGAGCCGCAGGGGGCCGACGGATTGACTTGCTGATTCGGGCAACTGGGGTTTCGAGGGCTGGTGGTACCCCGTGATCATTCGTGGGGTTGAAATGCGAAGCATGTTTCATGAATACTGTAACATTCGAAGGGGACATCCCTGCTAACGAGGACCTTCACCCACTTGATGGAAGGCCATGCCTGACTATTTCCGCGCTGTCGCACTCGATTTCGACGGCACTCTGACAGACGGTGAGCGACCCGCCCCGGCCGTGCTCGCTGCCCTCGGCGAGGCGCGAGCCGGCGGGCGCCGCCTCGTGTTGGTCACCGGCCGCACACTGCGTCACCTGCGGGCGGACTTCGCCGATGTGGACAACTGGTTCGACGCAATCGTCGCCGAAAACGGCGCGGTGCTTCACACCCAGGAGGGGTCGCAGGTGCTGGCTCAGCCGATCGATCCCGCGTTGGCCGACGCGCTCGCCCGCCGCGGGGTCCAGGTCGACCGCGGGCAGGTACTCCTAGGCTGCTCGGCGACCCACGACCACCTGGTTCTGGAGGAGGTCCGTCGACTCGGAGCCGACTACCAACTCACGCGGAACCGGGGCGCCCTGATGATCGTGCCAGCCGGCGTCACCAAGGGAACCGGACTGGACGCCGCCCTCGACAACCTGGGCCTGTCCCGGCACTCCACGATCGCCATTGGCGACGCCGAGAACGACCACACCATGCTCTCGCGCTGCGAGATTGGCGTCGCCGTCGCCAACGCCGTCGAGTCCCTCAAGCGCCGCGCCGATATCGTCACGCTTGCCCCGGACGGCAAAGGGGTGATCGAGATCCTGCGGGGTGACGTCATGGCCGGGCGCTCCCACGTGCATCCCGAACGCTGGCAGATCGCGCTCGGAACCTACCTCGACGGCACACCCGCCACCATTCCGGCCTCCCAGGTCAACATTCTTGTGACGGGCGGCACCCGTGCCGGGAAGTCCTATCTGGCCGGGCTCATCGCCGAGCAGCTCATCCGTCTCGCCTACGCCGTGGTCGTCATCGATGTCGAGGGCGACCACACAAGTCTGGCCGACCTGCCTAACGTCGTTCATCTGGGTGGGTACGAGCCCGGACCTGGAACTGGGCTCGTACGCACGCTGTTGAGTCACCATGGCACAAGCATCGTCGCCGACCTGTCCCAGCTCACCGGGGAAGAAAGACGCAGATGGTACCAGGAGAAACCGCCCCGGCTCGCCGACCTGCGCAGCGACCGCGGCCTGCCCCACTGGGTGCTGATCGACGAGGCCCACGAGTCTCTCGGCCAAGAGAGTCAGAACTCACGCCTGTTCGCACCGGACCGCAAGGGCCACTGCCTCATCACCTACCACCCCACCGAACTCAGTGCTGAGGCTCGGAACAGCATCGACATCCTTGTGTCACTGCAGCCAACTACCCTCGATGCGGAAGACGTGGTCGTCGCCGCCACAACGGCGTTTTGCGGGCTCTTGGTCAACGACGTCCTCGCAGCATTCTCCGTCCTCCCCGCAGGGGCCGGCCTGCTCGTGCGCGCCAGCGAGCCCGGAGTACTGCGCCCCTTCATAGTCGGCCACCGGCGTACCATTCACGAGCGCCACTGGCACAAGTACGCGACGGCGGACCTGCCGGTCCATCGGCGGTTCGTGTTTCGCGGCAGCCGAGAGTCAACTTCCGGTCACGAGGCAGCGAACCTACGCGACTTCCACACTGAGCTGGACGGCTGCGAGGCCGATGTCATCGCTTTCCACGCCGGGGCCCATGACTTCTCCCGCTGGATCCGGGGCGTATTCGGTGATGAACGTCTCGCCGCCGATGTCGAGCAGGTCGAGACCGAACTGAACACCGCCCGCCGCGAGAACGTCGAGGCCTCCAGGCGTCGGCTCCTGGACGCACTCGAGCACCGCTTCCCCGGCTGAGGCATGCTCAGCGAGGGGGGTGCGCCGGCCGTGGCTCGCCGAGCCACGGGACCCCCGACGGCAGATGCATTGCAGGGATTGGCCCCGGAAGGTTTCGAAGAGGATTCTGCTGGGCGGCTGCGGCCTACTTCACCGTGAGCGAGAGGACCATCCCTCAATGTTCTCGGGTTAACCAGAGGTGCTGTTTAACCAGAGGTGCTGTCGGTTTTCGGGGCCTTGGTCGAGTAGCAGTCGCTGGGCACACAGGAGTAGAGCTGACCAGGTGTGCGAGGCTGAAGGCCAGCAGCGAGCTGATGGCTCGGGCTCCTCATCGTCGATCACCTCTGTGCGGTGCGGCCAGTTGTTCGGCCAGGGTCTCCAGAGCCAAGCCCCTTGATGCCTTGACCAGCACGACGTCCGCAGGACTCAGCCAGGCGGCGGCAGCGGCGGAGGCGGCGGCCCTGTCCGATGCCACGATGGTCTCGACGCCACCGGCTCCGGAGACCAGGTCGTCGGCATGGGCGCCGATCGCGATCAGCCGGTCCACGCCGAGCGCTGCGGCAAGCGCCCCGACCTCGATGTGGGCGGCGGCGGCGCCGGGGCCGAGTTCCAGCATGTCGCCCAGCACCGCGAGAAGGCGCCCGCCGGGTCTACGCAGGGAGGCGAGGGTGCGCAGTGCCGCAGTCATGGACTCGGGATTGGCGTTGTAGGCGTCGTTGATTACGAGCGCCCCGTCCGGACGAGCGCTGAGTTCCATCCGCCAGCGCGAGCGGGCGGTCGCGCTGCCAAGAGCCTGGGCAACCATGGGAACGTCCAGGCCCTGCCCCAGCGCTGCCGCCGCTGCGGCCAGCGCATTGCCCACCTGATGGGCTCCGGTCACCTGCAACGCCACTGGTGCACATCCGCTGGCTGCGCCGCTGGCGTGGAGCATGAAGGTGGGCCGTTGCCTGTCAGCGGCCCCGACCTCCTCGGCCCAGACCCGCAGGTCGCCCCACCCGGGCGCAGCACCGACGGCGAAGGTGGCGATCCGGGCGCTGGTGCGTCCGGCCATCGCTGAGACGAGCGGATCGTCGGCGTTCAGGACCGCCCAGCCTTCTGCGGGCAGCGCCTCCACGAGTTCGCCCTTTGCCTTCGCGATCGCCGAGACCGACCCGAACTGGCCGAGGTGAGCGTGGCCGACGTTGAGCACAATGCCGACGTGAGGCGTCACGATCGCGCACAAGGAGGCGATGTGGCCTCTGCGGCGGGCGCCCATCTCGCTGACCAGGAACCGTGTGGCCGCATCCAGCCGGGTGCCCGTCAGCGGCACCCCGAGCTCGTTGTTCAATGAGCCGACAGGGGCGACCGTGGGGCCGGCGGTCGCCAGCACCTGGGCCAGCAAGTCCTTAGTACTGGTCTTGCCTGACGACCCGGTGATGCCGACGGTGACCAGCCCCGCTGCGACGGCTTCCTCCACAAGTGCCCTTGCCAGGGCCGTCAGCCCGGCCAGGGGGTCAGGCACCACAAGTTGCGGGACCGCCATGGGGCGTTCCTTGCGCACGAGGACGGCCGCGGCGCCAGCCGCGACCGCACCCGCTACGAAGTCGTGACCATCGGCCCGCTCCCCCGGCAGAGCGATAAAGAGGGCGCCGGGGGAGCATGCGCGTGAGTCGATAACCACGTCGGGTCCGACGAGAGAGCCAGGGTCGCCGACGAGCCTGGCCCCCGAAAGCTGGGCCAACCGGCCGGCGGTCAGTACATGCATGCGATCAAGTATTCACGAATTCGGTTGCGTATGTCAAATTGGTTCACCACAATCACCCTCTCGCGGCTGACATGTCTGAAGATCGTCGCTGACTTGACGTGAAGACACTTCTCGTGTTTCATGGGACGCGAAGGGGAGTAATCCTCGCTCCGCATCGTCAATACGGTCCCGCCGCGGGATCCGGTGCGCAGGGCCGACAAGGCCGATGAGACCTTCACGAATTTCGTGGAGGTCTTTGTCATGAATGTTCCTTGGTGGGCGTGGTTCGCGGTCTTGGGTGTGATCCTGGTGATGCTTGCCGTGGACCTGATCGCCCACCGCACGGCCCACGTGATCGGGGTGCGGGAAGCCGCCCTCTGGTCGGTTGTGTGGGTGACGATCGGTGTCGCGTTCGGTGTGCTGGTGTGGGCGCTGTGGGGGGCGGAGTTCGGGCAGCAGTATTTCGCCGGTTATCTGATCGAGAAATCCCTCGCCGTCGACAACGTGTTCATCTGGGCGATCATCTTCGCCGCCTTCGCGGTCCCCCGCGAGCTTCAACACCGGGTGCTGTTCCTCGGCGTCCTCGGTGCGCTGGTCTTCCGCGGGATCTTCATTGCCGCAGGCGCCGCGCTGATCGAGAACTTCTCGTGGGTCCTATATGTCTTCGCGGCGTTCCTCATCTACACCGGCTGGCGGATGTTCCGCTCACGCAACGAGCACGTCCATCCTGAGAAGTCCCGCATCCTCAAGGTGTTCCGCAGGTTCGTGCCGATGACAGACGCGTACCACGGGCAGAAGTTCCTGGTCCGCAAGGCGGGGGTTGTGGTGGCGACGCCGCTGCTGGCGGTGCTGGTGCTGGTGGAGATCACTGACATTATCTTCGCGGTGGACTCGATCCCGGCGATCTTCGCCGTGACCAGCGAACCGTTCCTGGTGTTCACCGCCAACGCGTTCGCGATCCTGGGACTGCGGGCGATGTACTTCCTCCTCGCGGACCTGATCCATCGGTTCGTCTACCTCAAGATCGGACTCTCGTTCGTCCTGATCTGGGTGGGCATCAAGATGCTGCTCCTAGATGTGCTCTACATTCCCACGACAATCAGCCTCGCCGTCGTCGCGACCATCATCACTGTGTCTATCGTCGCAAGCCTCCGCGCCACCCGCGGCCAAGGCCGACGCGAAGTGCAGGCCGAGGCGGCAGGGGCGTTCCGGATCGCCACCGACGAGGAACTTGCCGCCGTCGAGCCGCTCTTCCGCCGCCGTGCACTTGTGCCCGCTGGGAGCCGGAACGATCGCTCCGTCGACTGACCGGGACACCTGCCGCTGCGATCGAGAAGCCACACCCGCGGCGACCCGACACACCATCCCTCAGCCAGTCTGAGAAGGCAAACCCGCCGGCTCTGAGAACTGGTTGGCCGAACCGTCGACGACACTCCACCGCCCAGTACCAGACGCCACGACCGGAGCACGGCTCACCCGCCGCGCTCCGCCGATAGCCGCATCACCCGCCCGCACCGAAGGGAACGCTCATGAACTTGTTCGACCTCCTCAGCGGCCTGGCTTCCCAGGCTCTCAATAAGACCCCGGCCCCAGCGCAGGCTCCCGGCAACGAGCCCCGAGACTGGAAGAGCAGGCTGCGGGGTACCGTGAACACGCTCATCGGCAACGCGCCAGCCCCCACGGCAGCGGCATCCGCGCAGCCGCCGGTCGCACCGCCCGCCGCGACCCAGGCAGCACCCTCGAGTTCGGTTGGACTGACCCCACCGCCGCCGGATCACCACACGGCCGAGCGTGCCGCGGTGGCTCGCTACGAGTACCTGCTCCGCACCGCCGAACCCACCCAGCTGGAGCGGATCCATGCAGACGTGTTCGCACGCCTCACTCCCGCAGAGCGCGGCCAGCTCCACACGCGCCTTGGCATCGAATTACCTCGTGGCGAGCAGCCGCGCACATCGCAACCGGCCGACCTTGCCCGCACCGCCACCCGCGCCGAAGCCGCTCGGCCCGGCTTACTGGCCGGGATCCTCGCCCGCACCCCTCGACCCGGCGCCGCCATGACCGGGCAGAGGGTCGGGGTGGCCGCTGCCGGTGCGACAGGAGGGCTCCTGATCGCCGTCGCGGGGGGCGCGGCCATCAGCGCCGTCGCCGCCCCGCTCCTCGCCGAAGCCCTGACCGCGGGTGTCGATTTTGATGCCCTTGCCGGCTCGATCGACCTGGAAGGCTTCACCGGCGGTCTCGAGGACCTCACCGCCGGGGCCGCTGACCTGGCCGGCGGGGCAAGCGATATTGCTGCGGGGGCAACCGAGCAGGTCGCCGGATTAGGAGAGGACATCACTGGCTTCGGGGAGCAGCTCTCCAACCTTGAGATTCCCGGCTGGGGAAGACTCTTCGGGAGTTGAGCGGCGCCAACCAGGCCCAGCACGTCAATCGCTGGCCGGGCAACAGACACCCACCGAGTCGCTCGTTGAGCCAGTGGTCCAGCGGATTGCCCCGACGAGAGCACCCGCAGCATGCTCGTGGTACTCCTCGAGCGCCGCTATGACGCCGTCTGAACCGTGTTCTGCACCCAGTACGCGAAGAAGGACTGGCACCACGGGCTCGGCTCCGGTGTCCACGCTGCCGCGATCATGAACCGCGTCGTCCACAACACCATCAGGATCGAGACCGGCGGCACCAACATGCGCGAACACACCGCCACCGCATGAGCCACAGCCGGTGAGCGTCACCCGACCACCGGTGGCGCTCACCGGCACTACCCCACAGCGCCCAACCCCACTGCCCAGTGGCGCTGGGACGGAGCGGGCCACGGATCAGGGGAGATCAGCTTGAATCGCGGCGTTCCAGGACTGCAGCGAACGCACCCCCGGGGTTCCTTGGCGCAGGGATTCGACGCCCTGCACGCACGCCGCGAGGGCCTGGGTCGTGGTGACGCAAGGCACGCCGGCGCGGATGGCCGCGCCGCGAATCTCCCAGCCGTCCTGTCGGGGGCTGCCATGGAGCGAGTGGCCGTGCGGCGTGTTGACCACGAGGTCGATCTCGCCTGCCGCGATGGCCTGCACCACCGTCAGCTCACCGTTGGGACCTGGACCTTGCGACGCTTTCCGGAGCACAGTGACCGCAACATCGTGGCGACGCAGCACCTGTGCCGTGCCCTCGGTGGCCAGGATCCGGAACCCGAGGTCGGCGAGCCTCTTGATCGGGAAGATCGCGTGCCGCTTGTCGCGATTCGCCACCGAGACGAACACCGTCCCAGTCGTGGGAAGAGCGGAGAACGACGCGGCCTGGCTCTTGGCAAAGGCGGGGCCAAAGGCCGCATCGAGCCCCATGACCTCGCCTGTGGATCTCATCTCCGGGCCGAGCAGCGGATCGACGCCGACGCCCTCGGGGCTGCGGAACCGGTTGAAGGGCAACACGGCTTCCTTCACGGCGATCGGTGCCGACGCGAGCGCCGTCGCGCCGTCTCCCCCGGATCGGAGCATTCCCTCTGAGCGGAGTTCGGCGATCATCGCGCCGAGTGAGATGCGGGCTGCGGCCTTGGCCAGCGGCGTGCCGGTGGCTTTCGAGACGAAGGGCACGGTCCGCGATGACCGCGGGTTGGCCTCAAGCACGTAGAGCACATCGCCGAGCAGCGCGTACTGAATGTTGATCAGGCCCTTCACCCCGATCCGTTTGGCGATGATCTCGGTGGAGCTGCGAATCTGGTCGATGGTCTCGGTACCGAGGGTAATCGGAGGAAGGGTGCACGCCGAGTCGCCGGAGTGGATGCCGGCCTCCTCGATGTGTTCCATCACGCCGCCGATGTAGAGCTCCGCCCCGTCGAAGAGCGCATCGATGTCGATCTCGATCGCGTCGTCGAGAAACCGGTCCACGAGCACGGGGTGCGAGGGGTCGATCTCGGTTGCGCGTTGGATGTAGCTCACCAGTGAGGCGTCGTCGTAGACGATCTCCATGCCGCGCCCGCCCAGCACGTAGCTGGGACGAACCAGCACGGGGTAACCGATCGTGTGGGCGACCGCCAGCGCCTGTCCGGCGGAGACGGCCGTGCCGTGCTGGGGGGACAGCAGGCCCGCGGCGCTGAGGAGGGCGCCGAATTCTCCGCGATCCTCCGCCAGGTGGATGGCCTCTGGCGACGTGCCCACGATGTGGACTCCGCGGTCTTTGAGCGCCTGTGCGAGCTTGAGCGGCGTCTGCCCGCCCAGCTGCACGAGGACGCCCGCCACGGGCCCGGCCGCGAGCTCGGCATGGACCACCTCCAGCACGTCCTCCAGCGTCAGGGGTTCGAAGTACAGCCGGTCGGTGGTGTCGTAGTCGGTCGAGACCGTCTCGGGGTTGCAGTTGACCATCACCGTCTCGTAGCCGGCGTCCCGCAACGCCATGGCCGCGTGCACGCACGAGTAGTCGAACTCGATGCCTTGCCCGATTCGGTTGGGACCGCTGCCCAGGATAATGACGGCGGGCCGGGCGCGGGGCTCGACCTCGGTCTCCTCGTCGTAGCTGGAGTAGTGGTACGGCGTCCGGGCCGCGAACTCGGCGGCACAGGTGTCGACCGTCTTGTACACGGGCCGGATGCCGAACGCCCAGCGGAGGCCACGGACAACGTCAGGGCTGAGATTGCGCAGGTCGGCGATCTGATCGTCGGAGAGGCCGTGTCGCTTGGAGAGCCGCATGAGCCCGCCCGTCAGCTCTGGGGCCGAGCACACCTGGTCGGCCGTCTCGCGGATCAGCTGCAGCTGGTCGACGAACCACGGATCGATCCGGGTTGCTTCTACCACCTGTGCCGAGGTGGCGCCGGCACGAAGCGCCTGCATGATGAGGGCGAGGCGGTGGTCGTGCGGTCGGGCGATGCGGCGCAGCAGCTCGTCCACGCTCTCGATGATCGGGCGAGTGAAGTCGAAGAGAGCCGCCGGGTCCTCCAGCGAGCGCAGAGCCTTGCCGAGTGCTTCGGTGAAGCTTCGGCCGATGGCCATGGCCTCGCCCACTGACTTCATGTGCGTGGTGAGGGTGCTGTCAGCGGTTGGGAACTTCTCGAACGCGAAGCGCGGGCACTTGACCACGACGTAATCCAGCGACGGTTCGAACGAGGCGGGCGTCTCGCCGGTGATGTCGTTGGGGATCTCGTCGAGGGTGTAGCCCACCGCCACCTTCGCTGCGATCTTCGCGATCGGGAAGCCGGTGGCCTTCGAGGCCAGCGCCGAGGATCGGGAGACCCGCGGGTTCATCTCCACCACTATCAGCCGCCCGTCGACAGGGTTGAGTGCGAACTGGACGTTGCAGCCGCCAGTTTCGACGCCGACCGCCCTGGTCACCGCGATGGCCACGTCGCGCATGGCCTGGTACTCCCTGTCTGTGAGCGTCATGGCGGGGGCCACTGTGATGGAGTCCCCGGTGTGCACGCCCATGGGGTCTAGGTTCTCGATGGAGCACACGATCACGACGTTGTCCGATCCGTCGCGCATGACTTCGAGTTCGAACTCTTTCCAGCCGATGATCGACTCCTCGATCAGCACCTCGGTGACCGGCGACGCCGAAAGTCCTGCCCCGGCGATCCGGATCAGTTCCTCCTGGTTGTAGGCGATGCCGGAGCCGAGCCCGCCCATGGTGAAGCTCGGCCGGACCACGATGGGGTATCCGAGGATCCCCGCGGCGGCAAGGACTTCGTCCATGACCTGGCAGATTCGCGAGCGTGCCACACCGGCGTCAGCGCCGGGCACCTTGAGTGAGGTGACGATCTGGTTGAACTCCAGCCTGTTCTCCGCCTTTTCGATGGCGTCGACGGAGGCGCCGATGAGTTCGACACCGTAGCGGTCGAGCACCCCGTTCTTGAACAGGGTCATGGCGGCGTTGAGTGCGGTCTGGCCTCCAAGCGTCGCGAGCAGCGCGTCGGGGCGCTCCGCGGCGATGATCTGTTCGAGGTACTCGGGCCTGATCGGTTCTATGTAAGTTGCGTCGGCGTACTCGGGGTCCGTCATGATGGTGGCCGGGTTGGAGTTGACCAGGATCACCCGGAACCCCTCCTCGCGCAACACGCGGCAGGCCTGCGTGCCGGAGTAGTCGAACTCGCACGCCTGCCCGATGACGATCGGCCCGGAGCCGATCACCATGATCGAGGAGATGTCGGTGCGACGGGGCATCAGGCGTCCCTTCCTGCCATGACGTCGACGAAGCGGTCGAACAGGTAGTCGGCGTCGTGCGGTCCGGCGGCTGCCTCCGGGTGATACTGAACAGCGAAGGCAGTCAGTCGGCCGGAAGAGTCACGCAACTCCAGGCCCTCGACCACATCGTCGTTGAGACAGACGTGGGAAACTCGTGCGGTTCCCCAGCGGGTGGACACGGACTGGCCCAGAGGGGCATCGACGGCGAAGCCGTGGTTCTGGGCGGTGATCTCCACCGTGCCCCTGGCCAGGTCCATCACCGGCTGGTTGATGCCGCGATGGCCGTACTTCAGCTTGTAGGTGCCGAAGCCGAGTGCGCGACCGAAGATCTGGTTGCCGAAGCAGATCCCGAAGTAGGGCAGCCCCGCATCCAGAATCTCGGTGAGAAGGTCCACCGCACGCCCGGCTGCCGCCGGGTCGCCGGGCCCGTTGGAGAAGAAGACTCCATCGGGACCCACTGCGGTGATGTCGTCGAGGGTGCTCGCAGCAGGCAGGACGTGCACCTCGATTCCTCGCTGGGCGAGCCGGGTGGCAGTCATGTCCTTGATGCCGAGATCGATCGCGGCGACTGTGAAGCGCTTCCTGCCCACTGCCGGGACGACCTGCTTCGAAGCCACTGTGACATCGGCCACGAGGTCCGCCCCCAGCATGGGCTGCGTCTCCAACACCCGCGCAAGCAGTTGTTGGGGGTCGGTCTCGATCGTGGAGACGCCCACCCGCATCGCGCCGTTGTCACGGATGTGGCGCGTCAGCGCCCGCGTGTCGAGGTCGGCGATGCCGACGATCCCTTGCCGCCGCAGTTCGTCGTCCAGGGAGCCGTTGGCGCGCCAACTCGAGTGGATCCGTGAAGGGTCGCGGACCACGTAACCGGCCACCCAGATCCTGCGCGACTCATTGTCCTGCTCGTTCCATCCGGTGTTGCCGATGTGGGGAGCCGTCGCGATCAGGACCTGGCGGTGGTAGCTGGGATCGGTGAGAGTCTCCTGGTAGCCCGTCATGCCTGTGGAGAAGACGGCCTCCCCGAAAGTCTCTCCAGCGGCACCGAACGACGTGCCGCAGAAGAACCGCCCGTCCTCCAAGACCAGCAGTGCTGGCATCGGAAAACGAGCGGTCCCTGCGTAAGCCTCGCTGGAGCTGCCCTGAGCAGGGGGGGCGCTCATGCGATCTGTTCCAGGAGGCTGGTCTCAACGTCGTACAGGAAGCCTCCGACCCTAATCCGGTCAGAGAGCAACGGGTGCTGCCGCAGCAGTGCGACATCGGCGTGTATCCGGCCATGCTGGTCCGGGTCCGCCCCGATGGGCAGGGTGCCGAGGTCCGCACCGGTCGTCTCCGACACGCGCCGACGGATCGCATCGTCGTCCCCGCTGGCCATGGCACAGCGGGTGTGTTGGACGATCAGGATGCGGTCCACGTTGAGAAGGTGTGCGGCCAACACGCATCCGGTGAGCGCGTCCACTGTGACATGGCCCCCAGGCGTGCGCATGATCTTGGCCTCGCCCAGTGTCAGGCCCAGCATCTCCAAGGGCTCCAGGCGTGAGTCCATGCATGTCACGATGGCGATCCCTGCGTGTGCGATGCCGTCGAAGGGGCGGGGTCCGGACCTCGCGTAGCGCTGGTTCGCAGCGATGAGATCGCCGAAGAAGTCCTCGTCCATGGTCAGAATAATAGCGACTTGACACGCGAATTGCAATTCCGGAAACTAGGAGCAGTAGCAAGTCCAGTGCGAGGCGGGGGGCAGACCGACCGCAACGCCCGATCGCGAGAGATGGGGGCATGGGTAAGTCAACTCTTCGCCCTGTTCGGCGTCCCGCGAGTCACATTCGCTTCACCAGCCCCGCTCACCATCGCCACGAAGTCGGCGACCCTGACGCCGCGCTCCAGGTTGTGGCGCAGGTGGGTGTCGGGAGCCAGGCGATACTCATTTCGCCGTCCCGACTTTTCCTTGATCACGTAACCCTGCGTCACCAACTCACCGACGATCTGCTGCACGGCGCGTTCAGTGATACCCACCTGCTGCGCGATGTCTCGCATCCGCGCAGTAGGGGTTCTGGCCAGGGCCACGAGGACGTGGCCGTAATTGGAGAGAAAGGTCCAGTCGCCAGGTGCCATAGTGGAGCATGATACCCGATTCTTCATTCACGAAATAGAGAGGTACCAATGATCAATCCCCTTGCCGAGGCGATCCACCTGGACCAGGATCCGTACGGTCTTGACCGGCTCCTGGAAGCCGACATCGACATCCTCACACAACTGCATGAGCAGGTGCTCCACGAGTGGGGAGCCGGCGCGCTCGCCACGCTTATGCGGCAAGTGCAGGACTCTGCGGCACGGGCCGCCGATGGCGGCGACCCCGAGGAGCCTGGCCGGATCGTCGGGGCACTGACCGCTACTCAGGCGCTTCAACTCGCGCAGGCCCTGACCGTTCACTTCCACCTGATCAACCTCAGCGAGGAGCGGTACCGCTCCAGGCTCATTCGCGGGACACACTCCGAGGTGGCGGGCACTGCGCCGGACGTGTGGCCGGCGGTGGCTGCACTCGGCCCCGCGGCGGCTCGGGTGAAGAACCTCCGCATCCATCCGGTGCTGACCGCACACCCCACGGAAGCTCGCAGGCGCGCTGTCTCCTCAGCCCTACACCGGATCGCCGAACAACTGGACCGCTACGACGATCCGAGCTCCGGCTCACAAGAGCGGGATTTTGCTCAGCGCCGGATGCTGGAGGAGATCGACATCCTCAGCCGAACCTCCCCCCTGCGCACCGCACCACCACAACCCTCGGACGAGGTTCGCACCGTGATGTCCGTGTTCGACCAGACGCTGTTTCAAGCGGTGCCACGGTTGTACCGCACTGTCGAGTCCGCGATCGCCGACGGGGAGCCGGGCCGGTGTCGCCCGTCGGTTCCCGGCTTCCTGCGGTTCGGTTCCTGGGTGGGCGGTGACCGTGACGGTAACCCGTTCGTCACAGCCGAGGTCACCCGGCAGACCATGACCATCCAGGCGGAATGTATCCTTACGGCGCTCACCACCGCGGCGGAACGCGTCGCCCGCACCCTCACGATGAGCGAGGAGGCCAGCCCCCCGTCGCCCGAGCTGGCCAATGCGCTGGCCCGTGATGCGGTCACGGCGCCGGAGATCTTCCAATCGATCCGCAAGTCCTCTCCGGGAGAACCGCACCGGCAGAAACTGCTCTTTGTCGCCACCAGGCTCACCGCCACGCGGGAGGGCCGGATCGATCTTGCCTACCGCGAGCCCGTTGAGCTGGTGGCTGACCTCACGATGATCCAGACCTCCCTGGAGCGGGCGGGAGACACGCGGGCGGCTTTCGGAGAACTCCAGCATCTGGTGTGGCTGGCCGAGACTTTCGGTTTTCACTTGGCCGACCTAGAGGTGCGCCAACACAGCGATGTCCACCGGGCGGTACTCGACGAACTGCTGGGGCAGCTCGACTGGGACCCAGAAGCGCCCGCTGGCCCCACCCGGCTGCAACTACTCGACTCGCTCGCGGTCAACGGGTGGCCGGCCCACGTCCGCGCGCTCAGCGACGCCGCCCGAGAAGTGCTCGACACGCTTCGGGTCATGTCCTGGATTCAGGAGCGCTGGGGGACCCAGTCCTGTGGCCGTCACGTGGTGAGCTTCACCCAGCACGCTCAGCACCTCGTCGCAGTGCGCGCACTTGCCCGCCTCGCGGTAGGGGAGGGCGACCTCAGATTGGACGTGGTGCCGCTGTTCGAAACCGGAGCCGACCTGCACGGGGCCGTCGGCGTCCTTGAGGACTGGATCACGCTGGAGAGCACCCGCAGCTGGCTCGACGACGTGGACCGGCACGTCGAGGTGATGGTCGGCTACTCGGACTCGGCCAAGGACGTCGGACCGGCCAGCGCGACCCTGACTCTCTACCGGGCGCAGACCGAGATCGTGGAGTGGGCACAGCGCAACGACATCCAGCTCACGCTGTTCCACGGCCGAGGCGGATCCCTGGGCCGTGGCGGAGGGCCTGTCCACCGGGCCATCCTGGCCCAGCCGCCGGGCTCGGTCTCCGGCCGGTTCAAGGTCACCGAGCAGGGCGAGGTCATCTTCGCCCGATACGCGGACGTGACCCTGGCCCAGGCGCACCTGGAACGACTCACGTCGGCGGTGCTGCTCGCAGACACCGACGACGTGGTGCACCGCAACCGTGCCGCCGCTGAGGAATTCGACGATGTCGCGACGACCGTGGAGCGGATTTCCCGCGAGACCTACCTCAGCTTTGTGCGCATGCCTGGTTTCGCCGACGTCGTCGCTGAGTCGAGCCCGCTTGAGGAGTTGGGCCGGCTGCGGCTCGGGTCCCGCCCGGCGCGGCGAAGCGGCGCCGAGAAGGGTAGGGATCTCCGTGACTTCCGGGCCATCCCCTGGGTGTTCGCCTGGTCCCAAATCAGGGCAAACGTGCCCGGCTGGTTCGGGCTGGGCTCAGGACTCGCCGCTGTGGGAGACCTCCACCGGTTGCGCGCGGCCTACAGTCAATGGCCGCTGTTCGCCAGTCTGATCGACATCGCCGAGATGAGCCTCGCGAAGGCGAACCCGCGCCTGGCGAAGTCGTTCCTCGCGCTCGGCGGGCACGAGGGCGTCACAAGCGCGGTGCTGGAGGAGTTCGAAATGACGCGCAGCCTGGTGCTGGCGATCCTCGAACAGGAGGAGTTGCTGGAGCGCAAGCCCCGGCTCGGTACGCGGATTGCTCTGCGGGCCCCGTCCATCGACGCGCTCAGCCACCTCCAGTTGCGCGCACTGCGCGTCATGCGCGAGGCTGCTCCAGGAGACGACGCCCCTTCGCAGGAGGACCCGGATCTGTGGACCCGGGTCCTGTTGACCACCGTGAACGGAGCAGCGGCCGGGCTGCAGAACACTGGATAGCCGAAGCGGTAACAGGCGCTGCGCTGCTCCCCGCCTTCTCCAATTGGCATCGATCCCACTCAGGGCTCCTCGCCGCCCGGGTCCGGGGCGCCCTCATTGCGGCTGCTCCCACGGGCGAGTTCCTCGAGGTCGTCCGGAGAGGGAGTATCCCGAAGCGGGTCCGACGTCAGTACGGCGCAAGCCCGTGGGATCGGCCATCTGGCGGGACTCGACGTGCTTCCTTTCTATGCACCTCACACCAGGAGACAGACTTGTCCATAGAGAATCTCACCGCTGACAGCCCCGTCGAGACTGATCCCTCCTGGCACGTGATCAGTGTGGAGGACGCTCTGGCCCGGACGGGCTCCCAGACCTCCGGAATTTCGATGGCGGAGGCCGAGAAGCGCTTGGAGCGCTTCGGCACCAACGAACTGGTAGACCGTGGCGGCAAGCCGGCCTGGAAGATCCTGTGGGAGCAGTTCACCTCGGTGATGGTGCTGATCCTCATCGCGGCCACGGTCTTGTCGCTCATCCTCGGCAAGTTCTTGGAGGCCGGTGCCATCGGCGGGATCGTGCTTCTGTTCGCGCTGCTCGGCTTCTTCCAGGAGTACCGCGCGGAGAAGGCAATCGCCGCGCTTCGCCAGATGACGGTCCCCACCGTGCGGGTGCTGCGCGACGGCGTCACGGTCTCAGTGCCGGCCAGGCAGTTGGTGCCGGGCGACGTGATCCAACTGGACGCAGGCACCGTTGTCCCCGCCGATCTACGACTCGTGGAGGTGGTCTCCCTGAGGATCCAGGAGGCTGCCCTGACCGGCGAGTCCGAGGCCGTGGACAAGAACACCGCACCACTGGCCGGTGCAGACCTTCCCGTCGGGGATCGCATCAACATGGCATTCTCCGGCACCGAGGTCACCTACGGCCGCGGAGTGGGCCTGGTCATCGCCACCGGGATGGGCACGCAGCTGGGCAGAATCGCCGACCTGCTCCAAGGGGTCACGACGGAGCAGACCCCGCTCCAGGCGCGCCTCGACCATGTCGGCAAACAGTTGGCCGTCCTGGGCGTGGTCACCGCCGGTGTGGTTGCGCTCCTTGGCGCGCTAGCCGGCGAGACGTGGAGCAACCTCGTTCTCACCGCCATCTCTGTGGCAGTTGCGGTCATCCCAGAGGGTCTACCGGCCGTCGTGACTTTCACGCTGGCTGTGGGTGCACAGCGGATGCTGCGGCGCAACGCGCTGGTGCGCAAACTGCCTGCGGTAGAGACGCTGGGCTCGGTCACCACCATCTGTTCGGACAAGACGGGCACCCTCACCCAGAACAAGATGACGGTCTCGACGCTCGTCCTGCCCGACGGCGCCTGGACTTTGGGTGGCGATTCGCCGTCGGATGCGGCCCTTGTCGCCTTGGCGGCCGGGGCGCTGTGCAACAATGCCGAACTTCGCCACGTCGACGGGGAGGGGATCGAGACAATCGGCGACCCCACTGAGGCCTGCCTGCTCGAGGCCGCCCAGGCCGGTGGGATCGATGTCGCGTCGTTGCGCACGGTCATGGCGAGGATCGGGGAGTTGCCGTTCGATTCCGAGCGCAAACGCATGAGCACCCGGCACGCGACGCTGGCCGGGCGGGTGCCTGAACTCGCACAGCTGCCACAGGACCTTGATCTCATCTTTGTCAAGGGAGCCGTCGACGGGCTCGTCACGCGCGCCACGGAAGTGTTCGCGGACGGCGCCATCCGGACCTTCGACGATGCGGCACGCGACTGGGTCGAGGACACTAACAAGGACCTGGCCTCCCGTGGCCAGCGGGTGCTGGGCCTCGCCGTGCGGCTCGTTCCTCCGGGCAGCACGCCGGCCGACCCTGAGACCGACCTCGTCCTGCTGGGTGTCGTCGGCATCATCGATCCCCCGCGGCCCGAGGTGGCCGCTGCCGTTGCCATCTGCCAGGGCGCGGGCATCCGGCCGGTCATGATCACAGGCGACCACCCCCTGACCGCGCAGGCCATCGCCCGCGAGCTCGGTATCGGGCGCGACGGGGGCGTGCTGACCGGCGTCGAGCTGGACCGCCTTGACGCCGAGGAGTTCGATCACGCCAGCAGGACGGTGAACGTGTTCGCCCGCGTCTCGCCCGAGCACAAGCTCCGCCTGGTTGACTCGCTGCAGCGTCACGGCCAGATCGTGGCCATGACGGGCGACGGCGTCAACGACGCACCCGCGTTGAAGAAGTCCGACATCGGCGTGGCCATGGGCATCACTGGCACCGACGTCTCGAAGGAGGCCTCGGACATGGTGCTGCGCGACGACAACTTCGCCACCATCATCGCCGCCGTCGAGGAGGGCAGGGTCATCTACGACAACCTGCGCCGGTTCGTCTCGTTCGCCGTGGCCGGAAACCTCGGCAAGATCATCGTCATGGTCGGATGGCCCATCCCGTTCCTCCTCCTCCCCTTCGATGGGACGGCGGCCGTGGCCCTGCTCCCGCTGCAGCTGCTCTGGCTCAACCTCATGACCGACGGCTTGCTGGGCCTCGCGATGGGCAAGGAGCCTGCCGAGTCCACGGTGATGCGCAGGCCTCCGCATGTGCCAGGCGGGAGTCTCTGGACGGGTGGCCTGGGCCGCCGGACCGTGTGGATCGGCTTGGTCATCGGCTTCGTGGCGCTGGGGATCGGTTTCTGGTACCACGAAACCGGCAACCCGGCGTGGCAGTCGATGCTGTTCACCACCCTGGCGTTCCTGCAGATCGGGCAGGCCTTCGCCACCCGGTCCCACCACGACTCGCTCACCACGATCGGGTGGCGCTCCAACACGCTGCTGCTGTGGATCGCCGCACTGGTCCTGGCACTGCAGTTGGCAGCGCTCTACACGCCGCTGGGCGTTTTCCTGAGGCTGGAGCCGCTGGGCGCGGTCGATCTGATGATCGCAGCGGCCACCGGCGTCGGATTGCTGGTGCTGATCGAGAGCGTGAAGGCCGTCGATCGTCGCAGGGGTGTTGGTATCAGCATCGGACGCCACTGAGGCCGGGCTGGTGCAGCGGGCGAGGATCAGGTACCCGTCGTTCCTCACGATCCAGTGTGTCGGTTGCGGTCATCCCGCTCCCTTCCATCGGCATAGAAGGTTGGCGCCAAACTTGTGTACCCCAACCCTCATGGTCGGCCAACCCGGCCAGCAACAGCATCCGAGAGAATGTGTCGGACGTGGCCCGCGGCTGATCCATCACATCCTGGCCGTGGCCGAGCGCCCATCGGGCGATTTGGTACTCGCGTCTGGATAGCCGGTATGTCCTCACCGAGAACGATCAGTGCTACCCCTGAGGAGTCGACGAGCCGGAGGGCAGGCGGCGGCGAGTTGCTCTTCGACGAGGAGACCAGCGCCTGTCGGCTATTCCATCGGATTATCCAGAGAATCCGATGTCATGAGCGTTGACTGCCCGACGGCGACATCAGCTCGTCACCTGCGACGACGCGCCGCTGCCGCCGTGCGGGTGGAGCCACAACCGCCGCGGCCAGAGTTTCGCGCGGGGTGTGAACCTGCCGACCTCGGTCAAGTCGCGGAGGGCGAGGAGGGGGAGGGCCCCTTGTAGAGGACTCGCTTGTCAGGTTCTTTGCGGCGTTGGGGATGCCCCTCCGCTCGGTAGCGCCTGGGTTCGGGTTATGTCGACGGGGGTGCTGGGTGGTTCAGGGCCCGAGGAGTGCGAGGGGGACGACGGCGATGCCGTCGGGGCGGCGGTAGGCGTGTCTGCGGGTGTGGATGATCATCTGGTCGACGAGGCAGTCGCCGAGTTGTTGGTCGAGCCAGTTGAGGTGCTTGACGTTGGCGGGTCTGATGGTGTCGGTGAGTTTGACCTCGATCGCGATTGTGGATCGGTCTGCCGCTTCTACGATCAGGTCGATTTCGAGGTGGGTGTTCTTGGTGCGAAGGTGCCCGATGCGGGCGTCGGCTGCTTCGGCGTAGACCCGCACACCGATTGGGCGGTCAACGACTCGAAATGCGTGTGCTGTCATCGGAAACCATCACAGGTATGATGTGTCTGTATCTGATTCCGTCGAACGTGAGGTGATGATGGACACTGCGATGCTTCCTGACCTGATGCGCTACGACGACCTGGCCGCGCAGGGGCTCACCCGACATGGTCTTGACCGGCTGATCGAGTCGGGGGATTTTGAGCGCATCGCCCCGGGTCTATTCTTGCGGGCGGGGCTCACGGATGACACGACGGCCGCGTGGATGGCGGTCGCCGCGAAGAAGCCCGACGCGACGTTGTGCCTGCTCACCGCGCTGTCGCTGCACGAGCTGACAGATGAGATCCCCGCTCGCAGTGACATCGCCATCCCGCGCGGCACGCAGCCGGTCACCCTCCAGCATGCGCCGATTGCCTGGCACCGCTTCGATCCCGACACCTTCGGCATCGGGCGCCTCGAGTATGAGTTGCCGCTCGGGCTGTCCATCGGCCTGTTCTCGGGGGAGCGCACCCTGATCGACCTGTTCCGGCTGCGGCACGTATGGGGCAGCGACCTCGCCATCGGTGCGCTCAAGCGGTGGGTGCGTGGCAGGGGGAACAGTCCCGGCGCGCTACTGGCGCTGGCTGACTCCTTCCCGAAGGCGCGTCCCGCGGTTCAGTCGGCGCTGGAAGTGCTGCTGTGACCCCGAGCCCGCAGCACGGCACACCGGCGGGCGATGCGAGCATCGCCATCCGCAGGCTCGCCCGACAGGCCGGCGGAGACGTTCAGGAGCTGATGACCCTGTACGCCCTCGAAGGCTTGCTGGCGCGCATCGCGCTCTCGGAGCACCGCGATGACTTCGTGCTGAAGGGCGGCGTCCTGCTGGCCGCGTTCGCTGCGCGCCGCCCGACCAAAGACATCGACCTGCAAGCCACCAGGCTTACCGGCGACCCTGAGGAGGTCGCCGAGCGCGTTCGCATCATCGCGGCGCTGGAGGTCGCCGACGGGCTCGCGTTCGACCTGGCCAGCGTCACTGCGATGACGATCCGTGAGGAAGACGAGTACGCGGGAGTGCGGGTCAAGCTCACCGCGACGCTGGGCACCGCACGGCTTACTGTCGGGATCGACGTGAACTTCGGCGACCCGATCTGGCCCGCACCTCGTCTTGTTGACCTTCCCCGCGTCGTGCCCCTCGGGCTCCCGCCGGTGACGCTGCTGGGCTACCCGCTGACGATGGTGCTCGCGGAGAAGGTCGTCACCGCAATCGACCGCGGTATCGCCAACACCCGCTGGCGTGACTTCGCGGACGTGTACGTGTTGACCCGTCTTCATCCGGTCGGCGCGGCCGAGTTCCGAGCGTCGGTGAAGACCGTGGCCGAGTACCGGAACGTGGCGTTCACGCCTCTTCTGCCGGCGCTCGCGCCGATGGGCGATTGGGCCCAGCAGAGGTGGCGCGCATGGCGCACACGATCGCACCGCGAGCATGAACTTCCCGGGGCGTTCGCCGACGTGCTCGCAGCGGTCGCAGGCTTCGCCGACCCCGTGCTGTCGGAGACGGCAGTGGGACAATGGAACCCTTCGGCGAAGTCCTGGGAGTGAATCGGCAGGTGCCGCTCACGCCGTGACCGACCAGCTGGGCTGAGGTGGCGGCGCCGTGTGCGAGCCCCAGCCCGGCAGACCGCTGATCAGGGTGGCGAGTGCTTCACGGGTGGCGGCCTCCATCCCGTGTGGTAGGGCCTGGATGCGTGGCTCGCGGGCCATGGCCTCGATGAGCGCCGCGGAGGGGTGGGCGAGCGCCCACAGACCAGTGATGAGGGAGTGCAGGCCGCCGAGGAATTGATCCCTGGAGGAGGGTCCCACTCGCCGAGATCGGTCGTCAGAGCGACGAGGAGCCGCTGCATCGAGGCCTGGACGGCGAGCTTGAACGCGATCACCTCATCCGAGGTGACGTTGTGTTCGAGCACCGTGGGGGCGGCGATGAGCAGTTCGCACAGGAGGGGCTGCTCGGCAGCGGTGGCGGCAAGGACACCGGAAACCCGTTCGACCTGATCGGGCTCGCCGGCGCGTGGCAGCGCGTCACAGACCGCGTCGACCCATGCGTCGTACTCCTGGGCGAGCAGGATGGCCTCGCGGGAGCCGAAGTAGCGCAGCACGTTGGATTTGGCGAGGCCGACCTGTCGGGCGATCTCGTTGAGGCTGATGTCGGCGACCGTTCGGCGACCGTCCTGCCCGTGAGCATCTGCCCGGGTGGTGGCGAGAATCTCGTGGCGGCGCTGGTCGCGCTGCTCATCGGCTCGAGTCACCGGTCAGCGCGACGCGGACCCGGCGACCCCCTTCGCCAGACTCCACAACCTGGCACGCGTGAGGGTCGTCGTGGGTTGAGGCTCAGTGGAATCGCCACGACGGCTCGCCGTAGCGCCTGCCGGGAGCACCGATGAGGCCGCAGCGCCGCCCTCGAGAACGCCCGTCGAACCGGGCTGGCGGTCCGCTTCTCCCTGTCCAGTGGTGGGATGACGTGCCGCCACCCCGGCTAACGGTGGAGCTTCCCGCCCCTGGCAGTGCCCCCAGAGCGATGACGCGATGCTGCTGGGCGAGGGCGTCGACCACGCGGGGGTCCCACTCGTCCAGGGTGGCCCCCAGGTGGGTGAGCAGCGCCACCGGCGTTCCACCCAGCGGCTTCCGCCTTCGGCGAGGAGAACGAAAGCAAACCACGCGCCAGCAAGCGTCACGTCGTGCTCTCAGCCCTGTGGTGTCCGGTGGCTTGAGGCGGGGTGGGGGCCCCGTGGTGTCCGAAGCTGTCCACCGGCTGCGGTCGGCACCCGTTATGCGGGGTGACTGGCTTGTCTTGCCGGTGACGGGAGGCCGCGATGCAGTGCGAGGAGTGTCACGCCAGCGTTCTGGGGTCGCTGCTGCTCGTGCCCGACCATGCGGGGGAGATTGGTGGTCTCGGCGCCTGCGGGCTGTTGCGGGCGGTCGACACCTGCGACCAGCTGGAACTGACCAAGTGCGGGGGTGACCTGAACGCAGCGGTCGTTGCCGATGAAGCCGTCGAGATCTTGCGCCTGCACGCGTTCTCACCCCGGCGTCGAATCGTGCTCCCTTCATCGTCTGCCGCAGGAAGAGACGCCACGGTCGCTCCCGCGTTCGCCTCCCTGGGCAACGACCTGCTGGCAGCGCTGCGATGAACCGTTCACCTTCTGCCTGTGGGCCGTGGATGCCGGCCGCCTATGCTGAGGGGCAGCTACTGACGCGAGATCCGCGCGGGTCTCGGGTTCGAAGCGATTCCCCACGCATTCCCCACGGCAAGGTGACGAAGTGCCAATCAATCCGCAAAAGACCTTGTCAGGGGGCCATTGTCGGCTGACAGAAGAGAGCTTCAACTCCTCTCTCGCGCACAACGATGTATGGTCCCCTGACTACATCAAATCCACTCTGACAAGGACTTCGGTCCTTCTCAGTTGTGGACACGGATGGCCTCCGGAGGCCTCCCATCCCCACGTATTCCCACGACATCCGGGGCGGGGGGAACGTCGTCGGCGTCGCCTGCTGTCCAGCCCACCGTCCTCGAGCCCGTTACGGAGCGTGACGGGAGGGGTGCATCATGGGTAGACCACGGGTCAAGGTCAAGCGCGGCTTCGGTGAGGTCGGCCGGTTGCCGAGCGGGCGGTTTCACACGCGGCGCGGCAGCGTCGTGCATCGCACCGGGGCGCTCCCGGCTATTGCCGCTGCTTGTTAGGAGAGCCGAGTCTCACCGATCCAGGCGTCCCCTGTCTCGACATCAGTCACGACCGGGGGCTTGGGGAACCCACCCGCCCTAGCCCAGCAACCGCTGGGAAGTAGACGTCCCGGTTGAAGCGATCCAGGGCATCGCCGGAGTCCCACAGCTCCATGACTTGCCAGCCGCCGGGAGTAGGGCCGGCCGCGAAAGCGCGGCGGTCCTCAGGGAGGTGGGCGACGGCCTTCGACGCCCAGCCAGGTGTGGCCGTGGCGGACGAAGGTCTGCACGGTGGCGAGTCGCCAGCGCTTGCGTGAGCCGTACAAAGTGGCGTCGGTGATGATGCGGTGGGTGAGGGTGGCCGTCCTGGTCGACCCATGGGTACCGCAAGCGCTCACTGGCACCACCCTCGTGAGCGAAGCACGCTTGCGCGCAAGGGTCGCGCCCGCGGCCGACTACATGTTGATGACCCGCGCGAGGCGGACGCCCCACTCTTCGTCCGGGTTGGTGGTGCCGTCGCCGAGACGCTCCTGCATGACTGCTACGCCGAGATCCCGGTGCTTGGGCAGCCTGTTCCGCTCGGCAGCGTCCAAAGCAGCGCCAATTTCGGCGTGGCTGAGGTCCGTGCAATAGGCGGGGGCGCCGGGCTGCTGGCGCCACGAGTCCGCGAGGGAACCAGCGTCGAAGGCGTCCAGGCCGGTGTCATTGACCAGCGCCATCGCGATCTCCCGGTCCCTGTCACGGTCGGCCGCGACAGGAATCGCGATCCGATCGGGCGCACCTGCAGGCTTGCCCTTCTTGGCGAAGGATGCCGAGCCGATCGCGTTCCATGCCTTGGCGATCGGACGGCCAAGTTGCTCGGCAACCCACACGCTCTCAACTTGACCGGCCTCAATCGCGTCGATCTTGTCGTCGCGGAACGGGTAGCAATTGGAGGTGTCGATGACCGCTGTGTCCTCGGGCAGGCGCGCGATCAGCGGAGCGAGCTCGGGGATGCGGTTGAGGGGGATGGACAGGATGACCACCTGAACATCGGCCAGAGCCTCTTCGGTCGTCACGGCACGCGCGCCCAGGCTGCTTGTTGATACCACCACGCACGCCGGACAACTCGACATCGTCCATGCAGGCATCGACGGTCACCAGCACCTCGTCATCTCGTAAGCCGCGACCTTCGAGATAACGCGATGTGCGTACCTTTCGTGAGTCAGGCGGCTCGTGAGTCAGGCGGCGTGCAGAGTGAATCGCAGCCCCAGTGCGTTGGTCACCTTCAGGACGGTTGACCAGGTCGGGTTGCCCTGATCGGACAGCGCCTTGTATAGGCCGTCGCGGCTCATGCCGACGCGGCGAGCGAGTTCGCTCATGTTCTGGGAGCGAGCGATGACACCAAGGGCGCGGGGAACGGCCGTGGGGTCCTCGGCCGATTCCTCCAGCGCAATCTCCAGGTAGGAGGCGACATCATCGATGCCGTCTAGATAATCAGCCGCATCGAACGGGGTGTACTTCTCAGTCTTCTTCGTCATCGTCGTCCTCCCTCGAACGCCAGTCGGCAGCAAGTTGGTGAGCCTTCTCGATGTCCTGTTGCTGTGTGGATTTGTCGCCGCCACACAGCAACAGGACCAGACGGTCGCCGTGTTGTGTGAAGTAGACCCGATAGCTGGGACCGAAACTCAAGCGCAGTTCGAGCACGCCCTGTCCGACCGACTTCACATCACCAGGATTCCCGTGGGCGAGGCGGTCGATCCGTTCCACGATCCGCAGCCTGCCCTGCCGGTCCTTCAGCTTTCTGAGCCAACGGTCGAAGCCCTCGCTGGTGTAAACCTCGACCACGTGTCGACTATAGCTGACACTGCCTGGCCGGGCAACCCCTGAAGGGACGAGTTGCAGTCGCTCTGACTCCGCGGCCGAGCAGTTGATGGACGCCCTGGCGGCGACCGATCTCGCGTCGAAGGACTGACGTGGACGCCGTCGTCCCTGTTTGTCGCCGCTCGGCGACTCCTCCTCGACGCCCTCGAAGCGCTGACCCCCACCTCCCGAGCCTCGTCCTGGTCGGTGCCCAAGCCGTCCACCACCACGCAGGCATCTCTGGCTGATGAGGACTTGACTCGAGTACAGATCATAAGTTTGAGGGGTTCAAAATTATGATCAGCGAGGACGGGAGGCGATGCCCATCCTTTTCGGCGCTGATCCGATCCAGGCTGAAGTGCAGGTCACCCTCGCGGCCCTCGCAGACGGGAAGGTCATCGATGACGCGGTGGAGCGACAGTATGTGGACCTCAAGGAGGAGCATGGTCGCCGTGATCGCCAGGCAACATCGGGCCCAGTAGTCCTCCCAACCAGGAGGCCGCGCAGGAGCCTGCATGGCGAACACTCCCGGTGGTGGCGCGGTGATCGTCGGGGTGTCCAACGACGGCCAGTTGATCGGCACCGATCTGGAGGCCGAGTGGTTGCGGCACCGCATGTGGGAGTTGTCGGGCAAGGCCCTGACCGTCGACATCGCGACCCACGAGATCGCGGGGCGGCGATCGCGAGGGTCCAGCCTCGCTGGGGTTGGCCTCAGGTGGGGGGGGGGGGGGGGGGGGGAGGGGTTCTGGATCTGCAAA
>NZ_JBUZNO010000012.1:0-66190 GCF_055326245.1 Tessaracoccus luoxuelianae
CGTATCAGGTGCGGCTTGAATCGTAGACAACATTGTCTGCATGGCGGGTTCCTTGGTAGGTAGTGGCGGTCGTGTTCCGGGGATCGTGCGCGCGCGGGAGACGGGTCAACACGCGGTGTAGCTGACGGCGAGGCCGCCCTGTGAGGTTTCCTTGTACGCGGTCTTCATGTCGGCGCCGGTGACGCGCATGGTGAGGACGGCGGCGTCGAGGGAGATCTGGTGCTCGCCGTCGCCACGAAGACTGATGCGGGCCGCGTTGATCGCCTTCATGCTGGCGACTGCGTTGCGTTCGATGCAGGGCACCTGCACGAGGCCGCCGACTGGGTCGCACGTCAGGCCGAGGTTGTGTTCGATGCCGATCTCGGCGGCGTTTTCGACCTGGGCGGGCGTTCCGCCCAGCACCTCGCACAGGCCCGCGGCAGCCATGGAGCAGGCCGAGCCGACCTCGCCCTGGCAGCCGACCTCAGCGCCCGAGATCGAGGCATTCGTCTTGAAGAGGATGCCGACGGCGGCCGCCGTCAGGAGAAAACGGATCACGCCTTCCTCGTCGGCGCCGGGGACAAAGGCGCGGTAGTAGTGCAGGACCGCGGGGATGATGCCCGCGGCACCGTTCGTGGGGGCTGTTACCACCCTGCCGCCGGACGCGTTCTCCTCGTTCACCGCGAGGGCGTAGAGGTTCACCCAGTCCATGGCGCGGAGCGGGTCGGAGGTCTCGCCCTCGGCCACGAGCTCGGCGAAGAGGCGGGGAGCCCGACGGCGGACGCGGAGGCCACCGGGCAGGAGCTCCTCCGTCCTGTGGCACCCGTTGGTGACGCACTCCTGCATGACCGACCAGATCTCGAGCAGGCGGGCCCGGGTCTCGCTCTCCGGACGCCACGCCTCTTCATTGGCCAGCATGACGTCGCTGATTGACAGACCTTCGCGGGCGCAGATCTGCAACAACTCTGCGGCGCTGGAGAACGGGTAACGAACCGTCACGTCGTTCTCGACCAGGGTGCTGTCGCGGGCCACGGCATCCGGATCCACGACGAAACCGCCGCCCACCGAGTAGTAGATGCGCTCGAGGAGGAGTCCGCCCTCCCGATCCAGGGCGACGAAGGACATACCGTTCGGGTGCCCGGGGAGCGATCGGCGCATGTGCATGACGAGGTCGCGCGAGTACTCGAACATCAGCGGCCGGACCCCGCCGAGCAGCAGTGACCCACGCCGGATGGCGTGGTCGACGCGGGCGTCCACCGTGGCGGTGTCAACCGTCTCGGGATCCTCACCGAGCAGGCCCAGGATGACGGCCTTGTCGGAGCCGTGGCCGCGGCCGGTCAGCGCCAGTGACCCGAACAGTTCGGCGCACACGCGGTCGACTCGTTCGGTGAGGCCCAGCGTGTCCAACTCGCGCACGAACATCCGGGCGGCACGCATGGGCCCCACGGTGTGGGACGAGGAGGGGCCGATGCCGATGGAGAAGAGATCCAACGCACTGAGGGTCATGGCAGCACCTATCGCCGGGCGTCAGCCCGGTAGGGAAACAATCGATGAAAGACGCTTTCTCAGGTCGTGGGAACCCGGCGCGGTTCCCTCTCTCTGGCGCCTGTATCAAAGGTAAATCGCGCCCGCCCCTGCGTCCATCGCGAAGGTGCGAACAGCTTGTTCAGTGCCGCTTAAAGGGGCCCCCCGTGCGGGTGGGCCTTCTTCAGGAAGATGGTGCTTCGTGCCGTCGGGCCCCCGCCTTGTACAGCGTCCGGGTGGCCGCGCGCAGTTCCTTGATCACCGCGCGCACAGCAGGGGTCAGGCCGCTGGTCCGCGTGAGGACGAGGACGTCGCGGCTGCAGGTCGGCTCCAGTCGCCGGACCAGGAGATCCTCGGTCTCCCGGCCCAGATTCAGTTCGCTCATGAGCGCGACGCCACACCCGGCCCGAACCAGCCCCAGCATCGCGATGAGATTGCTGCAATGCCCCATGACCCGCGGCTCGAACCCAGCGGCGCGGCACAGCGCGCGCGTGAACACCTCGAATGCGCTGCCTTCGGAGTCGAACACCCAGCGCTCGTCGGCGAGATCCTCCAGCCGGATCGGGGCGGCGGGCATGGATTCGTAGTCGGCCGGCAGGCAGAGCACGATCTCGTCTCTGGCGAGGACCGAGCTCACGACCCCGTCGAACCGGACATCGTGGAGGTCGTCAACCACGGCGACGTCGATGTCCCCCGACCGAAGCCGGGCCACGCTCTCCACCGGCTCCATGTCGCGGACGACGGTCTCCAACGCCGGGTACGCGCGCCGCAGAGCGATCAGGGCCTGCGGCAGGATCGTGCTGCAGAAGCTCGGGAAGGTGCTGATCGCAACAGTCCCCCGAACATCGGTGTGATAGAGCGACAGACTGGTCTCCGCAGCCTCGACCGCCGCGGAAATCTCGCGGTAGTGGGCCACCAACGCCTTGCCGGCCTCGTTGAGCCGCACGCGGCGCCCGACGCGCTCGAGCAGGGGCAGCGACACTTCGCGCTCGAGCAGCGTCATCTGCTGGCTGATTGCCGACGTGGACATGTGGAGCCGGGTGGCGGCGGCTGTCATCGTCCCCTCGGCCTCGAGGGCGGCAAGGATCTGGAGGCGTCTCAGGTCCAGCATGGCCTCACCGTCTCACGCCTCGGGCGTCGCAGGGGGTAAGAATGCGAGTTCGTCAGATGGCCCGGACCTCCTATACGCAGGCTTGGCGCGTGAGCCTACTGATCGCCCAGCGCCAGGGTCAGGGTGATGAAGCTGTGTGGGGGTAGTTCGATGTCGAGGTGGCCGTCGGTGGGGGCGGTGGTGGGGAGGTCAACGGGGGCGACGGTGTTGGGGCTTGGGCGGTGTTGTGGTCGGTGATGGTTGGGGCGGTGAGGATGCGTCCTGTGATGTTGGTGACGGTGCGGCTGCCCGGGTTCTGGTCAGAGGCCGGTGAGCAGCTCCTGCATCTCGGTGATCTCGGCCTGCTGGTCGGCGATGATCTTCTCGGCCAGCGCCACCGCGTCGGGGTTCTGACCCTCAGCGACTTGCTGCTCGGACATCTCGATGGCGCCCTCGTGGTGGGCGATCATGGCCTCGAGGAACGTCAGATCGAACTCGGCGCCAGACAAGGCGTCGAGTTGGGCCATCATCTCTTCCTGGCTCATTCCGTCCATGTCCATGCCGCCCATGTCCATGCCGCCATGGTCGTCGGGGGAGACGTCTTCACCCCACGTACTCAGCCATGCGGTCATCTCGTCGATCTCCGGGCCCTGGGCCTCGGCGATCCGCTCGGCGAGCGCGACAACCTCGGGGGTTTCCGCTCGCTCGATCGCCAGCTGAGACATTTCGATGGCGCCCTCGTGATGGATGATCATCATCTGCGCGAAGGTGGTGTCCTGGTCGTTGTGGTCGGCGGCGACGTCCGACGAGGCGCTCGCTGACGCCGTCCCTAAGGCCGTGGTGGTCCCTGTCGGTGAGGTGGTCGCGGCCGGGGGAGTTGCGCTCTGGTCTGCGCAGGCCGCCAGGGTGGCCGTCAGGACCAGCCCTGCCAGCGTGGCGGTGATCCGCTTCGTGCGTGACATGTGTACGTGCTCCGTTCCTGGCCGACGGGGGTCGCCGGTCCTTGATCTCGAGGCTATGAACGCTCAGCTCTCGATCCAACCCATGGAGGGTCAAGAATCGATCAAGACACGCTCCGGTTCCGGCGCGTTGGCGAGGGGGAGGGTGAGAGTGAAGGTTGAGCCGTGTCCGGGGCCAGGGCTGGTTGCGGTCAGCGAGCCGCCGTGGGCCAGGGCGAGGCTGCGGGCGATGGTCAGCCCAATCCCGGAGCCGCCCGCGTCGCGGGCGCGGGCCGTGTCGGCGCGGTAGAACCGTTCGAACACCTTCGTGAGCTGTTCTGGGGTGAGGCCGTCACCGGTGTCGGTGACCGTGATCACCACCTCATCCCTGGATTCGCGTGCGCTGACGCGCACGGTTCCCCCGGCGGGAGTGTGCCGCAGCGCATTGTCCAGCAGGTTGCCCAGGATCTGACCGACCCGCTGCGGATCCGCTGCCACGAGGCCCTGGTGAGAGTCCGCAGACAACACGACTCCCTTGGCCTCGTATCGGGTGGCGACGGTGGCGACGGCGGGCTCGATGAGCTCCCAGACCGGCTGGGCCTGGGTGTCGAGGGTGAATCGGCCTTCCTCGGCGCGGGATACGTCGTCGAGGTCGGCGGCGATCCTCTTGAGCCGCGCGGCCTGGAGGGTGAGCAGCTGTTGGCTGTCGTGGTCCCAGGGGACCACGTCGTCGATGACGGCCTCCAGCTCAGCGGTCAGGGTGGCCAGGGGCGTGCGGAGCTCGTGTGCCACGTCGGAGAGAAGCCGCCGTCTGCTGGTCTCGGTGGAGTCCAGGCGGCTCGCCATGTCGTTGAATGCGTCGGCGACGGCGTTGAACTCGGGACTGGTCGCGGTGTCTGGGACGCGCGCCTTGTAGTCGCCTGCCTCGACCAGGGCCGAGGCGGCGGTCAGCTCCTCCAGGGGGCGGCGCAGCCGCCTGGTCTCCAGCCAGGCCAGGCCGATAGCCAGCGTGAGTGCCACCACCAGTCCGATGCCCAGCGATCTGACGCCGGCCTCCAGGAACGCCTGCTCCACATGCCCCATCTCGGCGGTTCCGTCCAGGTGTCCCAGTTGCTGCAGGTGCTCGTGGAACAGCGGAGGCCCGACCACCACCGCGACCAGGGCCGCTGTGATCACACCGACCGCCACCACCAGCGCCTGGGTGAGGAACGTCCGCGTGCCCCACCGCATCCGGCCGACGTAGCCGCGCAGTCTCATCATCGTCCTGGTCCCATCCGGTATCCGACCCCGCGGACGGTGAGGATGTAGCGCGGCTCCGCGGGCGGGTCGTCGAGTTTCTTGCGCAGGTTCGCCACATGCACGTCGACGACGTGATCGTCGCCGACCCAGCCCGGGCCCCACACCGCGTCGATGATCTGCCGCCTGCTCAGAGCCATGTTTGGCCGGGCCGACAGTGCGTCGAGGATGTCGAACTCGGTGCGGGTCAGCCCCACCTGCTGGTCGTCGACCCAGACGTCGCGGCCTTCCGCGTCCACCCGCAGCCGTCCGAACTCGCGCGGCGCGGCCGGCTGTGTGCCGTGGGCCTGGCGGCGCGGGCGTCTCAGCACGGTGTTGACGCGGGCGACGAGCTCGCGGGGGCTGAATGGCTTGGTCAGGTAGTCATCGGCTCCCACCGACAAACCGATCAGTTTGTCGACCTCGTCGGCCCGGGCGGTCAACATCAGGATGTAGCAGTCTGAGAACAACCGGATCTGGCGGCACACCTCGATCCCGTCGATGCCGGGCAGACCCAGGTCAAGAATGATGACGTCGGGATCCAGGTCCTGCGCCGAGCGGACCCCGTCCGGGCCGGTGTAGGCCAATGCGGTCTCGAAGCCTGCCTTGTTGAGGTAGGAGGCGACGATCCCTGCCAGCGGGCGCTCGTCGTCGATCACCAACACACTCGACCTGCGGGGCTCAGCCATACAGCCATTATTGACTCACCCCACAGGCCAACCCACCCCCTCACTGCGCTGGGGGAGTGTTCTTGGCCGAACCTTGACCCGGGCTGAATCGTTCCCTGATGAGGAGGGTTGAGGCTGGGGCTGTGAACGAGATCCAGTCGCCCACCCCG
Source organism: Tessaracoccus luoxuelianae (assembly GCF_055326245.1). Lineage (NCBI taxonomy): Bacteria > Bacillati > Actinomycetota > Actinomycetes > Propionibacteriales > Propionibacteriaceae > Tessaracoccus > Tessaracoccus luoxuelianae. The sequence goes on from NZ_JBUZNO010000012.1 coordinate 5,645, forward strand.
CCGACCGCACCGACCCAGGTGGTGAACGTCACCTTGGTGACCACCCCCGCCTGCCACTTCTGTGACGACGCCCACGAGCGTCTCGATGCCCTCGACCGCGCGGGTCTGCTCCGGCTCACGACGGTCCCGGCGGAGTCACCGCACGGTCTTGCCCTGATCGCTGAGCACCATCCGGGCATGTTCCCCTTGACCCTGGTGGCGGGGCGCTACTTCCACGACGGCAGGATCCCGCGCGGCAAGCTGGCGCGGCTCGTCGACCACCTTGGTTCCCGCTGATGGGCGCGGACCTGCTCAGCGCCGGCGGGATCCTGGCGGCGTTCCTCGCCGGCGGCGTCGCGCTGTTCGCCCCGTGCTGCATCGTCTTCCTCGCCCCCAGCTATCTGGCCGCGGCGGCGAAGAACCGCCGCTGGCGCCTGATCCCGCTGACCTTCGTGTTCGCCGCCGGCCTGGCGGCGGTCCTGGTTCCGATCACGATGGGGGTCAGCCTGATCGCGGGTGCCATCGCCATGTACCACGTGGTCCTGTACTGGGCCGGTGGGCTGCTGATGATCAGTCTTGGCCTGTTGGCGCTGTCGGGGGCGATGTGGTCCATGCCGTCTTTTCTCCGGGCACCGGACACCGCACGCGGTGACACCGCCACCTTCTTCAGCCTCGGCGTGTTCTCCGGCATCGCCTCCAGCTGCTGCGCACCGGTCCTGGCCGGCGTGATGACGCTGTCGGCGCTGTCCGGCTCACCCGTCGGCGGGCTGGTGCTCGGTCTGGCCTACGTGTTCGGGATGGTGATCCCGCTCTTCGTGATGGCGTTGCTGTGGGACAAGCGTCCTGGGCGGATGCGCAGCCTCCGCGCCAAGTCCATCCGCATCAACGTGGGCCGCTTCACGCTGGCCACCAATACTGTCAACCTCGCGGTCGCCGTCGGGTTCGTGATCATGGGCATCCTCGTGATCGGCCAGGCCGGCGCCACCGAGATGACCGGCGCCGACGCCCCGCTGGTCGGCATGGGCGCCTGGCTCTCCGACGTCTTCGCCTGGCTGATCGCGATCACGGCCCCCATCCCCGAAGCCGTCCTCGGGCTCGCGCTGCTCGCACTGGTGGCCGTGTTCGTCGTCGCCACCCTCAGAGACCGCCGCAGAAACGAGCAGCCCGCGACCGTCCATGACTGTTGCGACACCCAAACAACAGCGCCTGCGGATACCGGCGCACCGACCGTCACCTCCCAGGAGCCCCGATGACCCCCACCGCCCCGGCACCCTCCCGACGCGAGCAACTCAGAACCCGGCAGCAGGCCGAGACGCAGCGCGACACGAAGCGGCTCACCTGGACCCGGGTCGTCGGCGGAGCAGTGACGCTGATCGTGGCGGCAGTCGTCGGTTATGGGCTGTGGACCGCCATCCCCGAACAGGGCGACAGCCAGCGCCTCGCCCCCGACTTCACCCTCACCACCACAGCCGGCACCTCAGTGACCCTCAGCGACCTGCGCCCCAACCCGGTGCTCATCTACTTCAACGAAGGCGCCGGCTGTGCGTCCTGCACCATGCAGATGGCCGAGATCGAGAAGAACCACGGATTCGCCGAGGCGGGCATCGAGGTACTGCCCATCGTCATGAACAGCGCCGAGCAGATCCTGCCCGACATGCAGCAGTTCGGCGTGACCACCCCGTATCTGCTCGACGACGGCACCGTGTCCAAGGCCTACGAGGTCCTCGACAAGGGCATGCACCGCGGGCTGCCCGGACACGGCTTCGTGCTCATCGACGGCGACGGCGTCCAACGCTGGTACGGCAACTACCCCTCCATGTGGCTCGACCCGCAGGAACTCCTCAACGAGGTCACTACGCGACTACGGTGAAGACACTGGATGGGACGTGTCGTTCGGTCCGAGTGCCCCGCGGCGGCTCAACTCACTGGTACCGCTTGAGGATCTCCTTCATCTGGGCGATCTCCCTCTCCTGCGCCTCGACGATCTCGCTGCAGAGCTGTTCGATCTCAGGATCGGTGATGGTGGCCTCCTGGCACACCAGGATGGCGCGCGAGTGGTGCGGAATCATGGAGGTGAGGAATCCCTCGTCGCCTACCCCCACCTCGTTGCGGCCCATGAAGAATGCGGCAAGAAACAGCGCCAGGAACCCGACGAGCAGGATGATGTTGAGGGTCTTGTTCTTGAGCATCGACCACATGCCGACCGTCATCAGCACCGCCATGGCGGCCACCATGAGGACGGCCATGTAGAGGTTGCTGGGATTGAAGTAGAAGTGGTCGAGGCTGCGGACCATAGACATGCTGAGTGCCCACATCAGTCCCAGGTTGACCAGGAGAATCGCCCCGAACTTCCAGTACATCGCATGCGAGTGCTTGTCCTTCCCGCTGTCCTCGGTGTGGTGTCGCGGTGCGTCGCTTGTCATGGCGGCTCCTTCCCTTCACTTCACCCATACCCACACCCTTGCGATTCCAAACCCACGCCACGTCGGGCAGAACCGGGTCTCAGTGGTGAGAGCTGCGTTCCAGTGCGCTGTGGGAGGGGGTCTCGATCTGGAAGGTGGAGTGTTCGACGCTGACGTCGAAGTGTTCGGCGACGCAGGTTTGGAGGTCTCGCAGTTCCTGGGAGACGTGGCCCTGGGCGAAGCAGGTTTCTTCGACGACGACGTGGGCCGTGAGGACGGGTAGCCCGGTGGCGATGGTGGAGGCGTGCAGGTCGTGCACGCCGATCACGTGCGGGACCTGGAGGATGTGTCCGCGGACGTCGTCGAGGTTCAGGCCTCTGGGGGTGGATTCGAGCAGGATCCCCCCGGCCTCGCTCGACAAGCTGCTCGCAGACGGGAGGGTCCGGGCGATCGTGTTCTTCTTCGAGCTCACCGCCGACGAGATCGCCCAGATCGACGCCCTCGACACAGGCGCCCGCAGTGGCCGCCGGTCACACCACGTTGAGGGGGAGGGGCGACGAAGCTAGAGGAACAAGGTGCCGAAGGCGATCAGGTCGCGGTTTCCCTCATCGAAGCCGTAGTACCGCCGCTTCCCGCAGCGCGCGCACTGCTGATGCGTGGGCTTCCCATCCTCCGTGTTGAGATGGGTAAGGAACCGATGCCTACCGATCCGGCACAGCAGCCTCATGGACATTGCAGCCTCCTCCTCGGCGATGCATCTCGAGCCCTGGCCCAGCGGTCACGGGGCCAGCGGCGCGGCAGATTTGCCACCTGGGGGGATGGTAATTCTTGCGCATCGCCCACACCATCGGCTCCCGTGACAAGACGTTGACGGCTACGAGGGGGAAACGGTGCAGCGTTTCAGCGGCCCGGTATATGCCCAAGCAGAAGCGGGCTGGCAGCGACGAGGGGGTGCGCTCACGCTTCCGGACCAGCGCCACCCGGCAGGCCCAATTCGTCTCGCCGTGCTCCAAGAAACGAGCCGGTCTAGTCCATCAGGATCGTCGGGGGCACCCCGGGGCTGGCGGGTGAGTGGGTCCCACGGACGCCACCACCGTCGCTGCGCCCGGCCGGGGGCTGCCGCGCGGTTGCGTGACGAGCACCCAGGTCCCAGAACCCAAACTAAGACGCCTGGCGCGCACGATGCATACTCGTGATGTCCGTGTGCGCACGCGGCCGTCCCTGATCGTCAACGGCATCCGGGAGGCGGACACGAGGGGGAGTGAGATGCCAGTGGGAGAACAGGTCCACACCGATGCCGCACCGGCGTACGCGGAGGGGGCCGTGGGATGAGCCTGCAGGGGGTGACCGGCAGCAGGGCGACGGTGCGTGTCGTCGCGTCGCTCCATGCGTTGGGGCTGGCACTCCTGGCACTGGGGGTGGCCTCGGGAGGTGCCGGGCTGGTGGCCTCCGCCGTCGTCGCCTATGCACTGGGTCTGCGCCACGCCGTCGATGCAGACCACATCGCCATGATCGACAACTCCACGCGCAAGTTCGTCGCCGAGGGGAGGCGGTCGGCCGCGGTGGGGTTGGCGTTCTCAGCTGGACACTCGACGGTGGTGCTCGTCGCTGCTGCGTTGGTCATCGCAGGGACTGGGTGGATCGGGTCGACGATCGACGAGGACTCAGTGACGCGGCACTGGCTGGGAGTTGTCGGTGCGGGTGTCGCGGCCACGTACCTGGCTGCCATCGCCGTGACCAACCTCCCGGTCCTCGCGCGCGCGTGGGCTGATCTTGGGCGGGCGGGTCCCGCCGGCCCGGGCGTGCATGGGGGAGTGTCGCGGGTGCTGCTGGCGCCGCTGGCGAGGGTCCGTCAACCATGGCACGTGTACGGATTCGGGCTGCTCTTCGGGTTGGGGTTCGACACCGCGTCGTCGGTGGCCGTGCTCGTGCTGGCCGTCGGCCTCCCAGCGGGCACGGCCCCGCTGGTCCTGCTGTCCCTTCCGCTTCTGTTCGCCGCGGCGATGACGCTGGGCGACTCCCTCAACGGTTTCCTGATGCTGAAGATGTACTCGTCAGCCCAGCACCGGAAACGGGCACGCTACAACGTGGTGATCACGGCGGTGTCGATCGCCGCCGCCGTCGCGATCTCGTTGATCACGTTCGCGGGCCTGGCGAGCGATCTCGGAGTCCGTTTGCCCGCCATCGACGCGCTTGCCGGCGTGGACACCGACTGGGCGGGCATAGGGCTGCTGGTCTTCTTCGCGCTGATCGGCGTGGGTGCGGCGGCGGCCGTGCGGTGGCGGTCCCTCGGCCACCCGGTAGACATCTGAAGACTGTGCCGGGGGTATCACAGCCATCCCCGGTCGCGTGCCTGGCGAGCGGCCGCCACTCGGTTGGAGGCTCCGAGCTTGCCCATCGCCTCGGACAGGTAATTGCGCACCGTGCCCTCGGACAGATGCAGCCGCCCGGCTATCTCGCCGTTGGCCAACCCGTCCCCGGCAAGGCGCAGGACCTGGCGCTCCCGGTCGGTCAGCGGGTCCGGCTCATCCCACGCGTCGGCGGCGAGCTGGGGGTCGACGGCGCGGCCTCCGGCGTGGACGTCGCGGACGGCCTGCGCCAGGGCGCTGGCCGGCGCGTCCTTGAGCAGGTAGCCGACGGCACCGGCCTCCAGCGCCCGCCGGAGGTACCCGCTGCGGGCAAACGTGGTCAGGATGACCACCCGGGTCGGCAGGCCCCGGCGCCGGACCTCCGCGGCCACCTCGAGCCCGGTCAGCTTGGGCATCTCGATGTCTGTCAACAGGACGTCGGGCCGCAGCGTCTCGACCAGACGCACGGCCTCCTCGCCGTCGGAGGCGGTGCCGGCCACGGTGATGTCGGACTCCAGCCCCAGGAGGGTGCTCAGTGCGCCGAGCACCATGAGCTGGTCCTCGGCCAGGACCACGGTGATGGTCATGGCCCACTCACCTCCTCCGCGCGGTGCCCGTCGTCGGCCGTCTCAGCAAGGGGCACCGTCACCTCGATGACGGTCCCGTGCCGGTCGTCTCCACCGGATGGGGCGCCCACTTCGACATGGCCACCGAGGGCCGCTCTCCGCTCGCGCATGCCTGTGAGCCCGGATCCCGCCAGCCCCGAAGAGCCGCGGCCGTCGTCGGTCACCGTGAGCCGAACATCGGAGCCGACCGTGGTGATGCTGATCGAGGCGCGCTCGGCGTCGGCGTGGCGCACCACGTTGGTCACCGCCTCGCGTAGCGCCATCGCGAGGGCGGACTCCTGCTCGGGGCGCAGATCGGTCGGGTCGGCGTGCACCTCGACGCCGACCCCTGCCGCCTCCAGGGCCACCCGCGCCCCGTCGAGTTCGGCGTCGAGGCCGCGCGCGCGGTATCCGGTGACCGCCGCACGGACCTCACCCAGGGCCTCGCGACCGATCTTCTGAATGTCGTTGACCTCTGCCGTTGCCCGGTCCGGGTCTGCGCGCACCAGCCTTGCGGCCAGCTCGGACTTCAGCACGATGACCGAGAGGGTGTGCCCGAGCAGGTCGTGGAGGTCGCGCGCTATCCGCTCCCGCTCGGCGATCGTCGCCAGCCGCTCGATCTCCTCGTCGGCACGCCGGAGGCGCCGTCTCGCGCGGTCCCGCTCAGCGTCGAAGATGGTCGTCGCGCCAACCACCGGGGTGAAGAACAGGGCGGGGCCGAGCGCCGCCAGCCGCCACGGCATCGGCACCGGCGAGATCACGGCCATCGCGGCGACCAGCCCGACGAGAACGGCCACCACCGCGACGGCCCGGCGCGGGCGGAACGCGCGGCCGGCGATGGCCGCCGCATAGATCACGAACACGCTGGCCCCGCTGTTGACCAGCGAACCCGCGAAGGCCAGGGCGCCGAGGGCCGCGACGAGGATCAGGGTGCGTCGGTCGTCGCGGGCCCGGAACGACGCCGTGTAGATCGGCAGGAACAGCGCGATCAGCACCGCCACGGCCAGCCAGTCCAAGGCTCCGATCGAGGGTTCGAACACCGGCTGGTAGAACAGTGCGCCGAGGTAGACCAGCCAGACATAGCGCATGGAGCGGGAGGGCTGCGGCGGGCTCTTGCTCATCCGGTGCGGCTCATCCATAGGTCCGGCCCTCGTCGCGCCGGTAGCCCCACAACGCCACGGCCAGGAAGAGCGCGGTGAAGGCCAGCAGCACGACGACGTGCAGCGCCTGCGAACCACCCTCAGCGGCACCGATGGTGCCCAGGGCGAGTTGGGCGAAGTGGTAGGGCGGGAGCGCCGGGGCGATCCCCTGCACGAACTCGGGCAGTTGGTGGATCGGGATCCACAACCCTGACGCGAACGCCATCGGCAGGTAGAGCACGTTCAGCAGCGCCGGTGCGGAGTTCGGGCCGACGAGGTAGCCGAAAGCCAGGCCCATGGCAGAGAAGGGCAGCGCCCCGAGGATCAGCACCAACCCGAGGCCGATCCACTGGGTGGCGGGCATTCGCACACCACCCAGTGTGGCCCCGAGGATGAACAGCACGCCGATGATCAGCGCGGAAACTGTCGTGGCCATCACGACCTTGGCCACGAAGTAGGCCTGAGGGGGCATCGGTGAGACGCGCTTGAGCCGCATCCAGCCCTGCCCGCGTTCGACGGCGACCGAGACGCCGAAGCCGAACAGCGCCGCGCCGATGACACCGAAGGTGCCGTAGGTCACCATCATGTAGGTGGTCGCGCCGACGCCACGGGATTCGCCGCCGCCGAAGGCCAACCCGAAGAGCACGTAGAACATCACCGGCAGGGCGATCGTGCTCACGGCGAAGATGGGGATGCGGATCAGCTTGAGGAACTCATGGCGGGCCTCGGTGACGTAGATCCTTGCAGGATGCGATCGAGGCGTCCCTGCGTCGGTCGTGGTGCGTGTCGCAGTGTGGGTGGTCATTATGCTGCCTCCGAGTCGCTGGTCAGGGTGAGGAAGGCCTCCTCGAGGCTTGGTTCGGTCACGGTCACATCGGCGGCCGCGGGGTCGAGATCGAGCAGCGCGCGAAGTGCGGGCTCGGCGGATCCGACGAGCAGCTCAAGCCACGTTCCCTCGCGTGATGCGCGGGCCACGCCGGGCCACTGTCGAGCCACGGACAGGCTCACCGAGGTCTGTACACGGATCCGTCGCCCGGGCACCAGGGCCTTGATCTCGGTGGGCGTTCCCTGGGCGATCACCACGCCGCGGTCGATCACCACAATCCGGTCGGCCAACGCGTCGGCCTCCTCGAGGTAGTGCGTGGTGAGCACGACGCCACGCCCGGACCGGGCCAGCTCGCGCAACGTGGCCCACAGGCCTCGCCGAGCCTCCACGTCCAGGCCGGTGGTCGGCTCGTCGAACATCAGCAGGTCCGGGTCGCCGGCCAGGGCGATGCCGAACAGCACGCGTCGCTGCTGGCCGCCGGAGAGCTCGCCGAACATCCGGTCCTCGAGCCCGTCAAGACCCGCAGAGGCGATGACCTGCGTCATGGGCAGGGGCGCGGGGTAGTAGCCGCGGAACCCGGTGAGGAGTTCACGCACACGCAGAGTGTCAGGTACTCCCGAGGCCTGCAGCATCGTGCCGAGGCGACGCCGTGCCCGCATGTCGCGGGGGTCGTGCCCGAAGAGTCGCGCCGTTCCCGATGTTGGTGCCGTCAGGCCGGTGAGCATCCCGATGGCCGTGGACTTGCCGGCCCCGTTGGGTCCGAGGAAGGCCAGCAGCTCGCCTGCCCGCACCTCCAGATCGAGTCCACGGACGGCCTGAACCGTGGCCGCGCCCTTTCCGAAGTGCTTGGAGACGCCGAGCAACTCGGCCAGGACGGGGGCGCCGTGGCTGGTGGGCGAGTAGTGGTGTGTCTGCTGCCTGGTGGTCATACCCCAAGGCTCGCACCCTTGGTGTCGCGGTAGTAGTGCACGAAATCATGACCTCGGCATGACAGATGTCATGCGCCCGTGGGGTGCCGGCGCCCGCTGCGACGTCACCGGTCGAGGACCGATCGAGCGTCGGGTACGCCTGCCAGGTCATGGTGTTAGTCGGTCGAGAACCCAATCCCCCTGGACTCACGCCTCCTTCGTGAGGCGGAACACCCGGAACCGGGCCCGTCGCAGCAAGGCCCCGGTCCCCAGCGCGAAGGACTGCCCCGGCTCGACCTGCCAGTCGGGGAACTCAGCAGGCGCGCCACGAGGTCAGCCTGGGCTCGACCCGCGACCACCCACGGTGTCAGCCCCCCGCGATACAGCAGGTCGTACATGGGTCAAGTATGATCCCCGATCACCGGCAGCACGACCTCGTTGTGTCGCATGAACCATGGCGTCCAGGGCGGGTTGAAGCGGGCGAACCGAGGTGGCCCGCTGGCCTGGAGCCCGGCGTTCGTCACAGCACTGCGGAGTTCCTCCAGGTGCCGGTGGTAGATCTTCTCGGTCCATCGTCCGGTGAAGGTTCTGGCCGCTGCTACCTGCGTGGGGATCTCGCGGATTCTGATGCGGGGGTCGGATGGCTTCGGCACGGTGTCGAGGCTGAGCTCGGCCGGCATGACGAACCCGACCAGATGTCGGTCGGATTCGACGGCAGCCTCCTGGACGACAGGGGCGGTCATTGCGATCCTGGCCGACGCACTCTCCTGCACAACGGGAGCTGTCATGGCCACCTTGCCTCGCGCGGTGTTGCGGCCCGATATGAAGGCCACGAGAACCCGGAAAGCGTCGTTGCCGGCGTCGGTGAACGAGCTGGTCACCTCGACCTCGGCCACCAGATGCGACGGGTAGCGGCGCAACTCGAAGCCCGGAAACCGCTGAAGGACGTCGAAGGGCTGTTGCTCGGTCATGTCGCCAGCGTCACATACTCAAGCCGAACGGCATAGGGGGCGCCGGCGAGTGACGAAACCTGGGCAGCGGTTCCGGGCGACCAGCGCACCGGACCCGGCATGGTCTCGGTGGGAACAAGGCCGGAGCTTGAGGCATCACTAGTTGGTTACTGCCAGAGGCTGGCGATGGGGAGGGCCCAAATGCGTTCGCCGAGCGGGTAACTGGTGGCTCCAGTGTGCAGGACGATGCCGCGATGGAACGTGTCTCCAATTTGGTCGCGAAGCCACGCGAGATGTCTGGCGTCGCGGAGCTCCAGGGTGCTTGCGGCTTTGATCTCGATCCCGACGATCTGGCCGGCGGCGGATTCGAGAAGGAGGTCGATCTCGCGGGTCTGGTTTCCGTCTCGAACGTGGTGTGCGGTAACTGCGGGGGTGGCCAGCCTGAGCAGGGGCCGGAGTTGGGCCAGGACGAAGGTGTCGATCAGTCGGCCGATCCGGTCGCCGCTCTTCAGGATGCCGGTTCGGGTGTCTCCTGCGAGATGTGCGGCTAGTCCGGTGTCGATGATGTGATACTTCGGGGTCTTGACCATGCGGTTGAAGCGGTTGGCGGTCCAGGCGGGGAGGCGCTCGATGATCCGCAGGTCCTCAAGCAGATCCAGGTAGGCATTGGCGGTCCGATGGTCGATTCGCGCAGCTCCGGCGAGCGTGGTCAGGGACGGCAACCCGGCGGTGTTCAAGGCGACGGCCCGCAGGAGGGCGCCGAGACCAGCCGGTGAGCGGACCTCGGCGAGGTTGGCAACATCATGGCGGACGAGCTGGTCGATGTAGCCCTCGTACCACGTCGAGCGTGCGAACTCGCTGAGGCCGACGGCGCTGGGGAAGCCGCCGCGGAGGGCGTGGTCGAGATAGTCGACGAGGGTGGGGGCCGCCTCGAGGGTGCCCACGGGTGGGTCCTCGTCGCTGAACCACCTTTCGGGAGCGACCTTGGCCCGGTGCCGGTCATGGAGTTCGCCGACGGTGAGCCCAAACATGGACAACGGGACGACGCGGCCGGTGCCGGGCCAGCCGGCGGAGTCCAGCCTGGCCCGGATGCTGCCGGTCAGGATGAATCGGCCCGCGCCTGGGCGGGCGTCGACCGCGCGTTTCACCGCACCCATCGACTCAGGGACGACCTGCCACTCGTCAATCAGGACCGGCGTGGGTTGGGCGGCGAGCACGGCGTCCGGGGCTGCCCGGAATGCGGCCGCCTCATCGGGGCGGTCCAGGCGCATCACGGACGCCGCCCTGCGCAACGCGGTGGTTGTTTTGCCGCAGCCGCGCGGTCCGGTCAGCATCAATGCTGGCAGTTCCGCGAGGAGCGCGTCGAGCGTCCCGTCGACGTAGCGCGGGATGTAGACGTCTTCAACGCTCATGGACATTCAGGACATTCACCCTTCCGGCCATCTGATGTCACATCAGCAGGCATGCTGATGTCATTTTAGCAGACCTCTCGATGCGGGTCTCGCAGAGAGGTTCCGCCCTCGCCCAATCGAGAGGGCAAGGGCACTGGCAAATGCCCGCAAACTGGGCGATACATCCCGTCGGCGGGGTGGGCTAGTGTCGGCCGATAGACCACACCACCAGCACGACTGCGGGAGGCCGCTGACCATGCGCCTATCAGTCCTCGCGGAACCCGGACGCCGCCAGCCCCTGTTCGCTCGCCGGGGCGCCGTCGCCACCTCGCAGCCACTGGCCGCCGAAGCCGGTCTCACGATCCTGCGCGCCGGCGGCAACGCGGTGGATGCCGCCGTGGCGATGGCGGCGTGCCTTCCCGTGGTGGAGCCGTGCAGCAACGGGTTGGGCTCGGACGCCTTCGCCCTTGTCTGGGACGGAGAACGTCTGCACGGCCTCAACGGGTCCGGCCGGGCTCCGGCGTCTGCTTCGGCCGCCCGCCTCCGAGGCCAAGGGCGGGCGACCATGCCTCTGCTGGGCTGGGAGGCAGTGACTGTCCCGGGCGCCGTTCGCGCGTGGGCGGACCTGCACGGCCGGTTCGGGCGGTTGCCCTTCTCCGACGTACTGCAGCCGGCCATCGCGCTGGCCACCGAAGGATTCGCGGTCTCGGGGGTGGTCGCATGGGGGTGGCAACGGGGCGTGGCGGCCGCGGCCGAGCGACAGGACGAGCCCAGCGCGTCCGGGTTCGCCCCGCTCTTCGCGCCGGGGGGGCGCGCGCCCGCCGTGGGCGAGTTGTGGCGTAGCCCCGAGATGGCCGCGACACTCACCGCCATCGCGGCCAGCCGCGGCGAGGACTTCTACACAGGCGAACTCGCCGCGCGGATCGTGTCGTTCGCACGCACCAGCGGCGGCGGGCTGGCGGCCGACGATCTGGCTGGGCACACGAGCGAATGGATACAGCCGATCAGCGCGCGCTTCCGCGACCACGAGGTCTGGGAGGTGCCGCCGAACGGTCAGGGGATCGCCGCGCTCATCGCCCTCAACGTGCTTGACGGCTTCTCTCCCGCCGAAGCCGCCGACTGGCACCGCCAGGTTGAGGCGGTCAAACTGGCCTTGGCCGACGCCTACGCGCTGGTCGGCGACCCTGCGCTCGTCGACGTGCCTGTCGAGGCCCTGTTGTCGTCCGCCCACGCGGCGCGGCGCCGCGCCGCCGTCGGGGCCCGCGCCCTGGCCCCCGTTGCGGTGGACCCGCGTGCCTCAGACACGGTGTACCTCTGCGCCGCGGACGGTGGAGGCATGATGGTGAGTTTCATTCAGAGCAACTTCCACGGCTTCGGGGCACAGGTCGTCGTGCCCGGCACGGGCATCTCGCTGCAGAACAGAGGCGCCGGCTTCTCCCTGGAGCCGGGGCACCCCAACGAACTCATGCCCGGCAAGCGCCCCTTCCACACGATCATCCCCGGTTTCCTCACGCGCGGCGGGGCCCCGGTAGGCCCCTTCGGGGTCATGGGCGGGCACATGCAGGCCCAGGGGCACGTGCAGTTGGTGCTCCACACCGTTGATGGCCGCGACGACCCGCAGACCGCGCTCGGTCGCCCGCGCTGGTTCTGGGATCCGGCGACGGGCCGGGTCCAGGTTGAGGCGTCTGCGGGCACGGGCGCCGTCGGGAAGCTCCGCGCGCGAGGGCACGACGCGGTGGTTGCGCCGCACGCGGCGGTCTTCGGCCGCGGCCAGGCGATCTGGAGACTTGACCCGGAGAACGACGGCAGTGTCCTGGTCGTCGGGTCCGAGCCTCGCGCGGACGGGTTTCCCCTCGGCTGGTGATGCGCTGTCCAGGCGCCGGCGGCGTCCGTCCTGTGGCGTCGTCTCCGCAGTGCGCAGGTCTGGATCCGCAGTGGGGGAGGGGCTCAATCGGAGCCGGGTCGGATGAGGCCGGACTCGTAGGCGACGACCACCGCCTGCACCCGGTCGCGGACGCCGAGCTTCGACAGCACGCGGGCCACATGGGTCTTCACTGTCTCGACGCTGATGAACAGATGCTGGGCGATCTCGTGGTTCGAACGGCCCCGAGCGACCTCGATCAGCACCTCCGCCTCCCGCTCGGTCAGCTGGTCGTAGCCCGGCAGCGGTCCCTGCCGCCCGGCCCGGGTGAACTCCTCGATCAGGCGGCGCGTGATTCGGGGCGCCAGCAACTCCTCTCCACGGGCGGCCGCCCTCACCCCCGCGACCAGCTGCTCTCGAGGCAGGTCCTTCAGCAGGAATCCCGTGGCCCCGGCCAGGAGCGAGTCGTACACCATCTGGGAGCGGTCGAAGGTCGTGAGCATCACCACTTTCGTGCCGGGGAGGTCGTGCGTGATGCGGCGGGTGGCGGCGATCCCGTCGATGCCGGGCATGCGGATGTCCATGAGGACGACGTCCGGCCGCAACCGTTGGGCCGCACGCACGGCCTGTTCGCCGTCGGCCGCTTCTCCCACCACATCGATGTCCTCCTCGGCGCCGAGGATCATCCTCAGCCCGGCGCGGACCAATTCCTGGTCGTCGGCGACAAGGACGGTGGTCATGCGTGCACCTCCTCACGTGCCGGGAGGGAGGCGGTCAGTCGGAAGCCGCCCTCCGGCCGTGGTCCGGCCGTCAGCGTGCCGCCGTGAGCGGCCAGTGACTCTCGCAGGCCTGCAAGTCCGGTCCGGGATCCGAGGTCGAACTGGGTGTGGCCGGTGCCGTCGTCGACGACCTCCACCTCGATCCGGTCGCCGGGCAACCGCTCGATCCGGACGCGCACCCTGCTGCCCGTGGCGTGGCGGGCGGCGTTGGTCAGTGCTTCGCGAAGAACCTGCCGCAGGAGTGCGGCCACCGGACCGGTCGGCTCCAGGGCGGGGTCCACCGACCACGCGACGTCCAGCCCTCCGCTGGCGGCCAGGCGGTCGAGGGCTGGCCTGTCGAAGGCCGACGCCGGATCGTCGAGCTCGTCGAGGCGGTCACGCAGCTCCGCCATGCACTCTCGAGCGGTCGCGAGCACCGCGACGAGTGCCGCGTCCGGATCCGCGCCAGGGAGGCGCGCAGCGGACGACTGCAGACAGGCGATGGTCATGGCCTGGGCGACGCAGTCGTGCAGGGCTCGCGCCAACTCCAGCCGCGTCGCCGCGACGGCAGCTCGGTGCTCGATCTCTCGGCCCCGCTCAAGCGCTGCCACCTGGTACTCGAGCGTGGCGGCTCGACGCGCGGCGCCCGCCGCAACCCGGCCGGCCAGAACCGCCAGGGTCGCCAGAACCAGCGTCGGGAGCAGGCCCTCCAGGTCGCGCTGGTCGGAGGGAAGGGCCAACACCTGGGCGGCTGGCACCGCCCACGCCAGCCCGAGGGCCACGGACATGCGGCGGCCGTAGGCGCCGGCGGCATACGCCGTCACGACGAGCAGGGCCAGCGTGGTCACGTACAGCGGCAGTGGCGTCAGCGTCGCGGTGATGGTGGCAGACAGGCCCCCCGTCGACGCCAGGACCACGAACGGTCTGGTGCGCCGCCACACCACCGGCGCTGCCGCCATCACGGCGGCCACCACACCGACCCAGGCCGGTAGAGCACCGGGGTGACGCACGACGCTCTCGATGGCGATCGCGGCGCCGATCCCCACCGTCAATGCCACGTCGCGAAGCCCGGGCGGTGCCTGAGTCAGGCCGGCTGCTCCGGAGGGTGGCTCCGGGGCGGATGAGGAGCTCGGCTCCGGGGTGGTGCGCAGAGCCCCCACCGCCCCGCGCAGCTCCATCAGGGCAGCGCGCGCCGCGTCCTCGATGGCCGACAGGGCGTTCGAGATCGTCGGGGCCCCCGGGTGGCTGCGGGCCCCTTCGGCGAGCAGCACCACGGCCCCGACCTGCTCGATGAGGCGCCGGTGGACCCCCGTCTCCACCCGTTCCCGCTCCTCAAGTCTCGCTGCCTCAAGGTCGGCCCGACGTTGTTCCTGGAGCCTTCGTCCGAGCTCGGCCAGATCCGCGATCTGGGCCCGCCCTCGGGACAACGCTGCACCGGCGACGGCAGGCGCCCCCACAGCGAGAAGGAAGAACACCAGGTCGTCGGCGATGGGGAACTCGTCCGACTGGAGACGCTGGTTGGCCACCGTCAGGCCGACCGCGGCACCTGCGACGGCGAGCGCGCACCATCGCGGCGGGTACCAGGCGCCGAGGAGGTATCCGGCTGCCGCGGCGCCCAGGAGCGCCCACGGCCCTCCGATGAACCAGCCCTCCCCGAGCCAAGCGTCGAGAAGCGCACAGGAAACGACCAGCGACATCAGTGCGATCGCGCCGGCCGGCCTGGCGACACTTCGATCCCACCCGGTCACACTCCGAGGCTAGGCCAAGACGGATCACCGCACATCACCCGGGAGAGGGATGACGCCGGTGCGCGGCCGGCCGGACTCTTGATGGCATGAACACATCACGTATCGCAGTCGTCACCGCTCTGCTCTGCATCGGTGCCTGGACGCTCAAGGCAATCACCGTCAGCCTCGCTGGAGGCCCCAACCTCAGCCCCCTGGAGGACGCACTCTTCCTGGTCGGTCTCGTGGCATCCCTCACGGCGGCGCTCTTCCTGGGCCTGGCGCTCAGCACCGGGCGCCGTGTGGGCGTCCGGGTCCTGGCGGCCCTTGCCAGCATTATCGCCGGCGTCGCGTTCAGCGCCGCGGTTGTTGCCCTGGTGGAGTGGATCCAGCCCGCGGATCCGGGCTGGATCTGGGGCGAGATCAACCTTTGGGTCTTTGCGGCCGTCCTCCTCGCGGCGGCGGTGTGGTCACGCTCGATCCGGCGTGAGGGGACCGGGGACGGCGATACCGGATCACGGTCAGCACAGACGTCGGGCTGAGGTCGGGCGGGCCCACCGACGTGAAGTGGCCGGCGTCGTCCCAGCACGCTCGGCCTGGTCAGCCGGGGGTCGCACCTCCACGCCGCAGTACCAGTGACCAGGTCCAGACTGCCCCGACCAGCGCCAGGAACGCTGCGACGGCCAGTGCGGCGGCGACGCCATGGTCGCGGGCGACGAGACCGAGTTGTAGCTGAGCGCCTCCCCGGTCCGCGCGCGAGGTGCGAGATCCGCCAGCATCGCGAATCCGGCGACGAAGAACGCCGCCTCGCCGACACCCTGGAGGAGACGAAACGCGACCACCAGCGCCAGGGTCTTCGCCAATGGCATCAACGCCAGGCCTGCAGCGCCCACCAGCGCGCCGGCGACCAGCAGCGGCCGCCTGCCGACCTGGTCGGCGAGCCGGCCGGCGAAAGGCCGGAGCAGGAGCGCCATGAGGGCGAAGGCTCCGAACGCCAGGCCCGCCCCGGCCTCGTCTGAGCCGACAGGGCCTGTCACGAAGAGCGGGAGGGAGTGGATGGAGACCCCAACCGCGGTGAAGTAGACCAGATCCGCGACCCCGAGAAGGATGAACGCGGGCGTGAAGAGAGGCTCCCTCGCCTCGCGGTTCACGGCATGATCCACCTGTCGAGCCTATCCCCGCGCCGGTACCCCATGGTCGGTGCGGAAGCTGCGCCACACGTTCTCGAAGAAGTCGTCGTCACTGGGGATGGGGCGGACGTCGCGCCAGGTGAACTCCGGCACGCCCTCGCCGGACCAGTCCACCTCCTGGGTCACGCCGTCGAGCGCTCCGGCGTCGAGGACGAACCGGAACTCCTCAGGCAGGCCGAGGTCCTGGTCCGGCCACGGTAGGTCACCCTCGGGGTCCGTATAGAGGACGGAGCCGCGGGAGTTCCCGCCGTGGTCCAGGTAGTCCTTCATGGCGTGAAGGTAGACGTACTGGCTCGTGAGGATGTCATGGATGAGGAACAACCGGTTGACGCTGCGTCTCGAGGACTCGTCGATGACCATGAGCTGCTCGTAGCCACCCAGCCACTGGGTGACCTGCTCCAGCGCCGCGAGCACGGAGGCGCGGGAGCGCACGAGGCCGGCGTTCAGGCTCATCAGTTCGGTGACCTCGGTGATCAGGCTGCCTGTGTTGTCCTCGGCGCCTGACCGGAAGCGTTCGACGGCGTCGGCCAGCAGCCGCGTCGCCCCTTCCAGGCTCGGGATGGCCACTGAATCGAAACCGTCGCCGCCGGGGGGATCCGCCCGGTGCGCGGCGATGTACTGGGCGGCGCGGGTGGCGCCGACCTGACCGGAGTTGAGCGCCGCCCCGCCCGGACGGTAGACGCCGTGGGCGCCGGCGGCCTCGCCGACGGGGAACAGGCCGTCGATGACGGAGGAGTGCCACCAGTCGTCGACGGCGATGCCGCCGTTGTTGTGCTGGGCGCACACCGCGATCTCCAGCATGTCCTTCTCCAGGTCGACGCCCGGGTTGCGGCCCAGGTAGAACTGGTAGGACGGGTCGTTCATGTGCCGCAGCCGCTGGATGGGCGTGGTGCCGGCGAGATCTGCCGCACCTGCGCGCTCGAGGTAGACGCGGGCCTGCTCGTCGAGCTGCGCAGCGTCCAGGTCGCCCGCCGGATTGCTGCGGAAGTCGAGGAAGACGCGTCGGCCGCGCATGGCCGTCTCGCGGTAGACGAGCAGGTCGATGATGCTGGACCCGTCACGCGCCTTGCGGATGTCGAAGGGCCACTGGTAGCCCTTGAGGAACACGAGGCTGGCCAGCAGGTTCTGGTCGGCAATGACGTCGGAGAGGAATTCGCGCTCGTCGCCGCCGTCGGCGTCCGTGGACACGAACCGCGGCACCACCTGCATGTAGGTCCCGGACACGTTCCAGCGGGGCTTGATCGACGCCAAGCCGAACTGCCACTCTGTGAGGTTGTGGCCGCGGGCGCCGTTGCGCAGAGCGGCTCCGGCGCCTCCCCATTGGCCGTGCGGGAAGACGGAGTCGGCGTACATGCCGGCGGGTCCGCCGGTGGCCTGGACGACGTTGGTGGCGCGGATCAGCAGGAAGCGTGAGGTTTCCCTCGCCAGCTGCTGGACGAAGGTGCCGCTCGGCTCCGGGGCTGGTGTCTCGCCGAGGTTGGTTTCGACGGTCTCCTCCTCCTGGGCCGGATTGCGGCTGGTGCCGACGTCGGTGCGCAGGAACAGTGCCCCGCGGATCTCGCCGTCCTCGGCGAGGAGGTCGATGAGCCGGCAGTTCCCGATGACCGGGATGTCGAGGGCGCGGATGCGTGCCTCGAGGGACTCCACCATCGATTTGCTGGTGAACGGCCCGACGGAGGTGGCACGCTGGCGCGGGTCGTGGTCGGTTTTGTAGCCGACGAACTCGCCGGAGTGGTTGGCCGGGAACGGGACCCCCGCCTCGATGAGGTGGTAGAAGCAGCGTGCGCTGAGGGCCGCCTCGGCCAGTGCGTTGTCACCGTCCATGGACCCGCCGCTGAACAGCGTCTCCGCCATCGAGCGCACCGAGTCCGGCTCGCTCCCGGACAGGGTCAGCTTGTAGTAGGTCTGCTTGTCGGAGCCCGCGTTGCGCGACGCCCCGGCGCGGATCTTGTCAGCCACCATCACCACGTCGGGGGCGCCGAACCCGGCCAGCCGCTCCGCGGCGCAGTACCCGGCCGAGCCGGTGCCGATGACCAGACTGGTGGTGGTGATGACAGGCACGCGCTCGGCGCCGAGGGTCACGTGGGTCAGGGTGGGAGCGGTCACGCCAGGTCCTTCAGAGTCGTGGGAGGTGCATGCCACCGTCGACGTGGATGACGTCTCCGGTGCTGTAGGGCATGGCGCCCTTGGAGAGGGCGGCGACGGCGCTGCCCACATCCGAGGCCTGGCCCCACCGGGGCATCGGCGCGAGGCCCTGGGCGAACAGGGCGTCGTAGCGTTCCGTCACGCCGGCGGTCATGTCTGTGGCGATGACGCCGGGGCGGACCTCGTAGACGGGGATCGCCTCGGGTGCGAGCCGCGCCGCCCACAGCCGGGTGGCCATGGAGACGCCGGCCTTGGAGAGGCAGTACTCGCCGCGGTTGATGGACACCGTCGTGGCCGAGATCGAGGAGACGTTGATGATGGTGCCCCGCACGGGGGCGTCGGCCTCCACGGCCTGAGCCAGCATCTGCCGGGCGACGGCCTGGGTCAGGAAGTAGGGTCCGCGAAGGTTGATCCCCATCACCCGGTCGTAGCTCTCAGGGGTGGCCTCCAGCAGGTCGCGGCGTTCCTCCGGTGCGACGCCGGCGTTGTTGACCAGGACGTCGATCCGGCCGAACCGGGCGACGATGCTTGCGACCAGGCCCGCGTGGGAGTCGACGTCGTCGACGCGGCCCTGAAAGTAGGCCGCCTTGTCCTGCCCGCCAAGCCCTTCGATGAGGCCATCGGGTTCGGGGCGGGTGGCGACCACCGCCACACGGAAGTTCTGGCTGATGAGGGCCTGCGAGATGCCGAGGCCGATGCCTCTGCTACCTCCCGTGACCACGGCGACACGATTCATGTCAGCCATTGTTGCTGGATCCCCGAGCTTTGGCAAGCGTTTTCCCACCCGTGGGTCACACCTGTGGCGCGACCGTCGCTGATGCGTGCCGAGGGTGGTTCCGAAGGGCCCCACGCTGACGCGGGACGGCGGCAGTACCCTCATCTCACTGGCCTGGTGTAGACGGGCAAGTGCACTCATCAGCGACAGGAGCCCACACGTGCGCACCGCCACCCCGGACCCGGGCCACTCGTCCCCGGCCTGCTTCATACGAGTCCAGCCGCTCCGCTCAGGCGGCGCCGCCTGATGGCCGGGGCAACGGCCAGCGTCGCGGGATCGATCGCCAGGATCATCGTCAGCGAACCGGCCATCCACGGCGTCATCCTGGTGGCCGGCCTCGTCGTGATCCTCGGCAACAGCGACGAAGCGTCGTGGGACGTGCTGGTCAAGGTGATCGCCACGTTGGTGGTGTTCTGGGCCGCGCACGTCTACGCCGGCGCCGTCGCCCACCTCGGCGATGAGTATGAGGGCGACACCCCGTGGCGGACGCGCGCGATCAGGGCCACCCGTGACGCGCTCGATCATTCCTGGGGCATGCTCGTTGCCGGGGTGATCCCGCTCGTGGTGCTCACCATGGGGACGTTCGGCCTCATCAGCGACCAGAACGCGATCTGGGGAACCCTCTGGGTTGCCGTCGTGGTCCTCGGCATCCTCGGCTGGCTCGGCGTCGCGTCTTGGAGTCCGCGACCGCAGGCCCGGCTCCTCGGCGCCCTCATCACCTCGTTGCTCGGGCTGGCTCTCGTCCTGCTCAAGGCACTGGTCAAGTAGCGGGTCAGCCCAGGGCGTCGGCTCCAGTCAGCAGGTCGTCGCACGTGACCGACCCGCCCGCGGCATCAGTCACGGCCCGGCGACTCCGAGAATGAAGCGACGATGCGCCCCGGGCGCAGTTGGGTGCTTGCTTCAGGTGTCGAGGGGAAGGGTCACTCTGAAGACCGTGCGGCCGGGCCGCGACTCCACACCGATCGTTCCGCCGTGCTCCTGTGTCACGATGCGCCACGCGGTGTCGAGGCCGAGGCCGGTGCCGACGCCCTGCGGCTTGGTCGTGAAGAAGGGTTCGAAGATCCGGTGGAGGTTCTCCGCGGGGACGCCTGGGCCGTCGTCCTCGATCTCGACGACAGCGTGGTCGCCGTCGCGGCGGGTGCGGATCGTGACTGTTCCCGAGCCGGCCGCAGCGCCCGCGGCGTTATCGAGGATGTTCGTCCACACCTGGTTGAGCGTGTTGCCGTGGACCCGGAGCTGCGGAAGCGCGCGGTCGAACTCGCGCTTCACGGTGACGTCTCGGAGGGCGTGGTTGAGGATCGTCAGTGTGCTCTCGATGCCGTCGTGGAGGTCGACGCGCTGCTCGGCGGCGCGGTCCATGTGGGTGTAGCCCTTGACGGCCTGGACGATCTCGGTGATTCTGTGGCTGCTGCGCACCAGAACCTCGACCGACTCGCGCGTCGCGTTCGTCGCGCTGATCCAGGTCAGCATGTGCACCAGGTCGGCGCCGGCCACCTGGCCCGCGAGGTCCCGGATCGAGGCGACCGTCTGCCCGGCTTCGGCCAGTCCGGGGCCCAGCGACCAGCCCTGGGGCACTCCGAGATCATCGAGCACCTGCTCGATCTCACCTTCTCGGCGGTCCCGATCGAGGGGGCCGAGCTGTTCCCCGGGTGCGGGCACCGGTGGGAGGGCGAGTGCGGTGAGCAGGCGGCACTGGTCCTTGGTGATGCCCTGGGAGACGAGGGTGGTCAGCGCTTCGTCCCGTTGGGTGAGGGCCGCGGTGAGCCGGGCGCTCGCGCGGCTCACCGCGGCGGCGGGATTGTTCAATTCGTGGGTGAGTCCGGCGGAGAGCTTGCCGAGGGCGGCCATTTTCTCCAGATAGCGGGCCTTCTCGTCGAGGATCAGCGCGGCGTTGCGGCGCTCCAGTTCCTCGGCGTGAAGGCGCTCGCTGATGTTGCGGAAGAAGCCGTGGGTGGCGATGATCGTGCCGCTCATGTAGCGGTTCGTGACGCTTCCCTCGACCGGCACGGGATCTCCGGACTTCGTCCTGAAGACCGCCTCCATGTAGGGGATGGACTCTCCCCCGAGCGCCTTGCCGAAGTAGAGCTGGCAGTGCTCGAGCGAGCTGTCGTGGATCGTGTCCCACATGTCGAGTGCGCTCACCTCGTCGGGGGTGTAGCCGAGGGTGTCGAGCCAGGCCTTGTTGACGAATTCGAAGGTGCCATCCGGGCGGACGCTCTGAATCATGTCGTGCGCATTGTCGATGGCGGCCCGGTAGCGCTCTTCGCTCTCGGCAAGCTGGAGGTGGGCCTGGTTCTGGTTCGGCTCGGACATGTTGCCCCACGCCTTTCCGGTTCTCCGGATTGTTACTGGACACGGTGCCCAGTCCGTCCAAGGATAGGAACGCAACGGCGACGGCACCAGTGGCCCGGGACGACCGGGACCGCCGTCGGGGGAGGTGGCAATGGCGAAACCGATCATCCTCGCGGTCGATGACGACGCGGAGGTCCTGCAAGCAGTGGCTCATGACGTTCGGCAGGGCTTCGGGGAGCGGTTCCGTGTCATTCGGGCGGATTCGGGCGGCCGGGCACTCGAGGTGCTGCGGCAGCTCAAGTTGGCCAGCGAATCCGTCGCCCTTCTGCTGGTGGACCAGCGCATGCCCGAGATGTCAGGCGTGGAACTCCTCTCACGCGCCAAGGAGCTCTATCCGGACGCGAAACGGGTGCTGCTGACGGCCTACGCCGACACCGAGTCGGCCATCATGGCCATCAACGAAGTCCAGCTGGACTACTACCTCATCAAGCCGTGGGATCCGCCCGAGCAGCGGTTGTATCCGGTGCTCGACGACCTGCTCGACGATTGGCTCGCGGCTCACCGCCCGCCGTTCGAGGGGGTTCGGGTGATCGGGCACCGGTGGTCGGCGGAGTCCCACGCGGTGCGTGACTTCCTGGCCCGGAATCAAGTGCCGTATCAGTGGTTCGACCTTGCCACCGACCCCCACGCCGCGGAGCTGCTCGCCCTCGTCGGTGAGGGGGCGCAGTCCCCGGTCGTCATCTTCTCCGACGGAGTCGTGCTCCAGCAGCCGTCCCCTGAGCAGATCGCCGAGACCCTGGGGCTGCGCGGCCACGCCGAGGTGCCGGTCTACGACCTGCTCATCGTCGGCGGTGGCCCCGCCGGGCTCGCGGCCGCCGTCTACGGCGCTTCCGAGGGATTGAGCACCGTCCTCGTCGAACGGGAGGCCACCGGTGGACAGGCGGGGATGAGCTCACGCATCGAGAACTATCTCGGCTTCCCGTCTGGGCTGTCCGGCGGCGACCTGGCCCGCAGGGCGACGACTCAGGCCAAGCGTTTCGGCGTCGAGCTGTTGCTGACGCAGGAGGTCTCAGCGCTGCGGACCACACCCGGGTCCCTAGGGGTGAGCCTCTCGGA
Source organism: Tessaracoccus luoxuelianae (assembly GCF_055326245.1). Lineage (NCBI taxonomy): Bacteria > Bacillati > Actinomycetota > Actinomycetes > Propionibacteriales > Propionibacteriaceae > Tessaracoccus > Tessaracoccus luoxuelianae. The sequence continues at coordinate 28,054 of NZ_JBUZNO010000012.1, forward strand.
CGGGACCGAGCTCGGCGCCCATTCGATCGTCCTCGCCACCGGCGTGTCCTACGTGAGGCTCGACGCGCCCGGCCTGGACAGCCTCGTGGGCAGGGGCGTCTACTACGGTGCCGGACTGTCCGAGGTGTCCGCGACCGCCGGGGAGGACGTCTTCGTCGCCGGTGGGGCGAACTCGGCTGGACAAGCCGCGATGCACCTGTCGACCGTGGCGCGCAGCGTCACGATGCTCGTCCGCGGACAGAGCCTCGCGGCCGGGATGTCGCATTACCTCGTCGAACAGATCGCGCACACCCCCAACATCACCGTCCGGCTGGGCGCCAGCGTGGTGGGGGCATCAGGTGAGGATCACCTCGAGCACTTGATCATCCGCGACACCGCGACCGGCGAGTCCGTGAGCGAGCCCACCACCGCGCTCTTCGTGTTCATCGGCGCACGGCCACGCACCCAGTGGCTCACGGGTGTGATCGCCAGCGACGACCGCGGGTTCATCCTGACCGGCCCGGACGTAGCAGGTCAGAACGATTGCGCCTGGCCCCTCGAACGCGACCCGTTCCTGCTCGAGACGAGCGTCCCGGGCGTCTTCGCGGTCGGGGACGTCCGTCACGGGTCCGCCAAGAGGGTTGCGACGGCCGTCGGCGAGGGCGCATCCGCGGTGCTCACCGTCTGGCAGTACCGCACGAGTGTGGGCCTCTGACCACAACCCGGCGGCTCATTGGCAGGTCTGGTCACGTAGTCGGTATCAGACCTGCCAGCTAGCTCTCCGGCCTCACGTTCGGGGCGGTCGGCTCGACCCCAGGGCGAGCTTGAGCTGTTCGACCGCCCAGTCCAGGTCGGCCGCCTCGATCGTCAAGGGCGGTGCGATGCGCACGGTCTGGCCGTGGGTGTCTTTGACCAGCACGCCGCGCTCCAGCAGCCTCAGCGCCACGTCGCGGCCCGTGCCGCGCGACGCCTCCACGTCGACGCCCGCCCAGAGGCCGGCCACCCGCACCTCGGTCAGGCCGTGGCCCAGCAGGTCGTCGAGGAGGCCCTTGAGGTGATGCCCGAGGGCCGTGGCGCGCTCCTGGAACTCGCCGGTCCGTAGCAGCTCAACCACCCGCAGCCCGACCGCCGCGGCGAGCGGATTCCCGCCGAACGTCGACCCGTGCTCGCCGGGACGCAACACCCCGAGGACGTCACGGTCGCCGACGACGGCCGAGACGGGCAGGATGCCGCCGCCCAGTGCCTTGCCCAGCAGGTAGAGGTCGGGGACGACCCCCTCGCGGTCGCACGCGAAGGTGGTCCCGACGCGGCCGAGGCCGGACTGGATCTCGTCGGCGATGAGGAGCACGTTGTGCTGCGTGCAGAGCTCGCGGACTTCACGCAGGTAGCCGGGCGGCGGGATGATGACGCCGGCCTCGCCCTGGATGGGCTCGATGAGCACGGCTGCGGTGTGGTCGTCGATGGCCGCCTCGATCGCCGCGGCGTCGCCGTACGCCACGATGTCGAAACCGGGGGTGGGCGGCCCGAACCCGTCCCGGGCGAGGGGGTCGTCGCTGAACCCGACGATGGTGGTGGTGCGGCCGTGGAAGTTGCCAGCGGCCACGATGATCCGTGCGGCGTCGGTGGGCACCCCCTTGACGCGGTAGGCCCAGGCGCGGGCGGCTTTGATGCCGGTCTCGACGGCTTCCGCGCCGGTGTTCATCGGTAGGACGAGGTCCTTGCCGCACAGCTCGGCGAGGGCCGTGGCGAAGGCCCCGAGCTGGTCGTTGTGGAACGCCCGGCTGGTCAGGGTGACCCGACCGATCTGCTCGACGGCCGCTGTCACCAGCTCGGGGTGGCGGTGCCCGAAATTGAGGGCGGAGTAGGCCGACAGCAGGTCGAGGTAGCGCCTGCCCTCGACATCGGTCACCCAGACGTCCTCGGCGGTCGAGACGACCACCGGGAGTGGGTCGTAGTTGTGTGCCAGATGCTCGCTTTCCTCGTGGATTAAGTGCGTCGTCGCTGTGTCGGGATTCGTCTTGGTGCTCATGGTCTGCCTCCTCGCAGGGTCAGGGTGCAGCATTTGATCCCGCCGCCGCCGAGGTGCAGCTCGGACACGTCGACGTGGATCGGGTGGTAGCCGCGCTCGCGCAACTGGGCGTCGAGGCGGGTGACGGGCGGCGACAGGACGACGTTGCGGCCGTCGCTAACCGCGTTGAGCTCGAGGCTCGCGGGATCGGCGGCGGGGACGCGGATCGCGTCTGGGAACCTCTCCAGGAGCTCGCGCTGGCCGCGCTGGTCGAAGGCCGACGGCAGGTAGGCGATGTTCGCCTTCTCGACACCGCCCGGGCCCTGCACCGGGTCGAGGACGCAGACGGCCGTGTCGAGGTGGTAGTAGATCGGGTTCACCAGCCGCAGCGAGACCACCTCGCGTCTGAACACGTCCGCGACCTCGGCGTGGCTGTCCAGTTGCGACCGGAAGCCGTAGCCGGCGAGGATCGTCTCGCCCACCAGCAGGAGGTCGCCTTCGCCCTCCTGAGTGGCGAGCGGTTCCACGACCTCGAACCCGTGGGCCGCGAACCACTCCCGGAACGGTTGTTCCTCAGCCCGACGCTCTCCCACGGCGAACCTGGCGCCCAGGGCCACGCCGTCGATGGTGAGTCCACCGTTGGCCGTGTAGACCATGTCGTCCAGGCCCGGGATCGGGTCGATGAGCTCAACCTCATGCCCCAGCCTCAGGTACGTGTCGTGGAGCTCCTGCCACTGCCGCACCGCCTTGGCCGTGTCGGTGGCCCGCGTCCGGTTCATCCAGGGATTGATCTCGTTACTGACGGTGAAGTAGTCCGGCCGGCACATCAGGTACCGGCGACGCTGTTGGATCCGGTCTTGAGAAGGCATCTTGCTCCCCACCGAGTGCGGACGGCGGACGCTGTCCTGGGGCCCGGCGGCACTTCGACCCGCGGCCGAGCCGCGAGGAAGAGGCGACACGAGCACGCCTGGCTCCATTATTCCATCGAACGGGCCGCCCAGGAGGTTCACTTCGATCCTCCACGCTCCGCGACGTCGATCGCCTCGATCAGGCGGGCGCCTCCCTGTCGATCCACTGCCGGCCGCTGTAGGCCTGAACGAACGTCTCGGCGAACTCGACGGGGTCCTCGCCCACGATCGCGCGCACCGGCGTGCCGTCCACCGCGGCGCGTTCCCAGAGCTCGACATGGTCGCCCATCATCGTCATGAGGGTGGCGCCGTCGGTGACGCCCCCGTAGTACGTGAGATACCGCTGCAGCGCCTTCGCGGCGCTGGCTCAAGGCTCGGGAACCGAGCCCGAACCCATCAGGACGCTCGTCGAAGTGGTGCGCGGCCTGGTCGTCGCGGCTCGCGACAACCATTGAGCCATCCTGGATCACGCCCAGGCGAACACCGGCCCGAACGCCACGCCAACCACGACCGCCCAGGCCAGATACACCGGCAGATAGCCCGTCTGCCAACGCTCGAGATCGGCGTAGGGGCGACGACCCCGCAGGAAGCCGACCAGCAGGACCACGGACCCGACGAGGTTGACCAGCAGCAGTGCGTTCAAGCCCAGCGAGGCCACCTTGTTGGGGCTGAACCCGAAGGCGCCGATGCGGCCCAGCATCGCCACCAGCACGTAGGCATCGACGACGATCGCGCTTCCGAGCAGCACAACCTGAAGCCACTCGAAGGCGCCCGGCGGGGTCAGCGGGTCGCGGGCCGACACCGAGTAGAGCAGCAGTGCCAGCACCACGATGAGCACCAGATCGAAGACGATGAGCAGCTCGCGGTCCACGGTGCGTAGGTCGCCCTGCCAGATCGCGGCCGCCCCGAACGCCAGCAGCATCACGGCGAAAAGGGGCGTGAACACCCTTGTCAGGACCGGTGCCATGTTCTCGATGACGCCCTGCTTGGCGCCCACCAGCCAGGCCGCCACCAGCACGGCCCCGGCCGCGCCGCACGGGAGGACCCACGAGAAGATGGCGGTCTCCGTGTCCACCCCGATGGTGCTGAACACGCCGGCGGTGAGCCCCAGCAGAACCCCGCCGCCCATCCCGATCAGCACGTAGTAGATGAACCACTCGCCCGTGAACCGGACGTAGTCCATCCGGGCCCGGTCCGAGCGCCAGTCGCCGCCGGCGTGCGCCACTCCGAGCAGCAACCACAGGGCGATGGGGAGGTGGAGCGCGGCCAGGATCTCGGTGGCCGACTCGGCGGCGAACGGATAGAGGTTCAGGACCAGCGCGGATACCACCACCGCCACGCCCACCAGCGCCAGAAGTCGGGCCCGCATCCGCGGCTCGACGGCGGCGCGCCACACGAAGAAGCCGGCCAGGAAGGGCAGCACCAGGAGGGGGAGGTTCTTGACGTAGTGCTCCGGATTCTCCTCCAGCCCGATCCCGAACAGCGCGGGGACCTTCACCGCGACAGCCGCCGCGACACCCAGGCCCAGCGCCACCCCGAGCCCCCGTCGACCGTCGGTGGCGGAGTCCGCCGAGCCCACCACCAACTGCTTCCACAGCCTGTCCGAGTGCTCCTGGGCGTACTCGCGCGACAGCGCGTCCACCTCTCCCAGGCGCCCGACGGCGATGAGGAACGCCTCGTCGTCGGACAACCCGACGCCGCGCAGGTCGGCCATCTCGTCGCGCAGGTGCGACTCCAGCTCGTCGACGTCGGCCGTGCTGATCGCTGCGCGGCGTCCGACGAAGCCGCGCCACGACTCGATGCGCGCCTCGACGCCGGGGATGTGCTGCGCGCTCATGCGGGGGCACCTCCCACGACGAGGCTGCCGGGGTGGGCGGCCGCTGCGGTCCACACCTGCCGCAGCGCCTCGCTCACTACGCGCCACTGCTCACCGTGCTCGGCCAACGCGGCCCTGCCGTCGGCCGTGATCCGGTAGTGCTTGCGCCGGCGCCCCTCGGTGGAGGTGTGCCAGCCGGCCTCGACGTAGCCGAGGCGCTCGAGGCGGTGGAGGAGGGGGTAGAGCATGCCCTCGGTCCAGGCGAGTTCGCCGCCGGACAACTCGCCGACGCGTTTCAGGATCGCGTACCCGTATGACTCGCCCTCGGCGAGGATCCCCAGGACGAGCGGCGTCGCCGCCGCCGCCACCAGATCTTTACCTACCCTCATCACGCACTCCCTCGAAGCCTAGAACTGCAAGGTATCGCAACAATGCCTAGAGGTGCAAGGTGTGGGCTGTTGTCGCGAGCGTGCGCCGCGGTTCTAGGACCGCCTCTCGCGATGTCGGCGGGCGATGACCACCGCGACCACGCCCGCGGCCAGGGCGGTGCTTACCAGCGTTGCCAGTCCAAGCTCCGGCGCGGCAGCCCACAGCGAGGCGATCGGCACCCGGCATCAGGCGCGCCGGCGCGTACCCCCACCACAGCGCCATTGCCGCCGCCGCCCCCACCACGGCGACGAGCGAGCGCGCCACACTGCGCCGTCGTCCGAGCAGCGGAACCACCGAGAGGCTCTGCGCCAGCAGTGAGCCCAGAACCAGTAGGGCCGCGTTGGCCTCGACGGGGTTGAACGACGGCGGGGGAGCCGGCGTCCCCAGCGTGAGGTGCAGGAGCTCGGACTGGAACCGCGCCCAGCGCGTGGTGTCCAGGCCCGCCCCGTGTTGGTCACCGCGACAATGCCGAACCCGAGCGTGGGGCATGCCAGCAGGTAGGACTGGGACCGGTAGGTGCTGCCCAGATGGTCGACGCAGATGGGAAGGGACTCGCCGTCGAGGCTGGCGTCGACCGGATCTCCGACCTCGCCCCTCAGCTCCCACAGCGGGCGGACCACCCACCCCGACCCGTACTGCGAGTAGGCGCTGACGGTGGCGAGCGGCTCGCGGGCGGCGGCCAGCACGCCGTCGGGAAGGGTGGAGGTCACCGTCCCGAGGTGGGCCCCCACCAGCAGGGTCAGATCGCCGGCCGTGGACACCTGGAACGCCGACGGCACCGCCCCGGGTGTGCATGGGCAGGGCGTCGGCGCGGTGAGCAGCTCGAACCACGGATGGTGCCCGGCGGCCAACCCGTCGACGGCGCCCGGTGTCGCGGTGGCGCTCGTGTGGTCCAGGCCCAACGGTGCGTAGACGAGCCTCTCCATGGCGCGCTCGAACGGCTTCCCGGTCACCTTCTCGACGACGGCGCCGAGCAGGTCGTAGTTGCTGTTGGAGTACGCGTAGGTGCCGGGCGGATCAAGGCGGGTTTCGGCGAGGGCCTCCGCGTTCGCCGCGATCGATGTCGGCCTCCCGGGCCACCACCCCCACTGGCCCAGCCCGGCTGTGGTGGAGAGGCCTGAGGTGTGCCCGAGCAGGTCAGCGATGGTCACGGCGCCGAGCGTTCCCTCCGCGTCGGGCCAGTCGGGGAATACGTCGCAGACTCGGGTGTCGAGGCTGAGGTGCCCGTCGGCGATCAGCCGCTGGATGGCGAGCGCCGTGAACTGCTTGCTGGTGGAGCCCAGCACGAAGGGGGTTTCGCCGGTCACAGGGCGGCCGTCCCCGGCGGTGCCGAGGTAACTCTCCTGGTACACGTCCCCATCGCGGACGACGACGACGGCCAGCCCGGCCAGCCGCAACTCGTCAGCCCTGCGCTCGACGAAGTCTTCGATCTCGTCAGGGCCCGCCCATCGGGCCGCCGACGCGGGGGCGGGCGTCAACGGTTGCTGCGCCACCGCTACCCGCACCATCCCCAGGACGAGTGCGGCGATGCCCAGCCACACGAGCAGCGCGCCACCCAGCAGACCCGGCCGGCGCCCGGTCGTGGGCGACGGCGGGTTGAGTCCGTCCGCGGGGCCCGCGTCGTCGTCGACGGGGAGCACTCCCTTCATGCCTCCAGCGTCGCCACCGGTGAGCCCCGGGTCAATACCCCAACCCGGCGGGGGTCTGGCCTGGTGGGCTCGGCTTCACGGACTGGCCCGGGTCGGAAACCTACCCCTGGGCCACCTTGGTGGCTGCCTCCCGCAACCCGTCGGCGCCCAGCGCGCCGTTGATGACCTCGACCCCGCCGTCGGGGCTCAGGAGCGCGAAGGCCGGCTGGTAGACCACGCCGTACTCGCGCCAGAGTGCGCCGTCGGAGTCGACGAGATGAGTCAGTCCGCCAGTGGCGGTGTCGTCGAGGAAGTCCTCCATCTCCGGCACCTCGCCGCGTCCGGGGACCCCGATCAGGGTCACGGGGGAGCCCGCCGCCTCAAGCTCAGCGACCACCTCGTTGATGTGGGGTGCCTCAGCGCGGCAGATGGTGCACCACGGGGCCCAGAACCAGAGGATGACTGGCTGGCCTTCGATGGTCGCGGGGTCGAAAGTGTCGCCGTCGAGAGTGGCGACCGCGAGGTGCGCCAGCGAAGCAGCCGGGGCCGGCGGCGCGCTCGAGGTGGCCATCGGGGCCTCCTCGCTGCCGGTGCCCGCTGAGGATTCCTCGCTGCCCCCCGTCGGGGAGGTGTTGGGGGTCCCCGCTGGCGAGGCCGCACTGGTCTCCGCCGACGATGGATCCGCCTCGGTGGTCTGAGCGGTGCAGGCGCCGGTGAGCAAGGTGAGGACGAGCGCGGCTACGAGGGTGAAGCGGTTCACGACGGAGACCTCCAATGGTGTCTAGTCACAACAACGAACCACCCCCTGTTCTGATTCCGCGCCATCGCCGGAATCTTTCGCGTGGGACGGGGGTTGGACGAGGTGTCGGTCATCCCTGAGAGAGCAGGCCCCATGCGTGTCCCCCCAGTGTGCGTCGAAGCCGCGTCATGACCGCCGACCTGCTCCCCGCGCTGGCGCTTGCCGTCTCAGCTGGGGCCATCGCAGCGTTCAACCCGTGCGGGTTCGCGATGCTGCCCGCCTACCTTGCGCTCTTCCTCGGGGAGCAGTCTGGCCGCCGGGCCGCCGTCGCCCGCGCACTGGGTGTCGGGGTCGCGGTCACGGTCGGCTTCGTCCTCGTCTTCGGTGTGGCCGGGCTCCTGATCACGATCCTGTCGGTGGGGCTGGGGGACTGGCTGAGTGTGGTGACCGCCGCCTCCGGGCTCCTCCTCATGGTCGCAGGGGCGTTCATGCTTGCAGGGAAGGAGTTGGCGCTGAATCTCCCGCGGGCCCGGCTCGCGGTGGACGGAAGCCCTCGGGGGATGATCGCTTACGGCGTCATCTATGCGACGGTGTCCCTCTCGTGCACCCTGCCGGTGTTTCTCGCCGCCGTCGTCTCCGCCTTTTCCCTCTCGGGGAACTCGCCGCTGGTGGGTGTGGTCGCCCTGCTGGGGTACGCGTTCGGCATGGGTGCGGTCCTGTCGGTGCTGGCTCTGGTCACCGCACTCCTGGGCGCTGGAGCGTCTGGGAGGTTTCACGCGTTGGCGCCCCACGTCAAGAGGCTGTCGGGGGCATTCCTGGTTCTGGCGGGCGCCTACGTGACCTGGTACGGCTGGGTTGAGTACCGCGCCTTCCAGGGCGACCTGATCACGGGCGGTCCGGTCGCTTGGGTCAGCGCGGCGTCGTCGCGCGTGGGGGCGTGGATCGCGGGTGAGGGTCCCGGCCTCGTCGTGGTGGCGGCCGCACTGCTGGCTGGGGCGGCGGTGATCACCCTGCTGCTCCGTCGCCGTAGTCACCAGCCGGTGGAGTCGCCTCGGACTTCTCAGGAGCCGACAAGCTCGCCCGAGCGGTAGACCGCCTTCACATTGTGCAATGCCTCCGCGCCGGCCTCCAGGTTCCCGTCGACGACGAGGAGGTCGGCCGTGTGACCGGGGCGGAGCCGGCCGATCGAGTCCCCGAGGCCGATCGCGTCGGCCGCGATGGAGGTGGCCCCGCGGAGCGCCGGGATGAGACCCAGGAGTTGGGCCACCTCCGTCACCGCGTACGGCTGGACGTTGAACGGCTTGGACGGCGCGATGCCCGCGTCCGTGGCCACGGCGATCCGCACCCCAGCCTCGTGCATGCGGCGCGCATGAGCCAGGACCAACGGCAGCACCGCCGCCAATCGGGGCGGCAGCTGCCCCCCTGGGAGCGAACCCGCTGTGCCGACGGCGAACACCCCCGCCTCGACCATCCGGCGGACCAGGTCCGGACGGTCGGCGACGGAGTCCGCCGTCATGAACGAGGCGTGCTCGACGGTGTCCACCCCTGCGATGAGCGCCGACTCGATCCCCTCCACCCCGTGCCCGTGTGCGGCGACGGGGAGCCCGAAGCCGTGGGCCGTCTCCACCAGGGCCCGCAGCTCCGCACGAGTGAACTGCGCCTCGTGAGGCAGCGAGCCCGGCGTCACGTTGCCGCCGGTGGCCATCACCTTGATGACGTCACATCCGCGTTCCGCCCGCTCTGCAACCTCCGCCCGAATCGCGTCCACGCCGCGGACGGCACCCCCGAGGAACCAGCAGTGGCCTCCCGCGCTGGTCAGCGGCGGCCCGGAGGCGAGCAGCCTCGGGCCGGCGGTCGGGTCGGCTGCGGTTTCGGCCCTCAGGCGCAGCGACACGTAGCCGCGGTCGCCGAGGTCGCGCACCGTCGTGGTTCCGGTGGCCAGTGCCTGGCGCGCGTTCGCACGGGCCCGCACCAGCAGTTCGTCGTCGGTGGCCGTCGTCAACCACGCGACCGGATCAGCGCTGCAGTCCCAGGTCACGTGCTGGTGGGCGTCGATGAGGCCGGGAAGCAGTGTGGAGTTCGGGCCGTGGTCGACCAGCTCGACCTCCTGCCCGTAGGCGGTCCCGTCAGAGACGGCGACGATGCGCTCACCGTTGATGACGACGTCGCCTCCGGTGTGGAAGCGGTCCCCGTCGAAGATGTGTCCTGCCCGTACCACCGTGATGGTCATCCCGCCTCCTGGCCCTCGATGTGTTCACGAGTGTCGGCGCGGATGCTCGGAGACCGGTCTCGACACGCGACGGGGACCAGTGATTGGTCTGAATCTCTCTCAGAGCAGACCGACGCGACGACGAGGCGCGCCTCGCCAGCCGTGGCGAGTCAACGCCGTCGACCCCTGGTGCTTGAAAAACTGGCACAGAAACATTGGACTTTTCTCCACCTTGAGCAGGCCAGTGGGACTACGCTGGTGATCTGGGGCGATCTCGCCGCCCCCGGGCTGACCCTTCCGGGCACGGAACTGCAGGCAGATCTCACTGTTCCATGGACGGCAGCCGCCATCGAATCCTGCCCTGCGGGCATGTTCCCGTTCGCGCAGAAGACGCTGGGCAACGTCTGGCAGGCCGAGAGCGAACTCGCTGAAGGGACGCTGTACGTCGACGAGATCGACTGGGGCGACAGCCTCGAGTCCGTGGACATGAAGGTGGGTCGCCCGATCCGGGTCGAGCTCTCGCTCTACAAGCTCCTGGACTCGCCGCTCACGGGCTACTCCATGGTGATGCTCGCCAACCCGAGCAGCCCCGACGAGGTGCAGGGCGTGTGCGCGAGCGATCTCGTCCCTGACGATGGTGTGATCACCGGCGACGAGATCACCATCAGCTCCTACGCCAGCACCGAGGCGACTGTTTACTCACCGACCGCCAGGCTCGTGATCCAGAAGATCGACCCAACCGGCACCTACTCCTGGGCCGGAACGTCGTGGGAGGGTGCCGACACCCCGGTGTCGTTGTCCTTCGCCGGCGAGCTCAACGTGGGCGGCAAGGTGATCTACGGTCTGTCGCAGGGTGGCTGGAAGCCGACGGCGGTTGGCACCTATCGGGTGACGTTCTACCTGCCCACTGATCTCGGTCAGGAGACGTGGTTCGACGGAAGCACCATCATCCGCACCGCGATCGAGGTCGCGGAGGAAGGTGAGGCCGGCGGCGACGCCGTCGTCGACCCGCTCAACAACCTCACCTACATCGACATCGACGTGATCGCCGGTGGAGGTGGCAAGTCCGTCCGGTGACAGCGGACCTCAACACCGGTGGCGGCCCTCGCTCACGCGGGGGCCGTCGCGGCGCGTTGAGCCGTCGTTAGCCGCGTACTGCCGGTACCCCTGCAGACGGGGACCCAGCCGCGCGCGTCTCGAAGCCGTACCCGTCCCGCTCGGAGGGGGCGGCGTCGAAGACCATCGTGCGGGGACTCTCGGCACGCCACGGCGCCCACGGTGCCTCGTGCGTGGTGACGAACCGCACCCAGGCGCCATGCATGGCATCGGCCAGGTACTGCGGGGCGCCGGGGCCGCACGAGGACACCACAGACGGATCCGCCAGGTTGTCCCAGGTAAACGGTAGGTCGCAACAGTGGGTGGCAAGACCGTGGGCCGGATTGGCCCGCCGGAAGTCGTACACCCAGGTGGGTCCCTGGGGTCCTCGGCTGCGGGCCGTGGCCACCTGCGGCACCCAACGACGGAAGGTGGAAACCGTCAGGAGTTGACCGACCAGCAGCGGCCCGCTCAGCTCCGGGTGGGCCGCGACGAGCTCGTCGGTCAGATCCCCGAGCGGGCTGGCGCGGATCAGCTCCACGGGGTCGGCGTCACCGAGCGCGGGGGCGAGCTCCGTGCCGATCAGGGTGAACTCGTGCGCCACCGCGCCGAGGAGGAGCGGGCGCGGGTCGGCGGCGACGGCGGACACCCAGTCGGCCGGGAGGGAGGCGGGGTCGGCCTGCGGGAGGAACTGCAGCCCCAGGATCCCGGGTCCCGCCACCAGGCCGTCGACCAGGTCCTGCGGCGAGCCCGGCGAACCTGTGGGAGGGGCCTCCAGCTGGGCGGCGGCGTCCAGCACCTGGTCCTCGGTCAAGCCGCGGAACCCGTCCAGCGTGGCGGGGACGCCAGCTAGCTCGGCCATCCGTGCGGAGCGGCGCTGCGCCAGCTCCAGCGGGACGGGTGACAACGAGCCGGATTGGCTGATGGCGGCATGGAACAGTCCGGTGGCAAGCGGGGATGCCAGCAAGGCCAGCACTGAGCCGCCGCCCGCAGACTGTCCCGCGATGGTCACCCGAGCAGGGTCGCCCCCGAACGCGGCGATATTCCGCTGCACCCAGCGCAGCCCCTCGATCTGGTCCAGCAGACCGCGGTTGGCGGGCGCGCCGTCGACGGCGCCGAACCCGTCGAAGCCCAGCCGGTAGCCCACGCTCACGGTCACCACGCCGTCGCGGTTGAAGGCGAAACCGTCGTACCACGGGCTTGCCGGCGAGCCCGCCTTGTACCCGCCCCCGTGAATCCAGAACAGCACGGGCAGTGCGGCGTCGGCGTCGGCGTCGCCGGGGGCGGGCGTGAAGACGTTGACGGTCAGGATGTCGTCGCCCGGGATGCTCGGCTCGGGGATCGCGGTGACCTCCCCGAACGGTCGCCGTTGAGCGGTGGCGCCGTAGTTGATCGCGTCGCGGACCCCGGTCCATGGTGAGCGCGGCACCGGGGCCTGGAACCGCAGATCCCCGACGGGGGCCTCCGCGAACGGGATCCCGAGGAACGCGGCGCTGGTGCCGCGCCACACCCCGCGGACGGTCCCCTCTGCGGTCTGGACGAGGGTGTGCTCGGCGGGATCGGTCATGAGATGGCCTCCTGATCTGTGGCGACGGCGCTCACGCCGACAGTAACGGCACGAGGTTGCGGCGGCTGGCCAACACCAACAGCCGGTGGTCGTCTCCGTGAGTGCACCAGGGCCTACGACCTGCTCGCGAGTGCAGGGCAGGATCTCAGGAAGGGATTGCTGTTCAAGCCGAACACGCGCCCGGCAGCAAGGGTGGGGGACGGCGGGGCGGCACTGCGTAGCGGTGCCCAACCCGACGATCACCTCGCTGGCATCCGCTCAAGCAGACCCGACCCCGACGCCGCCCTGCCGGCACGCACCCCGACAAGACAACGCCACAGGCAGTCAAGTGCGGGGAGGCGGGCGGCGATGCCCGGGCGGCCTCAACAACCCGACCACCGACCACACCGGCAGCAACCTTCAGTCTATGGACATCGGCCGCTCGGGCATCGACTCGCGGCTCACCGCACCCGACAGTGAGATCTGCGTGAAGGTGGTAGTCACAACCCTTCGAGACGGGCCACGCCGCTCCGCGGACGGCCCTCCTCAGGGGGCGATGGGGACGGGCCAGCCGACTCCGCGGGCGGCCCTCCTCAGGGGGCGATGGGGACGGGCCAGCCGACTTCGCGGGCGCCCATCGTCAGGGGGCCCAGTCATTCGCCTGGGCGCGGCGTGCCGTGAGGAACGCCGCGCCGGAGACGCACGCCGCCCCCACCATGGTCAGCGCCATCGGGAGCGTGGCCTCCGGTCCGCCCAACCCGACCAAGGGCGCGGCCAGAGCGCCGAGCATGGCCTGAAGCACGCCGACGACAGCCGTCCCGGTCCCGATCGCGTGGGACGACTCGCCCAAGGCGAGCGACATGGTGCTCCCCATGATGGGAGCCAGGCTGCCAACGGTCAGCAGCAGCACGAAGATCCACACCGCCAGCGGTGCGTCCAGGAGGGATGCCGCCAGGGTGCAGCAGGTCCCGACCAGCAACGCCACGATCCCGAAGCGGGCCGTCCCGGCGGGGTTCGACACGCCCTCTCGCGCCTGACGCCCCAGGTGCCGGTGGACCAGCGCCATGGACGCGCCGAGTCCGGTGGCGATCCCGGCGTTGACCCACGCGTACTGCTGCGCGGACAGGCCGAGCCGGTTCTGGAACAGGAAAGGGGCGGCGGCCATGAACACGAACATCGTCGAGAACCCCGACGACAACGCCACCGCGTAACCGACGAACCGTCGATTCACGATCAGGCCGCCCACCGTGCGCCCGAGCTCGACGAGCCCCCCGCGGCGGCGCCCAGCTTGAGGCAACGACTCGTCCACGGTCAGGATCACGCCCACCACCATCGGCACGCCCATGAGGCCCAGGAAGATGAAGACCGTCCGCCACGAGCCCACCAGAAGCAGCCCGGAACCGATCAGCGGCGCCGCGACGGGGGCGATCACCCCCATCAGCATCAACACCGTGATCAGCTGAGCCAGGCGGGTCCCGCTGGCATGGTCGGCGACCACCGCCCGCGACAGCACCTGACCGGAGCACGCGGCCCACCCCTGCACCGCCCGGAACACGAGGAGCAGCCCGATCGACGGGGCGGCCGCGCAGAGCAGGCTGGCCGCGATGTAGCACACCAGTCCCACCAGGAGCGGCCGGCGGCGTCCCACCGCATCCGACAGCGGCCCCCAGGTCAGCTGGCCCACCGCGATGCCCAGCAGGTAGGCGGTCAGGGTGAGTTGCGTGGAGGAGGTCGACGCACCCAGATCCGCGGCCACCGTGGGCAGCGCGGGCAGGTAGGCGCTTGTTGACAGGGCGTTGATGGCCGACAGCAGCGCGAGCACCCCGACCGTGACGCCCGTCAGGCCGGCGTCGGCGAACAGCGACCCGCCGGCCCGCGCCTCGAGTCCCGCCTCCGTGTCATCGCGCCCCGGCGCCACCGTCGACCACCTCACTGGCCTGGAGGGCGGGGTCCAGGGCCTGGTCGAGGATCTCGATCGTCCCGGTCATGCCGTCCAGCCGGATCCGCTGCCCGGTGTGGAGTCTCGCGGTGGCCTGGTGGACGCCGACGACTGCGGGGATGCCATACTCGCGGGCCACCACCGAGCCGTGGGTCATCATGCCGCCCACTTCGGTGATGAGGCCGCCGGCCGACAGGAATAGCGGCGTCCAGGCCGGGTCGGTGCCGGGGCAGACCAGGATCTCCCCGGTTAGCAGGTGGGTGGCCTGGGGGTCGAACACCACTCTGACCAGGCCCTCCGCGACCCCAGGGGACACGGGGCTCCCGCTGATCGCCCCGTCGACGCTGCCCAGCCCCTCGTAGAACGCGCGGCCGTCGCCGGCGATCACGCGCGGGACCTGCCGGCGTCGGCGCTCGCGGTCCGCGAGGTCCCGGCGCGCGGCCACGACGGACCTCCACACCTCGGCCGGCTCGGCCCGGAGCCGCTCGAGCTCGTCCACGTGCAGGAAGAAGACATCCTCGGCCCGACCCAGCACGCCGGCGCGCACCAGATCCCCGCCGCTGGCCAGCAGCCCCTCCCGCACCAGACCGAGGGCCCGGATCATCGTGAATTTCGGCGTCTCCCGGGCGCCCAGGAGAGTGCGCATCCTGCCGACCATGAACCGGGCGCGGGCCGCCTTGCCGCGGCTCCGCACGCCGCCGGAGGAGATCACCAGAGCAGCCAGCTCGTCCGTGGCCCGCGCGGCGCGCGCCGCGCCGCGCGCGAACACGGCGTCGGGCGCCTGATCGGGATCGCGGATCTGGGTGTAGCTCTGCAGGCTGCGCATCACGTCGATCGGGTTCTCCCGCCACCGGGGCACCCCGAGGTCGATCTCCCCGACGCCACGCATCCCGTATTCCGCGAGGAAGGCCGCGACCGCTCCCTGGGCCTGGGTGGGGAGCTGACCCGCCGCGTACCGGTCCGCCAACTCGGCGGCCTCCAGCTCCGCGAATGCACGCATCGAGGCCGGCTCCGCCTGGATGTCGGCGGCCGTGCGCCACAGGGCCAGGTCCATCTCGGTGGTGACGTTGCCGGGCAGCCCGCGGAGGACCTCCATCGCCAACACCTGAGCCTGATCGCCGGCTTCGTGGGCCGTCGCTTTCACGCGGACCATCATGGCCATGCCCGGCCCGATGATGGGGATGAAGGCGCGCACCACTACCGGGAACAACCCCTCCAGGGTCGCCCTCATCGCCCGTGCCCTGGCGGCCAGGCGCGCCCACGGGTCGTCCTCTGCGCCGGCCTCGACCTGCCGTCGCTGCGCAGCGGCGAGCAGGCCAGCCATCCGGGCATCCATCCCGCGGCGTCGACGCACCGGGGTGAGGATCGAACCGGGGATCTGCGGCACCACCTGGGCCGCGAGCCTCGCCAGACCCCGCACGGTTGACCAGCTCGGGCGGCCGGGCCTGGGGGCCCATCCGTTTTCCCGCGCCAACCCGGCCAGGATCTCGCCGAAGCTCGGCTCCAGCATGGGCAACACCCTGGGCAGGATCCGGCCTCCAATCCGGTGGTGGACGATCCGGTCGATCCGAATCCAGAGGCGCTCACCGGCGGGCGTCAGGTAGCCGGACCTCCCCAGGTCTACCCGGGGCCCCACAAGCTCGGTGACCCCCGACAGCATCATCGTGATCGCGTCACGCCCCAGCGGGGTGATCGGCTGCAGCATCCCCTGGATGGCGCCGAAGGAGAACCACAGCGCCTCGCCTCCCCCGGTGGGGACCGGGTACAACGACGTGATGGCGCGCGCCTGTAGCAGGTAG
Organism: Tessaracoccus luoxuelianae; assembly: GCF_055326245.1. NCBI lineage: Bacteria > Bacillati > Actinomycetota > Actinomycetes > Propionibacteriales > Propionibacteriaceae > Tessaracoccus > Tessaracoccus luoxuelianae. Next base: position 44,149 of record NZ_JBUZNO010000012.1, read on the forward strand.
ATGGTCGAGTCGGCGATGGCCCATTCCAGGTCCTGCGGGGTCCCGTACTCGTCGGCCACCGATCGCCCCAGAGCCACCAACTCGCGCACCTCGGCATCGCTCAGCGACGGCTCGGGGTCGCGCTCCCGGGCGGAGGTGGTCACCCCGCCGCCCGCAAGCGCCGTCGTGACCACCGCCTTCGCGCCCACCGATCGGGTGATCCGGCCGGTCCCGGAGTCGACGACGAAGTGGTCCGGCTCGACCTGGCCCGACACCAGCGCCTCGCCCAGCCCCCACGTCGCGTCGATCACCGTCTCGGTGCGTGAGCCGGTCAGCGGGTTGGCGGTGACCAGGACGCCGCTGGCCCGCGCCGGAACCAATAGCTGAACCACCGCCGCGAGCGCCACACCGTCGTGGGGGATGCCGGTGCGGGCCCGGTAGCCGATGGCGCGCGCCGTCCACAGGCTCGACCAGCAGCTCACCAAGGCCTCCATCACGGCGTCGAGGCCGACCACGTTGAGGAAGGTGTCCTGCTGCCCCGCGAACGACAGGTCCGGCAGGTCTTCGGCCGTCGCCGACGAACGCACCGCCAGGGCGGAGTCCGGCTCAAACGTCTGCTCCCAGGCCGCGCGCACCGCCTCCACCACCTCGACGGGGATCGCGCCGTCGGCGAAGGCCCGCCGGATCAGGCCCGAGGCTGCCTCCAGCGCGGCCGCGTCGCCCGCGTCCACCCCTTCGAGGAGGTCCCCCAGCCGAGTCGTCAGGTCATTGGCGGCGACGAAGACGCGATACGCATCGGCGGCCACCACAAAACCCGGCGGCACCCTGAACCCCGCCCGGGTCAGACGCACCAGGTTGATGCCCTTCCCGCCGCACGACTCCAACGTGGCAGCAGGTGAGTCAAAGCTCAGCGTCAGCGCCGACCGGCCTCCAGCCGCCGTCGATTCCCGTGGATCTGCCGCGCCGTCGCTCGCGCCCACGCGCCCGGCCTTGTCGTGTGTGAACACCATCATTCTCCTGACCAGCGCGGACTCAGTCACCGGGGCCGAGCCAGGAGAATGCCTCCTCGACCATTCGTCTGCCGGCTTGGGTGATCACCGGCCCGTGCGCCACGACGACCTGATCGAAGTCCCACTCCAGGATCCTGCGGATCGACTGGCGTGCCGCGGCGCGATCCCGGAACGTCAGCCTGATGTCGCGGGCGACGCCGCCGCGCGGGGCCGCCACTCCACCCAGCGCGATGAGGGCGTTGCGGAGGGGGTGTCCTGGGCTGCGCTCGTGCACCTGGATGAGGTCCTCCACCAGGAGGGTGCGGGACGCGGCGTGGAAGAAGAACACCTCGCTCACCGGTGCGCTGCCACGGACGATGGCCTGGTCGAGGTCGCCGGCCCAGGCCTCCGGTGCATGCTGACCGAGGATCTCGGCCTTGAGGAGGTCACCCTTCCTGAGAGTGACCGCCGTGATCGGGCTCGACCACAGCTCTGCTTCCGGGAAGAGTGCATGCCAGGCGTGGAGTCGCCAGTAGTGCCGGGGGGTGGGCGACACGAGATGGCGGACCGGGCCCAATGCGGCGATCTCTGCGATCGTGGCGAATGGTGCAGGGACCGGTGAGGCGATCCACACCGACCCGTCGCCCAGGCGGACCACCGTCATCCGGGTGGTGAAGACGATCCCCATGTCGCGCACGACCGGTCCCTCGACAACGTACAGATCCTCGCCCAACGCCCGGAGCCCAGCCATGGCTACAGCCTACGGCGAGGAGACCTGACGTAGGGGCGCCCGGCGGAGCCGGGAGTCACTGATCTGCAGGGGTACGCCCTCTCGCTCCCGGCCCCAGAGGACCGCCGCGATGACTGTGAGGGGTCAGAACGTCGCGTACTGGTCCTCGAAGGGCAGCTCCACCCGCACGAAGTTGAGGTCGGTCTCGCCGTTGGACCAGCAGAGCTGGTTGTCCTTGTACAGATAGAGCGATCGCCCGGGAGCGCCCTTCAAGGTGAGCGTCGAGTCCGGGTTGTAGATGACGGGACTCTTGTAGTTGCCTCCCCACAGGCCCCAGTCGGCGTAGCTGTAGACACCCTCGCCGATGTAGCGGTACGCCGGGCTGGTGTTCTTGCGGAGGTAGAGGTCGTTGCCGTAGGCGTACCAGTCCAACCCGTGGGCCTGGTTCTCCTCGCCCACCAGGACGACGTAGTTGTCGGTGCCGACCCCGAGCCAGCCGAGGAACGCCCCGCTGGAAAGGCTGTAGCACTTGACTGGGGCGAAGGCGCTGGACTGGCCGGCCATGATCGCCGCCCACGTGCTCCATCCCCACCAGTCGGAGGTCCACGAGAAGTCGCTGCGGTTGCTCACGTCGTTGCGGCGCTGCACCACCCCGCTTGCGGCGTCGCGGTGGAAGAGGGGGGAGAAGTTCTCCTTCGTCGAGACGTCTGCCACCCGCGTGAGGTCGGGGATGAAGGACAGCGCCGAGTACTGGTGCGCGCCGCCGAGGTGGGCGCCCCATACGTCGTCGGCGGACGCCTGGGTGGCGCGGACCACCATGGCACGATTGTCCACCGAGACGCTGTCGAGCAGCCGCTTGTCCCCGTACGCCACCCAGGAGTTCCCGGCCGCGTTGCTCACTTTCAGCCCGTTGTGGGAGTCCTCGTCATGCATGCAGCGGACAAGGAGGCTCCCCATGGTGCCGCTCATGCCTGGGATCGGCGTGGCGACCTGCTCTGAAAGCTCCTTGCGAGGGGCGCGCAGATGGCCGGCTGAGAACAGGTCGGTGAGGAAGTGGTCCGCGAACGCGTTGAGGGCATAGGCCTCCTGCATCCGGGTCTCGGCCTCTGCCGGTGATTCGCCGGGGACGGCCGCGGCGTGTTCCATCGCGAGCTCGTGCCCCGCCGAGTAGGCGGCGACGGCGTACTCGGTGAAGTGGTCCCAGTTCTCGGCGGCGAGCTGGAGGTACCGGCCCATCACCACTGGAAGGCCACCCACGTTCTCGCCCCCGGTCACCACGTTCCAGCGCATCGACAGGGAGTCGCCGAGCACCGCATAGGCGGTCGAGGGATCCTTCTTCGCGGCGAGGGCATCGTCGATGGCCCTGATCTCCTCGGCCATGATCGAGAGGATCTGCAACGTCTGGGCCCAGTTGCCGCCAAGGCTGGCGAAGGCCGCGGTGAACGCGGCCCTCCGATCGGTGGCCGTGCTGATCGGCGCCCCGACCACGCCGAAGAAGTCCCCGGCCAGGGCGATCGTCTGCCCATACGTGAGGCGTGCTCCGGCCGGCAGGCCTGGGAGGGGCAACGCCAACGGAAGGCCCTTGGCGGGCGTGACGGTCGCGGGGAAGTGGAGGGAGAGCTGGTCTCCGATCCAGGCGTGTTCGGCGCTTTCCATGTGGTGCTCCTCAGGGGTAGGACGCAAGCCCGGTATGTGCCTGGCAAGGCGAACCTAGCCTGACCGGGAGGGATTCCTATAGGGGAATACCCCGTTGTCGCGCGTATGTACCCCGTCCTCTGGAGCTTGCCCCGTCGTGAAGTCCTCGTGCTGGGGTCAGTCCACAAGCCGCAGCGTCACCGCGACCTCGTCGCCGTCCTCGAGGCCCTCGGCGACGCGGACGGCCTTCTTCATCGGCAGGAAGTAGGTGCCGGCGCTGGAATCCGGGAACACCGAGGTGCGCCAGGTGGTTGCGCCGACGGTGACCTCGACCCGCACCGACCCGAACCCGCGCGGCGGACCCGACACGATCCGGATCTCGTCGGCCAGATCCGACGGGACGGTGACGAACCGCCAGGCGGCGTCCCCAGACCAGCGCCACAGCTCGGCGGTGAACGTGAAGTCCTCCATGCAGCACCCCTTCGCCAGTGACGTGGTGACGCTGAGTGTGTCACGCCAGGGAGGCGACGTCGACGCTGCGAGGTGCCCTCCGTGTGAAGTTGTCGGCGGCGCCCTTGACGGCCCCTGAGGGCGGGAGCAGGATCGTCGTATGGCAGCTGCCCGCCCCGACCTGTCCTGGCAACCCCTGTACAGGATCGGTGGAATCTCCGCTGTGGTGTTCGTGGTGCTGGTCCTGGTGCCGGTGACCCTGGTCTTCGTCGCACCGGTCCCGCCCACCGAAGGGCGCCCCCTGCTGGAGTACATCGCCGCCCACAAGGCGGTCTACCTGGTGGAGTTGGTGAGTTTCGTCGGACTGGCGGTCCCGCGCTGGTGGTGTTCGGCGCCTTGGCGGTGGCCCTCGCGGCGGTCAACAAGGGGCTGGCGGCCATCGGCGGACTGTTCGGGATCGCGTCGGAGACCATCGCGTTGGCATTGGGCAGCAGCCCGCAGTCTCTGCACGGCGGGCTGGTGGTCCTGAGCGACTCCTACGCCGCGGCCGGCAACGACGCCGACCGCGATTCTCTGGTGAGCGCGGCGGACGCGCTGATCGCGGCCACCAACGCCGTCTCCTGGGCCGGGATCCTGACCGCTGCCGGGATCCTGGTGCTGTCGCTGGTGATGTGGGACGGCATGTTCGGCCGGGCGTTGGCGGTGGTCGGCATCGTGACGGGGGTGATCGGCCTGTTCAGCGAGGCGTTCCGTCCCATGATCGGCCCCGCCTACCTCATCTACGGGCTCCTGCTACCGATCTGGTTCGGCTCGGTGGGATGGAAGCTCATCCGGCTCGGGAAGACAGCCCATGACGGGTGAGCGGGAGCGCTTGAGCGCCTCGGACGCCTCGAATGTGGTGATGGACTCGCCGGACCAGGTCAACGTGCCCCTCGTGGTCGGAGTCCTCGGCGTCGGCGGCTTCGTGTCCGCGGGCGGCGCGGCGGACCTCGACCTCCTCCGCGCCGACCTCGCAGCCAGGCTCGACGACAGCTCGTCGCTGGGGCTGGTCCGGTTCGCCCAGCGAGTCGAGGCCGAGGGGCGCGCGCTCGTGTGGGAGGACTGCCGGCCGGACCTCACCTGGCATGTCCGGCCGGCGGCGCCGGTCGACGGGCTTGAGGGCCTGGCCGGCCTGGCCGCAACCCTGATGACGCACCCGCTTCCCCTTGACCGCCCCCTGTGGGAGCTGCTGATCGTCCCGGGCGCCGGGGCCGACGGCCCGGGAATCATCCTGCGCGCGCACCACTGCGTGGCCGACGGTGTCGCGGGGGTGCGGCTGTTGCAGCACCTGTTCGGCGACGCCACGCCGCCGAACACCGCCCCCGGGGTGCCTGCCGCAGCCCCCGCGCCCGCCACCGAGCCCCCGCAGCGTCGGCCGCGCTGGAAGACGGTCGCCACGGGGGTGACGCGGGTGTCATCGATCTTCAGGGCCACAGTCCCGCCCACCGTGCTGCTGGGACCGATCGGGCCTCGGCACGGCGTGGCCTTCGCCGACATCGAGCTCGAACCACTCGCCCGCGCGGCCAAGCGTGTGGGCGCCACCGTCAACGACGCGCTGCTCGCGGCGGTGACCGTCGCGGCCGAGGCGGCGCTCCGGGCCGACGGCCATCCGGTGCCGCCGGTGCTGCCCGCGAGCGTCCCGGTGGCGCTGCCGGGACGTGGCGCGTCTGGCAACGCGGTGGGGGTGATGCTGGTGCCGCTAGCCACGGGTGGGCCGGATTCGGTGCCGCGGCTGACCCGGATCGCGGCCCTCACCCGGGCCGCGAAGGCGGAGGCCCGCGCCCAGGGCACGTTCGAGCTGACGCGCACCAGGTGGGGTTCGCGGCTGTTCGCCTGGCTGGCGAGGCGGCAGCGGTTCATCGCCCTGTTCGTCACCAACGTCCGCGGACCCGACCGGCTGCTGACGGTGGCCGGAGCGCCGGTGGAGCGGATGTGGCCAGTGGCCGTCATCCAGGGCAACGTCAGGTTCGGGGTGGCGGCCATGTCGTACGCGGGCCGGCTGGGCGTGGCCGTTCATGCCGACGCAGAGGCCCTTCCGGTGCCGGTGGCCGGCCGCGCGCTCGGGGACGAACTCACCCGCATCGCGGCGCCAGTAACGCCGCCCGAACCCGCCGGCTGAGCCGGGCCGCCCGCGGAGCGGCGTGGCCTGTCTCGAAGGGTTGTGACTACCACCTTCACGCGGATCTTGTGGTCGGGTGCGGTGAGCCGTGAGTCGATGTCCGGGCGGCCGTTGTCCATGGTCTTGCTGTCGGCTGGTGGTTTGGTCGGTGGCTGGGGTGTTGAGGCCGCCCGGGCCTCGCCTCTCGTCTCCCCGCACTCGTCATGCCTGTGGCGTTGTCTTGTTCCGGGTGCCGGCCGGCAGGGCGGCGTTGGGGTTGGGTCTGTTTGGGCGGGATGCCGGTTGGGTGGTCGTCGGGTTGGGCACCGCTGCGCGGCGCCGCCCTGCCGTCCCCCACCCTTTGCCTGTCAGGCGCGGGACCCTTCGTGACCGGACTTGGGTGCCCGCGGAGGGCGCAGCCTCCGTCGTGGCCGACCCGCCCCATCCCGCTGGGTGAGCCGGGCCGAGCCGCGCAGCGGCGCAGCCCGTGTCGAAGCCGACCCGACCGTCGAGCAGGACCTGACCGACGTGTTCGCACCCGAGAACACGGGTCCTCCTGAACGGACTCAACCGCGGGTGACAAGGTATTTCATTTCTTGGAACGCGGTGGCCTCGATCTTCGTGGCCTGTTCGCGACAGAGATCGAAATTGCCCGAACTTCTTTCCGTCGGGGCGGCTCTCTGGGCCCGTTTCTGTCGGTGGCCGGTGCCAGAATTGTTCACATGAGCGAGACGGTGGTGGACCTGGGGCAGCGATACATCGCCGCCCTGTGGGGCGCCGCCGGATCGCTCGGCGCAGACCAGATCGCGGTGCAACGGCTGGCCGGACTGGTGGAGTTGATCGCCGAGGCCGAAGCGCAACTGGCCGGGCTCCGTCTGTACCTCCTCCACGAAGCCAAGCTCTCCGCCGCGGACGCGGTGATCGACGGGGTGCGGCAGTCGGTGCGCACCACCCCCGCCCAGGCCACCGCGACGCTGCGGCTCGCGTCTGATCTGGGGGACCGGTTCCCGCTGATCGGAGCCGCCCTCAACGAGGGCGTGGTCTCCGTGGCTCAGGCCGAGGCGATCGTGACCGGGCTGCGCAAACTCCCATCGCGGTTGACCCGCGCCCAGCTGATCGAATGCCAGGAACTGATCCTCGCCCACGTCGACACCCTCGGCCCCACAGAACTACGCATCCTGGCGGCCCGGCTGGTCGACGTGATCGACCCCGACCACTCGGACGCCGATGACGCGAAACGCCTCGCACGGGAAGAGACCGCCGCGCGGCGCGACAGGTTCCTGCACTTGTCTCCCGATTTCCACGGGTCGATGCGGATCACCGGCCAACTCCCCCTCGCCGACGCAGCCCTCCTCACCGCCCAACTCGACGCCCTGATGCCACCCGCCTCCACCTACGGCACCACCGGCGAGACCCCCAGCCGCGGCGCGCGTCGCGCCGACGCCCTCGTCCTCCTCACCCAGCACGCCGCCAGTGGCGGCACCCTCCCCTCGCATGGGGTGGACCGTCCACAAGTCCACATCACCCTCAACTACGACACCCTCACCACCGGGCTGGGTGAAGTCAGCGTCCTCGGAGCGGGCGGCGTCGATGGTTTGTCGGCGGGGGAGGCCCGCCGCCTGGCCTGCGACGCGCGCCTGATCCCGATGGTGCTGGGCACCCCATCGCGGCCACTCGACGTGGGGCGCACGCATCGCCTGTTCACCCCCGCCCTCCGGGCCTCGCTGACCGAGCGGGATCAGGGCTGTGTGTTCCCCGGCTGCACCGCCACACCGGCGGCATGTGAGGCACATCACATCATTCCGTGGTGGCAAGGCGGCGCAACATGCCTAGCCAACGGCGTGTTGCTCTGCCCGTTCCACCACCGCCTCGTCGAACCGGACCCCCTCCAATCGAAGGAATCCCAATGGCAGGTGCACCTGGATCCCGCCACCGGGACACCGTGGTTCACCCCACCGCGCCACATCGACCCCGCGCGCAGGCCGAGGCAGCATCAACGCCACCGGCTCCAACAACTCACACCCGGCGTCGGGGGACCACCACGCCCACCCCACCTCGACCCGCCTGATCCGGACCTGCCGGCAGGGCCAGAGCACCCGATGCCTGACCTCGAAGAACTTATCCGCCGCAGCGCCGCAATCTGGGGAAACTCAGAAGCGTGACCATGCCAGCGGTCACGTGCGCGTGAGCACTCCGTCTCAGCCCGCCGTCGAACGGCCAGCCCCACCCGACCTCCTGGGGCTGGTGGACCAACGGAGGTGACCCCTAGGCTTCCGGGGCCTGGGTGTCGGTCGTCCCCTCGTACAGCCCGACGTGGTTGCCGAAGGGATCCTCGAAGATCGCCCACCAGCTGGTCTCGCTGATCGGCGCCTTGGCCATGAGCACGCGGCCGCCGTTCTCCTCGGCTTTGGCGAGGGCCTCGTCGATCGAGTCCACCTCGACGTAGGACCGCGGTTGCGTGAAACCCTCACCGCGTGGCGCCAGCCCTCCGCCGCTGATCTTGTTCGGGGCCTGCCACATGGGGTAGCCCTCGAAGCCGGGCAACTCCGCGATCTGCCAGCCGAACAGCTCGCTGTAGAAGCGCTGAGCCTGGTCGAGGTCCGTCACCGGGATGTCGATGTGGGTGATGTCTCCGTGCGGCATGCCTGTCCTCCTGTATGCGCCGCCCGTCCGACGGCGTCATCGCCCGAGTCTGGCACGCGCACCGGCGCTCCCGATAGGCATGGCGATCACCCGTGCCTGTCAAGCGCGGCATTCGGTCCACCGTGCAACTTTGCCTCAGAGGGCGCGCAGGTAGCGCCAGAGCGCGATCGCGCTGGCCGTCACCACGATGGACACCATCACCGTGGGCGGCAGGGTGCCGGGGTAGCCGGCCCCGGCGATCAGCAGCATGGCCGCGACGATGCTGGCGCCCATCAACACGGAGAACGCGAGCCATGGGGCGAGCCAGAACAGGCCGTGCCTGCGGCCCTGCAGCGCCGCCACGCCCGCGAGGATGAATCCGGGCAGCACCACGGCGAGGTCGATCACGTGGATGGGGTTCACCCACAGGCCTGCCTCGGTCAGGCTCGCCGGCGCCTGGCCGGTGAGGAGGGCGGGCACCAGGTCGCTGAGCCACAGCAGGGCGAAGAGGGCGCCGGTGCCGATCATGGTCCAGGCGGCCAGGGTGCGTCGTCCACCGTCGGGAAAGCTCGTGTCGCGGGCGATGAGGGCGGGTGCGGTGAAAACGACGGCGTAGGCGCTGAGGCCGAGGATCGCCACGTAGACGAGGAACAGCGCGTTGAGGTGCACCGCCATGGCGTAGACGATGTAGGCGTAGATCAGGTACAGCAGCGTGCCGAGCCAGAGCAGCCCGGCCCGGAACGAACCGGCGCGGAACCGGACCGCCGACGCCGTCAGGGCCACTACAGCCAGCAGGTTGCCGACGTCCTGACCCTGGGCCTGCAGCGCCCAGTTGGCTGTCTCCTGGACATAGGCCCAAGGGAGGAGCAGTCCGGAGACGCTGGCGACGGTGACGAGGATCGAGATCACCGCTGACCAGGCGAGGATTGGGAGGGGCGGGCGCTGAGTGATCACGGGCGCACAGTACTGCAGCCCGTAGGAGTCGCCGTTGACGGGGTGGTCGCGCTCAGCGGGGCACGGCGTCGAGGCGGGCGGCAACCTCGTTGGCCAGGCGCACCAGCAACGACGGAGCCCGGCGCCGCCTGGAGGCGCCGGCTCGCCGCCGCGGATCACCGCCGCGGCCAAGCTCAAGGCGGCCACGGACTCGGGGGAGCGCTCCGCCGCGACAATCCCAGCGAGCGCAACCAGGGCGCTCGAGGAATCGACGAGTCGCTGGACTGTCGCTGGGTCCGGAGTCGGCGTCAGGTCACCCCGCGGCGACGGTGCGCTCAGCGCCGACGCCGCCACAAGGGCGGCCCTCATGTGGCGCAGGTCGGCCGCCGGGTCGCGGGGGCTGGGGGCGCTCCCGAGGGACTCCATGGCCCGCGCGAGTGAGTCGCGCGCCTCGACCACCCGCTCGGCCATGCCCGGCCGGCGCACCCCGGGAACCACCGCGAAGCCGAACACCACCCCGATGAGCAGCGCCACGCCGACCGATGCGAGGTAGCCCCCGAGGCTCGCCCCGGCATCGAGGTCCCTCACGCCGATGTTCACGCCCAACGTGACCACGACGAAGGCGGCGTAGGACACCGGGGGGTTCGCCGCGACAGTCCCGATGCCCACCACCAAGGCGGCAAGCCCCACCGGCACGAGGGCCTGCGGTGGCAACATCCACAAAGCCGCCACCGAGACCACCGCGCCGACGGCGACCCCCGCCACGCGCTGCCAGGCTCGACGAAGTGTCCCGGCCCAGCTCGACTGGAGCACCCCGTAGGTCGCCATCAGAAGCGTCGAGACCAACGAGGTCCCGGGGGGAAGCAGCGACACCGCGACAATCGCAGCGGTGAGCACCGCCACGGACGTCCGGACGGCGTGGCGCAGGTGGACGGAGCGCCAGGAGAACGGCGCTCGCCAGACCGCGACGATCAGCCGACGCCGCGCGCTGGGCGGCAGCGACACCACGGCCTCGCCCCGGGCTCGGGCCGCATCGGCCGCCCGATCGAGAGCGGCCATGGCGGAGTCCCGTGCGGTCGTGCCCGCCTGTTCCGGGGCGGCAGAGGCCTCCGGTTCGCTGGCCCTGAGCAACGAGGCCACCTCGCGGGCGCGGGCGTCGAGGAGAGCCCTGCGCTCATCGTCGGGCTGCGAGGCGGTGCGGATCGATCGGAAGGCGCCAGCCGCGACCAGGCCTCGTCCAGCCACGCCGTCGGACGGTCCTGGAGCCAGGCCACCAGGGCCCCCGCGACATCGGGCTGGGGGGCGACGAGCACGGCCGCGACCTTCGCGCGCACCGGGCCGCTCGGGTCTCGCGCCCCGAGCGCGATCCGCAACACGACGACCGCTGACAGGGCGGCCACGGCTCCTGCCAGCAACTGCCCCGTGGTGACGGACTCGCCCAGCGGCAGGCCGTAGGACATCAGGGCGGTAAGCGCCAGGCCCTTCCCCACCGTCGCCCAGCGCGGCCCGCGCGCGCCGAGCAACCCGGCCACCAGCACCAGTGCCGAGAGGCTGGCCAGGGCTTCCACCGTGCTGACCGGGGTCAGCAGCCGGGGAAGAGTCATAGCGACGATGAAGACCGGCCCCACGACGACGAGCAGCCGCAGGTCTGCTCGGAGGGAGCCACCGGTGGCTCCCACGGTGAGGAAGATAGCGCACACCGCGGCCAGTGTGGCGGCCGGGCCGGCGTCGAGCAGCAGTCCCGCCAGCCACGCACCGGTGGCGACGGTGAGGGCGAGGGTCACCGTCGCCCAACTGAACCTGCTCACCAGAGCTTGGGGACGAGGACGGGGGTGCCCGCCTTGTACGCCTCGTAGTCGGCCTGTCCGCCCCACTTGGTGTCGGCCTTCCTCTCCAGCAGCGGGACGCCGCTCACCTTGGTGAGCAGAAGCGTCACGAAGAGAGGGGAGACGAGCGCGACCCACTGCCAGCCCTGGAGCGTGGGCAGCGCGATGATCGCGACCCCGGTCCAGAGCACGATCTCGCCGAAGTAGTTCGGGTGCCGCGACCGTGCCCACAGGCCGGTGGAGATGAATCTGCCCTCATTGTCGGGGTTGGCGTTGAAACGGCCCTTCTGCTGGTCCGCCACGATCTCGATCCCGAAGCCCACGGCCCAGACCACGAACCCGACCAGGGCGAACCAGTCCAGCCCAACCCGCGTGGCCGAGGTGATCGACACCCAGGCGGCGGCTGCGGTGAGCGTCACCCACAGGCCCTGGAGCGTCCACACGTTGAGGAACCGGACGAGCGAGGGCTTGAGATCGTCGAAGCGGTCGTCCTTGCCGGCCCTGTGGACGCGCCGGACCAGGAAGGTGCCGAGCCGCGCGGCCCACGCGAGCACCAGGGCCGCCAGCAGCAGGGCACGGGCGTCGACGGCAGGGGTGAGGAGGACGACCCCCAGGGTGATCGAGATGTAGGTCAGGCTGCCGGTCAGGTCGAAGAAGCGCTCGGTCTGCGCCGCGAACGAAGGGACGAACACGACCCACTGGATCACGAACGCGGCCGCGACCGCCATGGCGAAGACAGGGAATCCAGCGACGGTGGCCCCGCCCTGGCTGCCCGCCAGCGCCACGACCGCTCCGATCAGGACCACGAGGGGCAGCGCGATGAGCGATTGGCGGTCAGGGGAGTGGCTCACAGCAGGGCGGCGATGTCGGCCTGGATGGATGACGGCTCGACCTTGGGGGCGTAGCGACGCACGACGCGACCCTCTCGGTCGACCAGGAACTTCGTGAAGTTCCACTCGATGGCATCGCCGAGCGGGCCGGGGGCCTCCGCCCGCAGCCACGCGAACAGGGGGTGCGCGTCGTCACCGTTGACGTCGACCTTGCCGAACATCGGGAAGGTCACTCCGTAGTTGAGTGAGCAGAACTCGGCGATCTGGGCGGCGTCGTCGAACTCCTGATCGGCGAACTGGTCGCAGGGGAAGCCGAGTACAGCGAGGCCATCCCCCGAGTGGGTCGAGTGGAGCGTCTCCAGGCCGGCGAACTGAGGGGTGAAACCGCACTTGGAGGCTGTGTTGACCACAAGGACGAGGTTGCCCCGGTACTCGGACAGAGACTGCTCCCGGCCCGAGAGGGTGGACGCGGAGAATTCGTAGAGGCTAGTCACGGGCCAACTCTAGTTGTGCGGGATACTCGAGAAATGTCAGCCAAGCGCGCAGCCGCTCCCTCCACCGACCACAGTTCCGGCCTGCTCAGGACCGCGGGGCGGCTCCTGCTCGGGGGTGCTCTGGTCGGTGCGGGGATCGGTCACCTCACCACGCTGCGGGAGGAGTTTCAGGCCCAGGTGCCGCCGTGGCTCCCGCTGGACCCGGACTTCGTGGTGGTCGCCTCCGGTGTGGTCGAGGTGGGCCTCGGGGCCGCGCTCATCCTGGCGCCGCGCCGCCTACGGCCCGCGGTGGGATGGACGACGGCGGCGTTCTTCGTCGCGATCTTCCCGGGCAACATCTCGCAGTACGTGACGGGCACCGACGCCTTCGGCCTCACCAGCGACAACGCCCGCCTCGTGCGCCTGTTCTTCCAGCCCCTGCTGGTGGCGTGGGCGCTGTGGTCCACCGGCGCCTGGAGGGCGTGGCGGAGCCGCAGCTCGCGGTCGTTGCCCGAGCAGCCCTGAGGCGGACCGGTCAGCCGACGGCGACCGCCACGTCGCGCAGCGCGTAGCCGGAGATGATGTCGTCCCAGCCGAGATGCGGCTCCCGAACCAAGCGCACCGGGTGCGCGAACAACCGGGTGAGCAGGATGTCGGACTCCTGGATGGCCAGCGCGTTGCCGGGGCATTTGTGGGCGCCGTCGCCGAAGCTCATCACCTCCGGGCCGATGCCGCGGGGGAGCGGCCGGGCCGGGCACAGGTCGAGCGGCGCCTCGCCGACGGTCGCGGGATCGGCGTTGGCCTGACGGACGAACAGGTCCAGCAGGTCGCCCGCGGCCACCGTGTGGGTATGGTCCCCGTCGGTGAAGGTGAACTGGTGCTGCGCGCGCCTATACAGATGCCCGACGATGGGCTCGAGCCGCAGGATCTCATGGAGAATGGCGTACCGCTCGGCCTCGCCCGCGACGACGTAGCGCGCGCGGAGGGCGTCGTCGCGCAGCAGGTGGAGGGCGGCCATGGAGATGAACTCGCGGGTGGTGGCCATGCCGGCGGCGCCGTAGGTGACGCACTCGATGAGGATGGCGGGGACGGCGTAGCCCTCCGTGAGGAGGTGGCTGATCACGTCCTCCTGCGGCGACTTGCGGCGTTCGCGGATGGCGGGGCGCACGTCCCAGAGGTAGAACCACAACATCGGGATGCTCCCGCGGAGCTGGCGCACGGTGCTCGCGACGCGACCCTCCGGCTCAGCCGAGGCCGGGTCGAAGGACGGCTGGTCGAACAGACGCTCCAGGCGATGCGCCATGCGGGTGAGGTTGGAGTTGGTGAGGCCGATCACCTTGGCCGCGACCTCCGTCGAGTACCGCAGCGACACGTCGTCGAGCCTTGCTCCACCCTTGGTGACCATCTCCGCGACGAGGGCGTCGGCCCGCGACTCCATCAGCTCGCGGTATCTGTCCGCCACAGTCTTTGGTGCGAAGTAGCGGGCGATCTTGCTGCGCTGGAGTCGATGGGGTGCCCCGTCCATGAACAGGATGGGTTCGTTGGCCATGGTGCCGTCCGGGATGGCCTCGGAGTTGAACCCGGCCTGGGCGGTGGCGTCGCGCTCCCGGAGGATCTGCCGGACGGCCTCGGTGGAGCGGACCCGCCACACCCCGTCGGCGTGCTCGACGCGGGGGGAGTCGGCCTCCCCGGGCTTGACGGAGATGCGGCGGCAGGCGGCGACTTCGGCGCTCATGTCTCCAGGCTAGGGGGACGCCGCGGAATCGGTCGCTATTTGGGTTGGTCTACCCACCCAGGGAGCGACCGATTCTGGTCTAGCGTCGTGGGCATGGATGCCCGTGTGAACTTCATCACCCTCGCCGTGACCGATGTCGCGGCCGCCCGACGCTTCTACATCGACGGACTGGGGTGGGCTCCCGCCTTCGAAGCCGACGGCATCGTGATGGTGCGACTGTCGCCGACGCTCGTGCTGTCGCTGTGGGACGAGGACCAGTTCGAGGCCGAAGTGGGGCCCATCAGCCGCGGCGACGGGCTCGTGCCGTTCACGCTGGCGCACAATGTGCCGAGCCGCGAGGAGGTGGACCGGGTGCTCGCCGAGGCGGAGGCGGCGGGAGCGTCGGCAGTCTCCTTCGGGCAGGAGCGGGAATGGGGCGGGTACAGCGGGTACTTCGCCGATCCGGACGGGGTCCGCTGGGAGGTCGCCTACAACCCGGGGCCGCTGGGCGTCGAGTTGATGGAGGCCCAACAGCTGGAGCGAGCCCCGGGAAACGTCCCTGACCCCGCTGGCTGAGCCGACAGCGGCCCGCGGGGTGCCGCTTCGACCGTGGATCAGGAACTGTCAGAGGCGTCCGCCAGAGTGTGCTCTGTAGGGTTGGCGGCAGGAGGACCGAGTGACCACTGAACCCGTCAGGGACACCGCGGCGGCGCGCAAGGCGCGCGGCGCGTTCTTCACGCCACCCGAAGTGACGGAATTCCTGTGCCGCTGGGCGATCCGGCAGCCGACTGACCGTGTACTCGAGCCCAGCTGCGGCGACGGCGCCATTCTCGAGGCAGCCGTGCACCGTCTGCAGACGCTCGGTGGCGCCACGCCGGTGGTGGCGCACGAGCTGCATCCTGAGTCCGCGGGAGACGCGCAAGGGCTACTGAAAGCCCGTGGTCACCTCGGAGAGGTCAACGTCGGCGACTTCCTCGCGACGACGGCCACCCCCGGCTTCGACGCCGTCGTGGGCAATCCGCCTTACGTGAGATACCAGGGCTTCACCGGCCAGGCGCGTGCAACCGGACTCGCAGCAGCACTGGCTCAAGGGGTCCGCCTGAGCAGGTTGGCGAGTTCCTGGGCCCCTTTCGTCGTCCACACGGCGGGCTACCTCGCTCCGGGCGGCCGCCTGGCCCTTGTGCTCCCAGCCGAGCTTCTGTCCGCCAACTACGGTCAGGAGGTCCGGGACTTCCTCTTGGAACGCTTCGGCCAAGTCAGTGTTGCGCTGATCGATCGGCAGGTCTTCCCCGGAGTCCAGACCGAGGCGCTCCTCCTCCTTGCAGAGGGAAGCGGTGGGACGAACCAGGTGCGCTTCGCGATTGTCGACGAGGCCGAGGATCTCCACGGCGTTGTCTTCGACACCATCCTCGACGTATTGCCGGGGCAGCGCTGGACAACCGCGTTGGTCTCGGACGAGGCTACGCGGGCGCTGCATCGACTGACCACCGCGGGGACTTTCGCTCCCTTGGCCGCATGGGGGAGGCTCAGCCTCGGCGCCGTTACTGGTAACAACAAGTACTTCCTGCTGAGTCCCTCGACGGCTCGCGAGCTCGGGCTCACGGCGGAGGACACGATTCGCGTGTCGCCCCCGGGGTCGAGCCATCTTCGATCCTTGGCCTTCGGGCTCTCCGAGCATGGTGATCTGGGCGAGAGAGGCGCGAAGACGCTGATGTTCAGACCGGATGTTCCGTCCTCCGCTGGGCGTGCATACATCGCGGCAGGAGAGGCCGCCGGGGTGGACCAGGCCTACAAGTGCCGTGTCCGCTCGCCGTGGTGGCGGACGCCCCTCCCTGCTCCGCCGGACCTGTTCTTCACCTACATGAACCAGGGGACGCCGCAGCTGGCGGCCAACCCTGGGCAACTGCGCTACGTCAACTCGGTGCACGGCCTGTATCTCGGCCAGGAGCTCAAGGGTCTGTCCGATGTGGCGGCGGTAGCCGCCCTCAACAGCGTGACTGCTCTGTCGGCAGAGACGGCTGGCCGCGCCTACGGCGGCGGCGTGCTGAAGATGGAGCCACGGGAGGCTGCGGCGTTGCTCGTTCCCGCCCCGGCCCTGGTCCGGCAGCACTCCGATCAGCTCAGGGATGCCTTGCCGACCCTCCGCGGAATCCTCTCGCAGGGGAGGCTGACGGAGGCGCAGCAGATCGTAGACCACATCCTCCTGGGAGTGGCACGAGGGGAGCGCGCCGCTCTGCCCGCGATTCGGGAGGCCCGAGACATCCTGTCGCGCCGCAGGCACACCCGGGCCACAAGTCGCTCCACGAAGGGAAACCTGTGAGTTCACTGCGCATGAGGGCGTGGGCCCTGTTCGACCGAATCGTCGCCACCGCTCAACTCCGTGACGTCAATCCTTGGCACGTGGACGGTGGGGGCGGCGTTAGGTTTGAGCCGGACTACGCCACGCTGGCGAAGCTGCTGGCGGTGCCGGCTCACCTCATCGCAGCGAGTCAGTCGGGCGTACCCGCGCTGGCCCTCGATGTGTGGGTGGCCTCCGAGCTTCGTCGGGCTGGGTTCGATCCCAACAGAGTGTGGCCCCGCGCCGTCGCGCCCAGGGTGCTCCCCGACGAGGTGGTCAGCTTCGTAGCTGCGCTTCCGGCGAAACAGCGGGCAGACGCGCAGGAGCGGATCAATGTGCGCGGCGCTGGTGGATCGACGTCGGCCAACATTCTGGGCAAGAACTACGTCAAACAGGTCGACGTCGTGATGAGTTCGTGGGCAACAGGTCCGGAACTGATGATCTCCACCAAACGGATGGACTCGTCGTTCGGGAAGAACGCCGCGAACCGAGTTGAAGAGAGCTACGGGGACGCGAAGAACCTTCGCTCGCGTCACCCGCAGGCAGCCCTCGGATTCTTCTACAGCCTCGGGTCCAGTGCGCTCGACCAGGAGCCGGACACCGCCCGCTGGCTGATCGACCTCCTCGGGAAGCTCGGCCGTGAGGCGGATGCCTACGATGCTGTCGGCCTGATCATTCCGTCGGTGACGATGGGCGTGATGGGGGCGCCGAGGGTGATGGTGGGCGCGGTGGCGGTGGGTGGGGGTTCGCGGACGGTCTGCCATCCACGGATCACCACTCTGCGAGGCCCTTAGACGGAGACGGCGGAGCGGGACGCGATCTCGGCCGCGAACACCCGCGACGACTCCTTTGGGGTGCGCTCCAGGGTGTCGCGGTCCACCGCGTGGAGCCCGAACTTCGGGCCGTAGGCCGAGACCCACTCGAAGTTGTCCAGGAACGTCCAGTGGCAGTACCCGAGGACGGGGACGCCGTCGGCGATCGCACGGTCGAGACCGGTCAGGGCCTCCGGGATGAACGCGCACCGCTGGGCGTCGTCCTCGGTGGAGAGGCCGTGCTCGGTGACCAGCACCGGGACCCCGGTCGCGGCGGCCACGTAGCGGACCGCGCCCTCGAGCGACCCGGGGGAGATCGGCGATCCCATCCCGTTCAGCTCCACCTCGGGCCCATGAGCCACCCGCCCCGAGGCGTCGTAGAGCGCCTGCTCGTAGTTCTGCACCCCGACGAAGTCGTCGCTCTTCGCCAGCTCGATCCAGCGACCGTAGCAGGCGGCCCGCACACGGTCGCGGTGCGCCTCGCCGCCCGGCAGGGCCACGTCGTCCGCCACCGCGATGGAGAGGCCTACCGGGACATCGGGCCGCACCGCCTTGATCGCGGCCCGTGCCGCGACATGCGCCGCCTCGAACCCGTCCTCCAAGCCGTCGATCTCCTCCAGCTTTGCGACGTTGCCCGCCCGGTACCGCGACACCCCGGCAGCGGCCGACGCGGCGTCGAGGGTCGCGGCGCTCAGCTTCCAGATTTCGGCCGGCAACAGGTCGGCCAGGATGTGCTGGAGGTTGGGCTCGTTGAGCGTCGTGGTCGACGTCGTGGTGCCCGCGAACGCGACCGCGGAAGTGCGGCTTCCTGGCCTCGACCCAGTCGAGGTTAGCTCGGGTGCGCACCACTTCGAGTCGCAGTACCCACGGTTCCGCGAGGCGGCGGGGTCGCTGTCGGTGCGCTCGACGTTGACGGATCTGGTGGACCAGCCGGCGGCGGTCGCGGCGATCCGCGAGGAGCTGGCCGGGTTCTCGGCCGGCTACGCCGACGGCTTCTTCGCTAGGACTGCCGGGACCGACGGCTGCCGCCTCACTGACGTGCTCTTCGGGGTGCCTCCGCACGTCCGGGCCCGGCTCGACGAGCGGTTGTCGGCCCTCTGACCTGCCACCCCTCCGCAGAGTGTGGATTCAGGGATGGTAGACCGACGCTGAGGCCACACTCCGCGAGCACCCTGTCTCGCCACCGCGCAGCCCGGCGGCTCAGGTTTCTGAGGCTTCGAGGCCGCTGCGCGGCTCCTCAGCCAACGGGGCAGGCCGCTGCGCGGCTCCTCAGCCATCGGGGCGGCTCCTCAGCCGGCGGAAGACGGCTCACGGGCAGGTCGCCTCAAAGCTTCCCGGGACCGCTTCCATGAGGTCGGTCTCATAGTCAACGAACCCCACCTCTCCGCTGGCCTCCTTGCCGCTGAGGTTGATGAACTCGTCCGCGTTCGTGTCGGAGTCCCAGCTGACGGTCGGATCCTCGAAGTTCTCGACGTCGTGGATGCTGGCGGAGTGCCCGAACTCGTCGATGGACAGGTAGAACTGGACGCCGTCGGCGATCGCGGACAGCACGAACTCGGCTCCCTCCTGGCCGATTTCGTCCGGGCCGAACGCGCACAGGACGCCGTCGAAGTCCCAGGTCTCATCGCCGATGGTGAGGGAGGCAGAGCCGCCGGTCTGTTGCCCCTCGAGGCTGTCGGCCATGTCGGAGAAGTCCTCCGCCATCTCAGAGGCGTTCTCCTCCAGCTCATCGACCGATACGCTGCCCGGATCGGCGGCCGCTGACGAGGCCGCGGCGCCTACCTCCGACGCGATGTCGCTGGCGGCGGGCGCATCGTCGGCCCCTCCGCAGGCGGTGACGCCGAGCGCAAGTGCGGCGGTGAGGGCGAGCAGACGGGACTGCGAGCGGATGGACATGTCCAGACCTCCGGTTCGGTGACGTCCATCCAGCGTAGGGCGTTGCGCTCGTGCGTCCACCGGTGTCGGTCGAACGGTGCGCCGGGGCGCAGATGACGGCGGGCCAAAAGTCGTGCCGCGCAACTATCGGCCGGCATCTCCACTGATCAGCGCTGCCACGGCTCGTTGGTCAACGAGAGGGCGATGTCGTAGGCGCCGCCCGACACCGAGCCCCACCCCGAGGTCGCGACTGTCTGCCCATCGCCGGCGACGAGGTTGTACACCCGCGTGTCCCGTGGGGTGCCGGTGACGCAGCTCGACCCCACGGAGAGTGTCGCGGCAGACCTGGCGTTGACCACGTGGTCGACGAGGGAGAGCTCCGTGACGACTTTGACCGATGTCTCACCGCCCGCGCAGAGCTCGTGCGTGTAGGAATCGGTGGGGCGCAGCGAGGTCAGCACAATGTCGGGCTCGATGAAGATCAACTCCTTCGTCTTGTCGGAGCTGAATGTGTTGCGGTCGATGACGGTGAGATCCACCCGCAGCGAGACGGCCCGACGCACCTCGTCGGCATCGGCGGAAGGCGTGGATCCCGAGGCGTTGGCCGTGGGGGTGGCGCCAGCTGACGGGAAGCCTTGAGGCACGAGGATGCTCGGAAACACGGGGATGGGCTGGAGCGGGACGAGGACCGTCCCCGTCCCGGTTGAGTCCGCCACGGTCACGATTTCAGAGGTGAGGATCGTCCCGAACTGTCTCCCGTCCGGCGCTCGCAGCTGCCACGCCCCCCGGTGGTCCCCGGGCTCGCCCGGCGTCGTCACGCTCACGGTGATGTCGGCAGTCCCTCCGGGCACGATCGGGCGAACTGTAGGAGTTGGACCGGCGGGGCTGAGGTCTCCGTCGAGGTGGATGAGTTCTGTACCCTCCGGCCAGCTGCCGCAGCCAGTGTTGACCAGCCGCCAGCTCTTGTCGAAGGTGGTGTCGACCGGCAACTGGGTGCCGTCCGGTGCGCTCAGGTGTCCGGCCAAGGCCGCGTCCGGCGCGCAGTCTGGCTCGTCAGGTGTCGCGGCCACGGAACTCGCAGCAGTGGTGGCCGTGGACGCGTCGGCTCGCGACGGCTGGGGCTGTGCCGTCGAGGCTCCCCCCAGCGTGATGGAGGCGCTACACCCGGTGGCGAAGGCGCACAGAGTCAGAGCCGTAATCCAGCGTCGTGTCATCAGAGCACCCCCGGCGATCGGTTTCGGGTCAGCCTATCCCGGGGCGTCAGTGGCTGAAGGCGGCGACGATCATCAGAGAAGTCAGCCGCGAAAGGGTGATCGTTCCTCACACAACTGCAGCCGCGAACGTGAGGGCGGTTCACGCTGGAGCGATGGGATCGGATCTATCGAGGACTGCCGTGATCGAAGTGACACGCAAGTACGCCCGGGCGTATGTGGCGGCGACGAAGAAGGTCAAGGGTGCGATGCTCGACGAGTTCTGCCTCGTGACCGGGCTGTCGCGGGACCGGGCCCGGCACCTGTTGACCGCCACCGGCACCCGGCCCTCGAACGTGGCCAGGATCGACCGCCGCCGCGCGAAGCCGAGGAAGTACTCCACCGATGCCGCCAGGGTTCTGGAGCGGGTGTGGGTGCTCTCCGGCTGTGAGTGCGGCCCCTACCTGGCCGCGGACATGACCAGGCTCCTGTCGAACCTGGAGGCCAACAGTGAGCTCGCCCCGGGGCGGGGCGGTTACAGCCCGGGGGTGCGTGCCGAACTGGAGGCGATGTCCGGGGCCACGATCGACCGCTATCTGGCCGGGTTCAAGGCCACCCACGGGCTACGCGGGTTCACCACCACCCGGCCGGGTCCGCTGCTGCGGACCTCGATCCAGATCCGCAAGGCCGGCGACGAGGCCGAAGCCGAGCCCGGGTTCCTCGAGGTCGACACCGTCGCCCACTGCGGCCCCACCCTGAAGGGCGAGTTCGCCCGCTCCGTGTCGTTGACCGACGTGGTCACCGGCTGGACCCAGGTGATCGCGATCCGCAACAACGCCCGCCGCTGGATGCTTGAGGCCCTCGACCAGGCCATCGACCTGTTCCCATTCCCGATCCAAGGCCTCGACTGCGACAACGGCTCCGAGTTCATCAACCACGACGTCATCAACTGGGCCGGCCACCGCGACATCTTCTTCACCCGATCACGGCCCTACCGGAAGAACGACCAAGCCACCATCGAAGCCAAGAACAACCACATCGTGCGCCGGCGAGGGTTCTACTACCGCTACGACACCCCCACCGAACTCGCGCTCCTCAACCAGCTGTGGCCCCTCGTGGCTGACCGCGGTAACTACTTCATCTCCACCAAGAAACCCGTCGGCTGGGGCGCCGACAAGGCCGGACACCGTAAACGCATCTACGACCGCCCCAGTCCACCCCTGGACCGGCTCCTCGCCGCCCAGATCCTGTCCCCAGCCCAGCAAGCCGACCTGCTGGCCCGCCGCGAGCAGCTGAACCTGGCCGAACTCACCCGCGACATCACCCGCATCCAAGGGCTCCTGATCGCCGCCGCCAAAGACAAAACCGACGCCCTCTACACCGCCAAGCTGACCCTCCCCAGCGCCACCACAGCGATCAAGACCCCACGCACCGCCTGACCCATTTCGCGGCTAAACCATGTGAGGAACCAGGAATCATTTCGCGGCTACCTTGACATGAGGAACTACG
>NZ_JBUZNO010000013.1:0-56074 GCF_055326245.1 Tessaracoccus luoxuelianae
ACAGTTTCGCGTCGAGGTCCTGGGACCGTTGTGAGCCGTCGATGGAGGCGCCGGGGATGTTCGAGGCGACGCGCAGGTTCTTGTAGTCGTGGAGTTCGTCGATGACCAGGTAGTCGATGCCGGTTTCCTCGAAGCTGATCCCGGGGTCGCGGGGCTGGTCGAGTTTGGCTTTGAGTTTCTCTTCGGCGCGCAGGATCTGCTTCTCGATGGCTTTGACGCGGGACTCGGCGCGGCCGCCGGCCTCAGCCGCCCGGGTCAGGGCGGCGCGGATGTCGCGGGTCTGGTCGGTGAGGTAGTCCAGTTCCCGGCGCGGGTCCAGGGAGAGGGCTTGGAAGGCGGTGCGGGTGAGGATGACCGCGTCCCAGTCGTTGGCGGCGACGCGGGCGACGAACGCGCGGCGTTTGTCGGCGGTGACGTCATCGGCGCCGGCGGCCAGGACGGTGGCGTGGGGGTAGAGCTGCATCCAGTCGCGGGTGAACTGCGCCAGCAGGTTGTTGGGCACCACGATCGCGGGTTTACGGATCATCTGGAGGCGTTTGAGTTCGGTGGCGCCGATGATCATCTCCGCGGTCTTCCCGGCGCCGACGACGTGGAACAGGCCCACGGAGGGCTCGTTGAGCATCCGCGCGACCGCCGCCCGCTGATGCGGCCGCGGGGTGAACGAGCTCACCAAACCGGGGAACGTCAGCTGTTGACCTTCGGCGCTGTAATCGCGCAGCACGATCGAGTTGAACCGGCGGTTGTACTCGGCCTGCAGCCGCGCACCACGCTCGGGGTCCTCCCACACCCACCCGGCGAACCGCTGCGCCAGCAGCCGGGCTTTCTCCTGCGCGGCCTCGGTCTCGGTGGCGTTCAACGTGTCGATTGTGCGGCCGTCACGGTCGGTGTGGGAGTCCTTGACCAGGATCTGCGTCTGGGTCAGCAGGCGCTGGATCAGTTCGGGGGCGGTGAGCCGGCGGGTCCCCCAATCGTGGGTCGCCGACATCGACCACTTGTTGCCCTCGACCACCCACTCGGAGCCATGAATATGAGTCACCTTCGCCTGCCGATCCTGCAGGACCTCGCGCATGAACAAGGCGTGATCCTCGGCCGGGATCCACACCGCCCCCAGCGCGGCGGTGATCTCTCCTGGGCCCAGGTCGGGGGGCAGCACGGCCCTTAGCGCGGCCACGTTGTGCTGCCAGCGGGGATCGACGGCGGCCGCCTGCCGGGCGAGGTCGAGTTTGTCGCGGACGTTGCCGGAGAGGTACTCGGCCCGCAACACCACACCGCTGCTGTCGCCCTCCGGGGTGGGGGTGTCGAACACCAGATCATCAATCCGTTGTCGTGCCTGGGTCTGGTCGCAGCCCAGCAGGGCGGCGATGGTGGGCAGGTCGACGCGGCCGAGGGTGTCCAGGCTGACACTGACCGCATCCGAAGGTGTCTCAGCCGAGGTGACGGGTTCCCGGGGCACGATCTGCCGGGCGGTCAGCAACCCCGCGGGCAGAGCCAGGCCGGTGTCGTCGTCGAAGCGTTCCAGGGCCGCGACCAGCGGACCGTAGGGGTCGAGGCGGGTCACCAGCCGCACCGCCGCCGGTATCAACCGCGCCGGTCTGCGGGTCGGGTCTTTCGGCTTCGTCAACGTGAACCGGTTGATCGGCCCGAACGCTTCGACGTAGCGTTCCCATGAGCGCAGCAGCCTTCGCCGGTCCTCCTCCAACCCGGGATCACCATCGGCGGCGGTGGTCTCGGCCGCGATCACGGTCCGGGCCTGGTCCCGCAGCTCGAGCAGGGCCCGCACCTCGACCCGCTGCCTGACCGGGACCTCCACCGCCACGTTCACGCCTTCTGAGACCACGGTGAACCGGCCATCGGGATGCGCGCTCAGATGCCCATCCCGCTCAGCCACCCCCTCCCCCACCAGCACAGGCGAGTCGCCGGTGGAGGGGGTGAACGTCCAGCCGTTCTCGCGGGCCCGCCGGGTGATCCCGGCCAGGGCGTCGCGGAGGGCCTCGCTGGTGTCGAGGTCGGGGGTGGGGGTGATGTGGAGGCCCGCGACACCGTGCATCCCGACCCTGCACTCGGGCTGGCCGAGCACCAGCGACGGGTTGCTGGTCAGGCGACGGTTGATGTGGAGGGTCTCCTCGGTGCCGTGGGGTCCGGGCACGGTGACCGGGTCGGTGAAGATCCAGTCATCCTCCCCCGGAGCCTCCCCTTCGACGCGGCGGCGGAGGATCAGGAGGTCGGTGACGGCTTCGGTGCCGGCGGCCGCGGTGTGGGCGCCGGTGGGGAGCCGGATGACGCCGACCAGGTCAGCGAGGTGGTGCAGGTCGCGGCGATGGGCCGGGTCACGCGAGTCGAGGGTGTAGTGGCTGGTCAGCACCGCCACCAGCCCGCCGGGGCGGGTCAGCTGCACCGACTTGGACAGGAAATGGTTGTGCATCACGTAGTGGTGCGGGTTGTGCAGCGGGTCATGGAGCCGGACATCAGCGAACGGCACGTTCCCGACCACCGCGTCGAAGTACCCGCCCGGTAGGCGGGTCTCGGCAAACGACTCGGCACGGATCAGCGCCCCGGGATACAGCAGGCCGGCGATGGCGGCGGTGGTCGGGTCGAGCTCGACGCCCATCATCGACACCGCCTCCGGGGCGGTCCCGATGAACACCCCCGCCCCGCAGCCCGGCTCCAACACCCGCCCCCCGGTGGGGGCGCCGAGTTCGATCAGCGTGTCCCAGATCGCGCGGGCATACTCCACATGCGTGTAGTGCGCGTTGATCGTGGTGCGGCGCGCCGCATCGTAGGCGGCCGGGTCCAGCAGCTCCCGCAACATCTGGCGCCGCTGCGCATGATCGGGGCGGGACTCGTCGAAGATCTGCGACAGGCCCTGCGCCCCCCACGACCCCCACCGGGCCAACACCTCCTGCTCCCCCACCGTCGCAGGGCGGCCCTCGGCCTGCACCCGGTGGAGGACGCGGATCGCGGCCACGTTGGCATCGAACCGGGCTACCGCCCCCGACGGCGCCAAACTGTCCTGCCCCCCAACCCGAAACCCCACCCCCGGGACCGCCACCGGGACCGCCACCGGCCCGGCTGCGGACGTGGCAGCGGTTGAGGGAGGGGCTGGTGGGGTGGGGGTTACTGGTCCTCGATCAGGCCCGTCTTGTCGTGGATCGCGTGGTGAGTCTCCATCAGCAGCTGCAGGATCGAGGAGGTCTGCGGGTCGAAGCCCGCGTTCTCGTCGTCCTCCTCTTCCAGGGTTTCCGGTTCCGGGGTCAGCATCTCGGCCCGGACGATCTCCTCGGCCTGCATCCGGATCGCGTTGAGCCGACCCACCTTCTCCCAGTAGGTTTCGCCGGTCGGGTCGGGGCCCTGCATCTGCTCGGCCAGCCACACCACCCGCGTCTGGGCCTCCTGACCCAACGTCGAGAAGAAGTGGTTGGGATCCTCCAACGCCGCGTACCTGGCCGGCGCCAGCATCTGCCACGACTGCTCGGCGAACCGGCCGTACTGATTCATCAACGGACTCCTCATCTGCGCTGAGCCACAACTCCTCAAGCGAGGGCTGGTCATAGCGGGATCGACTTCTAGACGCCATGCCTTCGAAGAACCCCAACTCAGGTCACACACCGCGTGAACCATCATCGCGACCCACCCCTCTCCACAGTCCTTGTAGCGTCATCATCTCGGGCCCCTCCGACACCTTCGAACCGGTGGGCCTCTGGCTGGCGAGGTTGCGCAGCACGTTGCGCAGCCCTGCTACCACTTTCTCCGGGTCGCGACCCGCCAGCCTCCGAGCCAGGGCGGTGAGGTCGGTGCCGGCGGCCTGCAACCTGGTCAGGTCCGCCTGCACGCTCCCCCACCCTTCACCCAGCAGGGTCGGGTTCACGGCCTGGGCCCAGGGACGCCAGTCGACCTCCACCGCAGCCCCCGGCTGGTGGCGTGCCAGGGTCGCGGCCGCCACTGCGGCCGGTACCTTCGCCAGCCGCCGGGCCAAGAGTGTGGTGTCGGCGCCGGCGTGGTGGAGTTCGTCGAGCCGGGCGGCGAGCTGCGGCCACTCCTCCACCCCAGCCAGGCCGGTCAGGTCGGCCCAGCGTTGCCAGCGGTCGGCTGGGGTCTGGTCGAGGCGGCGGCGTGTCTGCCGGGTCTGTTCGCGTGCGTGGTCGGCGGCCGCGGCCGGGGTGGTGGTCCAGGCGTTGATCCGCGTCACCAGGTGTCGGGTCTGCTCCTCCGGCACCATCGCCTGGTGCTGTTGCCAGGTGGCTGGGGGGCGGGCGGCGAGGATCTCGGCGACCTGCCGGCCGGCGTCGGCGGGGGTGAGGAACGTGACCCGGTCACGGATCATCAGGTCCCCCTGCGCCGTGGTGGCCTCGGCCAGCGCGTGGTGGAGGGCGTCGGGGCCGTGCTGTTGGAGTAGCTGTGCTGGGTCTCCGCCGGCTGGGAGGAGCAGGCGGCGTGGGTCGAGGCGGTGCTGGGCGAGGAGCCAGAAGGTGTTCTCGGCTGCGATGTGGCCGGCGTTGTCGGCGTCGGTGGCGATCAGCGGGGTGGGTCCGTCGCGCAGCAGGAGCGTCTGTTCCCGGGTCAGCGCGGTTCCAAGCGGTGCGACGCCGATGAAGGCCCCGTGGCCGGCGAGGGTGACCGCGATCGCGTCCATCGGCCCCTCCACAATCACCGGCACAGCCTCCGGGGTGAGGAGGTGGTGGCCGTAGAGGACGTCGCGTTTCGCGAACAGGGCGCCGGCGGGGCTGTTCAAGTACTTGGGGCCGTGGTCGTCGCCGGCGTCGGGGTGCCGGCGGCCGACGAAGCCGACGATGACGCCTTCATGGGTGATGGGGAGGATGGCGCGGTCGCGGAATCGGTCGACCACGGTGCCCTGCTTCGTGGTGGTGGCCACCCCCGCGGCGAGCAGCTCGTCTGTGTCGAATCCTTGCTTCCGCAGCGCACTGACCAGCGTCGTCCAGCCCGCGGGGGCGTGCCCGATCCGGAACCGTGGGTCGCCGGCGAGATCCTGACCGAACCGCTCCGTGAAGTAGGTGTGGCTCCATGAGCCGGGCAGCTGGGCTTCGAAGAACCCGGCCGCCGCCTCGGTGACCTGGGCGAGGCGCTGCGGGGTGTGGGGGGTCTCGGCCCAGCGGTCGGCGGCCGCGAACCCCTGCCGCAGCTCGACCTCGGTGAAGTCCGGATCGGTACGCTCCCGCAAACTCGCCGCCTTGGCGAGGTCGGCGGTGCGGGTGGACCAGTCGATGTCCTCGATCCCCTCCGGCGGCACCTCGTCGGGATGCGGCGGCTCCCCCTGCTCGTCCGGGGGGAGGGTAGTGAGGTGGTGTGTGCGCCACAGCATCGCCTGACACGCATCATCGAACCCGGACACATCCACCGTCGGGGTGATCAGGTGCTCGAGGTGGTGTCCGTGGTCGGTGGCGTGGGTGATCGCGGCGGCCAGGTGGGGCCACCAGGGGCTGGCCTCCAGCTCGGCTGCCGCCTCATACCCGAGCCGATCAACCAGATCCGATTCCCAGGCGGGGAGGGTGGGGCCGTCGACGCCGGCGGCGGCGAGGTGGCGGGCCAGTCGCCACCACAGTGCGGCCGCGGGTTGTTCCGCGGGCAGCGGGCCGTCGGCGACGGCTGCGGCGAGGTGCTCGGTCACGGGCACCCCGGCCTGATGGAGGGCGGCGAGGCGGTGCGCCAGGACGGTGGCGTAGGGGTCGCGGGGCAGATCGTGGCGGACGTCGCGCAGCAGATCGGTCCACACCCCCACCGGATGAGCAGGCCGCAACCGGTCCAGGAGACGCTGCTGCCAGCGGTGAGCTGCGGCGCCGAGCTGGGTAGGGCCGGTGGGGCGCCGGTCTGCGCGGTCGACCTGCCACGCCGCCCGCCACACCTCCACCTCCCCCACCACAGCAGAGGTCAACGTCTGCCCGGGCAGCGCCCACACCGGCCGCGACACCCCCGCCGCAGCGTCACGCACCTCGACCGCGAAGTCCTCCACCAAGCCCTGGCGCGCCGCCAGATACGGTCCCCACTGCGGATGCGCGGCGAGGGTGGCGGGGATCGCGGGGAGCCACGACAACGGCCCCACACCGGCAGGGTTCGGGAGTCGCCAGGTCAGCACCGCCGCCGGATCCGCAGCCGTCCCCAGCTCACGGGCATCGACCGCCGCCCGCAGAACTTCCAGCGGCGTAGAGGCCTGGTCGGCGGCCGCGTGCAGGAGATGGGACCGCAGCGTGGGCCACGCCGGGCAGGACGTCAACTGCTCCACCACCTGGTCGGCCTGCTCATCCAACTCGACGACCAAGTCGGCATAGAGCTGTTCGATGGCCACCGTGACGACGTCGGTGTAGCGGGCGGCCGCGAACCCCAGCCTCGTGTACGGATCGGTCGCGTGGCGGGCTTCGGTGGTCACCGAGCGTGAGGATCCGTCCCTGGCCAGGACCTGCTCCAGGACGTCGCCGGCGGTGACCGGCCGCAGCGTCGCGGGATGGATCGGGGCATTCTCCTCTCCCCCGTCGACGACCTGCACATACGCCTGGTTCGATTCGCGGCCACGGCTCATCGCCACATACAACTGCTGCCTGGCCTCCGTCCCGGTCAGCACCGTGTGGGTGGTGTCGACCGTGACCCCCTGAGCGCAGTGCACCGTCACCGCGTACCCCAACTCCACATGCTCGGCCACATACGTCGGCGGCAGCACGACCCGCAGCCCGGTGCTGCGGTGGACTGCTCGGAGTGCGCCGGCCGGGTCGACGCCGGTGACGGTCCACCGGTCGCCGTTCTTCACCCAATCCGTCGCGCTGATCGGGATCCGGCGGTCGTTCATCCGGGTCACGATCACATCCCCCACCGATGCCACGTTCCCATCCGACAACCCCACCACCACCGCCGCCGGCGTGTCGTCGGGGGTGGTGGTGAGGCGGTGGTCGCGGGCCCACCGGTTGAGTTGGGCGACGCTTTCTCGGGTGCCGGCCAGCATCACGCTGTCGAGCCCTGCTCCACGGTCGTGGAGCCATCCGGCCAGGGCGTCACGCAGCGCGGTTTCCTCGGAGCCGGCATGGATGCGTCCCTGGTCGAGGTAGAAGCCCAGCGCCTCGAGCTGGCCCTCCCGCAGCGCCAGGGAGGCTGCTGCTTCGGCGGGGTCGGCGAAGCGCATCACCTCGGTCAGCTGTACCGCGCCGTGGGTCTCGGTGATGTCGCGCAGCACGCCGCCGGCGCCGACCGCGGCGAGCTGCTGATCATCACCGATCAGCCGCACCGACGCCCCCCGCCCCATCGCGAACTCGACCACTACTGCCAGGGTGGGGGTATCGGCCATGCCGGCCTCGTCGACGATCAACAACGTCTCCGCACCGATCAACTCCTCCACGGCCGCCGGGTTGTGGTGGAGGTCGTGGGCGATCTTCGCCAGCGTCGCCGAGGCTCCGACTTGCTCCCCCAGTACCCCGGCCGCGACTGCGGAGGGGGCCAGGCCTAGCACGGTGCCGCCGCTTTCCCGCCACGCGCCGGCCAACACGGCTAGGGCTGTGGTCTTGCCTGACCCGGCCGCTGCCAACCCCACCTGCACGCGCCGGCCGCTGGTGGCCATGCGTCGCACCAGCTGGATCTGCCCCGCATTCAACGTCACTCCGCCGGCGGTGGAGGCCAGCAGCGCCACCGTGACGTCGACCTCCTCGACCCGCCGGCCATCCGTCAACCCGGCGGCCGCAGTGATCGTCTCCTCCGCTTCGATGACGGCGGTGGAGGTGAACCGGCGACCCCCGACGGTGCTGTAGACACTCTCCCCATCACTGCGCCGCAGCAGCTGCGGATCACTGACCGGATCGGTCCAGCCGGCCACCGGCAGACACCTGGCGGTCGCGGCCGCGAGCAGCGCGGCGGTCAACTCCTCCGCCTGCCGCGGGTCCGTGGCGCGTTCCCGGGCACGGCGTGAGGCTTCGGCTTGCAGGTGCCAGACCGTCCACGACGCCCGCGACAGACCCATCCGGGTCACCATCTCGTCGGCCACAGAGTCGACCCATTCGGTCGTGACCGGAGGCCCCGACTGGCGGCCGGCGGCGGTCACGTCGGTGAGCATCCGGGCCACCCCGTCGCCGCCGAGGACGGCACGGGCTTGGGTCGCCCAGGTGGTGCGCTGCTCGGCCAGGGAGCGGGGTTCGTGCTTGGCCTGCCTGGTCTCCAGGGTGGCCTGCTGCGCCAACGCGATCGCCTCGGCCGGTGTCGGCGGCCGGCCATGCGCGTGCTGGAAGTCGACTGCCAACTCCGCCTGGCGGGCCTCGATCGCCGCCCGCCGGCTCGACCACGCCTCCCGCAACCGGGCCGGCACACCCACGATCTCCCGCACCACCCGCTTACCCGGATCACGCGCCGTCTCAGCCGCGAACCGGACCCCGAGCCGGGCCACCAGATGGGCCTCCAGAGCCGTGTTGTATACCTCCGAGATGCTCACCATCCCCGCATGCAACGGGCGGCCGTCGACCGCCAACCACGCCCCATCCAAGGTCTGGACCTTGTTCGCGATCGCGACATGGGTGTGGAGATTCGGATCCCCCGCCCGCGAATCCCGATGCGTGAACGCGGCCGCGACCAGGCCAGTGACCTCGACCTGCCGCACCCCACCATGACCACGCCTCGAGAACAGGACCCGCTCCTCCAGATACCGCAGCGCGTCCGCGACCGCCGCATTGTGAGCCTCCTCAATCAGCACCGAAATAGCCTGCGGCGCCACCGCCCACAACGCCGACACCGACTTCACCGGTGTGAACGTCACGTCATAGCCCGCGCACGCAATCGTCGGG
Source organism: Tessaracoccus luoxuelianae (assembly GCF_055326245.1). Taxonomy (NCBI): domain Bacteria; kingdom Bacillati; phylum Actinomycetota; class Actinomycetes; order Propionibacteriales; family Propionibacteriaceae; genus Tessaracoccus; species Tessaracoccus luoxuelianae. The sequence goes on from NZ_JBUZNO010000013.1 coordinate 8,766, forward strand.
TTCCTCGTCAACGTCGCCACCTCCGACGACAACTCCACCCCGCTCGGCGCCCTCCCCATCCTCTGCTGGAAGCCAGCAGTGGCGAGCTCGTTGCGGATACCAGCCCGCACATCCACCGGCACCGTCCCATCACTGCCCAAACCGTTAGCCGCAGCCCACTGACTGCACCGGACCGCGACCTCCTGCTGGAACACCGTGGCCGCCGTCCGCACCTGGAACGGCGACCCCAGGCGGGCCGCCTTCCGGACCTGCGCCGGCGTCGCGCCGGCCGGGAGAGCAGCCAGCCGGGCCTCCATATCCGGATGGAAACCCGCCCCGAACAAGGCACGCATCTGCCCCTCCGACACCGCACTACCCGGCTGCATCTCCAAGGCTTCCAGGCCGGTGCCGACCCACCGACCCGGCACCTCACCCTTCTCCGTGTAGTAGCTCGTCAGCGACGCGTGCCCCTTCTCCGTCGAATCCTGCGCAGCAACCTGCCGGGTCAGGTAGTCATACCCCGACCCGGCAGTCAGCTTGTGCAAAGACGCCGTCACACCCCCTACCAACCCGAACCCGACCCGGCCACAGCGTGAACCGACTTCGCTGAATCTCATGGGACCGAAGCCCGGGAATCAGGCGAGGGGCGGCCGCCGAGGAGCAGACTCGTCGCATGAATCCCGAGCTTGGCGCCGACTACCAGCTGCTCGCAGCCGTAGCGCAGGTCGTCCAGGTCCTGGCATGGATCTCCATCCTCGTCGGAGCGTTCCTGCGCGAGAGCGGCACCCGCGAATACCTCAGCAAGGGCGCCGAAGGCCTGGGATGGGTCGCCCTGATCGGCTCCGGAATCGTGGGCTCGCAGATAGCCGCCCAGCAGGCGCTGAACTGCACTCTATGGGGGCGAGACTGCATCGAGTCAGACGCTCAAGCCTGGGCCTACCTCTGGGAACACCTGCTCAAAGGCATCGTCTACGACGCGGTCATCGGCGGCGTAGCTGAGCTGGTTGCATGGTCTGTGGCCCGGCTACGGAAGAGGCGACAAACCTCCGGACCATGACGCGTAGACCCGCGAACGCGAACGTACCCCCAGTCGATCATCTGCCCGGGCCAGCCACGCTTGATGTTGCATCAGATGCAACAACCCGGGCCCTTCCCCCGATGGTGCAAGAGGTGTGTAGAACTCCAGATTGGGGTACATGGCGGCGGTGGGGTGGAGAATCATGGAAGCCGCTTGGTGTCCAGCGGATGACAGCAACAACTGTCACGGTCTTGGCACCCAGTCGACATGGCCGCGTAACCTATCGCTGTGTCGAGACGAGGGGTACCGCTTGCAGATGACGACCAGCGTCACGGCACGGTTAACGGCTACGGGAACCTCGGTTGTCGTTGCGAACGATGCCGGGCTGCTCATGCGGCGGCGCACGCGGCCTACATCAAGCGTCAGCGGGAAGCTGGCCGGGTCATCGGCAATCATGGGTCGAGCGTTGCGTACGACACCGGATGTCGTTGTGACGTCTGTCGTTCCGCTCACAACGCGCGTTCCGTCGAGACGAAGCGCCGGATACGGGCTCGCCGCGCGGACGGCTAGCTAGTCTGCCGCGTCAGGGTCCTCTGCGTCGGCGTCACCGTCGAGCGACGCGTCGTTGGGATCCTCTTCATGTCCGCTCGGGTCCGAGTATTCCCACAAGACATTGCCAACCAGGGCCGTCACATTGATGGCGTCTGGGGAAGGCTCTGCCCGGCCTTCCGAATAGGCAAGCCGCACCGCCGAGATGTAAGCGAGGCGTACAGCTTGGATCACGAGCACACGACGCAGCCCCTCCGACACCTCTCCGCGCTCTCGTGCGACGGCGGCGAGTCGGGAGATGGTCTCAGCACGACGAGCAATGCGGATGTCGGGATGACTCCGGTCTTCACGGATAGCAGGGGTGATGAGATCACGCCGGAGCGACGGCGGAAGCTCGATACGGTCGGAGACGGGTGGGATCTTTTCGTTGAGGATCGCTTTGAACCGAGAGTTCTCAATCGCGTTCAGGTAGGCCGTGTACTCGGCGGCATCCAGGTGTCTCTTCGCTCCGATGTAGGCCTCAGCCTTCTTCTCGCGGAGGTTGATCGACTCGAAGTCCCAGAGCGGCCAGATTTCGACTGCAGCGACCTCGAACAGGTCCAGGATGCGCATTGCTGCCGCATCGGTTCGCTGGTTGGTGAGGTGCCGTCCGAGCCGAACCCGTAGCTGCTCGTTAGTCTGCCCGACGTAGATGGGCTCGCCGTCGTAGTCGTAGAAGGCGTAGACGCCCCACTTGGCGTCGGCCCACTTCCGACCCTCGTCATCCCTGACGCTCAAGAATTCCTTGAGCAGACGACGGAACTCTTGAACGTCGGTAGCGGGGAGCTTGCTCTTCGGAGGTTTCTTGGGCCTGGGCGCTGAACTAGATGTGCTCTTACTTGACACGCGTCTCCTGTCGCGGTGCGCTGACAGGCTTCGACATCCCCCTCACCGCAGGCATCAGGTAATGCTCTGCGAGCCACGAAACCGCGGGCACAGCCACGGCGTCGCCGAAGCCGAACAGAGCCTGGTTCGTGCGCGTCGCACTCAAGTCGTAGTCCCCCGCGCCCATTAGACGTGCATACTCGCGTGGGGTCATCCAGCGGACCTGGAGCCGCTTGTTCCCGAGGCGAACCAGGGCTTGTTTCGAGGATCCACCACGCGCGGTTCGGAGGCAACCTGAGATGTCGTCGGCTCGAACCTCCCAGACTGCGACACCGCCACGCGTCCGGCGGTATGCCGTCCGGTACTTCACGCGCGGGTCGCGGCGTAGGGCATCAACTCGCTCTCGCTGCAGCGGCGACAGTGATGCAATGAATGCCTCGGTGCGGTCACGATCCCACCAACGTTCGTCGTTCAACGCCATCTCTTCGACCATCTCCCCAAGCCCGCTTAGTTTGGGGGCAGGTGGCGCGGGCAGCGCCGCACGGTGGGTTCGGAGACTCTTGTCACCGTAGACCCACTGGAGCCAATCAGGGCGGAGCTCGGAGTTCGGTTCCGCGACGTCCTCTGGGGGGTTGGCCGCGCCTACGAGGAACAGGCGTGGGCGGGACTGCGGAACGAAACGACGAGCGTCCATCGCGAGCACATCGACCGAGTATCCGAGGTCATTGAACGCGCGAATCGCGGCAGAGAGATCGTCGCCTCCATGTGACGTGGCTAAGCCAGTTACGTTCTCAAGTACCACTACCTGGGGCCGTGATTCTCCTAGCTCTCGGAGGATGCGAATGAAGTGCCAGAACGTTCCCGACTGCGCTCCAGCCAGGCCAGCACGGCCTCCGGCCAGTGAGAGGTCAGTGCAGGGGGACGAGGCCCACGCAACTGCGGCGTCACGCGGAAGGGTCGAGGCGTCTACCTCGCCGATGTCACCGAGAGCGAAGGAGTGTCCCACCGAACCGAACTGAGCGTCGTACATCACCTTTTTGTCCGGCTCGTAGTCGTTAGCCCACGCCACACGGAATCCCGCTGACTCCAGGCCCATCCTGGCCAAGCCTATTCCTGCGAAGAACTCCAACACCTTCGGGCGAGCAGCGTCGATCGGCGTGAGAGTTCCCATGCGCCCAGCGTACCGATCCCTTGGGCGTCGACGGGCATACGATCTGGGTGTGGCGGAATCGTGGGCGTCCAGTGAACACGCTCGGCGGGTGATGGTCGCGAACCGATCGAAGGACACCGCGCCAGAACTTGCGGTGCGGACCCTCTTGCATGCTCGAGGCTTCCGTTACCGCGTGCACATGCGACCTGTTCCGTCTGTGCGTAGATCTGCTGATGTCGTGTTCACCCGCTGGAAGATCGCCGTGTTCGTCGATGGATGCTTCTGGCATGCATGCCCCCAGCACTTCGTATCGCCCGGCGCGAACGCTGACTACTGGTTGTCGAAGATCGAGGGGAACCAGCGCCGGGATCGTGAGACAGATGTCATCCTGCGCGCGGCAGGCTGGACGGTGCTTCGGTTCTGGGAGCACGAGCCACCGCACACGGTGGTTGATCGCATCGCGGCAGCGATCAGCGATGCAACCATCAGTTGATGTCTGGGCCACGAGTGATGTCTTCGGTGCCCACCGAAGGTGGTCCTCGGTGGGTGGTGGTCGCCCCCGGGGGAAGGACGGATCGAGCAGCCTGGGCTCACTACCTCGGGACGTGATGACTCCTTGTGAGCGCTCCGAGCGCCTAGAGTGAAGGAGGCTGCTGAATCGCAACCAACCCCAACAAGGAGGAAAACATGACTGCGGAGATCTGGGAAGGCTCCTTCTACTGCGTGAAGTGCAAGGAGAAGCGCGACGCGAAGGGCGAGGTCGTGGTCAACGCCAAGGGAACCAAAATGGCCAAGGGCGTGTGCCCCGTGTGCGGCACCAACCTCAACCGCATCCTCGGCAAGGCCTGAGCCAAAGCGGATCGACGCCCCAACCCGGGCTCTCAATGGGGCGGCTGCCATGGGCACCGCCCCATTGCGATGCCCGCGGCAAGTGACACCGTCTCCCCAGGCTTTGCGCCGCCAGCTCATGCCGACCCGGTCAGATCAGCTTTCAACTCTGGCGACCGCCAAGCGCCTTCGACGTGTGCGATCGACAGCGGCACTCCCTAATGCCACCGACAGACCGAACGCGTGGTCGTCGCCGACGGTATGAGAAGGATGGAAGTGTCGTTCCGCCGTGATGGTGTTGGGTGCGGGTTCTTCTTACGTGATGGGGCTTGAGGGAAGGCCCGCGACGAGGAAGGTATCGAGTGATGGCACAGAATCCACGTCTGGAAGCGCGCCGGCTGGTGCAGGAGCAGCTGGTGAGGCGCCGCGCGGAGGCGTCGGCGCGCGAGGCCCGGATCCGGGAACACGCGTTGATGGCGACGGCGGCCGCGGTGGAGCGGCAGCAGGTCGTGGAGGACACCGAGCGCCGGATCGGCCAGGCCCTGCACGCCCTCACCCAGGATCTGTCAGTTCCGGAGGCCGCCGCAATGTGTGGGTTGGAGGTCCGTGAGGCCAACCGGCTCCGACGCTTGCAGCAACACCACCACGATCCTGCGCCCTCCCCCGATCCGGCGCCGTCGGCGCCGGGCATCTAGCGGAGGGGTGGGGTTGTGTCGTTGACGGCGGAGGATCTGGCTTCGGAGGTGCTGGTTGGCAGGTTCCGGGCCAAGCTGCGGGTGCTGCCGGGCAGTGACTGTCTGTGGTGGGCGGGGGCGATCAGCCGCAACGCTGGCCACGGCCGGTTCTGGCTGGGTCCTCGCCGCGCGGTCGTGGCACACCGGTTCGCGTTCGCGTTGGCGGAGGGCTTCGACGCCCTGGCTGGCGTGGAGGTGGTGGCGCACGAGTGCGACAACCCGCTGTGTCAGCGTGTCGGTGCCGGTCATGTGGTCGCGTCGACGAGGACGCGGAACCAGATCGACTGGATCGCGCGGGGTGCGGTGTCGGCGGGCAACTACATCGGCCCGGAGTCCTCGTTCGATCGAAGCCTGGTGATGCGCAACCTGCTGCTCCTCGACACCGGGGTCGCGGAGCGGCACCTGGCCTCACTCCCCCACCGCCACGGCGTCCAACTCCCGCTGTGGTAGACGAAAGTTCGCGCCGCGACACGCGCGAAACAGCCGTTAACCTTAAGCGAATCACACTAGTGTGATTCGCATGAGTGCTCCTCGTCGCCCCCGGAAGTCCATGGTGAACCCGATCCAGTTTGGTGTGACCATCGAGACCGTCGTGAACGAGCGCCTGTCGGCGCTGGCGGCGGCTTCAGGCGCATCTCGGTCGCTGTTCGTTCAGCGACTCATCGAGAACGTGCCCCTCGACGCCAACGGCGTGCCCGTGTGGTGGCCGGCCGAGGAGTACCCCCACCGCATGGAGGAGACCCTGCCCATGACCGGGTAAACCCCCTGAAATGACAACGAGCCCCGTTGGCGCGGGGCTCGTACAAGTCATCAAGTTGTGAGGCTCGAGCTACCAACTCTTGCCGGAGGACTTTCCCTCGAAACCAAATCGTTAGGCCGGACCCGAGAGGAGGTCTTGTCGTTGAGTATAGACAGTGAAGTCGTTTCTGCCTACCCCCGTGGGGTCGGCGTGTCGCGTGTCGCGGCGTGGGACCTCGCGGTGGCGATCTCTCCCCGCGACTCTCTCCGGGTCCAGCTGCCCGACGCCAGCGGCGGGTTCTCCTCGCAGTACATCGGCCGCGCCTCGATCGACGGGCCAGCGCCAGAGGCCCCATGGGCAGTGCACCTCACCGACACCGCCGGCTTGTTCCATCTGGTCGCCTTCGACCTCGACGGCAAAACCGAGGCCGCCGCCCGGCAGGCCGTCGCGGACAGGGACAGGATCACCGGCTGGCTGGATCAGGTGGGCATCGAGTACCTGGTGTGCGCCTCGGGCGGCATCGGGCAGGGCTGGCACATCTGGGTGGCCCTGTATGACGGGGTGCCGGCTTCGGTGGTGCATGCGGTCACCGATCGGGTGAAGGTCGCCTGCCCGACCCTGGACCGGGCCCCGCTGGGGAACCTGGTCACCGGCTGCGTCCGCCCCCCCGGCGCCCCCCACGCCTCCGGCGGCACCTCCCGGATCGTGGCCGGCGACCCGCAGGCCCTGACCCGCGCCACCACCACCGCAGACGACCTCCACCGGCTTGCGGACCTGGTCGCCGAAGACGTCGCCGCCCTACCAGCGTTGACTCGCCTCGACGACGACATCGTGGCCGGACTCCCCCGCGACTCCCACGGCCACCCCTACCTCCCCGGCGCCCTCCGCCCCCTGCCCGCGGCGGTGTCGGCCGCGGTCGGGCAGTACCCCGTCGACGCCTCCTCCCACCTGTTCACGATCCTGCTGTCCATGGCCCGCTCCCGCCGACGCTTCGACGACGTGATCGGTCTGCTGCACTCCCCCGGCCTGGAACACATCCGCACCCTGCGTGACCCCCACACCGGCCACCGCACCGCCCGACCCACCGCCGGCCCCCACTCCCCGATCGCGACCCTGACCCGGCAGTGGCGCCGCGCTGTGGCGGTCGTGGCCACCACCGGCGACCGGCACGGCTCCGACCACACGTTCCTCGCCCGCGCCGAACAGCTCGCCCTCGACGTGGAGGGCAGGCAGCAGCGCGCCGACGCCTCCCCCACCCGCTGGAGCGGCCCCCACGGCGCCACAGACCGCCGCATCCTCGACGCCCTCCACCTGATCGCACTCGACGCCGTCACCCCCGACGTCGACGCCTCCATCCGCCACCTCGCCCTCCGCACCGGCATCTCCCGAGAAAACACCCGCCTGGCGCTCCACCGCCTCCAAGCAGACGGCTGGATCCAACTCGTCATCCCCGCAGCCGGCACCCACGCCGCCACCTGGACCATCGACCCCAAACGAGATATCCACAGCACCCTGGAGTCTCTTCGGTCACAAGCGGTCCCACCGCGCACCCCACCCCCGGCCACAGGCACCACCCGCGACCGCCTCCGCACCACCCTCACCGCCCGCCAAGAGGTGGCCCGACACGACCTGTTCACCCGACGCGGACTCGGCGTCGAAGTAGGAAACACCTACGCGCGCCGGCACGACACTCCCCCACCCCAAGCCGACGCGCTCCAGGACCTCGCAGACGCCGGCCTCCTCCACCCCCACACCCCCGCCCACCTCGACGCCCTCGCCCAAGCCCGAGGCGTCCACGGAACCCTCGCCAGACGCGAAACCACATACAGCATCGAACAAGCCATGTGGCGCTGGTGGATCGTCGAACTCCAACGCACCAGAGAACGACACCGCCACCAACCCGCCCTCGGCGACAAAGGCCCCTGGAGCCAATGGGGCAAACACCCACGACGACCCGACGGCCGCGCCACCTTCAGACAAGCACGCCTCCAGCTGCTCCTCGCAGCCTGACCACCAACCACACCCATGCACCCCACTCCCCCACCCACCCCTCCGCCGACGAGCCGAACTCGGCCACAGCCTCGAAGGCAAGCGGTGCGAAGCACCGCGCGGCAGCACCAAGAACGCTGGAGCAGCAGTGACGTGGCTCGTCGAACGATCCGTTGAATAGTTCTAATGGTGCTATTAGGGCTAATAGAAGAAATAGGGATAGAACTAATAGGGGTAGATGTACTCACCGCGAGCAGGCTCGCGCGCCGGGGCAGCGTGCTTGAGCGTTCGGTCGGATTGAGAGCGACGCCCAAGTTCGGGCGGTACTAATAGAACTATAAGAACTAATAGTACTTGGATGACACGCCGGCGCGGCGCCGCGTGCGAGGACGCTGATGCCCTTAGGCTACCGTGAAGAACCAATGGAACTATTAGAACCATTAGAACTAGTCGTGAGGGAGAACCCGGTGGGCGTTGGACTCGAACGTGTTGTCGCGGTCGTCAACGGCAAAGGGGGAGTCGGGAAGACGACTGTCACAGCGAACCTTGGCGGGATGCTCGCAGTCAGCGGATACCGAGTGCTGCTGGTCGACATGGACCCCCAGGGCAACCTGGCCGAAGAACTCGGTTACACGAGCAGCGACATCAACGATGACGGGCTGGCGCTGGCACAAGCGCTCACGTTCTCAGGTGTCGCCCACCCAGTCAAAGGGATCCGGGAGAACCTCGATGTCCTCATCGGGGGACCCCACCTCGACATGGCGGCGGCCGGTCTGACTATGAAAGCGCAGAAGGATCCCACCGCGGCGAAGCTTGCTCTTGCGGTGGCCTTAACGCCGTTGGCTGAGGACTACGACCTGATCTTCATTGACTGTCCACCGGGGCAGGAGACCCTGCAACAGGCGGCGCTGGCGGCGGCCCGTTGGGCACTGATACCGGTCAAGACTGATGCGTCATCCCGAAAGGGACTGCGTGACGTGGCCCGCCGTCTCGACGCTGTCGTGGGGCTGAACCCGGATCTCGACCTGCTGGGTGTCGTGCTGTTTGGGGTCAACAGGTCGGCGAAGAGAGTCTCGGAGACGGCGCGTGAGGGAATCAGGAGCGACCTGGGAGACGGTGCGCCGATCTTCAAGACTGCGATCCGGCATGCCGAGGCTGCAGCCCAGGAGAGTCGAGAACGGGGACTCCTCGCGTTCGAGCTGGAAGAGGCTGTTCTCTCTGCCCCGAAGTGGTGGGAGATTCGCCGGGACCACGCGTTGCAGCAGGATGGCCCACGCTCCCGCAGCGCGGTCGGTTTGGCGGAAGATTTCCAGTTGCTTGGTGAGGAAGTGGTGCAGCGAATCACAGAGAGTGAAGCGAGCCAAGTTGTTGCTGTTGCGGGAGAGGGGCTCCGATGACGGGGGAGACGAGGCGCCAACTGACAGGGCTTCCACCCAGGCCGCCACATCAACCACCGGTCAATTCGCGCTTGATCAGGAAGAACCGGCCCGCCGGCGAGGCTGTGACCACGCCCGTGGTCCAGTCGGGCCCAGTCGCAGAGGTTGAAGAGCAACAGGCTCCATCCGTATCCAGCTTCACCGAGCCCGCGACGAGAGTGCCTGAGGCCAACGCCATGGCACGGACCACAGCCAAGCCTGCGAAGAAGCCTGCCAGCAAGGTCAAGGTCGGGTTCTACATCGACGTCAACGATGCCGCCCGTTTGCGCGGTGCGGCGAGGTTCATTCCCAACGAGCTGCGTGCCGAGGGTGTCGACGGGTTCTCCGCCATGGCAGCGAAGCTCCTCATGGACGGACTGGCACAGCTTGAGCGCACCTACAACAACGGCGAGCCTTGGCCGAGCATGCCACCGGGCGAGGAACTGCCACGGGGACGTACGGTCCAGTAACGCTGGCCCATCCGCTTCAGCTACGAGCCATCTCACCCGCGTCGCGCGAATCTCCAGGGGGAGTGCCTTCGACTCCGCTCTGCGCTGCTGGTTAGTACTAAAAGTACTAATCGCGTCCGCTCGTCTATCCCCACACAGCTCAAAGTCGATTACGCCAGCGCTCGCATAGTCCGGGGTTCATATGTGTGAAGGCTCGCAGACAGGGGCCTGTGGACAACGGGAAGAGTGGTCTGCCGTTCCCGATCAAGGTGGTCAGCACCGCAGACGAAGCGAAAAGGGGCGAAGCGATGATTGATGGATCGTACGAGGTGTTCGTGTTGGTCGACGAGGCGTGCAACCTCATGGTTCATGACGAGGGAGTTTCGGGACTGACTGGTCTCGACATCGTCGCCTCCCGGGCGATGGCGGTGGCGCTGGCGGTCGGCGCGGAGCCGGTGCCAGTCAACGTCGAGTCCACGGTGGGGGAGTGCATCGGCAGGGCCGCCCGCCTCTCGGCCGCGTGGGACCCTGCTCAACTCACTGTCGAGGCGCTGCAGCTGGTGTTACTGCTCTCGGATGTCAACTACGAGCTGAGCAAGGCCTGACGTGGCCAGGTTCCAGACCGCCACCCGTGTGGCGGCAGGAGTACTGAACGACGGCGCACTGCCCTTGGGTGTGTGGGCCATGGTGGTGCGCCGATGCGATCAGATCCTTCATGGGTCCGATCCAGCGATGCGTCAAGCGTCTGCTCTTGTCCCACTGTTGGCCACAGGGTCGGTGGGCGAGGGTGCGCGGATGGTGACGGCGATGGGCCTGAGCCAGAGGCTCGACGAACCGTTGACCAAGGCAGAACGGCAGGAGCTGCGCCTGGTGGCTCTGTACGTGACGCGTGCAGCGTCACGGGAGGCCGACCCAGCGAACCGATTGCTGTTGGCTGGCATCGAGCGCAGTCTGCTTGGGTCCCCGCCTCCCCCCGGGAGTCTTGAGGATGCGCTTCGGCGATGGTCACAAGCGGTGGCTGGATCTTCCGCGGCGATGGCACCGGAGGAAGCGCTGGCTGCGGCAAGGGTGCAGCAGTTGCTGCTGGCCTCAGCCGTGGAGCTGATGAATGGTCTGGAGGTCGCCGATGGAGTCGGCCATGAACGGCTGCTGACTGCCATGGTGGATAGTCGGAACGCCTGGATTGATGCCCATGATGCGTGGCTGCGGATGCTGCCGCGTCAGACCGGGGTTGGACGGTTGGATGCCGCCGCTATGGAGCTCCAAAGCGCGGCCAGGGGGTCGAGGGGTGTAGACGTGATTCACGGTCTCCTGGTCACGGGTTTTGGTGGGAATCTGGCGGCCGCGTTGGCGGTGACGCCTGCTGATATGCGGGTGGAGTCTGGCCTGGTGGCTGGTGCTGTGACGTTGGAGCAGCGCAGTGATCTGGCTGCCGTCGTCCAGCCTCGTCGGCTCAGTGAGCCGGAGCCCACGGTGAGAGCGCCGGTGGGGCCGAGCGTGGGCCCGGCGGTGAAGTTCACTGCGGACACGAGTCCGACGCAGCAGGTGAGAGAGCCGAGGAGTGCGTCGCCGGACCCGGAGAGGCCGAGGATCGAGGATCGCGCGGCTCTGGTCGAGCTCGCGGGGCAACGCGACGCTGGGGTGATCGCGGCGGCGGCCAGGTCGGGCGTCGCGGAGGCCCAGGCCTTGGTGGCAGGCGCGACGCCCAGAGAGCTGGATGCCCTGGTGGACCGGGGTCGGTTGGCGCGGGCGGCGATCGTGGCCTCGGGTGTGGCGGCGGCCAAGCATTGGAGCAGGAAGATCCCACCTGATCAGGTCCATGCGCGTGACGAGTACGTGGCGGAGGCGTCGCTGCGGATGGCGGAGATCGTGGACACGTGGGACCCTCATCGCGCGCCGTGGGGGTCGTTCGCGTTCCAGCACGCCGGCTACGCGTTCTGGGACAGCAACCGCCGTCGGGCACAGAGCCGGGAGGTGGTCAGTGACCGGATCGGGGACTTCGCCAGCGGGTTGGACCGCGTCGTGGGTCCAGTCAGTGTTCCACCCGAAGATGTGGTGCTGCTCGGGCAGGAGCGTGAGCGTGTGGCGCAGCTGGTTGAGGGGTTGCCGGGTCGGCTGCGTGAGGTGATGGCGGGTCGTCTGGGACTGGCTGGTGAGCCCAAGACGCTGGCTGTGGTGGGGGAGGAGACGGGATCGTCGGTGTCCACCGCCCACCGTGATGCCCGCGAGGGGACCAGGCTTCTTGCCGCCCGCTACCTCGCCGGGCAGGAGTATCAGCCCTCGCCGACGTCGGCGGCGCCGGGTCCGGTGACGTTGCGGCTCCTGGCGCAGGTGCTGCAGTCAGGGGAGGGCCCGGCGGGGGAGTCGGTGGCGGTGAGACCTGAGCATCGGGGCGGTCGGCCCGCCCAGGGTGCACGGGGGGTGTCGCGGTGATTCAGGCCCTTATCCTGTGGGCATGTCAGTGGCAGAGCGGCTCCGTGAGGCACGGCTGGCCGCGGGCCTTACCCAGGCGCAGCTGGCCCAGCGGGTTGGTGTTGCTGACGGCACCCGGGTCGCGGCGTGGGAGCACGGTCGCTCGACGCCTCATCCGGCGACCTGGGCGGCGGTGTGTTCACTGCTTGGGATCGACGTGGAGGAGGCGGGGACGGTGACCCTGCGTTCTCTTAGACTGCGGCGTGGTTTGACTCCTGACGACGTGGCTGCGGAGCTGGGGGTTGCTGCTGGCACGGTGCGGCGGTGGGAGTCGGGGGCTCACAGGCCGCGGGCGAAGCACGCGGATCGGCTGGCGGAGCTCTACGGAGTCCCCACCCTCCCTTGAAGTGACCAAAAGTCACTAGTGATAGAAATACGTATGGGTTAGGTTTACGCCATGGGACCACTGTGCCCGGGTTGATAGAGAGTGTGACCATGACGATGCCTCCAACAGGAGACGACCAGACCGCGGCGAGGCCGCCGATCGTGGCGGCGCCGGCCGCCCGTGCGCAGCGTCGGCCGCTGTTCGCGGTGTTAGCGGGACTGCTGATCCTGCTCGGCGCGGCCGGGGGTGCGTTGGTGTTCTGGTCGACCGGCTCCACCGTCGAGGCGGTCGCGGCCCGCGTGCCCGTGGCCCGGGGTGAGGTGATGACCGCGGAGATGTTCACCACCGTCGCGATCGCCCCGAACCAGCAACTCGCCTACCTCCAGGCCGACGAGCTGCCCGCCTTGCTGGGGAAACGCGCCGCCCACGATGTCGCAGCAGGATCCCTCGTCGGCCCGACCGCAGGCGTCGAGGCCATGGTCCCGTCGTCGGGTCGCACCGTTGTCGGGTTGTCTCTTCCGCCGGGTGCGGAGCCGGCGGTCCCGTTGCAGGTCGGGGACCGGGTCCGGGTGATCCTCACCGAACCCGCCTACGCCTGCGCGGCGGGGGAGTCCGGCACCATCGACACCCCTGACGGCGCCTCGACGGCGCAGTGCACGGTCAACGTGGTGATTCCTGCGGTGGTGGTGGCTACCGCCCGCGACGAGGCTTCTGGCCAGGTCTCGGTGTCGGTGGACGTCGCGGAGGATGATGCACCGCGGACGGCTGCCGCTGCCGCTTTGGGTCGCGCGGCCCTGGTCCTCGACAGCCGGGACACCTGATGGCTGTCTACGCGTTGACTTCTGCCGCGGGTTCGCCTGGGGTGACCACCACCGCGCTGGGTCTGGCGTTGGAGTGGCCGAACCAGGTGCTGTTGGTCGACGCCGACCCCGTGGGCGGGTCGGCGATCCTGGCCGGCTACTACCGCGGCACCGTGGCTCATCCCGGCACCCTGGTCGAACTCTGGTCCGCCCACCGCCAGGGCGCCCTCGAGGCCGCCGTCCGCGAGTTGCCGCTGCGCCTGTCGGAGACCGCGTCCCTGATCCCAGGGCCCGCCGGCGCCGCCCAGGCCGGCGGACTCAGCGATCTGTGGCCCGCGCTGGCCGCGCAACTGCGGGTGCTGTCTCAGCTCGGCGTCGACGTCCTGATCGATCTGGGCCGCCTCGGCCACACGCACTTCGCCACCCCCCTGGCCCGGGCCGCCGACGAGCTCCTGCTGGTCATGCGTTCTGATCTGCCGTCGGTCGCGGCCGTCTCAGCCGCGGAGATCCCTTCGGATGCCCCGGTCCGCGGGCTGCTGATCGGCCCGAACCGGCCCTACACCGCCCACGCTGTCGCCTCAGTGATCAAACGCGACGTCAGCGTGACCTTGCCGTGGGCGCCGGAGGAGGCCAACGTCCTCAGCCACGGCCAGCCCGAGCCGAAGCGTGGCCTCAAGCTGCGCAAGGCGCTGCGCCAGGCCGGCGAGGAACTCCACACCACATCCATCACCGCCTTGACGGGGGCCTCCGCATGAGCGACGCACTACAGGCCGCGGCCGAGATCGACCCGGCCACCCTGGCCCTGTTCACCCAACCGACACCACCGGCGGGCCGTACCCGCGGCAGCTTCCGCATGCTCACCGAGGAACCACGCCGCCAAGCCCCACAGCACGAGCCCACCACGCCGCCGGAGCTGGTGCGGCCGGCGCTGGCACCCCGGGTCCAGCGCCGCCTGGCGGGGGAGATCGACTGGGACCTGGTCGACACGCTCCGCGAACGCGTCTCGGCGGAACTGTCGGAGCGCGACCCCGACCCCGCGGAGCGCGAGGACGTGGGGCGGGAGATCATCGCCCTGGTCCTGGAGGAGGAGTCCCGCGCCTCCACCGTCCGCGGCCAACTCACCTGGACCCTCGACCACCAGGACCAACTCGCCCAAGCCCTCTTCGACGCCGTGTTCCGCCTCGGCCGGCTCCAGCCCTATCTCGATGACGAGGCGGTGGAGAACGTCATCATCTCCGGCTTCGACAACGTCCTGGTCGAGAACAGCGACGGCGAACTCGTCCCCGCCGCGCCGGTGGCCTCCAGCGATGAGCAGCTCATCGAGTACCTGACCTTCATGGCCGCCCACCAACCCAAACCGCGCGAGTTCTCCGAGGCCGCGACCAAACTCCACCTCGCGCTACCGAACCGCGCCCGCCTGTTCGCCTCAGCGTGGGTGACGTCACGGCCGACGGTGATCATCCGCCGCAACCGCCTCATCGACGCCGGCCTCCACGAACTCGTCGCACTCGGCTCCCTCTCATCCGTCGCCGCGTCGTTTCTGTCGGCGGTGGTGCAGGCCCGCATGTCGCTGGTGGTCTCCGGGGACCAGGGCACGGGCAAGACCACGATGCTGCGCGCGTTGGCCCACGAGCTCCCGGCACATGTGCAGATCGGCACCATCGAAACCGAATACGAGCTGTACCTCAAAGACACCGGGGATCATCAGGTGGTCCACGAGTGGCAGGCCAACCCCGGCTCCGGGGAGATCGGCCTCAACGGCCGCCGCGCCGGCGAGTACACCGTCCGCGAAGCCCTCGAAGACTCCCTCAGGGCCAACCTGTCTTACACGATCGTCGGTGAGGTCCGCGGCTCGGAGATCGTGACCATGTTCAAATGCATGCAGTCCGGGTCCGGCTCCATGTCCACCACCCACGCCCGCACCGCTGAGGGCGCGATCCGGAAGCTTGTCACCTGTGCGACGCAGGAGGGCGCCAACATCACCCGCGAGTACGCGCTCAACGTGATCGCCGAGGACATCGATGTGATCGTCCAACTCCAGGTCGAATCCGTCCAACAGCCCGATGGGACGTGGCGGAAACGGCGCTGGGTGTCCGAGATCATCGCCGTCGAACCGGGCGAGGACGCCAAGGGCTATGCCACCACCACGATCTTCGCCGCCGAGCCGGGCAGCCACCGCGCCACCGCGCAGATCCTGCCCCCCAGGTTCCGGGTCCTGGAGCGGTTCGGGTTCGACCTGGCCGGCTTCAACGCCGAACGGGGGACCCGCCCATGACCGTCCTGGCGGCACTGTCTGGTGCGCTGATCGTCGCCGGCATCCTCGGCCTGATCTACGCGCTGACCCCCCACCCCGTCACCCCCGCGAAGGCGCCGCGGCTCCGGCTGCGCCGCCGGCTGTCGAAGGTCCGGGTCGTCGCTCTCGCCGGGCTGGCCGCCGGCGCCCTGATCGCGGTGGTGACCGGGTGGCTCGTCGCCCTGGTCATCGCACCGGCCGCCTCGGTGATGATCTACAAGATGGTCACCGGTCGGGCGACGAACCGCATCGAGCGGCTCAACGCGTTGGCGGACTTCGCCCGCGCCCTCGGCGGCGTCCTGACCGTCGGCCGCGGCCTGGAGCAGGCGATCCTGCACGCCGCCCGCTCCGCCCCGGCCGCGCTGGCCCCCGAAATCGGCCGCCTCGCGGCACGGGTCCGCGCGAACGTCGCCACCGCCACCGCGCTGCGCCTGTTTGCTGACGAGTTGGATGATGCGACCGGGGACCTGTTCGCCGCCACCCTGATCCTCGCCGCGGAACGCCGCGGCCCCGGTGTCGCGTCCGCGATGCAGGGCCTCGCGGAATCGATCGACGAGGACGTCAAGGCCCGCCGCCAGGTCGAAACCGAGCAGCAGAAGGCCCGCACCGCCGCCCGCATGATCACCATCATCTCCGCGCTCCTCCTCGGGGGGCTGTTCCTGGCCGGCAGCTACGTCGAGCCCTACCGCACCCCGCTGGGTCAGGTCCTGCTGACCGTGTTCATGGCCCTGTACCTGGCCGCGTTGGTGTGGATGGGCCGCATCTCCGCCGCCAAACCCCTGCCCCGCTTCATCGGCACCGCAGTCACCCCTCAGTTCACGAATGCTGACGCTGCCGTGAAGCAGGGGGGTGGTGTGCGATGACCGCGCTGCAGCTGGCCATGCTCGCGGGTGCCACGATCACCGCCGGCCTCATCCTGCTCGTCGCCGGGTTCGTTCCGGCGCCGACTCATCTGAAGGACGCGATCGGTCGCCTCCAACCTCGCATCAGCCTCGACACACCTACCGGGCCGGCTGTGGATGCGGAGGTGCGGCTCGGCCGCTGGGCCGAACGCCACCTTCCCGCGGTCATCTGGGGCGTCGCACCGGAGAAGGACCTTGCCCTGTTGGGACGCACGAAGGCGGCGTTCTACGGCTCCAAGCTGATCTCCGGCATCCTCGGGCTCCTTGTCGTGCCGGTGATCAGCGCCGCGACGATGATGTTCGGGCTCCCGATCCCTGTCGCGGTTCCCGTGCTCGGCTCGATCGGGTTCGCGGCGATCATGTGGTTCCTGCCCAACAGCGAGCTCCGCGACCAAGCCGCCAAGGCCCGCGACGAGTTCTCCTACGCGTTGGTGGCGTTCGTGGAAATGGTGGCCCTGGAGCGGCTCTCCGGCGCCACCGTCCCCGAAGCCCTGCTCCGCGCCGCCGACACCGGCGACTCGTGGGTGTTCCAACGCCTGGCCACCGTGTTGCGCCGCACCCAGTACACCGGGCAGAACCCGTGGGACGCGCTGGCGGACATGGGCCACCACTACGACCTCACGGATCTGGTCGACCTGGCCGACATCATGCGCCTGGCCGGCGCCGACGGCACCCGCGTCTATTCCTCACTGCGAGCCCGCGGCGCCGCCATGCGCAACGCCACCCTCAACCAACAAATCTCGCGTGCGAACGCTGACGGGGAACGCATCGCCGTCCCCGTCGCCCTGCTCGTCCTCGTCCTGGCGATCACCCTGGTCGTCCCCGCAGTCCTCCGCATGATCTAACAACCCGAAAGGAAACCCACCATGCTTGCTCTCTACTGCTACCTCACCGCCGCCCTCCACACCCACACCACGCGTGTCCGGGTCCGCGATGAGCGGGGCCTGTCCCAGGCCACCGAGAACGCGATCCTCCTCGCGGGCGCCGTTGGGATCGCCGTCATGCTCATCTCCGCGCTCACCTCATATGTGCAGGCCAACCTCCCCTCCTGACCAGGACCAGCGGGGCCTCAGCTCCTCCGTCCTGGCCAGCATCCTGTTCCCGCTGGTCCTCAGCGCCCTGTGGCTGACGATGCAGTGGGCCATGCTCACCTGGGCACACGCCACAGCCCAGGCAGCAGCACAAGACGGAGCCAGAGCCGCAGCAGCCCTCAACGCCACCGCAGGAAACGGACAATCGAAAGCCCTCACGGCCGCCGGCAACGGATCCATGGACAACCTCCACATCACCGCCCACCGCGCCGCCCGACTCACCACAGTCACCATCACCGGCACCGCCCTACAAGTCATCCCCGGCTTCCCCGTCACCATCCAGGTCACGGCCACCTCACCCACCCAACGACTCACCCCATCCTGACGGAGACGAAGAGATGATGATCACACGACTCGCACCCGCGGCCCTGGCCGCACTGTTCCTGCTCGGTGCCTGCACCCCAGAGCCGGCGGAGACGCAGTCACCGACGGCCAGCACACCGGCCGCGACACCCTCGATCACGCCGTCACCGAGCCCGTCCCCCACCGCCTCACCGTCGCCCACCAGCACCCTGTCCCCCGAACAAGAAGCCGCCCAAGCGGCAGCGGTGGAGTACTTCCGCGCACTCAACGCGGTCCGGAGCGACCTGGAGGCTGACTTTCAGCAGGTGGCCGACATCACAACAGGGACGCACACTTCGGCAGAGTCGCAGGTCATCGGTGAGTACCGCAGTAAGGGGATCGTCCAAGTCGGCGAGCGCACGTACACCTACAAGGGGGTGGGTCCGGTGGTGGAGGCCGGAGGCGTCAAGTCCGTGGAAGTCCGCGTGTGTAGCGACAGCACCAGCAGCGACATGGTCGACGCTGAGGGCAACTCGGTCCTCGACCCTGCCCGCCTGCGCTTCGTCGACTTCAGGCTCGACGTAGTCCAGGTCGGCAACAGCTGGCGGATCAACGGAGGACAGAGTGAGGCGGTCGAATCATGCTGAGACGAGTCCTACCGGTATTGGTCGTCCTCGGAACCCTCCTCGTCGGGGCATCAGTTCGGCCAGCCTCTGCAGAAGGCTCCGGCGGCGCCTTCTTGAACGAAGACACGATCGTGGTGTCGGTGAATGTGCCCGGCTCGTCGGGGGGTGGTGGCCGCGGGCAGGGGAGTGCTGGCGGTGGCGGTTCGGCTCCGTCGGGCTGCTTCACCGGTAGCGGGTCGGAGTTGCCCTGCATCCAGTGGGGCCTGGCCTGGCGGCCCGACCTGCAGTGCTACGCCCGCGTCAAGCCCTACCAGCCGCCACTGACCGACCCAGTCTGGGAGGGCAACACGACCGGGACGATCATCGAGTGCCGGACCGGCACTGAGGGTGGGTGGAGCAACACGTGGGACTTGTGGGCGGCTGCGGCGCAGTTGGCTGCTCCGCCGGATCCCGCGGAGCTCGCCAGGCGGGCGGTGGAGCGGATGCAGCTCGAAGCGATCCGGATGGGCACCTTCCCCGAACAAGCCGAACGCGCACCCCGCGACCTCGGCTACGTCGGCTGGAATGCTTGGATGTGGGTCGCCAACCCGACCCCGTCGACGTGGGGGCCCATCACCAAGTCCGTGTCGGAGGCCGGCTACACCGTCACCGCCACCGGCCAGGTCGACAAGGTCGTGTGGGACATGGGCGACGGCACCACCATCACCTGCGGCCAAGGCAAGCCCTGGCGCTCCATCTGGGTCCACAACGAACCATCGCCAGATTGTGGCCACATGTACTCCAAGGATGGCGAGTACACGATCACCGCCACCTCCCACTGGGTGGTCAACTGGTCCGGCATCGGACAGAGCGGCACCATCACCACGCAGCTGTCCGACACCGCCACCCTGCGGATCGCCGAAGTCCAGGTCGTCAACGTCGTCACCCCCGAAAGCTGACGACGATGAGGCGTGATGGTGAGCGGGGGATGATGGTGGCCGTCGAGACCGCCATCATCCTGCCCGTCCTGCTCGGAATGGTGGGTCTGCTGGTCGTGCTGGCCACCGGAGCGTTGGCGCAGATGACGGTGGACTCGGCCGCCTCCCAGGCCGCCCGCGCCGCCTCCCTCGAACGCGACACCGGCACCGCCACCGCCTCCGCACGAGCTGTGGCCGCCTCCACCTTGACCGAGTCCGGCACCACCTGCCGCACCTCGAACGTCGCCGTGAACGCCGCAGGCCTCCGCGCACCCCTGGGGACCCCGGCCACTGTGTCGGTGACCGTGACCTGCACCGTCGACCTCCAGGTCGGCCTCCCCGGCTTCCCCTCCACCCGCACCCTCACCGCCACGAAATCCTCGCCGGTCGACACCTACCGGAGCAGACGATGAACCCCCGTCACGCGCTGACCCGCCCCGGTCGGGGTTCTCAGGGGCATGGACGTCGGCGTGGGGAGCGGGGAATGGTGTCGGTGTGGGTGTCGGTCGCGATGGTGGCGTTCATCGTGACCATCGGCATCGGGATCGATTTCGCCGGCCACGCCGGCGCCTCCCAGCACGCGCGCGCCGTCGCCGACGAAGCAGCCCGGGCCGGCGGACAGCACCTGACCCTCGACTCCGGCCGTGCCCGCCCCGATGTGCACACCGCCATCGCGGCCGCCAACACCTACGTCGCCGCCTCCCCCTACACCGGCACCACGGCGATCAGCGGCGGCGACACCATCACCGTCACCGTCACCGGGACCTACGACTGCCAGTTCCTCTCCATCATCGGCATCACCACCCTGCGCGTCACGGAGACCGGAACGGCGACCGTGAAATCCGTCCTCGGAGGAACCGAACAATGACCCGCACCCTCCGCAGCATCGCCGCCATCCTCGCCATCGCCGGGATCGTCGCCGGCGCCCCCTGGCTGCTGATCCAACTCGGACAACTCCCCGGCTTCCTCCCCTCCCTCGACCGCCTCGCGGGGATGCTGCTGGCCCCCGACTCCGGCCGCTTCCTGCTGGTCCTGGTCTGGGCCGCCGCGTGGGTGCTGTGGGCCTGGCTCACCATCCTCATCCTCATTGAGACGGTGGCGTTGCTGCGCGGGGTGAAAGCGCCGCGGCTGCCGGCCGCGTCGATGCCGCAAGGCCTGGCCAGGGCACTGGTCGTCGCGGCCGCCGCCGCCTTCATTGCCACACCCCTCAACGCCGGCGCAACCCAACCAGAGATCCCCCCAGCCGCCGTCCCGGCGGCCGCTGCAATGCCGGGGGCGGTGGCGCTGCCCAGCCAGGACCCCCGCCCCGAACCACCCACCGCACCAGCTCCAGTAGTGGAGTCGGTGGTCGTCGACGAGGGCGACACCCTGTGGGATCTCGCCGAGGAACACCTCGGCGACCCCACCCGGTGGCCCGAGCTCTACGACGCCAACAAAGGCACCCCCCAGCCCACCGGGCACGTCCTGCAGGACCCCGACCAGATCGACGTCGGCTGGACCCTCACCATCCCCGGCCAACCAGCCCGAGCCTCCGAAGCCGAACCGGCACCCCAGACCCAGACGCAGCCGGAGACTCCTCGCCGCGAAGCCGTCACCGCACTGCTCCCCGCCGAAGACACCACCCCCTTCGAGACGACGCCACCCGCCGCCACCCCGTCGACGACACCCTCGGTCACGCCCTCCGCCACGCCGTCTGCCGCGTCTGCCGCACCCCAGGCGGCCTCCTCCGCGACCGCGGTGCCGGTGACCCCGCTCCGCGCAGAAGCCACCGCCGTGGACATCGCCGACAACACCGTCGATGCCCCGATGTATGCGTGGGAGGTCGCTGGGCTCCTCGGTGCCGGCACGTTCCTCGGCGTCGGGATCTCGACCCTGCTCGGCGCGCGACGCAGGGAGCAGTTCCGCACCCGCCGACCGGGGAGGATGATCGCCACGCCAGACCCGGTGGTGGCCCCGATCGAGCAGACCGCGCAGCTGGCCACGAGCCTCTCCGGCCTCCTGGTGGCCCGCCTCGACCAGGTGCTGCGCCGCCTCGACCCCCACACCGCCCTCACCGCAGCCGTCGTCGCCCGCGACGCTTCGATCGTCGTGCACACCCCCGACCAGCTCCCCGCCCCCTGGCAGCAGGACCGGGACGGGTGGCTGCTGCCCAACACCGCCCGCGTGGAGACCGTCGGGGACCTGGTCCCGGACCGGCCGTGCCCCTGGCCGCTGCTAGTTACCATCGGCGCCGACACCGCCGACCGGGTCGTGCTCCTCAACCTCGAACACGCCGGCCTGGTCACGGTGTCCGGGGATCGGGTGATGAGCGCCGACTTCACCCGCTACCTCGCCGCCGAACTCGCCATCAACCCCTGGTCCGACGGGGTTCGGATCGCCTGCGAGGGACCCGCCACCCAGGTCATTGGCATGTCCCCCGAACGCCTCGACGCCCACCTCGACGAGATCCTCACCATCGCCACCACGAACGCCGCACGCGCCGCCCACAACGCGGTGGCAGCGTCTGAGGGCCGCGCCGCACAGGCCGGCGACGAAACCTGGCCCGCGGCCGCCGTCATCACCGGCAAGCCATCAGACGACCTCGAGCAGCTCGCCGCGCTCATCGCGAACCACCCCCACCAAACCGGCACCGCCCTCCTCACCCTCACACCCAGCGGAGGAGATCTGGCGCTAACACCAGCCGGACGAATCCGCGGCTACGGGTTCGAGCTCACCGCCGTCGGCCTCACCGAAGACGAAGCAGCAGGCTGCGCCGACCTCCTCGCCGCCGCCACCCGCGACGACACCCAACCAGCCAGGGCGGACGAGCTTGTCGACGTCACCGGCAACCTACTCCCCGAGCATCGCGCCGACCGCGACAACGGCACCGACACGGTCGAGTCGGTGCTCCCCGAACCCGACCACTCCTACATCGAGACCGCCGCTGTCACCGCCGACGACCTCATCACCCTCACCCCCCGGGTGCCGGAACCGGTCGCCGAGACGCTGCAGGACCGGGATCCGGACCTCGACGCGCAGGTGCGGGCCTGGTTCTCCCCGCGCTGCCCCTACCCCCGCCTGTCCCTCCTCGGCCCCGTCACAGCCCGCTGCCACGGCAAGCCGCTGACCAAGCAGAAGGCCTACTTCACCGAAGCCCTGGCCTACCTCGCCCTCCACCCGCACGGCGTGACCGGCGACCAGGTCGCCGCAGCCCTCGGCATCACCATCGAACGAGCCCGCACCGTCATCTCCACCCTGCGCCTATGGCTCGGCACCAACCCCGCCACCGGAACCCCCCACCTCCCCGACGCGAAAAGCTCCCCCCAAGCCAGAGCCAGGGGAGTGGGCCTCTACCTCGTCGACGACCTCCTCGTCGACGCCGACCTGTTCCGCCGCCTCCGAGCACGCGGCCTCGCCCGCGGCCGAGACGGCATCGCAGACCTCGAAACCGCGCTCCAGCTCGTAACCGGCCGACCGTTCGACCAGCTCCGCCCCGCCGGCTGGACCTGGCTCATCGACGGAGACCGCGTCGACCACCACATGATCTGCGCAGTCACCGACGTCGCCCACATCCTCGTCACCGGTCACCTCCAGGCTGGTGACCTCGACGCCGCGAAACACGCCGCCACCATCGCCCTCACAGCCGACCCCGACTCCGAAACCGCACGCCTCGACCTGGCCGGGATCATGATCCACGACGGTCACACCACCTCCGCCCGCCAGATCGTCGCTGACGCCCTCGGCGACGACGCCGACCTCGACCTCACACCCAGAGCCACCGACATCCTCAACGGCAAGAACTGGCTCAAGACCGGATAGCTGATGTCGACGATCGGGAGACGACGACGCTAAGAGTCCTCCCCGATAACTGGGCTTTGGGGTGGGTTAGTCGTCGGCGTCGAGTGTGGGGGTGCTGATTCGGCATGGTTCAGGTCAGCGATGTGTTTGAGTGCGGTGTCGGCGGCTGCGGCGAGCTGTGTCGCGGAGGGCATGAGGTCTTGCAGTGCTGCGGGCAGGGAGTCGTAGGTGTAGTCGGCCACGGCGAGGGGTTGGCTGGTGCCTGCCAGGGAGTAGCGCACGACGTTGTCGTTGCGGCCTGCGCACAGGAGGATCCCGACGGTGGGGGAGTGCCGGTCGTGGTCGCGGAGGTTGGCGTCGACCCAGCTGACGTAGAAGCCGAGCTGACCCAGATGTTCGGGGGAGAACTGGCCGACTTTGAGCTCGACAACTACGAACCGTGACTGGGCCCAGTTGAAGAACAGCAGGTCGATGTAGAAGTCGTTTCGGTCGACCTCGAAGTGGTACTGGCGGCTGATGAAGGCGAACCCGTGGCCGAGTTCCAGGAGGAAGTCCTGAAGCCGGTCCATGAGTGCCTGCTCCAGGTCGCGTTCCGCCACCGGGCCTGCGATGTTGAGAAAGTCGAGGACGTAGGGGTCGCGGGTGAGTTGCTGGGCCAGTTCGGAGTCCGCCTCCGGCAGTTGGGTCGGGAAGTTAGAGGGCGCGGCGCCTTCTCTGAGGTGTAGCCGGCTCATGATCTGATTGAGCAGGACGTTGCGGGACCAGCCGTAGCGGTTGGCTGCGGCGGCGTACCAGTTGCGCTGCTGGGGGTCGTCGAGTTTGGTGAGCAGGAGCGTGACGTGGCCCCACGGCAATTGTCCAACAGGCTGTTGGACAATTGCGGTTTGGTCCCACGCGGCCGCGAAGGAGCGCATGTGGAAGAGGTTGCTGCGTGAGAATCCACGCATGTCCGGGAACGCTTCACGCAGGTCGGCGGCGAGGCGCTCGACCACCCCGCCGCCCCACTTCTCGGTCTGCTGTCGGGTCAGGATGGCGTCGCCGACGCGCCAGTACATCTGAAGCAGCTCGTTGTTGACCACCCGGTGTGCTCTCCAGCGAGCCTGGGAGACCGCGGTCTTGAGTTCAGCAAGCAGTTCTGCGTAGCCGTCGGGCAGGGGAAGAAGTTGTCGAGATGCGCTCTACTTTGTATAAACGGGCCTCTATATAATATAGATCACAAAGTTGGGGGCATCGTCCGTTGTCAGCGACACTTTGGGCATGGTTTCTCATCGAGAGTTCAGTACATGAGTCCGCGACGGAGGCTCCGGGCCAATCGTGAACGGTGGCGTGCGCAGCAAGTCATGCGTGACTATCGACGACGCACGGCCGCTGACCTTGCCGGAGTCTTGGCCTTGTTCGGCCACTGTGCAGTCCCTGGCAATGCTTGGACAGCGGCAGAGGTGGCCCACCGTTTTGCGCGGGATGGGGCTGAGGCTGCTAGCGCGGCGGAGCCGGCCATGCGTTTGTGCTCGGGTTGCCCGGTGATCGAGGAATGTCGGCAGTGGGCGTCAATCGACCGTTACACGGGTTTGGCCGCGGGTAGTTCGTGGGTGCGCGGATCCGAGTATGACGCGGCGACGACCATCAACAATTCGCGGCCGCGAGTCTCCGCTTGATCCACTGTCTGGCGGCCAGTGCGTCTGCTGCGTCGATCATCTCTCGGCTTTGGAGACTGGACCGAAGCGCGTTCCAGAGTTCGCGGATGCCCATGGCTCTGCACCATGTGGCACGCAGGACTGGCTGCAGGTAGGTGTCGCGGTCTGAACCGAGAGGGGTGCGCCCGGTCGGGGCCGTTTGGATCGCTGCCGCTACGTCAGAGTCCGAAGGCTCCGCCGCTGACGAGGATCACGATGCCGAGGCCGATGAGAACGATGGGGAAGAGGATGTGCTCCCAGCGTTCGAGCACTTCGGCGATCGGGGGGCGGGTGGCGACGAACTTTGCCAGGGCCACCAGGACCGCGACGAGCGCGAGGAAGACGATGCAGTAGGCGACTACTGCGAGAGGTTCCACGCTGAGGAAGACAGGGGTGTAGACGCCGATGTTGTCGCCGCCGTTGGCAAGGGTGACGCCTGCGACTGTCCACACGCCGACCTTCTTGCCGGCAACCTTGGCCTCGTCGTCATCGTCGTCATCGTCTCCGCGCCAGGCCTGCCATGCGGCCCAGAGGCCGAGGCCCAGAGGGATGAGACCGAAGTACGGGATGGCTGCCGAGGGCAGGAATGCTCCGGCACCGATGGTCACCAGGACCGCGGCACCGAGGATGCCGGCGAATCCGAGGTACTGGCCGGCCAGAATGCGGGCGGTAGTGCCGCGCTGGCCTGCCCCTCGCGCGAAGAAGAGGGAGAGCACGATGATGTCGTCGATGTTGGTCGCTGCGAACAGGCCCATCGCCTGCAAGACCGAGGTGAGGATCATGCGCCCTCCCCAGCTGCGTCGCATCCGGGAAGCGAGCAGGCGGGATCGATGCACGGAGCGTCTTCGTCCACTGTCAGGGTGGCATCGACCAGTGCCGTCAGCGCCTGCGCCAGGTGCGAATCGGCGATCTCATATCGTGTCCGACGACCCTCGGGCTCGGAGACGACGATCCCGCAATCGCGCAGGCATGCCAGGTGGTTGGACACGTTCGGGCGTGTCAGGTCCAGATCTCGGGCCAGTTCCGCCGGGTAAGCGGGATGGTCGAGCAGGGTCAAGATGATCCGGGATCGAGTGGGGTCGGCCAGTGCACGACCCAGGCGGTTCATCACGTCGAGACGCGAAGCAATAGTCAGCATGGACTGAACTATACAGCGCGCACTGAACACTCGGTCACAGGCGTCAGCCGCTGAGGGCGGCCGCCCTACTTTGTACGAATCGCGGGCCAGCACCCCGATTCACAAACTGGTACGCGGGAAGTCGTACAAACTGCAGTGCATCTCGACAGAAGTCCCTGATCGGTCATGGTGTTTCCTTCTGCTCGACAGATGGCCAGGCTCCGTGCGGGGCCGGGCCTCTTGGGCGAGTAACGAGTGGATCTCCCGTCCCGCCCTGCGCGTCGTCGCCGACCCTTGCAGCTTGAGCGACGCCAGTAGCGCCACGTGCTGCTGACACTCGTGAGTCGAGGACTCGAGTTGTCAGCTCGACTGTGGCGAGGTACCACCAGAAGATCCAGTCCAGGAACACGGGGTCGTAGTCAGAGCGTTGGCGAGCATCCTTGTGACGGATGGAGAACTTGTTGGCGATCTCGAACAGAGCGGACTCATCCTTCGTGACCAGCACGTCTTTGAGCAGCGCCCGCCGTTCCTCAAGTACACCTGCAAGGGCCCGATTGGCGGACGTCTTGTCCTGCACTGTGGCACCTCGCGATCGGTAGAGAGCGATGGCGTGCAAGACATCGTCGCGAGGTTCGCGTGCTGGGTCGGTCATCTTCTCGATCAGTTCGTGACGTGCGGGATCGAGGACATGGACGAGACGGCCGCGATCCTCCCCAGCCTCAGCGAGGTAGAGGTCTGCTGCCGAGTCTTCAAGGAGCCTGTTGACGCGCCACCTGTAGACCTCCTGACCTCGTGAACCCGAGTAGTCACCGTGATGCCAGCCACAACCTCCGAAGGGGTGCATCCACCTGGCACGAGGGGCAGACACAAGATCGTGAAGAACCTCGATCAGATCGAACAGCAGCGTCGGGTCCTTGCGGCATAGCTCCGGATCGATGGGCCACAAACCAGGGCGGGACAGCTTCAGCGCGATTGCATCAGCGGGGTCGACGGCTGTGGGATCGTCTGGGCAATCCTTCCCCATCGTCTCCTCAAAGTAGCCAAGGTCTTCAAGCTCGCTGAACAGACTCACGAACAGCCCTGCCGCTGACTCGATAGACCTCGCAGCCGTCCTTGTCGAGACCGCATGGCGTTGGGAGAAGTACGGTCTTGCTGTGGTGGTGATAGTGGGCAACGTGTCTACCCTGCTGAGTAGCTGCTGCAGCCAGCGCTGCTGATCAGTCAGTCGTGGCGCGGCCGAAACCATCGACCGGCCCCAGGGATCGGCTGGCTCTGGTTGATGAGCTCGGAAGTCGTCCACAGCACGCCGGCTCACGAAGGCCTGCTCCAGCAGCAGCTCACAGCGTTCTCCCCAGTCCTTGACGGTGCGATGGTTGAGTTCTCGGGAGAGCTCCCTCTTCAAGAGCGTGGGGGGCCACCGCAGCGTGTAGTCCTCATCCTGACGCTGTGCAGGGCTGACCTTGGAGACGCTCATCTGTGATCTGCCGCTAGTGAGAGAGACCTCCTCGAGGTCAGCGTGGAACGACTCCGGGAGCCCCGGAGGGAAACCGAGAACGGCCGCAGGCGGCGGGGACACGGCGCTGCCCAATCAGCGGAGAGGTCGTCGGTGATCGGGCGAAGGCTCGGAAGGGCTCGGCTGGACACCTAGCCATTGTGCCGGAGCACTCCGACACCTATCGAGGCCGGTGTGACTACTAAGCCCGGTGTATCTGCACTGGTCGGCCCAGTCCGCCGACCGGTGCAGTACCGGGTCAGTCGCGCACTCCGGGTGCTCCACGAGGCAGCCACCCGCACCGAAGCCGCCCAACCGCACAGCCCGCACAGCTACCCCCGCGTAGGCCGTGGCCGCAGCTCCGAACCACGAGGAAAGTCCTAGGCCGTCGGTTACGCGCTGGCTGATGCTGGTCCGGGTTCTAAGAGGGCAGGACCAGCAAAGGCAAGAGAGAAGGGGTGACCGTGGCATGTTGGATGAGGAGACGCAGCAGCTGATCGTGACCGCGGAGAGGCGGAGGCCTGTGTGTGGACGACGCCCGAAACTGGTCGGTTTCGACGGGCGAAAACTGGACGGGTGTGGGTAGTTTAGCTGGGGGTTTCGGTGGTGGTGCGGATGCTGGGGAGGGTCGACGCCTCGGTTGCGGAGTCGGTAGCTGGCGCCTTTGAGGGTGAGGACGTCGGCGTGGTGGACGATCCGGTCGTCAGCTATCCACCCGAGTACGTCGACAAGCTCGTCGAGACCCTGCTGACGGAGCTTCTACATGTCCTCTCCGCCCAGAATCCCGGTCTCCTGCTAGCTCGCCCCAGGGTCTGCGGACTCGCTGACGAGAAGCGCCGGCCGTCGAAGCCGTTGACGAACTGACTCTGCCCTCCGCGGGGCACTGGGCGGTCGGCGCGGTGCGCTGTGGCGGGTCGCTTGCGCTCGGGGGTGGGGTGGATGGTGACCGCCGCAGGCTGCTGGTGTGTGCAAGCCTGGCTGCCCCTATGTAGCGCCTATATAGGGCGCAGTATGGACCCCTATATAGCGGTCGGCTCCATGACGGATCAGGCAAGCTCGGCTCAGAGGATCTGTAGGCGGGCTCGGAAGGGCCCCAACTCGTCCAGGAGGTATGCGCCGGGGATTACTCCCGCTCTGACGAGGGCACGGGGTCCTGTTCTGCACAGCCAACCCTTGAGCTGATCCGTCATCAGGTAGCATTAGCTGTCTACGGATCATTTCAAAGGGGGTGGGTGGGGTGGGGACGTTGACACCGGCTACGGCGCACCAGGTGGGTCTGTCTCGGAGTGGTTTGTATCGGGCTGCCCGGGATGGGCGGTACGAGCGGATCGCTCGGGGGATCTACGTGCCGGTTGATGACGCGGGCGTGGACTGGGATCTGGTTGAGGCCGCGAGGCGGCGTCGGGATGCGACGGTCTGTCTTGCCTCTGCGCTGGCCCATCATGAACTCACTGACGCGATTCCGGCTGGGTTGGATGTGGCGATCCCTCGTGGGTCGAGGATCCCTGCCGGCGGCGGTTCGATCGTGTGGCATTCCTTTGACCGTGACACGTTCGGTGTGGGACGTGTGGAGGTGCTCATTCCGGGGTCGGATCTGCGGATCGGGTTGTACTCGGCGGAGCGGTCGATCGTTGACGCGTTCCGGCTCCGCGGGGAGGTGGGCTACGAGTTGGCACGGGATGCGTTGAAGGAGTGGCTGCGGCGGGGCGGTAAACCGGCCCGCCTGGTTGAGCTGGCCCTCGTGTTGCCGCGTGCGAAGGCGCCGACGTTGGCGGCGTTGGAGGCGTTGACGTGAGTACGGGGGAGGAGGTGTTCCGCCGTTTGCAGGCGGCGGCGCGGTCGACGGCGTCGAAGACCGGGAGCCCGGCGCCGACTCAGGAGTATCTGACCCGGCATGTTTTGGAGTCGTTCCTGGATCGGCTGACTCGTAGCCGCCATGGTGATGCTTTTGTGATCAAGGGAGGGATCCTGCTGGCCTCGTACGGGTGGCGGCGGTCGACCAAGGATGTCGATGTGAACGCGATCTCTGCGGATGTGTCGCCGGTACATCTGACGGAGGTGGTGCGGGACGTGGCCGCGATGGAGCTCGACGATGGGGTGGTCTTCGACGTGGGCAGCATCGAGGTGGCTGAGATCCGCGAGGAGGCTGACTATCCCGGGTTCCGGGTGCGGGTCGGGGCCAGGATCGGGGTGTGGCGAGGTGTCGCGGCCTGGGATGTCTCCACTGGGGATCCGATCGTCCCGCCACCGAGGATGGTGCGCATCGAGCGTGTCGACGGTGATCCGATCGAGGTGCTCGGCTATGCCGCTGAGACCAGCATCGCGGAGAAGGGGGTGACGATCCTGGAGCGCGGGATCACGAGCACCCGCTGGCGCGACTACGTCGACATCGTCCAGCTGGATGGTCAGGGGATCAACCGCGACGATCTGCGCCTCGCCGCGGCGGCGGTGGCTGCCCACCGGGGTGTGATCCTCCAACCGGTCAGCCGCGTGCTGGCGGGCTACGGGCAGGTTGCCCAGGCCAAGTGGGCCGCGTGGCGCCGCAAGGAACGACTCGAGGCCGTCGCGGACGAGCTCCTTGACGACCAGATCGCGCGGGTGGCCGCTGTCCTCGACCCGATCTTCGGCCCTCCGAGCACCCGGGAGGATCTGTGACCGTGGGCGTGTCTCGGTGTGGGGCGTTCGGATGCATGACGCAGACGGCTGATCTGCTGTGTGTTTTCCACGCGGGGAGGGTCCGCCGGGGTCTGGGGCTGCCGACCGTTGACGATCTGAGGGTTGGGGACCCGAGTGGCCATGGCGTGTGGGGAGTGGTGGACCGCACCGCCGAGGGGGTCTTGTGCCATGAGTGTGGGCAGCGGTTCGCCAGTCTCGGTATCCATCTGGCCCGTGCCCATGAGCTCAGGGTCCGGGTGTATCGGGATCGGCACGGGATCCCTGATGAGGAGTCGCTGGCGGTCGTGTCGGCGGGTAGGCCGCGGCGTCGTGCGCATCCGTGTGGGCGGTGCGGCACGATCCTGACGGTGCCGGGGAAGCTGTGTGACGACTGTCGCGCCACGCGCCTAGTTGAGCTTGAGAATCGCCAGACGGCTCTGGCGGAGCCGAGACCGGTCAAGGCGCGGTGGCGGCGCCTGACCGGCGAAGAACGCGACGACCTGCTGCGGGCGGCGCCCGAGGAAGTTGGGTCGTTGATCGCGGCGCTGCAGCGGAGCCGGGTCACGTCGGCGGAGATCGCCGCAGTCCTGGGTCGTAGTCAGAAATGGATGGCGCGCACCCATCCCCGCCCTGACTGGGGAACCCCACGCTGAGGACCGCAACCCGTGTTGTGCACAGCGTTGTCCACCGCGGTGGGTGAAACGATCACAACGCCCCAGGGCCCCCCGGGACAGTAGGCGTCGGCGCGGCCTTGAGACCCGCAGAGCACGTGGCACCACCCCTAGCTCATGCCTTGGAGCGTGGCTGTCCAGCGGCCCGGGGTGAGTTTCGGGGGTAGGTTCATCGCCCCTAGCCAAACACCGAATCGGGGTGGCGTACCCCTCGTGGGGCGGGCTTTGGGGGTAGGGAACGGGAGAGGTGCCCGCGGGAGGTTCATCGCGAACCAACCGCGAAAGGACCCCTGCGATGAGCGTGCGCGCCGCCCTCCATCTCGACCCTCTACTTCAGGCAGCCGACGACACCTGGCCACAGTGGACCAGGACCGAACCCCTGCTGACCCGGTTCGCCTCGCACCGGGAGATCGCGCAGTGGCGGATTGATGATGCCGAATGGCAGGAGGACCGGGAGATGTTCCTCGCTCTGGGCCGGCTGACGTTGGTGGAGGAGTCACGGGTCGCCGCGACAGCGGTGCTGGTGTTCCTGGTGCTGCCCGCATGTGAGGCCACCGTCATGCGGCGGGCCTCCATGACCCATGACGTGAGGCAGCTGGAGGATGTGGCGGCTGGCTATCTGTGGACCGAGGTGGCGCAGTATCCGTGGGACGATCCGCTGAAGGGCTGGATCCCGCAGGGGGTCGCCCGCCGCGTCGGTCGAGCGATCGACCGCGACTTCGGCTGGGGAGAGACCGCAGAGCGGATCTGGCGTGATCGGGCCACGCTGGACTTCGAAGCAGTGGAGCGCCTCAATCATCGCGGGGCGCACATGAGGCCACTGCACACCACCGACCTGTACTGGTGGGCGGTGGCCGAAGCGGGGCTCAGCCGCGAAGACATGGATCTGCTGGTCGCGCTGGCGGTCACCGCCCACGAGGACGGGATCACCTCGCGGTCCAGCGCGGGAATCACAGCCCGGTCGGCGTGCGTGCAGCTGGTCCAGCCCGGAGAGACCGTCGACCAGCTGCAGTACCGCGCCAGGAAGGCGTTGACGGTCCTCCGCGAAGCAGCCCGCAGCACCGCCGCCTGACCCATTCGTCGGTCTGCCCGCGCACATCGAGGGCTGCACACCGACCCTGAGTTCCACCGACATTGGTCGCCGCTCGAATCGGTGAGGCGAGTCGGTGACCGATCTGTTGGAGATGATCTAGACCATGAACCCACGACGTGCAGCGGTAGTAGCCGTGACCATGACCGCCTTGAGTGCACTCCTGGCTGGCTGCGCTGCTGCCGGTCAGCCCACCCAGAGCCCCGCCGCGTCCCCGACGCCAGTCACCTCCAGTGCACTGCCGACCCCAGACCAGTCTCCGACCCCTGGCCAGTCTCCGACCCCTGCCTTGTCTCCGAGCGCGGAGTTGTCGGTGAGCCAATGGTTTCCCGATCAGCCGGCGGGTGAATCTGGCGTGCAGGCTGAGATCCGCGACGCCTGGGAAACCCACGAGATCACCATGGACAAGTTCACCCGGAATCCCGACCTGATCGATCTGACGGAGATCCAGCTCGTCTCCACAGGCCAGGAGGCCACCGATGCCGTCCAGGTCATTGCGCGGCTTCGGGGCAACAACCTGATCCGCAAGGGGTATGTGATCTTCCGTGACGCAGTGATCGCTGAGCCGACCACCGACACCGATGGAGTCACCACCTCTGAAATCAACTACTGCTTCGACCCAGCCCACCTGCAGACCGTCGACATCGACACCGGCCAGCCCGGCGAGAGCGTCATCCAGCCTGATCAGACGATGAAGGTCATGGTCCTCATGGAACAGATGCCCGACGGGAGTTGGCGGGCGGCACTGTCCGAGACCGAATTGGCTCCGTGCTGAGAGCCCTAGCTTCGATCACAGACGGCCTCTTCGGCATGACGCCAGGGGTCACCGGATTGTTCCTAGCGCGTTGATGGAGTGCCCGCCTCGGGTCGGTGCCTGACGCCGGCTCGCCGGGCATTGCTGCGCTCTGGACACTCCGGCCCACGACGTTGCTGGCTTCCCCCACCCGGCCCTCTCCATGGAGAAGCCCTGCCACTCCCACGGTCAAGCAGCCGCTGGTAGCCGGCTTCCCTCCTGCCACGCACGTAGGGGCTCCCTGTCTGCGTGGAGTCGCTGGAACTCGTTTACGCGCTGGCCGGGATTGGCCCGGGTTCATAGAGGGCAGGACAGCACGAGGACAGGGAAAGGGGCCACCGCGATGTCGGATGAGGAGACGCAGCAGCTGATCGTTGCTGCGAAGGGGGAGGCGGAGGCCTGCGACCAGTTGGTGTTCTGGACACAGCGGCTGCAGCACGCGCTGGATGCCCGCCGGCAGCTGCTGGACGTTCCGCCGGAGGAACTGAAGGCCGCCCTGGAGGCGCGGCGATGACCACGGCCACGTTCTCGCTGGCTGAGCTGCGCGCCGCCTACACCGCCCTCCACACAGGCATCTTCGCCACCGAACCGACCCCCCAACCCGAAACGACCGCCGCAGCAGTGGCGGAGCTGCCGGCTGCGGCTGAGGTGGTGGTGGGTGTGGTCGGTGTTTCGGGTGGTGTGGGGACCACCACGGTGGCGTTGGCGATCGCCGAGGCTGTCGGCGCGAGTCGCCTGGTGGAGCTCAGCGTGCCGCACACCTCGGGTTTGGCGGCCGCGTCGACGGCTGAACTCGGCCTCCAGCATGGCTGGAGTATCGGGACCCGCGACGGGCTGCGGCTGGAGCGCCGCACCGACCCCGACGCCACGATCCTCCCCGCCACCAGCACAGGGGTCACGGTCCTCGACCTCGGCGCTTGGGCCGAGCCTCTGCTGGCGGTGTCTGTGTTGGTGGTGGTGGCGGCGTGTTCGGTGCCGAGCGTGCGGCGTCTCAATGCCCGTCTCGACACTGTCGACGGCCTGCGGGTGGTGCCAGCGATCACCGGTGTCCCGGGTCGGGTGCTGCCCAAACCGGTCGGTTCGGTGTGTGGGCCGAGGCTGCGTGCCGCGGCGGCCGACGGGCGACTCCTGCTGGTGCCGGAATGCGCGTTTTTTCGGGTTGGTGGGGTTACTGCCGATCCGCTTCCTCGTCGGCTGCAGTCCGCGGTCGATGTCATCAAGTCGTGTGTGGAGGAAATCTCATGATCGTTCAGTTTGTAGCCGAGGCCGTCGCGTCAGGTGTGGTGGTGCCGGCGGAGGGGCGGGGGATGGTGTGCCCGGTGGCGCCGGCGGGGGCGCAGGTCCTGGTCGATGAGTTCTTGGGCTGGTTCTCGTGGGCTCTGGTGTGGGTGGCGTTCCCGGCGGGGATCCTGGCCGCGGTCGCGGCGGTGATCATGGGCAAGGTGTTCTCGATGCCCCACGTGTCGAAGGGTGGCCTGATCGGGGTGTTCGTCGTCCTCGGCGCCGCCCTGCTCTACCTGGTGATTCCCGGGATCTTGTCGGGGTTCCTCGGCGACGGCTGCGTCACCCGCTAAACCATGATGAGGCCTGATCGCGCGCACCTGACCCTGCTGGCCGCCGTCACGGCGGTGGCGTTGCTGCTGCTCTCCGGCCTGGGGTTCGCCGTCTACTTCGCCGTCGCCGATGACCCGACCCCCACCACGACGGGGCAGGTCGTTGAGGCGCTGCCGGCCGGTGGCGTCTCGGTGCGCGATGAGATCGCCGCCGCCCCGATGCTGGCGGTGTCGCCGGCGGATGCGACGGGCGGTACCCCTGCCCTCGGCACCCTGCCGACGATCGACATCCCGCTGGTTGCCCAGATCGGTGCGGAGGGTATCCCGACCGGCTACCCGAAGACGCCGGAGGGGGCGGTGGGGCAGTTGGGGGAGATCCTGGTCTCCGTCCTGGGCTCGATGGACCTGACGCATGCGCAGCGGGTGCAGCAGTCCTGGTTCGAGGACCCCACTGGCTCGGCGGGGTCGTGGCCGGTGTCGGGGTTGATTCAGTCGTTCTTGACAGCTGGGAGGATGCCGGGAGGTTTGGAGCCGGGGGCGTCACTGACGGTGATCCCCTCGGCGGGACAGGTGAAGGGCTCGGACGGCGATGGCTGGCATGTGGTGTGTGTGTTGGTGGAGATCACCTACAGGTTCCGCGACCAGGCCCGCCTGGCCTATGGGCACTGCGAACGCATGACCTGGCGAGAAGACCGGTGGCTGGTCGGGGCGGGGGCGCATCCGGTGCCGGGGCCGTCGACGTGGCCGGGCACCGAACTCGCCGTCGAAGCGGGCTGGCTCACGTGGCGGGACGTCTGAGCCATGTGGGAGCAGATCGGGGAGTTGTTCGGTGATCTGGCCGCGGCTGGGGGTCAGATTGTGGTGGATGCGTGGGTGGCGATCTGCATGGCGGTGTGGGGCGCCGGGCTGTGGGTGATGCGCGCGATCCTGCAGCTGGGGGACTGGTTCCTCACCCCCAACCTCAACCCTGATGGGTCCTCCTCGGCGCTGTGGTCGGTCTACGGCCTCACCCTCTGGCTCGGCCTCTCGTTGGCGCTGATGCTGTTGATCGTGCAGCTGGTCGGCACCGTGCTCCGCCGAGACGCCCTCTCCCTTGGCGGCGCCCTCTTCGGCGCGGTGAAGTTCCTGCTGGTGTGCACCCTCTGGTACACCTACGGCGCCGCCCTGGTCACCGCCGTGGAGGGCCTCAACACGGCGCTGCGGATCCAGTTGCTGGGCACAGCGGATCTGGCCGACTGGGAGCCTGCCGGTCTGGACTTCACCGAAGGGGTGATGACCGGCACCACCGCCACCGTGCTCATGTTGCTGGGGTTGGTGTTGTGGCTGGCCGCGTTGGCGCATCTGGTGGTGATGCTGGGCCGGGCGGTGTCGCTGATCGTGATCGCCGCCACCGCACCGATCGCCGCGGCCGGACTGATGTTCAAGCCGTTCGAATCGTGGTTTTGGAAGGCGTTTCGCTGGTTCCATGCCGCCGCCATCGCGCCCTTGTTGATGACGTTGATGCTCGGGTTGGGGGTACAGCTGGCCACCGGCGTCTCCCTCGGAATGGAGGACTCCGGCCAGGAGGCCGTCGCTCTGGCGTTGCCATCGGTGGTGATGATCGCGGTGGCCGCCCTGTCGCCGGTGGCTCTGTTCCGGTTGTTGGCGTTCGTGGATCCGGGCACCACCAGCGGCGCCTCGTTCCGCGCCGGCCTCGCCGGCACCACCGGCGCCTCCTCGGCCGCCGGCTACGCCCACACCGCCGTGACCCGCAGCAGCGGAGGCTCTGGGGGTGGGGGAGTTGCTGGTGCGGGCGAGTCAGCCACGGCGAGCCGTGCCGCCGCGGCGCAGAGCTCCAGCCTCAGCCCCGCCGCAGCGGGCGCCGGCGGCGGCGGAGCCGGTGGAGCCGCCGGGGGAGCCGCGGGCGGCTCCGCTGGTGTTGCTGGGGGAGCTGCAGCCGGCGCGGGCGCTGCAGCTGGTGGGGGAGCGGCCGGCGGCGCTGCTGCTGGTGTGGGTGCGGTGGCGGGTCCGGTGGGTGTGGTGGCGGCCGGGGTGATCCTCGGCGCGAAGAAGCTCGTCGACGGTTTCCAGCAGGTCGGCGCCCGCGCCACCGGCCTGGTCAACGACACCACCTCCGGCATGGGGGCTGGCGACCCGTCCTACCCGTACGACCCGGCCGGCGACATCCGCCGCGCTCCTCATCCGGCGCAGGTCGCCACCACGACGACATCGACCCAGCCGCAGCGTGCGGCGCAGCCTCCTGTGGCTGTGAGAGAAGCGGAGGACCACAATGGCGGCCAGAACCTTTGACGCGTTCACGACCCCGAAGGCCGGCGTGATCTGGGGCCTGACCGTCCCCCAGCTGCTGTTCCTGTCGGTGGCGACGTTCCCGGCGTGGATGGCGATCAGCTCCCAGCGCTGGTTGGCCGGGATCATGTGGGTGCCGGTGTGGCTGCTGCTGCTGTTCCTCACCGTCGTCCCCCTCGGCGGCCGCCCGGCCGTCGGCTGGCTCGCCGCCGCCGCCGCGTTCGCTATCGCCGGCCTCAGCGGGTGGTTGACCTTCCGGTCGAGGGCTGCCACCGGAACACTGCGGGACCTCGGCGAGCTGGACATGCCAGGCTCCCTGACCGGGGTCGAGGTCCTCGACGGCCCACCGGTCGGACTCGCCCAGCGGCGGGTGGCGGTGATCAAACATGCTGCGGCCAGGACGTGGGCGATCACGGCCCGGATCGAGCATGACGGGATCGCGATGGCCACCGACGCCCTGTGCAACCGGTACGCCGACGGCCTGACCGAACTGCTGGACACCGCGGCCCGGGGGGAGTTGATCTCCGAGATCCACCTGATGGTGCGCACCACACCGGATGATTGCACGGAGCGGGAACTGTGGCTGCGCGCCAACATCACCCCCGATGCGCCGGTGACGTCGGTGGCCACGCAGATCGAGCACCTGCGCTGGTCCCAGGCAGGGGTCCGCACCGAAGCCTTCATCACCCTCGTCATCCCCGACAACCGCCTCAGCCGAGAGGCGCGCCACATGGGCGGCGCCACGGATGGGCGGATGAACACCCTCCTCTCGCTGGCGGCCGAGATCGGGGCAGTGGTCACCGGCCCTATGGGCGCACGCGACATCGAATGGCTCACCTCCCCAGAGTTGGCGCAGGTCGTGCGGCTCGGGTTCGCCCCCGGCGACCGCGCCGGCCTCGTCGCCGCCGCCCACGACGCAGCCACCGATCCGACGATGTGCGCCTCGGTGCCGTGGGCGTTGGCGGGACCCTCGCAGGCGTATGCGGCGGTGAGGCACTATGCGCATGATGCGTGGGCGACGGTCACCTCGACGGTGAAGCTGCCCGAGCGCGGTGCGACCATGGGCGGCTGGGGACACGTCCTGGCCCCCAGTGAAGCCGTGGAGCGGCGCAGCGTGGCGATCGTGTTCCCGATCGAGAAGCAATCCGCTGCGGATCGGAAGGCGGCGCAGCAGGAGTTCGGTCAGAGCCTCGGCCAGGGGTTGAAGGACCGGCTCGGGGTCCGCACCGGCGCCAAGGACCACCGCCGGCAGGCGAAACTGGACCGGGTCGAGGTGCAGCTCGCGATGGGCGCCACCATGAGTCACCCCTACGCCCTCTGCTCGGTCACCGTCCCCGCGACGGCTCCGGTGGCTGAGTTCGGCCGCCGGTTGGATGCGGCGATCCGCCGCGGCGGCATGGCGCCGCAGCGACTCGACATGTCCCAGGACCTGGCGTTCGTCACCGCCACCCTCCCACTCGGGGTCAGCCTCACCACCAGGCACCAGTGATGGCCCGCAGCATCAACCGCCTCCTCGCCGACTTCGGCCACGACCTCCCCACAAGACCAGCCACCGTGGATGAGCGGCCGGCCCGCGAGTTCACCTCCGCCCCGCCGTGGCGCGGCCGACCGGCGAGGGGGGCGGGGTGGGTGGCGGCGCGGCCTGCAGTGAAGCGGTACCAGATGACCTCCGACCAGGCCGGCGTGTTCTGGCCCTTCCTCACGAGCAGCCCTTTGCCGCCGACCGGGGCGGCGATGGGTACCGACATGAGCAACGGCGCCACCTTCTATGTCGACCCTCACGGCTGGGTCCTCAACGACTCGATACCGGTCACCAATCCCAACATCTTCGTGTTCGGGAAACCCGGGCGGGGGAAGTCGGCGTGGGTGAAGGCGTTCCTCAACCGAATGTTCGCGTTCGGCTACCAGGCCCTGATTCTGGGGGATCCGAAGGACGAGTACGAGCTGATGTGCCGCCACTTCGGCGTCGAACCCTTCACGATCGGCCCCGGCATGCCCACCCGCCTCAACCCCCTCGACCCCGGACCGCTGGCCACAGGCTGGGGCCAGCTCGACCGCGGCGAGCAGGAGCGGCGTCAGGCGATCATCTTCGGACGCTGGCTCGTCCTGCTCAGGTCGTTGATCGGGTCCCAGAGCGTGGGGGATAGGAAGGTTGCGGTGGGGCCGACGGAGGAGCAGGTCCTCATGGCCGTGCTCCACGAACTCACCCACACCAGTTCGGACACCCGAGCGTTGCGGCCGATCGTGATCCCGCAGGTCTGGCAGCAACTTCACTCACCCAGCGACCACCTGATCGCCGAGCTGCGCTACCCGGACCGGCACACCTTCCTCGACGACACCCGCCTCCTGCGCGACGCGGTCGCGCAACTCATCTCCGGCGTGTTCGCCGGGATCTTCGACGCCCCCACCACCGTCACCATCGACTGGAACGCGCCGATCCAATCCCTATCGCTGTCCCGACTGATGCCGTTGGGTGACGATGCCGTCGGGATGGCGCTGATGTGTCTCAACTCCTGGGGCACCGCCATGCGCCAAGTCAGTGGCCGGCGGCGGATCAACGTCCGCGACGAAGTCTGGCGACAACTCCGCCTCGGCACCGGCGCGGTCTCCTCCTTCGACGCAGATCTGCGCCTGTCACGCTCGCACGGCGATATTGAGATCGCCAACGCCCACAAACCCTCCGACTACCTGGGGGCGGGGCATGCCGGGTCGCAGGCGCAGCAGATCGCCAAAGACCTCCTCCACCTCGGCGACATCAAGGTCCTCTTCGGCCAGGACGCCGAGGTCGCAGACGACCTGGAGCAGCTCCTCGACCTCGGCCCGGTCGCCCGCGACATCGTCACCGGCTGGGCCATGGGCGGCAAGGGCCGAGCCCTCATCGCGGTGGGTCCACGCCTCCACAAGGTCGCGCTGACCCTCCACGCGGATCTCGAGCTGCCCTTGACCGACACCAACCAGAAACTCCTGACCTGATGTGGAAGGCCTTGGCCGTCATCGCAGCGGCGTTGACGGTTCCGCTGGCGCCGATCCTGGTGTTCGCCGGGGCGCTGACGGGGCCGCAGGTTCAGACGCAGACCGTCAGCGCCACGTGCGCAGGCTGGGCCGGTGACACACCCGCCAGCATCGAGTTGGATGCGTCGCAGATGAACCGCGCCGCCCTCATCTACGCCGCCGCGCTCGAGACAGGTGTCGGTGCGGCGGGTGCGGTGGTCGGGATCGCCACCGCGATGCAGGAATCCGCCCTCGGCGCCCACCCCGCCAGTCGCACCCCCAACTCCGATGGCGACGTCGGACTGTTTCAGCAACGCTCCCTGGTCGGCTGGTACGCCGACGGCACCACCCAGGCCGAGAACCTCCGCATCTTGGCCGACGACGCCTACCAGGCCCGCACCTTCTACCAAGGCCACACCACCACCACCGGCTGGCACATCCCCGGCCTCACAGACATCGACGGTTGGCAGCAACTCACGGTCGCCCAGGCGGCGCAGAAGGTTCAGGTATCGGCCTACCCCGACGCTTACGCCAAGCACGAAGGCCTGGCCCGCACACTCGTCGCCCTCTTCGCCGGCCAGCCCGCCGGCCTCGCCAACTGCGGAACCGTCGACGGAGACCTGGACTGTGCGCCGACGGGAATGACCTCTGAGCAGGGCCAAACCCCCGACGCCCTGCGCGTGATGCGCTGCATCCACAGCCGCTGGCCCCAGATCCGGTCACTGCTCGGCGTCCGCCCCGGCGACCCGAAAGATCACGGTTCCGGCCGCGCCGTCGATGTCATGATCCCCAACTACTTCTCCCCAGCCGGAATCGCTCTCGGCACGGAGATCGCGGAATGGGCCCGCACCAACGCCACCGCCCTCGGCGTCACCTATGTGATCTGGCGCGAACACCTCTGGTCCACCGCCAGAGCCGACGAAGGGTGGCGACGCTGCGGTCAAGCCGCGTCCTGCTACACCGGCCCCAACCCGTCCGCCGCGCATCTGGATCACGTCCACATCTCCGTCCACGGCACCCAAGGAACCGGCACCACCACCCTCGGATCAGGTTCGGTGGTGTTGCCCGTCGACCGCTACCGCCTCACCTCCCGCTTCGGCGACACAGGACCCCGGTGGAAGAAGGCCCACACCGGGCTGGACTTCGCCGCCCCCACCGGCACACCCATCAAAGCCGTCACCGACGGCACCATCACCCGCGCCAGCGTCGCCGGCGTCTACGGCAACCTCACCACCCTCACCACCGCCGACGGCACCGTCATCTATTACGCCCACCAATCCGCCATCCTCGTCACCGCCGGCCAGAGGGTTACCGCCGGCACCGTCATCGGAAAGGTGGGCGCCACGGGGAACGTGACCGGCCCCCACCTCCACCTCGAAGTCCGTATCGGCGGTATCCCCACCGACCCTGACCGCTGGTTCCGCAGCCGAGGGCTCACCCCATGACCCCATACCCAGCCGCCCGCCTCCTCACCGTCACGGGGCTCGTAGTGCTGCTCGTCGGCTGCAGCTCCACACCGAACCAGATACCCACCCCGGTCGAGACCACCGCAGTTCGGGTTCCCTCGCCCGTGGTGGTGGGGGAGAGCGGCCCGGCCGAGGGCTGGGTGGGCGGCGACGAACT
This sequence comes from Tessaracoccus luoxuelianae, assembly GCF_055326245.1. Lineage (NCBI taxonomy): Bacteria > Bacillati > Actinomycetota > Actinomycetes > Propionibacteriales > Propionibacteriaceae > Tessaracoccus > Tessaracoccus luoxuelianae. Next base: position 49,948 of record NZ_JBUZNO010000013.1, read on the forward strand.
CGACACCACCACGCCGATGGCCGACGCGCATCCCCACGACCCGCCCGAGGATGCCCAGATCGTCGCCGCAGTCACCGCGGCCGGCGAGTTCGTCGCCGGCTGGTTGACCGTCGACCAGCAGCTGAGGCGTGAGCGCCTCGAGGGTGTGGCGGCGGAGGCGCTGATCGCCGCCTTCGACGACCCCCGCTTCACCCCCGCCGCCGGCACCCAGCACGGCCCAGCCCATGTCGTCGAAGCCGATCCGATGCAGATCACCACCCGCCACCGCCTCGACACCGGCGTCGTTATCGACGTCACCCTGATCCTCGACCCCGACAGCACGCATGGCTGGATCGCCATCGCCATCACCACCTGACAAGCCCACCCATCGGAACAGCGGGGCGGCGCGCCTGGAACGGCAGCCGATGGTAGGTATCCACGATTTGCCCCAGCCGGGTAGTGTCCGGAACCACACCCAAATCGGTGTCGACGTCCATCGACACCATCCAGCGGAAGCCTCCAGCGACCCCCCATAGCCGGAGGCTTCCGTGCACCCCAGCCCACGAACAATCCTTCCTGTCTGTTGTGCTCACGCTGTGGACCGGTCTCGTCCGGGTTCTTCAGGGGTATGACAGATTCGCAGCACGACGACGGCTACGCCTGGACCTGGGAACCCGCCGTCGGCGCCCTCACCACCGTCGCCCTCCTCGGGGTGGTCGCCGTCCAGGCGGGCCGCAGTCTCACCCTCGCCGTCGCCGGGGCCGGGTGGCACTGGCCACCGTCGGCCGCGCTGTTCACCAGCAGCTGGGGCATTCTCACCGGCAACCTCCACGCCGGCCTCACCACGCAAGGCGCCGCCGCCGTCTGGGTTGCGTGGGCGATCGCCGCAGCGCTGTTCATCGCCGGCCTCACCGCCGCCATAGTCATTGCGATTCGGGTCACGGCAGGCCGCCGATTCAAGGGGATGGCGACCACCGGACAGGCGGAACAGCTCCTTGGGCTGGGCCGGCTCCGCGCCAACCGTGCCGTGATCCGCCCCGACCTGTACCGAAAGAGTCACCGGCGATGAGGGGCCGGTTTGAGCCGACAGCGGTGGGGTGGCGGATCGGGACCAGCAAGGTGCCGCTGGGGGTCTCCTTGTGGCAGCCGTGGGACCGTACCGCCGGCGTCATCGGCCCCCAGGGCTCTGGCAAGACCCTCGACATCCTCACCCCCGCCCTCCTCCAGGCCCCCGGCGCCGCGCTGGTGACCCTCACCAAACCCGACGACCTCCTCCTCACCCTCGCCGCCCGCCAAGCCCGCGGCCCGGTGGCGGTGCTGGACCCGTTCGGCGCCGCGCCAGGGTTGCCGGAGTTGATCTGGGACCCGATCGACGGCTGCGTCGACGCGACGGTGGCGGAAAAGCGCGCCAAGGCGTTCTGTGCCGGCACCCTCGGCAGTGGGGGAGACGGGGCCGACTCCGCCGCCCGCTTCTACGCCGCCGAAGCCGCGAAAGTCATCCAGTGCTACCTCCACGCCGCAGCCCTGGCCGGCTACACACTCAACGACATCCTCGAATGGTCCGCCAACCCCCGCACCGCCACCCTCCCCTCAGAGATCCTGCGCTCGCACCCGATGGCAGAGCCGAACTGGTCCGGCCTCCTCGCCGGCGCCGTCAGCAACACCGACGAACGCACCGCCGGCAACACCAAATCCACCGTCGACCAAGCACTGGCCCTCTTCGCGACGAAGGACCGACGCGAACGCTGCGTGCCCAGCGACGGCCGCCCCGCCGTCGACATCGCCGACCTCATCCGCAGAGACGGCACCATCTACCTGCTCGGCCGCGAAGACCCCTACGTGTCCGCCTCACCGCTCATGACGGCCGTCGCCGAGCACGTCCTCGACACGGCCCTCCAGCTCGCGAACGAGAGCGGGTTCGGCCGGCTGTGTCCGCCGATGCTGGCCTGCCTCGACGAACTCCCCTCCACCGCACCACTGCCGACGCTGGCGACCAGGATGGCGAACGAGCGGGCGTTGGGGATCTCGTTCATCTGGGCCTCCCAAACCTGGGCCCAGCTGACCCGCATCTTCGGCGAGCAGCAGGCCCGCGCGATCAAGGACCTCACCAACAGCCTGATCATCTTCGGCGGCTCCAAAGACGCCGGGTTCAACCGCGAGATCAGCGACCTCCTCGGCACCCGCCGGATCACCCGACGGAATCAACAGCGCGGTCAGCATGGCTCGATCTCCACCCACGGCGAAGACACCCCCGTCATCCGACCCGAACAACTCCGCGAACTGCCCACCCGCACCGCGCTGGTGGTGGCGGAGAACGGGAAGCCGATCCTCGCCACCCTCCACCGCGCCATCGACGGCAAACCCGGCAAACGCCTCCTCGACCAGCAGCACGCAGCACGCCGGCTCATCACCAACACCCCCGACGCCCGCCTGATGAGCCCGGGGGAGAGAACCGCCATGGCGCACTCCTACGCCCGCCAACTCGGCCTCACCGACTGAAGGACCTGAATCGCTATGGCTCAGCTACTGCCGTTTCCCGATCTCACACAGCGCATGCTCGCCGCCTACATCGACCTTGCAGCTTTCGCCCGCGGGGGAGAGGCCGCTGAGGAGATCATGGCCACAGGTGAGATCCTGCCCAGGATCTGGGACCTCACCACCATCGCCGACCCGGATCTCCGCTGGGACTGCTGGACGTGGCTCGACGAGTTCGTCGTCTGGCTCAACGCGCAGCACGCCTGGTACTCCGCCGACCACACCCCCGCCTGCTGGCCCGAGCACCCACCCCTGGTCCGGGAACTCGGCACCCTGGCGTTCCTAAGATTCCAGGCCGGCGAAGCCACCGGGCCGCTGCCGTTGGAGGAGTGGCACCGCTACGCCCTGCCCGGTTACCTCGACCGGACACGCGACCAGCGCCGCGCCTGCGAGGAGAAGCACCAACCCTGGCCCGGCCGAGCCGCCCACACCCGCCACACCAACGACGACGCCGCAGCCCGGCGCCTTCGGCTGTTTCGGGACGATTGCGACCTGACCTCCGACGACGGTGAAGAGACGGTCACCCTCAGGGCCCTCTAGAGGCGTTCGGTCGCGCTGAGGGGAGAGGGCTATAGCTCGATGGTGGAGATCCTGTCGCCGCTGACCCAGCCCACCAGTAACTCACCGTCCTCGACCCGCACCACCTGCCCTTCCCAGCGGCCGGCGGTCTTGCGGCGGTCAACCACCAAGGCAGGGCAGGTGCTGTCGAGCCAAACATGACGCACCCACTGATCGTCGAGAACCCTTGGCATTCGTCCGAGACGATCGCCGAGAGACCCAAACTCAGATCGCTTCATGGTCATGGTGGGACGGTACGCAGCAGTGCCGACATCTTCAGCGCTAGACGAGTCCTCGACACACAGGGGTCGCGATTCGCCTGCCTACCTCCGAGACGGCAAGCGCTAGCAGCACATGACCGAGGGGTGCCACGACAAGATCGCACAGCGACAATCCGCGATGGCCGAGGCCTACCGTACGGTCGTGGACCGCCGCCCATTCCTGTCGCGCCGGCTGACCTACACGCGGACGGCTGCCCCCCTTCACCCCGTAGGGAAGGCGTTGAGGTACCGCTGGGTCCACTTGCTGCCCCAGCCCCTCGAACGCCGCCGGGGCGCTGCCCGCGGACGACGAGTCGTCACCAGCAGCTCCCCGAACAGGGATGTCATCGCAAACCCCTAACAATGACGGGCTCCGGGACAGTAGGGGTTCTACCTGCGCCGACGTATGTCGAGGCCGCTTCGGTGGCCCTGGCCACCGCTCGCAGCAGTGCCGCGGATCGGTCCATGCCTTCGGCAACGTATGCCGCGTGGAACTCGAGTCCCACGGTGGCACCGAAGACGTCGCCGGCCCCGACTGGGGCCAGTTCGTCGGCGACTGGTTGCGTCAGGATATGTGTTGCGGTGCCGTGGTGGCAGAGGGTGGCGCCGCGTGGTCCTTGGGTGACCACGAAGCCGGTGTCCCGCGCGGCGTCGTTTGCTGACCAGCGTGTGGCCTTGGCGAGGGCGTCGGTCAGGTCGTCGTCGGAGAAGACGACGAGGTCGAAGCAGGACCACGTCGCGGCCTCATCGTCATCGATGTCGCGACGCAGCACCTGCCGGTAGACGTCGTGGGTCGTGGGGCCGCTGGTTCGCATCAGGCCTTGGGCCAGGAGCACGCGGACGGGGAGTCTGTCCTGGCGTGCCGCGGCGATGGTCTCGATGTCGTCGGTTCGATCGTGGTCGGGGACCAGTGGGCAGAAGTAGAGCAGGTCGAAGGCCCCCCCGGGAGGCTGGCACGCGATGGGCTGGAGTGGGCGGTCGGCGGGGCGCCAGTACTGGACTCGTTGCTGGTCGGTGACGTGGTCGGTCTCGGTTCGCCTGGTCGGCTCGACCACGTTCCTGTAGGACAAGGAGCGCTGGCCGGAGGGTCCCTGGTCGCAGGCGAACTCGTCGAGGAAAGGAAGCAGATCCGAGGCATAGGGGCCGCTGACCACGGGGCGCAGCCCATGCTCCAGTCGAAGGTGCCGGGCGATGAACAGGGTCGGTGACCCCCACGTCGAGGCGAGGGCCTGCCTGCCCACCGTGTTGTGGTCGATGCACCGATCGCCGATCACGATCGCCGAGGGAGGCTCTCCGTGCGGGGTCGCCTGGGACGGGTGGGCTGACTGGACAGATGCCGTGTGCAGGTCCCGTCGTCGTGCCGCCGTGGTACCAGACGGATGGATGCCGTGGGGAGCGGCGCTTCTGGTCACTGGTACCCCCCTTGCCTTGGGCGTTCGCTTGGTTTGTGTGGTGGGGTCGGAGCCTCCGCCGCGGCCAAGTTCAGTGGCGGTGCCCGGCGCCTGGGCGGCCGTGCATGAAGAGCATCATGCCTGCGCAGAGGAGGCCTCCGATGAGGGCGCCTGCGCCGCCTCCGCTGAACAGGGACCACAGGCCGAACCCGATCAACGGTAGGCACATCAGGAGCATGTGCCACAAGTGGCCACCATGGCCTTGGTGCTGCTTGGCGGGTCCGGTGGCCGCGGGTGGGGCGTCGGGGCCTGTGTCGGTGGGGTGGTGTTGGCTGTGGAGGCTCATGGGCCGGGTTCCTCTCGTGCGGGTGCTACTTCTACTGTGCCGGGGGCGGATTCAGATCCGGTCCGCGGCTGGTCAACCTCTGATCAAGAACGGTTCAGCGGACCAGGCGGGCGATGGCTGTGGAGGCTTCGGCGACCTTGGCGCCGCGGTAGGCGGGGTCGGGGGAGTCGATGGCCTGGGTGAGGCAGTGGCGGAGGTGGGTGTCGACCAGGTCCAGGGCGACTGAGCGCAGCGATCCGGTGACTGCTGAGGTCTGCGTGAGGATCTCGATGCAGTTGGCGTCCTGGTCGACCATGCGGGCGATGCCACGGATGTGGCCCTCGATCACCGCGAGTTGGCCGATGAGTTCCCGACGCTGTGGGTTGCTGGTCATGTCGTCCTGGACCTGGTCTGGTTCGGCGCCTAGTGGTGGTGCGGGGCGGGGGTGGGCTCGTGGTGGTGCTCGCCGTCGATCTGGGGGTGTCCGTAGCGGGCGGGGTCCGCGTCGAAGGCTTCGGCGCAGTGGGTGGAGCAGAAGTAGATCGTGGTCCCCGCGATGGTGCGGGTGGCGGCCGCGCTGGCGGGCTTGACCTTCATGCCGCAGACGGGATCGATGTGGGTGGCGGCGGGGGTCTTCTTGCCGAACATGGGGGTGTCCTTTCCTGTGGTGTGGTGCTGGGTGGTGGGGGTCTCGCCGCCGATCTCGACGACGGGAGTGACGGGGGTGCCGAGGGTGGGGGTCTGGTCGATGGGGTGTGGTGCCCAGCGGCGGAGCCGGTTGGCGTTGGTGACCACCGACAGTGAGGACAGCGCCATGGCTGCGGCGGCGACCATGGGGCTGAGCAGGATCCCGAAGACGGGGTAGAGCAGACCGGCGGCGATGGGGATGCCGAGGGTGTTGTACAGGAACGCGAACACCAGGTTCTGTTTGATGTTGCGCATGGTGGCCCGGGACAGGTCAACGGCGGTGACCACCCCTGACAGGGCGCCGGAGATCAGGGTGATGTCGGAGGATTCGATGGCCACGTCGGTGCCGGTGCCGATCGCGGAGCCGACGTCTGCCTGCGCGAGGGCGGGGG
>NZ_JBUZNO010000014.1:0-35737 GCF_055326245.1 Tessaracoccus luoxuelianae
GGGATGACACGCTGAGCGTCTACGACGCCGAGTCGCTGGAGCTCCGGGCCACCGTTGACCTCAGTGCCGGGCCGCACGGCCTGCGTCCCACCCCGGACGGTGCGGCGGTGGTCGTGGCCAACACCACAGCGGGCACTGTCGACGTGGTCGACACTGACACCTATGAAGTCACCGCGACGATCCCGGTCGGGGACTCCCCTCCGCAGGTCGCTGTCGCACCGGACGGGCGGTACGCCTACGTGAGCCTGGTCGGGTCCAGTTCTGTGGTGAAGGTCGACCTGGTGGAGCAGAAGGTCACGGGATCGGTGTCGGTTCCGTCGCCGCCGGTCCAGCTGTACCTGACCGCGGACGGGACCCGCTTGCTGTCGGCCGACCAGGGAACCGAGGGCGCCCCTGGCAGTACCGTGTCCGTGATCGACTCGGCCTCCATGACCATCGAGGACACCATCGCCGCGGGGGCTGGCCCGCACGGGGTGGTTGTCGAACCGACCGGGCAGCGGGCCTGGGTGACCAACCTCTATGACGACACGGTCTCCGTGATCGACCTGTCGACCAACCAGACCGTCTCGACTGTGTCTGTGGGCGACAAGCCAAACGGCATCAGCTACAGCCCTCAATCGCCTACGCCCGGGCCCGCCACTACCAGCGTCACCGTCCCCGACTACGCCACCGGAGCCGAGGGCGGCCACGCGGAGCACTGACCCGGCTGGGCGACCCTCCATCCTGATCGACGGGGCGGTCCTCGAAATGGCAGCCGCTTCTCGGCCCGCAGTTCCACATCCGACATTGGGGGTGGAACCGATGCATGGATGGATGTAGAGGGAATCTTTACTCCGCAGGCGCGAGGATCCTTACACGTGACGGTCAAGCTTGTTGCATCGGGTGGTCACGGGACCACCCACTCGGTCCAGGAGGATAGACATGATGGGTTACGGCGGTTTTGGCGGTATGGGGTGGGGCGGCATGGTCGGCATGGTGCTGCTGTGGGCGGTGCTGATTGGTCTGGTGGTGTGGGCGGTGACCAGGCTCTTGCCGACGCGCCCCAACGGTGGCGGCATGCAGCCCGGGCCGGAGACACCGGAGGAGATCCTGGATCGTCGGTTCGCCCGCGGCGAGGTTGACGTCGAGACGTATCAGGTGCAGCGGGCTGCGCTGGCCTCGGCCCGGGGTGAACGCCGATGACTGGGCGGGGCCTGACTCAGGCCGGCCCACGCTGGCTGGCGTGGCTGGTGTTGGTGGTCGCGAGCGTGCTGTTCATAGCCTCGGTGGTCTTGGCCGCTTGGGGAGGTGCTCGCCCTTACCCTGGCGCTGCCGGTGTCGCGCCGAACTGGAACGGGCATGGTCCGATGATGGGAGCCAACGGTCGCGGGTGGGTCGGACCGTCGGGCGGAATGATGGGCGCCGGGGGCGGCTCCATGATGAGCGGCTCCATGATGGGCGGCGGGGTGTGGCTGGCCGGCGACGGCGTCCGGGTCGACACCATCACCCAGGCAAGGGCTCGCGCGACGCAGGCTGCGGCGGTCAGTGGGCTCATACCGGGCGAGGTGATGCAGTTCACCACCAACTTCTACGTCGAGTTGAGGGACGCCTCCGGTGAGGCCACCACCGAGGTGCTCGTGGACCCGGCCACCGGTGCGGTGTCCACCGAGTACGGGCCGGCCATGATGTGGAACACCGGCAGCCGGACCGCGGCCATGTCCGCTGATGAGGCCGTTGCGATCGCCGACGGCTGGCTGCAGACCAATGCCGCCGGTGAGACGGCGGCAGGGATGGCCATGGAGTATCCGGGGTACTACACCCTCGACACCGCCTCGGGCGGTACGACGGTGGGCATGCTGTCGGTCAACGCCACCACTGGGGCGGTCTGGTACCACACGTGGCACGGCCGGTTCGTCGGGGAGGAGGACGCTTGAGCGTGGGTTCTGCCAAGCAGCCGAGCATCCTGGTGGTTGACGACGAACCCAGCCTGGTCAGGGTGGTGGAGGGCTACCTGACCAAGGAGGGGTTCTCCGTGCGCACCGCCGGCGACGGCGAGACGGCGCTGGCAATGGCGCGGGAGTCAGAGCCTGACGTGGTTGTGCTCGACCTGGGACTGCCCGGCATCGACGGCGTCGAGGTATGCCGGCAGCTGCGGACGTTCAGCAGCTGCTACGTCCTGATGTTGACTGCGCGCGCCGACGAGGTGGACATGCTCATCGGGCTTGCGGTGGGAGCCGACGACTACGTCACCAAACCCTTCTCGGCCCGCGCACTGGTGGCGCGGGTCAGAACGCTGCTCCGGCGGCCACGCACCCCAGCCGACACCACGGCACAGGAAGCCCCTGAGGCACGTGTCTTCGGGGACCTGACAGTGGACGTTCCGGCGCGCGAAGCGCGCGTCGCGGGCTCACTGGTGGCGTTGACGCGCACGGAGTACGACCTGCTCGAGGCCTTGAGCGGGAGTCCCCGCATCGTGTTCACCCGACAACAGTTGCTCGACCGCGTCTGGAACGACACGACGGGCTCCGCCGCGAGCGACGAGCACCTCGTCGACATCCACGTCGGCCACCTCCGTCGCAAGCTCGGCGACGACCCCCGCGACGCCCGCTACGTCCTGACCATCCGTGGGGTCGGCTACCGGATGGGCCCGGGATGACCGCCCACCGAAAGGATCCGCGACTGGCACGACTCGCCCTGGCCCCCCGGCTCCTGCTCAACAACCTGCTCGTCATCCTGGCCGGCGCCGGCACCGTGCTCGTCGTAGTGCTCCTCGTCACCCCGTCGGTGTTCCAGCTCCACCTGGACAGGGCGGGCGTCGCCGCCGACTCGGAGGCCCTGCAACACATCCTGATGGCGATCCAGGACGCCGTCCTCGTGGCCGTGGGGATCGGCGTCGCCGCCGCAGCGTTCACGGCCGCCACCATCAGCTGGGTCGTGGCCCGCCGGCTCGCCGCTCCCGTGCGGGATGCCGCAGACACCAGCCGTCGACTGGCGCACGGAGACCTGGACGCCCGGGTGCTCGATCCCCGCATGGGCCCCGAGTTCGCCACCCTCGCCGCGTCGGTCAACGAGCTGGCCGAGCGACTCCAGGCCACCGAGACCACCCGCCGCGCACTCACCGCCGACCTGGCCCACCAGCTCCGCACCCCCATCGCCTCCATCGAAGCCACCATCGAGGCCGTCCGAGACGATGTACTGCCCGCCGATCACCAAACCTGGGACACCCTTGCCGCCCAGAGCGCGCGGCTCCGACGCCTGGTCGCCGACCTCGAGGTGGTCTCCCGCGCCGAGGAACGTCAACTGCTCCTCAGCGCCGAACCCGTTCCTGTCCCCACCATGATCCACGCGGCCGTTGCCGCGCATTCGGAGCGCTACCGGTCCGCCGGCGTCCGGATCGACGCCTCACTCGCTGACAGCACCCCTCGCGTGCTGGTCGACCCCGAACGAATCCAGGAAGTCCTCGGCAGCCTGCTCGACAACGCGCTCCGCTGCACCCCGGCCGGCGGCACCGTCACCATCGCCGGTCGGCCCAGCCCGTCCGGGGACTCGGCGGTCATCACGGTGACCGACAACGGCCTCGGCCTCACCCCCGCCGAAACAGGGCAGATCTTCCGCCGCTTCGCGAAAGCTGCCGACAGCCCCGGCAGCGGCCTCGGGCTGACCATCGCCCGCGCCATCGTCGAGGCCCACCACGGGACCCTCACCGCCGACAGCGCCGGCCCCGGCACCGGCGCACGATTCACAATCACCCTCCCTGCCAGCCGTTCCTACTCGCGCCCCCCACTGAGGGCAGGCGGAACTGGCAACACCCAGTCCCTCTGATCCACTCGTTGAGGCGCATCAGGCCGTGGCGGGACAGGAATGCCGTTTGGCTTGGGATCGAGGTAGCTACCACCAGAAAACTTCAAGCCGAGCCAGCCTGCATCAGCCCTCAATGCCCCCGAATCGCGCGACCCCGGCCCCTCTACTTCTTGATCGAAGCCGAGGGGAGAGTTGATCAGATCCATACATTGTCAAGGGACAGTGGTCTTATCGGCCGGAAGGTCCGGCAACCCGAATGAAGGAGACCACCATGATCACCACGCGCAAGATCGCTGCCCTGGCCGCGGCTGCCGCGGCAGTTGTCGCGATGACCGCCACCACCGCCGGAGCAGTCGAACCCACCGGACGTGAGTTCGCCGGCCACGTCCGCATGATGGCCCAATCAGACATGGGCCTCGACGGCACCCACAACCCCGGCATGCACCAGGGATTCTCCGGCATGGAGAACCACCACTCCTCCTGACCGGAAAGGTCAGCTCGTCAAGCGACCCCCGCCCGGGCCCCAGGTCGGGCGGGGACCCTAGTGACTCACGCTGCTCCACGCCGCACCCGTGCGAAACCACCGTCGGACACCTTCACCTGCACAACCTGCACAGACCCGTGAGCGGAGCCCGCAGCACGGCGCCGAGCCGGCTCACCCCGCCGGACTACAGAAGCTGCAACGTGGTCAGGCAGGTGGGGCCCTCGGCATCGGAGGAGAAGCGGCTCTCGGCGCGCTTTCCGTCCTTGGTGACGACGACGGTGCCCGCGAGGTCCTTCGGGATCCAGAAGCCGACGAAGCCGTTGGCGTAGGTGGTCGCGTCCTCGTCGACGAGCACCTCCCCCGAATCGGTGGTGATCCTTACTCGCAGCTCGACGTCTGCCAACTCCCCCTGGCACGAGCCGAGGTTGTGGAAGTAGCATTCGTGCGTGGTGGTCTCGTACGGCGCGATCGACAGGTAGAAATGGTCACCCTCAAGGGGCAGCGCGGCCTCGGTGGTGCCGTCGCTGAGCAGCACCTCGTCGTAGCGCACCGATGCAGCCAGCGGCAACGGGCGCTGAGCGTCGAGCCGGTCGAGCGCCTCCACGACCTCGGCGCCGCTCTTCCCCTCCAACCCGTGCGCCGCTAACAACGCCCCTGCGTCCCCCGCCGCGACACTCGGCGCCGCCATGGACGCGGAATCTCGCGGGGTCTCGGCAACCTCCGGGGTTGAGCAAGCCGACAGCGCCAGGACGGCGGCGAGCGGCACAGCGATACGAATGGTCAGATGATGGCGGCGCATGGGTCTCCAGGAGCTATGTGTCTTCAAGGAAGTCGTGGTGTCCGCGATGTACCGCGGCACCGTTTCGGACATGTCGTCCAACCAGAATGCCGCAATCGCTGAGTGCGCTAGTCACACGCTTAGTCAAGATTAGATCAAGAAGATCCCGAGGTGGCGGGGCGAAAGTGACACGATCCTCGTCTGTTAGCATCGTCACATGACGATAACAAAGACGATCAAGGATGTGTCTGAAGTCGGGGATCTGTCGGTGGCGGCTGCCTTCTTCCACGGCTTGTCCGATCCTTCGCGGCTGGCGATTCTTCAACACCTGACGTTGGGCGAGCATCGGGTGCGGGATCTGACTGCACATCTCGGGTTGGCGCAGTCGACGGTGAGCGCCCACCTGGCGTGTCTGCGAGAGTGCGGCCTCGTGTCGTCGCGGCCGGAGGGACGCGCGTCGGTGTTCTCGCTGGTGGCGGCCCAGGAACTGCTGGCCATGTTGTCGGCCGCGGAGCGCCTGCTTGAGTCGAGCGGGCAGGCTGTGGCGCTGTGTCCGAACTATGGGGTCGGCACCACCACGAACCCCTCCCCCGATCTGTTGAAGGCCCACGGGGCGGAGGCCCAGCGATGAACAGGCCAGCGATCAGCGGACGCGAACACGGGAACACCGCAAACAGCGAGAGCGCCTGCGGGTGCGAGGCACCCGCAGGCGCCAGCAGTGATGATGACGACGCGGTGGAGCATCTGTGGCAGGTCCGCGACATCCAGTTCGGGCTGGCCTCTGGGGTGCTGCTGCTGGCCGGCTTCGTCTCCGGACTGCTGGGCTGGGAGGTTGCCGAGCTGGTGTTGAGCGTCGCGGCGCTTCTGGTGGGGGCGTCGACGTTCGTGCCCGGAGCGTTGAAGAGGCTGGCGCGCGGCAAGGTCGGGGTCGGGCTCCTGATGACCATCGGCGCAGTCGGCGCAACTGCTCTGGGGCAGATCGAGGAGGCGGCGATGCTGGCCTTCCTGTTCTCCCTGGCCGAAGGTTTGGAGGACTACTCGCTGGCCAAGACCAGACGCGGGTTGCGGGCGCTGCTGGGTCTGGTTCCGCGTGAGGCGACGATCAGGCGCAACGGTCGGGATGTGGTGCTGAGCCCCGACGATCTGGTGGTCGGGGATCTGATGATCGTGAAGCCGGGCGAGCGGGTGGCCACCGACGGTGACATCCGGGCCGGCAGGACGGCGGTGGACACCTCCGCCATCACCGGCGAATCGATGCCCGTCGAGGTGGGCCCAGGGGACCCCGTGTTCGCCGGTTCCGTCAACGGCTCCGGCGTCCTCGAGGTCGAGGTCACGGCCGCGGCCAGGGACAACTCTCTTGCCCGGATCGTGCACATCGTGGAGGCCGAGCAATCCCGGAAGGGCGACACGCAGCGGCTGGCCGACCGGATCGCCACGCCCCTGGTGCCGGGCATCCTGATCGCCGCCACCCTGACCGTCATGGCGGGCTTCCTGCTCGGGGAACCGGCGGTGTGGCTGCAGCGGGCCCTGGTGATGGTGGTGGCCGCCTCCCCGTGTGCGCTGGCGATCTCCGTTCCCGTGACCGCGGTGGCGTCCATCGGCGCGGCCAGCCGTCGCGGGATCCTGATCAAGGGGGGCGCCGCACTGGAGAGCCTCGGCAAGGTCCGCACCATCGCCCTGGACAAGACCGGCACCCTGACCCGCAACCAGCCGGCCGTCGCCGACGTCGCACCCGCCGACGGCTACTGCCCAGCCGAAGTACTCGGCCTGGCCGCCGCGCTCGAGGCGCGAAGCGAACACCCGCTCGCCCGCGCAATCCTGGCAGCCGCCGACGACGTGCGCGCAGCCGATGAGGTGACCGCCGAGGTCGGATCCGGGCTCACCGGCCGCATGGACGGGCGCAGCCTCCGGCTGGGACGCCCCGGTTGGATCGACCCCGGCCCACTGACCGCGCACGTGACCCGCATGCAGGACGCCGGCGCCACCGCAGTCATCGTGGAAGTCGACGGCATCCCCGTAGGAGCGATCGCCGTCCGCGACGAACTACGCCCAGAAGCCCCCGAAGTCATCGCGCAACTCCGCGCGGACGGCTACACCATCGTCATGCTCACCGGCGACAACGGCGCAACCGCGCGCGCCATCGCACGGGAGGCCGGGATCAGCGAGGTGTACGCCGACCTGCGCCCCGAGGACAAGTCCGCGATCATCGAGCGGCTCCGCCGGGAAGGCCACTCGACAGCGATGGTCGGCGACGGCGTCAACGACGCCCCCGCGCTCGCCACCGCCGACCTCGGCATCGCGATGGGGGCGATGGGCACCGACGTGGCCATCGAGACCGCCGACGTGGCGCTGATGGGCGACGACCTACGGCTGCTCCCCCACGCGCTGGACCACGCCCGACGTACCCGTCGCATCATGCTCCAGAACGTGATCCTCTCGATCGCACTCATCACGATCCTCATCCCAGTCGGGCTCTTCGGAGTACTCGGGTTGGCAGCCGTCGTCCTCGTCCACGAAGTCGCGGAGGTATTCGTGATCGGCAACGGCATCCGGGCAGGACGCAGCACCGCCCTGCCCCCGATCACCGCACCTATCCGTCGGTCAGAACCCGCGATGGTCCCAGCATGAGCGACACCCACGACCACGCCCACGCGAAGCCGGGGACCAACCGGACCAGGCTGGCGATCGCGTTCGGGATCACCGCCACCATCCTGATCGCCGAGGTCATCGGCGCATGGTGGACCAACAGCCTCGCCCTCCTCGTCGACGCCGGGCACATGCTCACCGACGCCTCCGGCCTGTTGATGGCACTGATCGCCGCCTCTCTGGCCCTGCGGCCACCCACACCGGAGCGGACCTGGGGTTACCGTCGCGCAGAGGTGCTGGCCGCCGGCGCCCAGTCCGCGATCCTCCTCGCCGTCGGGATCTACGCCTTCATCGAAGGCGTCCGCCGGCTCTTCGACCCGGCGGAGGTCACCGCCGGCGGGCTGCTCGTGTTCGGGATCGTCGGACTCGTCGGCAACATCGTCGCCATGCTTGTCCTGGGCGCAGGCCGCGCCGCGAACCTCAACATGCGTGCCGCGTTCCTCGAGGTGGTCAACGACGCCCTCGGATCCGTCGCGGTCATCATCAGCGCGATCGTCATCTCGCTCACCGGATGGACCCGGATCGACGCCATCGCCGGGATACTGATCGCCGCCCTGATCGTCCCCCGCGCGATCACGATCCTCAAGGAAGCCGGGGGGATCCTGCTCGAATCCACCCCCAGAGGCCTGAAGCTCGACGACGTCCGCCGGCACATCCTTCAGGTCCCGCACGTGATCGGGGTGCACGACCTGCACGCCTCCACCATCGCCACCGGGCTACCGGTCCTCACCGCCCATGTCGTCGTCGACGAATCCTGCTTCACGCAGGGGCACGTCTCCCAGGAACTGCGGGACCTCCAGACCTGCGTCGCCGAACACTTCGACGTCAGCGTCGAACACTCCACCTTCCAGATCGAAGCCCCCTCCCATAGCGCACTGGAACGCCACTCACACCACTGAAACAACGCTCATGGGAATCCGGTTGGCCCCGACGAAGGCTGGCAGTCGACGCCGTGAACACGGCGGAAGGACGTAGGATCGGGCATCGCACACCTCCCCGAGTGCGCCCATCCACCGCCGAGAAATCTCAAGGAAGGTCAGACATGAGACAGTCAGGGCGCCACCCCTCAGCCCGGTGGGTGAGTCACCTCGCCTTGGTCCTCACCGTGATGATCCTGACCGGTTGCTCAAGTGGATCGGGCCAGGCGGGAGTGTTTGACTCAGCAGGTTTTCAAGGAGGTGACGGTTCAGTGACCATTGTCCCTGCCGAGCAGCGGCGATCGGCCCCAGAGCTGGCCGGGGAAACCTTGGACGGTGCACCGCTGACCACTGCAGACTTCCCGGGCCAACTCCTGGTGCTCAACGTTTGGGGATCATGGTGCGCCCCCTGCCGGTCTGAAGCACCCGCCCTCGTCGAAGCGGCCGCCCAACTGCCGGGGGTGCAGTTCATCGGCATAAACACCCGCGACCTCAACCCGGCCCCGGCGCAGGCGTTCGTTCGGGCCTTCGACATCCCCTACCCCAACATCTACGACCCCGACGGTGCGCTCCTGCTCGAGTTCGGGCAGCTTCCACCTAAGGCTATCCCCAGTACTTTGGTCATCGATTCTGAAGGGCGGGTCGCTGCACGGATACTCGGTGAGACCACCGCCTCGACGTTGGTCGGCATCATCGAAGACGTCACGGCGGCGGAATGATCCCTCTCGAGTCCTGGGTAAGCCAAGCGATGTCATCGTCACTGCTCCTGGGGATCCCTGTCGCCATGCTCGCCGGTGTCATCTCTTTCGCCTCGCCCTGCGTCTTGCCCCTGCTCCCAGGCTACCTGTCGTTTGCCTCTGGTCTTGGGGCCCACGAGATCACTCAAGGAACCGGCAACCGACGACTCCTGCTCCTGGGAACCCTGGGATTCGTGCTCGGGTTCGCCGTCGTTTTCGTCCTCACAGGGGCCCTCCTGGGTGGCCTCGGAGCCGTCCTACTCACCTACGAGCGCATCATCACGATCGCTGCCGGAATCCTGATCATCCTGATGGGGCTGGGCTTCCTCGGCTGGATCCCCCTGCCCGCGCAGCGACGCCCGCAAACCGCCCGCGCCGGAGCCCTCGCCTCCCCCCTACTCGGGATAGCCTTCGGCCTCGGCTGGACCCCTTGCATCGGCCCCACCCTGTCTGTGGTTCTCACCCTCGCCCTCAACGAGGGCTCGGCCGCCCGTGGCGGGCTGCTGGCCTTCTGGTACGCAATCGGCCTTGGCCTGCCCTTCCTCGCCTTCGCGGCTTCGTTCACCACATTCGCTCCCCATTTCGAGTGGCTCAAGCGCCACCAACGCGCCCTGCAGCGTGCCGGTGGTGGGCTGCTCATTGTGGTTGGGATATCCATGGTCACCGGCCTGTGGGCCATCCTCGTTGCCTACCTGCGACAGTGGGCCTCAACATTCGGGACCATCCTGTGAACATGGGGCACCCGAAGGAAACCCTCATCACGTTGGCCAGCACCTCCGATCCCATGCTTCGGGCGCCGGCTCACCTCCGGAGCCACGGGCTGGTGATACCCCAACCCACATGGCCAGGACGGTGCTCACCGTGGTCAGGGGGTGACCGTGGCGATGCGAAGACGGCGCCCCAGCCACCAGGCCACCACACCGAAGACCGCGAATCCAGCGATGTTCCAGCTTGCTGCCTCGGCCCAGGGATCGATTTTACCCCGCGTAGCTCCGCCAGGAGGAGGTGAACATCGCGTCTGCACGGACCTCATCGAAGCGCTGGAAAAGGAATCGCCCAAATGAAAGAGTTCCTCAAGTGCTACCAGTGCGCTGACGCGTCCGACGACCGCTGGGCCCTGCTACTAGGAACTCGCAGCCCTGACGGCAGGAAGGGGACCGACTTGCCCGTCAACCCAGCTAGACACCTACAGGCACTTGCGCCGCCACACAGGGCTGGGACTGCCAGGCTGATGCCGGCCAGGCATAGAGCCCTGATCGGGACACCAACGGCTGCCTCTCGATCAGCCAGCGGGCGAACTCACGTAGAGGTGCTCGCGAAAACTGGAGCGCACCACGCCCGCAGGGCTGATCCGGTGGACCCCCAAGGCATCACTGGAGGCGCGTGGTGACCTCGTCGAGGAGTTCCTTCGGGTCGAGCCACATGGAGGGGTAGTTGCCATTCCAGCGTTGGACGCCATCGCCGTCGATGAGGACGAAGCCGTGGCCGGGCATCCCGGGGTGCATGCCCTTGTCGAGGACGTCGTACGCCTTCGACACGGTCCCGTCGTCGAGGAGATAGGGGGTGGTGACGCCGAACTGCTGCATGTCGGGCAGGATCTGCTCGGCGCTGTTCATGACGATTGGCAAAACCTCGATGCCCGCCTCGGCGAAGCCGGGATCCTTCTCGATCTCGGCCATCTGCATGGTGCAGGATGCGCAGCCGGCGCCTTCGTTGAAATAGATCAGCACCGGGTTGGGTCGCAGGTCGCTGAGAGTGACGCTGGTGCCGGCTGTGGTGGTGAGGGTGAAGTCGGGTGCGAGGCGCTGGGTGTCGCCCTGCTCGGGGATGGCGGACCACAGCCCGTAACCGACGACGACGACGACGATCAGGGTCACTACTCCGCCGATGATCCGGCTCCAGGTGCGGCGCTTCGTGTCGCGGCGCGTCTCGGCCTCCTGGCGGGCTTTGAGTTGCTCGCGCCGTGAGGGTGCGGGGTTCGTGGGGGTCATCGTGGCTCCAGGGAGAGTGTCGTCGGAGTGCTGGCTCCTTCGGGCGCGGGGGTCGGTGCGAGTTGGGTGTCGCAGCAGTCATGGACGGCGGCGGTGGGCTTGGCGTGTCGGCGGTCGCGAAGGGTGGCGATGACGAACACGGCCACCAGTGCGAGCAGTGCCAGTCCGAGGACGGCCTCGGGGATAGGGGCGGTGATCGCGATCAGCCAGGCGAAGACCTCGGAGAGCCAGGCGCCCATGCCGACCAGCGGGGCGTCGGCGCCGGTCATCTCGGTGGCGCCGGCTTGGCCGATCACGAGGATGCCCATGATCACGAACCCGACGGCGACCAGCAGGTTGACGGTGTTGGTGGCCAGCGTGAAGCGGCCCAGGTTGATCCGGATGGGCTTGGCGCGGAGGCTGCGCATCCGCTCGGGTCGCTTGTCCCACAGCAGTGCCATCACGAACAGCGGGATCACCATCCCGAACACGTAGGCCAGACCGAGCACCAGCCCACCGACGGGCGAGCCGGACAGCGCCGACAGGGTCATCACGCCCGCCAGGACCGGCGCGCAGCAACTGGAGGCGATGCCGGAAAACACGCCGAGGCTGAAGAAGGTGGCAGTGTCACCGCGTGCGGTGTCAGGCGCCCGGAGGAACGACGGCATCGACCACATCGCCCCCGACAACGCCAACAGGCCGAGTCCGATCATCAACAGGCCGCCGGCCCAGTAGAGAACCACGTGGTACTTGGCAATGGCGCCGGCGATCAGGCTGACCCCCATGGTGATCGGGACCAGGACCGCCGACAGTCCGGCGGCGAACACGAAGGTCAGCGGGATCAGGCGCCAACGGCGGTTCTTCGCCGCCGCAGCCAGATAGCTGGGAGCAAGGAAGACGATGCAGCACGGGGCGAACAGCGCGACGCCGCCGGCGAGGAACGCCGCCAGGACCCCTCCCGCGCTGAGCAAGTCGGCACCCATCAGCGGGCACCGAGGCGGTCGACGAGCCGCGCCAGCTTGCCTCGCGGAATGCGGCCGGCGTGGAAGTACCTGCCCGCCACCAGGGTCAGCGGGAAACTCCCAGGGCGGTGCTCGGCGATCAGCGCCTCACCTCGCGGTGACTCCGCCGGCACTGCCGTCAGCCGCAACAATCCTGCACGGTCCAGAGCGTTGAGGCGTTGATGGGCGTCGTCGCAGAAGTGACAGGCGGGGGTGGTCACCAGGGTGACGTTGACCACCTGGGTCGGTGCGGTCGGCGGTGCTGGCGCCGGAATCTCGTTCACGATCCCATCCTCAACCCTCCAGATCAGGGAACGGTTCAGCCCGGGTCAAGGTTCGGCCAAGAACACTCCCCCAGCACCGTGAGGGGGGTGGGGTGGCGGGCGGGGAGTGTCAATAATGGCTGTATGGCTGAGCCCCGCAGGTCGAGTGTGTTGGTGATCGACGACGAGCGCCCGCTGGCAGGGATCGTCGCCTCCTACCTCAACAAGGCAGGCTTCGACACCGCCCTGGCCTACACCGGCCCGGACGGCGTCTCCTCGGCGCAAGACCTGGACCCCGACGTCATCATCCTTGACCTGGGCCTACCCGGCATCGACGGCATCGAGGTGTGCCGCCAGATCCGGCTGTTCTCCGACTGCTACATCCTGATGCTGACCGCCCGGGCCGACGAGGTCGACAAACTGATCGGCTTGTCGGTGGGCGCCGACGACTACCTGACCAAACCGTTCAGCCCCCGCGAGCTCATCGCCCGCGTCAACACCGTGCTGAGACGCCCGCGCCGCCAGACCCACGTCGCACAACTGACCGCGCCGCGCGAGTTCGGGCGGCTGCGGGTGGACGCGGAGGGCCGCGACGTGTGGGTCGACGACCAGCAGGTGGGGCTCACCCGCACCGAGTTCGACATCCTCGACGCACTCTCAGCCCGACCCAACGTGGCGCTGAGCAGGCGGCAGATCATCGACGCGGTGTGGGGCCCGGGCTGGGCCGGCGACGACCACGTCGTCGACGTCCATGTGGCAAATCTCCGCAAGAAGCTCGACGACCCGCCCGCGGAACCGCGCTACATCCTCACCGTCCGCGGAGTCGGATACCGGATGGGACCAGGGCGATGACCAGGCTGCGCGGTCTCGTGGGCCGGATGCGGTGGGGCACCCGCACCTTCCTCACCCAGGCCCTGGTGGTGGCAGTCGGCGTGATCACCGCCGCCCTGGTCGCTGTGGTGGTCGGGCCCCCACTGTTCCACGAACACCTGCAACAACTCGGTCACGCGGACGGAACTGCCGAGATGGGGCATGTGGAGCAGGCGTTCCTCGACGCTGGCGTCAGATCGTTGGGCATCGGACTGGTGGTGGCGCTCACGCTGGCTATCGGCCTGGCCTGGATCGAGACCAGGCGGCTGCGCCGCCCACTGGAACAACTGACCGCAGCCGCCGCCCAGCTCGAGGCAGGCGACTACACCGCCCGCGTCCCCCAGAGTGGAACAAGTCCCGAGTTCACGGCCGTCGCCGACGCGTTCAACGACATGGCCAGCCGCCTGGATTCCACCGAGACCAGCCGACGGCGGCTTCTCTCCGACGTGGCGCACGAGCTTCGCACCCCCCTGGCCACGCTGACCGCTGAGCTGGAGGCCGTCATCGACGACGTGGTCCCCTGGGACCACGACAGCCAGCAGCTGCTCACCCTCCAGGCCGCCCGGCTCAAGAAGATCGCCGCCGACCTCGACGACGTGTCCCGGGCCGAGGAAGGTCGATTCACTTTGGATACCCAGACCCAGGCGGTGTGGGACCTCATCGAGCCCGCCGTCGCCTCCGTCGCCACCCGATACCAGGCCAAGGGCGTCGCGTTGTCCGCGGACTCGGACCCCGGTTTCGTCGCAGCGGATCCGCAGCGGGTGGGTCAAATCCTGGGCAACCTCCTCGACAACGCGCTGCGGCACACCCCCACCGGGGGGATCGTGCGCCTCAGCGCGCGCGAGTCCAGGGATGAGGTGGTGATCACGGTCACCGACACCGGCGACGGCCTCACCCCGGAGCAGCTCTCGAAGGTGTTCGACCGGTTCTACCGCGCCGACACCGCCCGGGCCCGCGATGCGGGCGGCTCCGGGATCGGGCTGACCATCGCCCGCAGCCTCGCCCTGGCCCACGGCGGCTCATTGACCGCAACCAGCCCCGGCCCCGGACACGGCTCGATCTTCACCCTGCACCTGCCCACCGCGCCAGCACCTGAGCGGGTCTTGATCGATTCTTGACCTTACACGGGTTGGCTCTTGAGCTGATCGTTCATAGCCTCGAAGTTAGGACCGGCGGCCCCCGTCGGCCAGGAATGGAGCATCTTTCATGACACGCACTAAGCGGATCACTGCCACTTTGGCGGGACTGGTCCTGACGGCCACCCTGGCAGCCTGCGCGGACCAGGGCGCCACTCCCCCGGCGGCGACCACCTCCCCGACAGGCAGCACCTCCGCCACGGCCACTGAGTCGGCGTCGGCGAGCGCCTCATCTGAGGTGGCCGCCGACCACAACGACCAGGACACCACGTTCGCGCAGATGATGATCATCCATCACGAAGGCGCCATCGAGATGTCTCAGCTGGCGATCGAACGCGCCGAATCCCCCGAGGTCGTGGCCCTCGCGGAGCGGATCGCCGAGGCCCAGGGCCCGGAGATCGAGGAGATGACCGCCTGGCTCAGCGCCTGGGGTGAAGATGTCTCCCCCGGTGGACATGGCGGCATGGACATGGGCGGCATGGACATGAACGGCATGAGCCAGGAGGAGATGATGACCCAACTCGACGGCATGTCCGGCGCCGACTTTGATCAGGCGTTCCTCGAGGCCATGATCGCCCACCACGAGGGTGCGATCGGGATGTCCGAGCAGCAGTTGGCCGAGGGGCAGAACCCGGATGCTCTCATGTTGGCGGAGAAGATCATCGCCGACCAGCAGACTGAGATCACCGAGATGCAGGAGATGCTCACCAGCCTCTGACCAACCCAGGCGTGCAAGCGATGAGGCGCCCGTCCAGCCGTTGTGGCTGGGCGGGCGCTTCGTCGGTTGTCCTGGTTGGCGAACGCCGTACCTGGCGGGGTTAGGCGGCTGGGTTGCTGGCGAGATGCTCGGCGTCGAAGAGGTCCTGGCAGCGTCGGCAGCAGAAGTAGAACCGCTGGCCTTCGACGTCGCGGAACAGTCCCGCCGCCTCCGCGGTGGACTTCAGCGTGCTGGTCCCGCGGACCGTGCAGGTGACCAGTTCGTCGCCGGGGCCGGCCACTACATCGTGCTGACAGTGATGTCCGCCACCCTGGCCGTGGGCGGTGTGGCCGCCGCAGCAGCCTCCCTCCTGCTGGTTCCCGTGCTGGTGTCCATGTTCGTGATTGCACATGTGCCCTTTTTCCTTTCGTTTTCTTGTGGTGTTGATCATCGGGTGGGTGAGGGGCTGTGATGCCCCTCGTGCTCTTCGGAGTCAGAAGTGCTGGCGGAGGCCGGCGCGGGGGTGTCTTGTTCGCTGGAGGTGGCGGGGTTGAACAGTGGCCCGATCACGAATGCCGACAGGGCGAACAGGCCGGTGAACACCGCTATTCCAATCGCAGGGGCCTTCCAGGTGCTGAACCGGCGACGCAGCCGTCGCAGCAGCGGGATGCTCAACGCCAACCCGACCACGTAGAGCAGCGTGTTGCCGAGGAATCCCGTCAGGAGCGCAGCCCCGGCCAGGAACCCGATGTGGTGCATCACGTGCGGCGCCAGGCCCATCAACGCACCGAGGGTGGCCCGTGTGCCGGCCCAGAGCGCACCCCAGAAGCCGCGACGCCCCCCTGTCATGCCTGGGGTGGTATCGGTGATCGTGTCCATCGCGCCGCTCACCGTCCGACCGGATGGGGGCTGGGGACAGCCGACGAGGGGTCGGCGGCAGAGACGTTTGAGACTGGAGCAGCAGGATGGAACGTGTCTCGGAGGATCAGGGCGGCGCCGAGGATGATGCTGGCGATGCCGATCAGCTGCGCCTCGGTGAGATCGAGCACGACGTGCGGGTTGATGCGGACCATCTCGGCGAGGAGGCGGGCCGCTCCGCTGAGCATCAGATAGGACCCGAACACGGCCACCGGCCGCAGTCTGCGGCCCAGCACCCACAAGATGCCGGCGATCAGGAACGCACCGGCCGCTTCATACAGCTGGACGGGATGCACCGGCACGTTCACCGGCACCACCCCGTTGGGGAACGCCATCCCCCAGGGCAGATCGGTGGGCGTGCCGTAGGTGCCGTCACCGGCCAGGAAGCAGCCGATCCGGCCGATGCCGTAGGCCACCGACAGCGGCGCCGCCATCGCGCCCGCCACCCGTCCAAGGGGCAGATCGTGGCGTCGAGTCATCACGATCACCGCGATCGACCCGGCGATCAATCCCCCGTACCAGACGAACCCGGACCCGCCGAACAGGTGCCAACTGAAGTTGTCCCAGTTCGCGATCAGGTAGTACACCTTCGCGCCGACGAACCCCCACACCGTCGCCCACAACGCGATCGAGTGCGCCAGCTCCTTGTCGTAACCGATCCGCGTGAACGCGCGCCCCAACAGGAACGCGCCGACCAGCAGCGCCAGCGCCTTACTCAGCCCATAGGACTGGATCCCCACACCAAATATCGAGAACACCTCAGGCCACACAGCCCACTCCCATCATCGAAACTGTTCCAGGCGCGCGACGTGACCGCGGGGCCTCACTGCCCAGTCTCAACCGGTCGCCTCAAGCAACGAGCAGGACCCGGACAAGGTTTGGTCAAGATCCCAGTCCACGTGCCCGGACCCACACGGTAAGGCCGGATCTTGACCGAAGCCTGACCACCGTGTGAGTCCCGTGGAGTGGTGGGGTTTCAGGGAGGGCGTGTCCTGAGCTGATGGAGGGGGCCATCGGCGTGATCCTCGGTTGTAGCGCCAACTACCACCGTGAAGGAGTTCACACCGATGGCCCTGTCCCAGTCTGCCGTGTCCGAACTGCTCGAGGCGTTCCGCGCCGGCGACGGCGTCGATCTGGTGCGCGAGTCCGTGCGGCTCGTGCTCCAGGAACTGATCGAAGCCGAAGCCGCAGAGGTGATCGGCGCCGCCCGCTACGAACGGTCCCCCGACCGTGTCACCGAACGCAACGGTTCCCGACCGCGGACCCTGCTGACCAAAGGCGGCGACGTGGAGGTGTCGATTCCGAAGCTGCGGAAGGGATCGTTCTTCCCCTCCGTGCTCGAGCCTCGGCGCCGGATCGATCAGGCCCTGTATGCCGTGGTGATGGAAGCCTGGGTCGGTGGGGTGTCGACCCGCAACGTCGACGCGCTGGTCGAAGCGCTGGGCGGATCGGGGATCTCGAAGTCGGAGGTATCGAGGATCTGCGGGCAACTCGACGAGGAGGTCGGCCGTTTCCGCACCCGACGACTCGACGCCATCGAGTACCCCTACGTGTTTCTCGACGCGACGTACCTCCACGTCCGCAGCAACCATCTGGTCACCTCCAAAGCGGTCGTGGTCGCGACCGCTGTCGCCGGCGATGGGCGCCGGGAGATCCTCGGCCTTGACGTCGGGGACAGTGAGGACGAAGTGTTCTGGCGCGGGTTCCTCACCTCGTTGAAGGGCCGCGGCCTGCACGGGGTCCGGCTGGTCATCTCTGATCAGCACGCTGGCCTGACCGCGGCGATCGTGCGCTGTTTCCAGGGCGCGGCCCATCAACGCTGCCGGGTCCACTTCGCCCGCAACCTCCTCGCCCTGGTCCCGAAATCCCAGATGGACATGGTCGCAGCCGTGTTCCGCACGATCTTTGCTCAACCCGACCCCGACACCGTGAGCAGCACCTGGGACTCGGTCCGCGACCAGCTCGCCGACCGGATCGTCAAGATCGGACCCCTGATGGATACGGCCAAGACCGAGGTCTTGGCCTTCGCCGGGTTCCCGCGGGCGCATTGGAGCAAGATCTGGTCGACCAACCCCCTGGAAAGGTTGAACAAGGAGATCAAACGCCGCGCCCGCGTGGTGGGGATCTTTCCCAACGAGGCCTCCGTGATCCGCCTGGTGGGGATGATCCTCGCTGACACCAACGACGAATGGATCACCGACGAACGCCGCTACCTCTCCGAAGGATCCATGGCGCTACTGCTCCCCGCCCGCGATAATGAACCCATCGCCGCCATCACCGGCGGCGACGCGTGAGCAACCGGGGAACACCCCGAAAGCCCACCACCCAGCGGGGCGCAATCCAGATCAGATCAATGCTCAGAGACGACCTTCGTCTTCCGGGTGGCGAAGTATGCGTTTTCCCGGCGGTGCCAGAGGATCGCCGTCGCGGCACTCGCAGCCATCAAAATCGGCGCGAAGAGCGCGGCCGGTCCAAGTGTTCCGTAGATCGCGTAGCCGATGAGCGGCACCACAGCGGCTGCGATCAAGCATCCGATGGCGATTGGGCTGTGTCAAGTTTCATGGACAGGTGTTTTGTTGGTCAGGCCGCGGCTGCGGTCTGAGGTTGGTGGGCGGCGTGGACCGCGGCTGGGGTTTGGTAGTCGAGGGTGGAGTGGCGGCGGCGTCGGTTGTAGAACACCTCGATGTACTGCATGACGTGGAGCCTGGCTTGGGCTCGGGTCGCGAACCTGTGCCGGTGGTACATCTCGTTCTTCAGCATCGAGAACCACGATTCGGCGACCGCGTTGTCGTGGCACGATCCGGTCCGCCCGACCGACAACCGCACCCCGAGTTGGGCGGCGACGGCGGCGTAGTCGGCTGAGGTGTACTGAGATCCGCGGTCCGAGTGGAAGATCGCTCCAGGGGCGAGGTGTCCGTGGGTGTGGGCCATCCGCAGCGCGGCGCTGATCAGCTCGGTGCGCATGTGCTCGGCCATTGCCCAGCCCACCACCATCCGGGAGTGGAGATCGATCACGGTGGCCAGGAACAGCCACCCCTCACCGGTGCGCAGGTAGGTGATGTCACCGACCAGCTTGGTCCCTGGCGTGTCGGAGGTGAAGTCGCGTTTGACCAGGTCAGGGCGCTGTTCGGCGTCGTCGGCGGGGATCGTGGTGCGTTTCTTCGTCCGCGGTTGGATGCCGGCGATCCCGGCCTGGCGCATGATCGAGCGCACCATTCCCTCCGAGGCGGGCACGCCGTCGGCGGTCAGATCGGCGCGCACCCGGCGGTGCCCGTTGACGCCGTTGGAGGCGGTGTGGCTGTCGATCACCGCAGCGGTCACCTCCGCCCGTCGGGTCGCCGCCGGGCCCGGGGTATCGCCTCGCTTGACCCACGAGTAGTAACCGGCCCGCGACACGTCCAGCAGGCGGGTCATCAACTCGACGGTGTGGGTGGCCTTCTCCGCGTGGATCAGCGTGAACTTGTCGGTCACGGTTGCGTCCTGGCGAAGAAGGCCGCGGCTTTTTTCAGGAACGCGTTCTCCTCCGACAGCCGGCGCACCTCGGCCTCCAACGCGGCCAGGCGGGCCGCCTCCACCGGGGGCGGGGCCTTCACCGGGTCGGGGTGCTGTTCCCGGTAGATCTTGACCCAGTAGCCCAGCGAGCTCTCGTTGATCTCCAACTCCCGCGCGACCTGTGCGATCGGCCGCTGCGCGACCACCACGAGCTGGACCGCGTCAGCCTTGAACTCTGCGGTGTACTTCCTGCGATTCGATGACATCTCGTCTCGTCGTTCCTTCCTGGTAACGACTGTCCACGAGAAGTGTCACACCCCACACCCACGACGGCGAACCCCTTCGGAGCCCAGGCAACAGCAGGATGACTCCTGCTACCCCCGCAATCAGCGACAACGGGGCGTCAAAGCGCGCATACCCCAGCAAAAGCGGGTCGAACCAAGAATGCCGAGTCATGGGCATCTCAACACCCAGTGACGGGTCGACGAGCCAGCGCATCTCCAGGGTC
The DNA here is from genome assembly GCF_055326245.1 of Tessaracoccus luoxuelianae. Classification (NCBI taxonomy): domain Bacteria; kingdom Bacillati; phylum Actinomycetota; class Actinomycetes; order Propionibacteriales; family Propionibacteriaceae; genus Tessaracoccus; species Tessaracoccus luoxuelianae. The sequence continues at coordinate 20,198 of NZ_JBUZNO010000014.1, forward strand.
GGCAGCAACATCACCACGACGCCCCCCACAGCAAAGACCACGGCGACGGCGCCCAACCAACGCTTCATTGCCCGATCATCGCAGGGCCGATGTTGGCAAGGGTCGGAACCCAATCAAGTAGACTCGAGCTCGGCGCGGCATGTCCCAGCAAGCCCTTCGAGGTCGAGCTTCACTGTGTCACCCGGGGGTGACCGGGAAACACGCGAAACCGACTTCGAAAGCCACTCGAAGAACTCTTTGAAGTTGAGCCCACGGAGCCGGAGCGGCGGCCGGTTCGGGCTGAACCTTGCCAGCACACTCATGTCGGCATCAGCGCCGACAACTCAGCGATGGAATCGTTCTTCGCGTTGCTGGAGCTGCGATTCGTCTGAGCCGAGCCCCCGAGTGTACATCGACGTCAGCCCTCCGGCGAGGTGGGTGGACGTTGTCTTACTGCGGACCTTCGCAGAGTAGGAGGATGGCATCTCCTAGCAAGCGACGCGCTGACGCCGTCAACGAAGGGCCGCGATGATGGCGTCGTGGAGCTCGGTGTCGAGCTCAAGACTGTCGAAGGTTGCGGCATGCTCCCAGATGAGAGCGGCCGTGGCTCGGATTACATTCATGGGCTCCTCCCCCGGGGCGACAAGGCGGACCCGACGCCCGTCGGCGGCAACTACTGCATCAGCGGCGGCCGACTTGAGGAACTTGCCGTTGCGCGTGAGACGGATCGGGGGGTACGGCAAGGTGAGATCACGAAGGTCGCGCAAGATGAAGTCGGGTCTTGCATCGGGGTGCGCGGCGAAGGCATCTTGAGGCTGACTGATGCCAGTGAAGACGAGGGCGCTACTCATCCCGGATCGGTTTGCGCCTCTGATGTCTGTGTCGACCTGGTCGCCGATGAATAGCCATCGGGAGCCGGGGAATCGTTCGCGCGCGGCGTCGAAGATCGCCTCTTCGGGCTTTCCGGCCACGAGCGGTTCGCGGTTGACGACAGCGCGTACGGCTGCGACGATCGCACCATTGCCGGGGGCCAGGCCGCGCTCGAGTGGAAGTGCGGTGTCGAGGTTCGTCGCAACCCACGGAATCCCGGAGGCCAGAGCGTAAGCAGCTTCGGCGAGGTCATTCCAGCTCACGTGTGGTGAGAAACCTTGCACGACCGCATCGGGATGCTCATCCGCCGTGCGGACAAGTCGGTATCCCGCCCCTTGGAGCACCGTCGTCAGCCCCGGACCACCGACGACCAGCAGAGACGTTCCAGGCTCGACGACCCTTGAGAGGAGCAGCAGTGTCGCCTGCGGTGAGGTGACGACATCATCTGCGTCGACGTCGAGTCCCATTGTCGTCAGCTGTTCCGCGACGTCCGCTGCCAGCCGAGAGGCGTTGTTCGTCAGGAACCCCACCGTCTTCGTCTCTCGAGCCGCGTTCAAAGCGGTGACGGCGTGCGGTATGGGTGCTGCGCCGCGGTAGACGACTCCGTCGAGGTCGGAGAGGATGACGTCCGCGCTGTCAAGAGGGGTGGGGTGGGCGTCTCTGGCCATGCTGTCTCCCAGGTCGATGGGTGGACTACAGTCCGGTCTTCCATTCTACGCCGATTCGGTCTATGATCAGCTAGACAGGGCTATACAGGTATAGATAGGAGTCCCGTATGTTGATTGGCATTGGCTGCGACCCGAATGCAGCCACCCTCAAGGATGCCGTCGCTGATTACCTTCGCGAGCTCGGCCACGAGGTTCGTGATTTCGGCTCCGACGACCCCCTGTACCCGAAGACAGCCATAGCGGTGGCGGAAAGCGTCGCGGCGAAGGAGGTCGAGCGTGGTGTCGTGATGTGCGGCACCGGCATCGGCGTCTCCATCTCTGCGAATAAGGTTCCCGGGGCGTACTGCGCACTGCTCACGGACGCGTACCAAGCCGAGCGTGCTCAGCTGAGCAACGACGCCAACATGGTCGCATTCGGAGCTCAGGTCACCGGCGTCGAGTCGATCAAGCGACTCGTTCGCGAATACCTCTCGGTGTCGTACGGGGAGAACGAGCGGAGCGCTCCGAAGCTCGCCGCTCTGTACGACTACGAAACCGAGAACACTCGCGTATGAATACCGTCCCGCTGCAGATCGAGGCGGAACTCGCACGCCTGAACGTCCTGCGGATGGTGCGGGCAGGCGGTTCTGGCCACCTTGGAGGAGCACTCTCGTGCATCGACATCGTGACCGCGCTGTACTTCGCGACCATGCGCGTCAACCCGCAAGCCCCGAAGGACCCGAACCGCGACCGGTTCCTGCTGTCCGCGGGCCATAAAGCAATGGCGCAGTACGCCGTCCTCGGCCGGCGCGGCTACTTCGAGGAGACGCTGTACGACACCTACGGCTCCGTCGGCAGCAAACTCGGCGGTCACCCTGACCTTCACAAGCTTCCGGGGATTGAAGCGAACACGGGCGCCCTGGGTCACGGGCTGTCGATTGCCGCAGGGATGGCACTTGGCCTTCGCGCAGCGGGCAACGGAGGACGGGTTTTCACCGTCCTTGGGGATGGTGAGCTCCCCGAAGGGGCGAACTGGGAAGGCGCGTCCATTGCGGCCCACCACCGACTCGACAACCTCGTCGCTTTCGTCGATGTCAACGATCTGCAGATCTCCGGGCCGACCGCTGAGGTCATGAACATGGAGCCGATTGCCGACAAGTTCGCAGCGTTCGGGTGGAACACCGTCACCATCGACGGGAACGATATCGATGCCGTCCTCGGCGCCGTCAGCACCGCGGACGGTGAAAAGGGCCGGCCTACTGTCGTCGTTGCTCGCACGACGAAGGCGAAGGGCATCAGCTTCCTGGAAGGGACCCTTGCCTCGCACTACTGGAAGCCGACGGTCGAGGAACTCGACCGAGCCGAACGTGAAGTGCACGCCCGCATCGACAACCTGCGCGAATGGAACGACCATGGCTGCTGAGACGCCTACTCTTATCGATCCGCGAAAGACCTTCGGGCAAGCAGTGACCGACCTCGCTGCGAGCGATGACCGTGTCGTCGTCCTCTCCGCCGACAGCGGGCTGTCGTCGGGATTCGGCTCATTTCGCGAGCGCTACCCCGACCGCTACTACGAGTTCGGCATTCAGGAACACGGAACAACGGGCGTCGCGGCAGGTCTCGCAACAACCGGGAAAATCCCCGTCTTCGCAGCCATCGCAGCGTTTGTCACCAACCGGAACTACGAAGCATTCCGTAACGACATCGCGTACATGGGTCAGAACGTCAAGATCGTCGGTCGCAACGGAGGGATCACTTACTCCGACCTCGGGCCCACACACTACTCCCTCGAAGACTATGCAATCATCCGCATGCTTCCCGGGGTCGTCGTCCTCTCACCCCAGGACCCCGGAGAGATCCGGGAGGCAGCGAAGGCGATGATTGAGCACGACGGGCCCGTGTACATGCGCATCGGGGGCCCATCGATCCCCGATCTGTTCCCGCAGGCACCGTTCAACATCGGGGAAGGGCGGATGATTCGGGAAGGGTCTCGCGCAACGGTCGTCACGACGGGGACCATCACCCCGGAGGTCGTGGTCGCGGTGCAACGGCTCGCGGACGACGGCGTCGATGTGGAGCTCATCGGGATGCCAACTGTCGAACCTGTTGACGCGGCGCTTATCCGCGCGTCCGCTCATCGCACCGGACGCGTCATCACCGTCGAGGAGCACTACACCCGCGGCGGTCTCTCCGCGGCCGTTGGCGAGGCTCTGGCATCCTCGGGAATTCCCGTGCACGCCATCGGGTTGCCGCATGAGCACATCGTCACCGGTACGTACTCAGGTCTGCTTGCCCGATACGCGCTTGACGCCGCGGGACTGTACGAGCGCATTCGGCTGCTCGTCCGCTAGGCGGACCCGCTGTGGTGGGCCCCGAGTTATCCACCACGGCGGGTTCACTCACGCTTGTAATCGAACTTCAGCCGCACCGCATCGCCGCGGAAGACGATGGTCGAGTACTCAAAGGCCGTCCCTGCCGGGTTCGTGATGACATCCGTCAACAGCAGTGCCGGGTCGCCCTTGCGCAGCTCCAGCAGCTTGGCGTCGGTTCCGTCCACGGCGATGACTTCCAGATCTTCGGAGACACTCTTCATCGACAGATTGAATTTGTCTTCGAGAACCACGCACAGCTGCTCGTTGACGACATCCAGCTGATCCAGTCCCGGCGCGAGGCTCGCTGGCACGAAGGAGCGGTGGACGCTCAGAGGCTTCCCGTCTACCGTCCGCAGTCGCATGATGGCGATGACCTCGGCGCCCTCCGGCAGATTCAGGTGCTCACGCACTCTCGTCGGCGCGGGAGCGCGCTCCGTAGAAATCAACGTCGTCACGATGTCGTACCCGAGCACTTCGAGCTGCTCACGGATTCCTTTGTATGCAGGAGAGACCGCGTTGATCTTTTGCGGGGCGACGAACGTGCCCTTGCCAGGGACGCGGATGAGCAGACCCTCACCCGCCAGCTTGTTGAGCACACCACGAATCGTCATGCGGCTCAGGCTGTACTCCCGGTTCAGCTCGTTCTCCGACGGGATGCGCTGCTCGGGTGCCCACTCACCACTGGCGATCTTCGCGTGAAAGATGTCCTCGAGCTGCTGATAGATCGGTGTCGCTGAGTCGCGCTCAATCACGTCGGTCATCCTTACGCCTCCAGAATTTTCCACATGATCTTACCAAGTAGGTCTTGTATAGAGTTGTATAGCCATGTACTCTGGGTCCAGACGGACCGGAACGAAGGATGTTCTGGCCCGAGCTCGACACAAGGAAGTGAGATCGGACTATGGCCGTATCAACTCGTCGTCTCACGACGGGAGCTCGGAAGCACGGATACGCGGTTCCCGCCGTGAACGTCTTCGACGAGATCAGCATGCGCGCGGTCATCGCCGCAGCCGAGGAGAAGGACTCGCCTCTGATTGTCCAGGTCTCGACAAAGACTGTTCGCACCTCGGGGACCGCTTTCATCACGAGCCTTTTCCAGGCGCTCACGCGGCACACATCCGTGCCGGTCGCGCTCCACTTGGATCACTGCCCGGACCGTTCTGTCCTCTCTGACGTCATTGCCGCCGGGTGGTCATCGGTTCTCTTCGATGCTTCTGACCGTGATCTTGCTGATGCAGAGCGTGAGACGACGGAAGTCGTCAAGGAGGCTCACGCAGCGGGCGTCGACGTCGAATCCGAGATCGAGAACATCCTCGGGGTCGAAGACGGAGTCGGCAGCGACGAAGCCCACCACGCGTATAGCGTCGACCAGCTCGCAGCCATCGCGGAGCGCACCGGTGCTGACCTGCTCGCCCCGCAGTTGGGCACGAGCCACGGCCTGTTCACGTCCAAGCCGACCCTTCTCCCTGAGCGCGCCCGCGAACTCGCGCACCTCACGGACAAGGGAATTGTTCTTCACGGGGGAACCGGCCTTGAGCCCGCCGACTTCCGCGCCTTCATCAACAATGGCGTCTCCAAGATCAACATCTCCACAGCCGTCAAGCACGCGTACATGCAGGCATCGGCGGAGCATCTCGATTGGGCACGCGCCAACAACCATTGGGATCCGCCGAAGTTGATGACTGCCATCGGTGATGCTGTCACCAGCGTCATCGGTGACCACATCGAGTGGTTCGGCTCCGATGGCATGGCAGCCAAGGCGAAGGCCGTCAAGCCGTGACTCGCGCCCTGATCTTCGACTGCGACGGAGTGCTCGCAGACACCGAGCGCTATGGTCACCTGCCCGCCTTCAACGACACCTTCGCGCATTTCAACCTTCCCGTGCACTGGTCCGAGGAGGACTATGCCGAGAAGGTACGAATCGGCGGCGGCAAGGAGCGTCTCGCCTCGCTTCTCACCAGCGACTTCATTGCGTCGGCGAACTTGCCCACCGACGAAGCTGCACAGATCGAGCTCGTCAAGCGGTGGCACCGCTTCAAGACGGACCGCTATACAGCGAAGGTTCGAGCTGGTGAGATGCCCGGGCGGCCCGGAATCGCCCGAATCGTCGCTGCTGCACACGACGCAGGATGGCTGCTCGCTGTCGCATCCACGTCCGCCGAAGAATCGGTGCGCGCCGTGCTGGAGCATGCGGTCGGTGCAGAGTCCGCCTCCTGGTTCCGTATCTACGCGGGAGACGTGGTCCCGGCGAAGAAGCCGGCACCGGACATCTACCTGCTCGCTCTGCGGGACCTCGGTGTCGACGCGGCGGACGCTGTGGTCGTCGAAGACAGCCAGAACGGGCTGCGGGCCGCCGCCGCGGCCGGCATCACCACGGTCGTGACGGTGTCCAGTTACACCGCCGACGAGGACTTCACCGAGGCGGCACTGGTCGTTGACAGCCTGGGTGACCAGCCGCAGACGCCAGCGCGCTTCCTTTCCAACCCGCGTGGCGTCGAGGAGACCGGTCAGGTCACCCTCGACACCCTCACTGCCCTCACCATCCGATAACCCAACCCGAGGATCATCATGAGCAGCACCTTCAGCCAGGCGGGCGTCGCCCGCGTCGAGAGCGTCATCAAGCTCATCGCACAGACGTGCGTCGACAATGAGAAGTACTTCAGCGACCTGGATGCCGTTGTCGGCGACGGCGACTTCGGATACTCGCTCGCTCGCGGATTCGAGAACGTCATCGCCGAATGGGACGAGTACGACCGGTCGGATCTCAGCACCTTCATCCAGAAGGTTGCGACTACGATGTCCGGCCGTATCGGTGGCTCGTCCGGCCCGATCTGGGGCACGGCGTTCCTTCGCGCCGCTATCTCCGTGAAAGACAAGAACGACATCAGCCAGGCCGATGTGGTCGCGATGCTTCGCTCGGCCGTCGAGGGCATCATGAAGCGCGGCGGCGCCTCCCTCGGAGACAAGACGCTGCTGGACGCTCTGGTCCCGCTCACCGATGCCATCGAGGCGGACCTCGATAAGGGTCTGGACGGCAAGGCTGTCGCTCAGCACGCAGCCGAGGTCGCACGCGCCGCCGCCGAAGAGACCGCGAAGCTCGAGGCACATCGTGGCCGCGCGTCCTACACCGGTGAGCGCAGCATCGGCTCCCCCGACCCGGGCGCCATCGCGATGGCAGTGCTCGCCGAGCGCGTCGCCGAGACCTGGTAACGACTCACCCTCCCTCCACCCCCATCCCACACAAGGAAGTGAGAACACAATGAAGAAGTTCATCAACGACCCGAAGGCGTTCGTTCCGGAGATGCTGAAGGGTCTGGCCCTGGCGAACCCTGACACGCTCACGTACGACCCGAAGTACAACCTCATCGTCCGCGCCGATGCGCCCAACAACGACAAGGTCTCCATCATCCAGGGCTCCGGCTCTGGCCACGAGCCCGCACACGTGATGATTGTCGGCAAGGGCATGCTGGACGCCGCCTGCCCCGGTGACGTGTTCGCCGCCCCGCCCACCGATTTCGTCGTCGAGGCCGCACGCCGCGTCAAGAGCGACAAGGGTGTGCTGCTGCTGGTGAACAACTACACCGGCGACAAGATGGCATTCGAAATGGCAGAAGAGCTCGCTGCCGCAGAGGGCATCAAGGTGCGCACCCTCTTCATCGACGACGACGTCGCGGTGAAGGACTCGCTGTATACCATCGGTCGCCGCGGCGTCGCTGGCAACTTCTTCGTCATCAAGGCCGTCGGCGCTGCCGCTGAGGCCGGCAAGGATCTCGACGAGATCGTCCGGATCGGCGAGAAGGTCAACGCCGTCACCCGCACCATGGGCGTGGCGCTCACCGCCTGCACCCCGCCCGCCAAGGGCGAGCCGCTGTTCGAGATCGGCGACGACGAGATCGAAGTCGGCATCGGTATCCACGGTGAGCCCGGCCGTGCACGTCAGAAGTGGGTCCCGGCGAACGAGATCGTCGACCTGCTTCTGGAGCCCATCGTGAGCGACATCCCCTACAGCAGCGGCGATGACGTCGCGCTGATGGTGAACGGTCTCGGTGGCACGCCCATCAGCGAGCTGTACCTTCTGTACGGCATCGCACACGAGAAGCTCGCGGCCCAAGGAATTACCCCAACCCGTAGCTATGTCGGCGAATACTGCACCTCGCTGGACATGGCGGGCGCGTCCATCACGCTTGTCAAGCTTGACGACGAGATCCGCGAACTTCTCGAGGCTCCCGCGGAGATCCCGATCCGCACCTTCTAAGGAGCCCCCCGCTGTGCGGCGCAGGTCACGCTGCGCCGCACAGTCTCACACTGAGCAATCCCCGGGTGGGCCGCGGTTGGCCCTCGACTGTCCACCCGGCGCCGCTCGCACGCACATCATCCCTTGTACCACGCTCAATCCGAGCCCGCGGTTTGACCTCCGCGGACACAGACGTCCGCGGATGGGTGCCCGTGGCCGGCCCGCTCATCGGAGGCGCGCTCGCCACCGGGTTGTCCATCGCACTGCTTCCTGTCATCTGACGGGAACCCCTAGCCCTCGGTCGGTCCACTGTCTTTCAAGTCATGATCGGGACCGTCCGAGGCTCCACCCCAGTCGTCGCTCATGCGACGCCTAACACCCGCAACACCTGACCTTCAATGAAGAGGAGACACCATGTCGAACCCCAAGATTCAGGACACCATCACCCTTGAGGACGCACTCCGCGTCATCGATGCCGCCATCGCGCGCGCTGAGGAGATCGGACAGCCCCAGGACATCGCCGTCGTGGACGCCGGAGGCAACCTCAAGGCACACGTGCGGATGGATACTGCGAACATCGGCAGCATCCACATCGCTATCAATAAGGCGTATACGTCCATTGCCTTCCAGACCCAGACCAAAGACCTCACGGGAGCAACACGCCCGACCGGCGACCTGTACGGTCTCAACGATGCTCACGGCGGCCGCATCGTCGTGTTCCCCGGAGGCATTCCGCTCGTCCGCGACGGTGTCATCGTCGGTGCCATCGGAGTGTCCACCGGCAGTATCGAAGAGGACCAGACAGTAGCCGAGGCCGGAGCCGCCGCACTCTGACCTAGGGCGTGTCTGACAATGTCTTGACCCAGGCGATGACGGCGTTGAGGACGACGGCCGCGCGGCAGACGATGGCGTGTTTGTCGTGAAGCGCCCTGAGAAGGCCGCAGCAGTGGAGACCTGACCGCCCGGTTGATGCGCTCTGCGGGGATCGAGGGCGTGAGGGGTTCGAAGCGGATCAAGACGACGAGGCCGGACCCGGCGTCGGCGCGGCACCCTGATCTGGTGAAGCGGGAGTTCACCGCGACCGCACCGAACCGGCTCTGGGTCACCGACCTGACATTCGTGACGACCTGGACCGGGCGTCGCCTACGTGTGCTTCATCATCGACGCGTTCAGCAGGATGATCGCGGGGTGGCGGGTCGCATCGCACATACGCACCGAGATGGTCCTCAACGCGATCGAGATGGCCCGCTGGTCCCGCGGCGCCCGGCACGAGAATCCGCGGTGTTGCATCGACCGGTTGAACTCGCCCAATTCACCTCGATTCGCTACGGCGAACCCCTCGCAGACATCGGCGCCACGCCCTCGATCGGAACCGTCGGCTGTCGACGACGGTTGAAAACTGAACACTTTCGACGGTGAAAAGTGGACACTCCCACGACGATCGGAGAGTGATCACTATGGAGGATTGGGCCTTGATCAGGAGGCTTGCCGCGGAGGGTGTGCCGAACGCGCGGATCGCGGCGAGGTTGGGGATCTCGAGGACGACGGTGGTCAAGGCGGTCGCCTCCGATGCGCCACCGCGCTATGTGAGGACCCCGACCGGGACCTCGTTCGCGGTGTTCGAGCCCAGGGTGAAGACGCTGCTGGCCGGGTGTCCGGAGATGCCGGCATCGGTGATCGCGGAAAGGGTCGGCTGGACGGGATCGGAGTCGTAGTTCCGGGAGAACGTGGCCCGGCTACGACCGGAGCAGCGGCGCCCGGATCCGGCTGACCGGCTCGTCTGGGACGCCGGGGACGCGGCGCAGTGTGATCTGTGGTTCCCGCCTGCGAGGATCCCTGTCGGGACCGGGACGGGCGTGTTGTTGCCGGTGTTGGTGATGACCGCGGCGTTCTCCCGTTCACGGTCGGCCGGATGATCCCGTCGAAGACGACCGAGGATCTGCTGCTGGGCATGTGGGCACTCCTGCAGGCGTTGGGCAGGGTTCCTCGCGGCTGATCTGGGATAACGAACGCGGTATCGGCCGCGGTGCCTCCAGGGCTGCGGGGGTGGAGTCGTTCATGGGGACCCTCGCGACGAGCCTGGTGCTGCTCAAGGCGAGGGATCCGGAGTCGAAGGGGATCGTGGAACGCCGCAACGGCTGGTTCGAGACGTCGTTCATGCCGGGCCGCGAGTTCAGGCCGCCGGCCGATTTCAACGAGCAGTTCACCGACTGGCTCGGTCAGGCCAACCAGAAGATCGTGCGGACTGAACCACCCCGGGTTTGGTGGAGGGTCTTGACCTCTACAGGAGAGTGGAGTCATGCCTGCACCAAGGAAGTACAACGACGAGTTGCGTGAGCGTGCGGTCCGCACTGTGCACGAGACGATCAAGGAGAACCCGGGGATCCCAGTCAAGCGGGCCTGCAACCAGGTGGGCGAGCAGTTGGGCATCCCAGGATCTACCTTGCGGAACTGGTTGCGTGCCCCTGGTCCCGTGCCCGGGTCGTCGACGACGGCGGCCGACCCGCATGAGAGGCTCGTGCAGCTGGAGAGGGAGAACCGGGAACTGCGCCGCGCGAACGCGATCCTGAGGTCGGCCTCGGCTTTCTTCGCGGCGGAGCTCGACCGCCCCTCACCACGCTGATCGACTACATCGACCAGCACAAGGACCGTTTCGGGGTCGAGCCGATCTGCACCGTCCTGACCCAGGCCGGCGCTCAGATCGCCCCGAGCACCTACTACGCGGCGAAGACGCGCCCGCCCTCGCAGCGGGCGCTGGCCGACGCAGCGTTGGATGAGCGCATCAAGGCGACCTACCAGTCGAACTACCAGGTCTACGGGGTGATGAAGATGTGGAAGGTCCTCAACCGCCAGGAGGTCCGAGACGAGCACGGCCAGCCCACGGGAGTGCGCTACCCACCGGTCGCGCGCTGCACCGTGGCGCGAATGTCGATGCCGAGTGAATACTGACCCCGTGGCGCCGAGTGAATTTTGACCCCTCTCCGTCAGAGTGAGGGAGTGATCAGTGTGGAGGATTGGGCCGAGATCCGACGGCTTCATAGGTCGGAGGGGTTGGCGATCAAGGCGATCGCGCGCCAGTTGGGGGTGGCAAGGAACACGGTGAGGTCGGCGTTGGCCTCGGACGTTCCGCCCAGGTATGAGCGGGAGTCGCCGGGGTCGTTGGTCGATGCCGTCGAGCCGCAGATCCGGGCGTTGTTGGCGGCGACGCCGCGGATGCCGGCGACGGTGATCGCGGAGCGGATCAGCTGGGAGCATTCGTCGTCGGTGCTGCGGGCGAGGGTGGCTGAGTTGCGGCCGTTGTATCTGCCGGCGGACCCGGCGGATCGGACCCAGTATCGGGCCGGGGAGATCGTGCAGTGCGATCTGTGGTTCCCGCCGAGGGTCGTGCCGGTGGCTGACGGGGTGCTCGCGGCGCCGCCGGTGTTGACGATGGTGGCCGCCTGGTCGGGGTTCATCGCCGCCCTGTTGCTGCCGACCCGTCAGACCGGGGACCTGCTGGCGGGCATGTGGCAGCTATTGGCGGGGAGCTTCGGGGCGGTCCCGCGGATGCTGGTGTGGGACAACGAGGCAGGGATCGGGCAGCACCGACGCCTCACGGTGCCCGCGAGGGGCTTCGCCGGAACGTTGGGGACCAGGATCTATCAGACCAATCCCCGTGACCCGGAGGCGAAGGGGGTGGTGGAGCGGGCCAACGGGTTCCTGCAGACGTCGTTCATGCCGGGCCGCGAGTTCGTCTCCCCGGCCGACTTCAACACCCAACTCGCGGACTGGTTACCGCGGGCGAATCAGCGGCTGCTGCGCCGCACCGGCGCTAGACCAGCAGACATGCTGGCGTCGGAGGTGGCGGCGATGAGCAGCCTGCCGCCGGTGGCGCCGCTGGTCGGGTCGAGTAGCCGGGTCCGGCTGGGCCGTGACTACTACGTGCGGGTCGCGGGTAACGACTACTCGGTCGACCCCGCCGTGATCGGCCGGTTCGTCGACGTCGGCTGTGACATGGACACCGTCACCGTCACCTGCGCCGGCCAACCCGTGGCCTCTCATGCGCGGTGTTGGGACCAGCGGCGCACCCTCACCGACCCTGCCCACGTCGCGACCGCGAAGACGCTGCGGGCGGCGCACCAGAAGGCTGTCCGCGTCGATGCCCGCGGCGTGGGCGAAGACGTCGGACTGCGGCCGTTGAGCGTCTACGACGACCTGTTCGACCTGACCGGCATCGACCCGGCGAGCGCGTCCGGGGCGGTGGCCTGATGAGCCTCACCGCGAGCGACCTGACCGGCGAGATCGGGTTCCTGGCCCGGGAGCTGAAGACCCCGGTGATCGCTGAGACGTTCACCGACCTCGGTGACCGGGCCCGCGCCGAGGGCTGGTCCCACGAGGAGTACCTCGCCGCCGTCCTCGGCCGCCAGGTCGCCTCCCGCACCGCCAACGGCACCCGGCTGCGGATCTCGGCCGCTCACCTTCCAGCCGTCAAGACCGTCGAGGACTTCGTCTTCGACCACATCCCCGCCGCGTCCCGTGACCTGATCGCGCACCTGGCCACCTGCACGTTCATCCCGAAACGCGAGAACGTGGTCCTCCTCGGCCCACCCGGCACCGGGAAGACGCACCTGGCGATCGCGTTGGGCATCAAGGCCGCCGAAGCAGCCCATCCCGTGCTGTTCGACTCTGCCACCGGCTGGATCAACCGGCTCGCCGCCGCCCACGCCTCCGGCGCCCTCGAACGCGAGCTGCGCCGGCTGAAACGCTACCGCGCCTTGATCATCGACGAGGTCGGCTACCTGCCCTTCGACACCACCGCCGCGGCCCTGTTCTTCCAACTGATCGCCTCACGCTACGAGACCGGCACCGTCATCGTGACCTCAAACCTGCCCTTCAGCCGCTGGGGCGAAACCCTCGGCGACGACGTCGTCGCCGCCGCGACCATCGACCGCCTCGTCCACCACGCCCACGTCATCGGGCTCGACGGCGACTCCTACCGCACCCGCGGCCACCGTCGCCAACCAACCAAGTAGAACCAACAACAACCATGAGAGGGGTCAATTTTCGATCGGCAACAGGGGGTCAGTTTTCGTCCGGCGTTGACAGCGAAGGATGAAGGCGCTGGGCCTGACCGGCGCGATCGCCGGTGACCACAAGCGACCCCGCACGACCCTGCCGGCGAAGGACGTACACCCTGCCGATCAACTCAACCGTGACTTCACCGCCCCAGCGCCGGACAACCGTTGGGTGGCCGACATCACCTACGTCCCTACCTGGGCCGGGTTCGTCTACGTGGCGTTCGTGATGGACCTGTTCTCCCGCAGGATCGTCGGATGGCGGGTCGCCGGCTCACTCCACACCGACCTGGCCCTCGACGCGCTTGAGCAGGCCATCTGGCAACGTCAGCGCGACGGGCGCGTGCTGACCGGTCTGGTCCACCACGCCGACCGCGGCGTTCAGTACCGAGCTATCCGCTACACCGAACGCCTTGAGGAACTCGGCATCGTCGCTTCCGTCGGATCCAAGGGCGACTCCTACGACAACGCCGCCGCCGAGGCGCTCAACAGGGTCTTCAAGACCGAACTGATCCGTCGCCAAGGCCCGTGGCGCACCCTCGAGCACGTCGAGCTCGAGGTCCTGAGATGGGTCGACTGGTACAACACGACCCGACCTCACACCTGGTGCGACTACCTCGCACCCGCCGCATACGAGCACGCCTACGATGCTGCCCAGAACCCTTCGACAGCGACTGCCGCCGAAGCACACACGACTCTCCACTGAACCCGGGGTGGTTCAGGTGGCGTGCCCTGTCGCACCGCACCGCAGACATGAACTCGCTGATCACGCTCGGCACCGTCGCGGCGTTCGGTTACAGCCTGGTGGTGACCTTCGCCCCCGGACTACTGCCTGAGGAGCTGCGGCAGGTGTACTTCGAAGCCGTCGGGGTGATCATCACGTTGATCCTGCTCGGCCGGCTCCTGGAAACCAAAGCCAAGGCCGGCACCGGTGAGGCGATCCGCAAACTGATCGGCCTGCAGCCCCGCACCGCCCGCGTCCTACGCGAAGATGTGGAGCTGGAGATCCCGGTCGAGGACGTCGTGGTCGGGGATGTGATCGTGATCCGCCCCGGGGAGAAGATGCCCGTTGACGGTGAGGTGATTCACGGATCCTCCGCGGTCGACGAGTCGATGGTGACCGGGGAGTCGATCCCTGCGGCCAAGACGGTCGGTGACACCATCATCGGCGCAACCATCAACGCCACCGGGGCACTGCGCTATGTCGCCACCAAGGTCGGCTCCGATACCTTGCTCGCCCAGATCATCAAACTGGTCCGTGAGGCCCAGGGCTCGAAGGCCCCCATCCAACGGCTGGTGGACAAGGTCTCGAGCTACTTCGTCCCGGTCGTGATCATCATCGCGGTGTGGACGCTGGCGATCTGGCTGCTGGTGGGTCCCCCGCCGGTGTTCGTGTTTGCGCTCGTCGCCGCCGTCTCGGTCCTGATCATCGCCTGCCCCTGCGCCTTGGGGCTCGCGACCCCGATGTCGATCACCGTGGGCACCGGCAAGGGAGCCGAACACGGCATCCTGATCCGCTCCGCTGAAGCGCTGGAAACCGCGCACAAGCTTGACGCGATCATCCTCGACAAGACCGGCACCATCACCAAGGGTGTACCGACCCTCACCGACGTCGCCACCGTGGCAGCGTTCGATGAGAACCAGCTCCTCGGCTGGGTCGCCGCTATCGAGAACAGCTCCGAGCACCCCCTGGCGGCGGCGATCGTCACCGGCGCCACCGACCGCGGTCTCACCCTGGGCGAGGTCACTGACTTCGACTCGGTCACCGGGCAAGGCGTCCGCGGCCACGTCGACGGCCACGACGTCCTGATCGGCAACCGGCGACTTCTCGACGAAAATGGCATCAGTACCGACACGCTGCGGCCGCTGCATGACGCGCTCGCAGCAGGGGGCAAGACGCCGATGCTGGTGGCCGTCGACGGGCTCCCCGCGGGAATCGTGGCGGTCGCCGACACCATCAAGGACGGCTCCCCCGCCGCGGTCGCGGCCCTCCAGGCACGCGGCATCGAGGTCATCATGATGACTGGCGACAACCGGGCAACCGCCGCCGCGATCGCCTCCCAGGTCGGGATCCGTCGCGTGGTCGCCGAAGTGATGCCCGCCCACAAGGCCGCCGAGGTCCGACGCCTCCAGGACGAAGGCAAAATCGTCGGAATGGTCGGCGACGGCATCAACGACGCCCCCGCCCTCGCGCAGGCAGACGTCGGCTCCGCGATCGGCACCGGCACCGACGTGGCCATCGAATCCTCCGACATCACCCTGATCTCCGGCGCCCTGTCAGGGGTGGTCACCGCCGTTGACCTGTCCCGGGCCACCATGCGCAACATCAAACAGAACCTGGTGTTCGCGTTCCTGTACAACACCCTCGGCATCCCCATCGCCGC
>NZ_JBUZNO010000015.1:0-26425 GCF_055326245.1 Tessaracoccus luoxuelianae
GCGATCTCCTCAGGGAGCGGTGGGAACGATCACCGGCGCTCCGCGCGGCGATCTCCTCAGGGATCGGCAGGGGACGGGCCATGCCGCTCAGCGACTCGCGGGGACCTTGATGACGGGGCAGACGAAGTACTTCACGACGCCCTCGTCGACGGCGTCACCGGCCATCAACGCCATGTCCACCTCGGCCGCGCTGTCGATCACCCCGTCGCCGTCGAGGTCAGAGGACGCGATCACCGCGTCGTACCCGTTCGGGAACCTGAGGGCGTGGACCATCCAGCGTCCCCCGTTGTAGCCGGGGTCGCCGGGGGCCGCCGTCGCCACGCTGGGCTGCGCCGAGCCGAAGCTGTAGATGGTGTCCCAGGAGTGGGCCGGTGCGCCGGTCCCCGAGAGGTCGGTGGGGGTGGCGACGGTTCGGTACATCACGCCGTCGACGTAGAACGCCGGGCCGGTGACCCCGGCGTGGGAGGTGAGCGGGACAGCGACGGCGGCGCTCGCGACGATGGCGGCTGCGGCGAGGCGGGTGAAGGTCTTCATGGCAGAACCTTTCGGTTGGTCCCCGGCCTTGTTGCCGGTGCCTCGAAGTCAACTCCTGAGCGCCGCGGGACTCCATGACGCAGCGCTTACCTCGTCCTTACGGGGATGTAACGCCCTGGCCGGCGCCTCCGGCGGCCGGTCCGGGCCCCCCTACGATGGCGATATGACGGACGTGCTCGTGGTCGAGGACGACCCCACCGTGGCCGAGGTGCTCGGGCTCTACCTGGGGCGGGCCGGGCTGCGCGTCAGGCACACGACGTCAGGCGAGGCGGCCCTGGCCATGGCCGCCGAGGCGCCGCCCGCCCTCGCGATCCTCGACCTCATGCTGCCGGGGATGGACGGCCTGGAGCTGTGCTGACGGCTCCGGCTCGCCCGCGCGGACCTGCCGATCATCATGCTGACCGCCCGCGGCGACGAGGAGGACCGCATCCTCGGCCTCCAGGTCGGTGCGGACGACTACGTCAGCAAGCCCTTCAGCCCCCGTGAACTCGTGCTGCGCGCGCAGTCGTTGATGCGCCGCGCCGCGCCCGGATCCGTCCCGAGGCCGTCGGCCCCCGAGGCGCTCACCGACGGCGACATCGTCGTGGACCGGTCTGCCCACCGCGCCCTGCTCGGGGGACGCGCCCTGTCCCTGACGTCGCGCGAGTTCGAGCTGCTGGCCTGGTTCCTGGCACATCCCGGGCGCGCGGCAGGCCGCGAGGAGCTCATGCGCGAGGTCTGGGACTGGGAGTTCGGCGACGCGTCGACGGTGACCGTCCACGTCCGCAGGCTTCGGGAGAAGATCGAGGCAGACCCCGGAAGCCCCGTCCGACTGGTCACCGTGTTCGGGGTCGGCTACCGCTGGGAGCCGGGCATGGGCGGGGCGGCGCCGCGATGAACCCGGTCCTGACCTCCGCCCTGGTGGCGGCAGCCGTGGGGGCGCTCGGCACCGCCGTCGTGATGCTGATCGCGCGCCGGTCGATCCGGCTGGCCGCGGTGGCTGCCCCGATCGTGGTGGTGGTCTCGCTGGCGGCCGGCGTGGCCGCGAGCGTGCAGACGATGGCCATCAGCGACTCGGCCGCGGCGACCATCCAGCTCGTCCTGGCGGGCGCGGCGCCGATGGCCCTCGTCGTCGGCCTGGTGCTGTCGCGGCAGCTCGGCTCCCGGGACCGGTCCATCACCCTGCGCGAGGCGGCGCTCGAGCGCGACCGTCAGGTCGAGTTGAGGCGGCGGGAGCTGGTGTCGTGGATGTCCCACGACCTTCGGACGCCGCTCGCCGGGATGACCGCGATCACTGAGGCCCTGCAGGACGGGGTGGCCCCTGATCCCGCGGCGTACCTCGCGCGGCTGCACGGCGAGGCCATGCGCCTGGACGCCATGGTCGATGACCTGATCGCCCTGTCCCGGCTGCAGAGCCCGGTCGGCCGGCTGCGCCGGGAGGACGTCTCCCTCCGCGATCTGGTCTCCGGGGTGCTGGAGCAGGCCAGGCCGGTCGCCGACCGGTCCGGGGTCAGGTTGACCGGGGAGGCCGAGCAGTCCGCGCCCGTGAGCGCCGACGCCAGGGAGGTGTCGCGGGCCGTGTCCAACCTCGTCGCCAACGGGATCCGGCACACCCCGTCGGGAGGCGAGGTGGCCGTGACCGTGCGCGAGGCCGACGGGTGGGCGTCGGTCCAGGTGGCCGACGGGTGCGGCGGCATCCCCGTCGACCACCTGCCGC
The DNA here is from genome assembly GCF_055326245.1 of Tessaracoccus luoxuelianae. Classification (NCBI taxonomy): domain Bacteria; kingdom Bacillati; phylum Actinomycetota; class Actinomycetes; order Propionibacteriales; family Propionibacteriaceae; genus Tessaracoccus; species Tessaracoccus luoxuelianae. The sequence continues at coordinate 2,231 of NZ_JBUZNO010000015.1, forward strand.
ACCTGTTCGAGCCGGGGTGGAGAGGCAGCGAGGACCGCGGCCCCGGAGATGGCGCGGGCGCAGGTCTCGGCCTCGCCATCGCGCGGGGCGTGGCCGAGGCCCACGGCGGGACGGCGACGGCGAGGAACGCTGGGCCTGGCTGCGTCTTCGAGCTGCGGTTGCCGTCCCCCTGACTCAGGCCCAGCTCTCGTCGGGGGTGATGTCCCCCGACGAGCAGGTGGGGCGTTGCTCTGGAGCCGGTACTCACCCTCGATTGCGGGCCGATGGACGGCTGTGTCAGGCCTTGAAGGCAGCCCACGCGTCGGTGAGGACCTTGGCGGCCACCTCTAGGCCCTCGATCCGGCCCAGCTCGGTGTCCTCGTGCTCGATGTTCAGGCACATGTCGGGGTCCACCTCGTGCAGCGCGCGGATGAACTCGGTCCAGTAGGCGGTGTCGTGACCCTTGCCCAGGGCGACGAAGTCCCAGGAGGAGTCCTTCGGCCACTCGTTGGCCCACTCGTCGCCGCCGAGGTTGACGCGTGCCTCGTCCGCACCCATGCGGCGGAAGCCGTTGTCCAGGACACCGTTGAGCCGCGCGTCCGGGTTGATCCGCACGTCCTTGGCCGCGGCATGGAAGATCAGGGGACCCAGCTCACGGACGACGGCGATCGGGTCGGCCTGCTGCCAGAACAGGTGCGAGGCGTCCATCTCGACGCCGATGTGGGTAGCTCCGGTCAGCTCGATCAGCTTCTTGACGTCGCGGGCGTTGAAAACAAGGTTCTGGGGGTGCAGTTCGAGGGCCACCTTCACCCCGTGGTCCTTGGCGAACTGGTCCATCTCGCTCCAGAACGGCGCGGCGATCTCCCACTGGTAGTCGAGGACGTCGAGCGCCGCGGAGTTCCAGGCGTTGACGATCCAGTTGGGGTACTTGGTGCCGGGCTCGCCGCCGGGCAGGCCGGACATGGTGACGACGCGGGTCTGGCCGAGCGCCGCGGCCGCACGGATCGAGAGGCGGATGTCCTGGGCGTGCTTCTCGGCGATCTCCGCGTTCGGATGCAGCGGGTTCCCGTTGCAGTTGAGGCCCGCGATCTCCACGCCGGTGCCCTCAAACTTCTTCAGGTACTCCGTGGCCGCCGCGGGGCTGGTGGCGATCTCGTCGATGTTGGGGATGTGGACCGGGGGCAGAAAGCCGCCGGAGTTGATCTCGATGCCGGTGAGGCCGAGACCTCCGATCACCGCGAGCGCATCCTCGAGGGGGCGGTCGTACAGGACTGCGTTGTAGACACCGAGCTTCACAGGGTCACCGTCTTTCCGTTGTTGGCAGCCGACTCAGCGACGGCGGCAAGAATTTCCATGTTGTGGACGCCTTCGTCAAACGAGGCGTTGCGGGGAAGGGAGTCGGCCTCGGGGATGCCGGCGACCTCTTCCAGGAAGGCTCGGGCCTGGAACGCGAAGCCCTCGTTCTGGCCGAAGCCGACACCCGCCACGTCGATAGCCATGCCACCGGCGACGTAGGGATGGTCGGCGCCTAGGTTGACGGTCCGGTAGCCGTTGGTGCCCGGCTGGTCGTCGTGGCGGTAGAGCCGCACCTGCGACGGGGTGTCCTGGTGGAAGCTCGCCGCGCCGTTCTCGCAGAAGACCTCGAAGTTCAGGCCGTTGGGGTAGCCGGCGGCGACGCGCGAGGCCTCCAGGCTCGCCGTCGTCTCGCCGAACTTCGCCGTGAACGTGGCGTAGTCGTCGTTCTCCACCGGCTCGGTCTCGCTCGACACCTCGACCTGGCCGTGCCCGACGACGGTGCCCAGCGGGAGCGGACGCTCCGTGATGGCGGTGGTGAAGGCTGCGCCGGAGACGGCGGTCATGCCGCCGCAGAGGAACTCCGACAGATAAGTGAGGTGGCTGCCGACGTCGGCGAGCGCGCCCGACCCCATGGGGCCCTTGTAGCGCCAGCTCATCTGCCCCTTCGGGTTGCACGCGTAGTCACACCAGTACCGCGCCGAGAGGTGCAGCACCTTGCCCAGCGTCCCGTCCTGGATCCAGTTCCGGATAGCGGCGATGCCGGGCTGCCGGACATACGTGAGCCCGATGCGGGCGATCGACGACGCCTCGCGGGCCAGCCGCGCCATCTCGCGGGCGGACTCGAGCGTGTCGGCCAGCGGCTTCTCGCACAGGGCGTGCTTGCCGGCCTCGAGCAGGCCCTTGACCACCTCGAGGTGCAGGCTGTTGGCGATGACGACGCTGACGACGTGGATGTCGGGGTCGGCGGCGATGGCGCGCCAGTCGGTGTCGCAACGTTCGTAGCCGTAGCGGCGGGCGGTGGCCTCGCCGACCTCGGCGTTGACGTCACAGATGGAGACGTAGCGCAGGTCGGGCAGCGTGGGCCGATACAGGGTGGGCGCGACACGGTAGGCGGCGGCGTGCGACTTCCCCGCCATGCCGGCTCCGATGACGGCGATGCCGATGGTCATTCATCCTCCTCGATATGTACTTGGAGCGGTCCAAGTGGCTTTACAATAGATCGACAGCACTTGTCCTGTCAATGGCTGCGTTACCCTCGGTCATCGTGGAAGGAGGTGCGCCATGTCACCTCGTCGACGGCCCTCCCGGCCAACCATCTACGACGTCGCCCGCGAGGCTGGCGTGTCCAAGTCGCTGGTGTCGCTCGTGCTCAACGATTCGCCCCTGGTGGCCGACGCCAAGCGGCAGGCCGTCCACGAGGCCATCGCCACGCTGGGATACCGGCGCAGCCATGCCGCCTCCGCGCTCGCGGCGGACCGCACCCGCACCGTGGGCCTGGTCATCGACGACTTCCAGAACCCCTCGTTCGTCGAGCTGCTGCGCGGCCTGCGCACTCTCCTCGGGCCGCAGGGGTTCCATGTCGCCATCCGGGAGCACTACCGCGACGGCGACGAGCTGATCAATGCCGTCGACGGGTTCCTCGACAGCCAGGTGGACGCGCTGGTGATCGCGGCCGAGCCCGGACGCGACCTTCCGGCGCTCGGCGTACCGACCGTGCTCGAGGGCACCCGCCTGCACGGCATCGACGGCGCCGACACCGTTGAGAGCGACCAGCGCCACGGCGTCCACCAACTCATGGAGCACCTGCGCTCGGGAGGGCACCGCCGGATCGGACACGTCACGGGGGCTGGCGGCGCCGCCGGCGCGCGCCTGGCGACCTACCTGGAGGCTATGGCGGCGGAGGATGAGGATCCGCTCTATGCCGGCGGTTCAAACGAGACGAACGAGGACGGAGGGTACGCGGGGGCGGTGGAGCTGCTGCGCCGGCACCCTGAGGTGACGGCCGTCTTCGCCGCCAACGACACCATGGCCCTCGGCGCGCGCGCCGCGTTGAGGGAGGCGGGGCGCGAGGTGCCTCGCGACGTCGCGCTCATCGGCTACGACAACTCGCACCTCGCACGCAGCCGCTTCCTCGACCTGACTACGGTGGACAGCCACGGACACGACGCCGGCATCGCGTGCGGGGAGGCGATCCTCAGGCGACTCGCGGAGCCTGACCTGCCCCCCGCGGCGGTGGTGGTCCCGAGCACCCTCGTGGTGCGTTCCTCGTCGGTCACGGTCCCCCGTTCCTGAAACCTCAGGTGGGCCTTGACCCCGGAAATCCCAGTGGCACTTCTGGTATCGACTACGCGACCAGATCCGCCGCCTTTGACTGGCAAGACTCGCGTCGGCAACGTGGAGCGCTCCGTGCCGGATGCGACGGCCGGACGCCGCTCCGGAATCGACGCGCCCGAACCCGTCCTGCGGTGGAGGGCAGGTAGGACGACGACGCCCCGGCCAGCCAGCGGTGAGCTGGCGGGCCGGGGCGGTGGTTGATCGGTGTGGGTCAGTCCTTCTGGGACTTCGGGATCTTCACTGTGCCACGGTTGGTGTCACTGGACGTCTCGCCGCCGAGGGTCAGCGTGATAGCGGTCCCGGTGGGTGCCGTGCTCGTGCCGAGAGCCGTGGCCACGGCGGGCTTGTAGCCGGACAGGTAGCCAGTGGCCGTGGGGTGATACGACAGATAGGTCGGGAACAGCGACGCGTTGTAGATCCACGCGGAGGAGTCGCACACGCCATGGCCCAGGAAGTCTGGAAGCACATCGGCGTAACCGATCCCGGCATCGTCAGCAGCTTTGGAGATCACTCCGGCGAGGGTGGCCGCCCCGGAGTTGAGCGCGTCGCGCTCGCGGACCGACACTGTGGTGATCCAACTGCAGTCGGCTTTGGTGGCGCTGAGCAGCCGGGGATAGGCGGTTGCCACGATGGTCGCGTCGGGGGCGGCCTCCCTGATCTGGGTGAACAGCAGCACCAGCCGCGACGGAAGCGCGTTCGCCGCGTCGACGGCGTCGTCGACGGCAGTGATGCAGGCGGATTCGTTGGTCCCGATGCAGGTGGTGAGCACCGATGCGAACCCGACGTCGTTGCCGCCCACCGTGATCGACACGTAGTCAGCCACCGCCAGGTAGTCAGTCTCTAGCTGCTCCGCCGTCACATCGTCGATGTCCGCCCCTGAGCATGCCTGGAGATCAAGGGCGTAGCCCTTCTCCTGCGCAATCAAGCCCGGGTAGCCCTTGAGCGTGCGGTAGCAGTCCCTGCCGTCCTGGATGTAGCTCCCTCCGCCGACGCCGGCCGCGTAGCTGTCCCCGAGGGCGACGTAGACGGGCTGGGCCGGCGGCGGGGACGTCGGAGACGGCTCGTTGGTCGGCGATGGGCTCGGCGCCGGGCGCTTGGCCGCGGCGTCGACGCCGCCCGCGACGATGGTGAGTGAGACGACCAGCGTCGCCAGCGTGGCCACAACGCCACGGATCCCCCTGCGGTTCATGGCGTCAAGCTGTACCCGCCACCATGTCGCGGCAATGGGCAGTTTCGCAGCGCGCTTCGCCCCTCGTCTTCCGCTGCGCCTCCGCCGCCTCTCCCTCTGCGTCTTCCGCTGCGTCTTCCGCTGCCGCTGGGTGGCCCCAGGCGTGCACGACACGCCGTCGCGGTGCCACCTCGGTGTCCGTGGTCACGTCGAGGGCTGGGACAGGCGGCGTGTCGTGCACGGGGAGGTGGGCGTCAGAAGACGACCCGGGCCGCCTCGAGGGACGGACGGAGGTCGACGGCGACGCCGTCGAACAGGCTGTCCTCCGCCGTCCGTCCGGAGAGGTGCCGCATGAACTCCACCGCGGGCACCTCGACGGCGGGCCCCTCCCCCTCCCCCAGGTCCCACGCTCCCCCTTCGGGGCCGGTGAGGCGCAGGTGGACGGCAGGGCCGGTCCACGAGAGTCCGAGGTCGCGGATGACCTGCTCCACCACCTCCGCGTCCGTGGGGTCCGACACCGGCTCCCGCCCCACCGCTCGTCCGATGTCCTGGCGGTGCAGCCAGGTGTCGCGGGTGAGGATGGTGTCGACGAACCATCCGATCGTGGTGTACGACGGCAGTGCGGCGTCGTTCGTCAGCCGACGGCGCATCCAGCCGGGGGTGTCGCGGCCCGACATGGCCCGCCGTCGAAGCAGCTCCAGCAGCTCAGCTGTGGAGAGGGAGTGGTGCCTGTCGATGCCCACCTCGTTGGCGGCGTCCAGGGAGCTGCGACCGCGGTAGCGGAACCGCCCGATCTGAGCGTCGACGAGGAACAGCAGCGGGTTGCCCGGGAACCGTGCCGCTGAGGCGACGTGGCCAACCATGTCGCGCACCGTCCAGGCGGGGCACTCGGTGACGGTGTCCCACTGCTCCGGGGTGAGGTCGCGCACCTCGTCGATCAGGCGCAGATGCTGGGCCCGGCCCACGCGAAGGCCGTCGCCGGGGCCGGGGAGCGGGATGTCGATGGCACGCATGGTCTGATCCTTCGTCGAGGGGTGGCCGGAGGCGGTGGTGCTAGTGGTGGCTCGCATGGCAGGTCCTATCGGGGAGATGGGCGGTGATCAGCGCCCGCACGAGCGCTGGGAAGTGCCGGGAGGCGGTGCCGTCCTCGTAGGCGACGCCGGGCTCGTTGGACAGCTGGCGGACGATCACCCCCGTGGCGGCGTTGGCCAGGTTCTGGGACAGCTCGTCGAGGTCGACGGTGGGGTTGAGCAGGCCGAGGTCGCGGAAGCCGCGCAGGTCGTCGCCGAGCATCGTGAACAGGGCCACCGACGGCGCATACGCCTCGGGGCTCGGCTCCCAGGCGGGGACGGGGCGGGTCATCATGAGGTGGCTGAGCTCGGCGTTCTCCAGGGCCCAGCGGACGAAGGTCCCCTCCAACTCGATGGCGCGGCTGACCGGGTCGGTCTCGGTGGTCGCGGGCCCGAGCCTGTCGCGGTGGCTGGCGACGGTGTCGTGGCACGCCTGCCATCCCCGGCGGAAGAGCTCGTCGTAGAGGGCGTTTTTGGAGTCGAAGTAGGTGTAGAGCGACGGGGTGCGCACGCCGAGTCGTCGGGCCACTTCCCCCAGCGACAGCCCCCCGACCCCATGTTCGCCCATCAGCCGGACGGCGATCGCGACGATCTCGTCGCGGGTCTCGCCGTGCCGCCGTTGCCGACGCTCCGTGCTCGTATCCATGAATCCTCCTTATGCCAAAAGGTATCCCTAATAGGATTAGGACACAAGAGGGCTCATTCTTCCGGACGCTGCGGCGCTCTGGGAGTAGCGTCAACCCCACACAGAGACGTGGGTGCACCGTGTCCGACCTTGTCGCCGTTCTGGCCTTCGTGGCCTGTGCCGCCGCGATCTTCTTCGCCGGCGGACGGCTGTCGCGCTACGGCGAGCGCATCGCCCAGCTGAGCGGCTGGGGCAGCGCGTGGGTGGGCCTGATCCTCATGGCATCGGTCACGTCCCTGCCCGAGCTCGTCGTCGGCGTCAGCTCGTCGGCCCTGGTCGGGTCGGCCGACCTGGCCGTAGGCGACGTTCTCGGCAGCTGCGCCATCAACCTTCTCATCCTGGCCAGCCTGGACGCCTTCGTGCCGGCCCGCCGGAGGCTCTTCGCCCTCGCCTCCCCGTCGCATGTCATGGCCGCCGCTCTCGGGATCGTGCTCCTCGCCACCGTCGGCGTCGGACTGCTGGTCGACGACTCGCTGCCGCTCACTCCCTGGATCGGGCTCTCATCGCTGGTGTTCCTCTTCCTGTACCTGGGTTCGGTGCGGCTCATCTTCCGCAACGGGCGAGGCCTCCCCCCGGACCCCAGCGTTCAGCCACCGCTCGACGAGAACCTCTCCCCCGGCGACGCCGTCACGGCAGGGCTCGGACTACGTCAGGTCGCCGCCCGCTACTCACTCCATGCCGGGATCGTCGTCGTGGCAGCCATCCTGCTGCCGCCCGCGGCCGAAGCGATCGCCCGGATGTCGGGATTGGAGGAGTCCTTCGTCGGAACCGTCTTCGTGGCGCTGTCGACGTCGCTGCCAGAGCTGGCCGTCTCCCTGGCAGCGATTCGGATGGGCGCAATCGACCTGGCGGTCGGCAACATCCTCGGCTCGAACCTGTTCAACATCCTCATCCTGGCGATCGACGACGTGGCCTACACCGACGGGCTCCTACTCGCCGACGCTTCACCGAGCCACCTCTTCACGGTGTTGACCACCATCGCGATGTCGGCGATCGCAATCATCGGGCTGACCTACCCGTCGGCACGCGGCAAGCGGTTCCTGCTGGCGGGCGACGCGGCGCTGATGCTCGTCGTCTACGCCGGAAATGCCGCAATACTGCTGACCATCTCCCCGCACTAGTGGTCAGCACAGTTGCCCATGACCCGGTCAAGGATGCCGCCGGCGCCCGGCCCCACCACCGCGGGGCAGGGCTCGGCGCCGGCACCGTGACGTTCGTGTCTCCTCGCGGGCGATCGGCTCGATCACCCCCGGCGGCGCGTTACCTGGCGGACAATCGATACTCACACCGCACTCCCCAGGGGGCAGACATGCAGGTCGATCCACACGCCCTCGACGACGCCGTCGCCAAGAATGCGTTCACTGGGGTCATCACCATAGACGTGGCAGGCCGGCGCGTCCTCGAGCGCTGCGAAGGGTTCATGCACCGCGCCTTCGGGGTGCCGATGGTGCCCCAGGCCAGAATCGCCGTAGCCAGCGGCAGCAAGGCGTTCACCGCGCTGGCGGTGATGCGCCTCGTCGAGGACGGCGCGCTCCGGCTCGACCAGCCGGTCCGGGATCTACTCGGGGAGGACCTTCCGCTCATCGACGACGCCGTTACGGTCGAGCACCTCCTCACCCACACATCGGGGATCGGTGACTACCTGGACGAGGACGGAGAGTGGGAGGTCGACGATTTCATCCTCACCATCCCTGTCCACACGCTCACCACAGCCGAGGCGTTCCTGCCGATGCTTGAGGGCCACCCGACGAAGTTTGCTCCCGGAGAGCGGTTCGCCTACTGCAACGGCGGCTACATGGTGCTCGCGATCCTGCTGGAACGAGTCACGGGAGAGGTGTACCACGCCGTGGTGAGCCGGCTGGTCTACGAGCCGGCCGGTCTGCAAGCCACCGGGTCTCTCCCCCTCAACGCACTCCCCGCCGACGCCGCGCTCGGCTACCTCGCCAACGACGGAGACCTCGTCAACACGCTCCACCTGCCCATCCTCGGCAACGGCGACGGCGGAGCGTTCACCACCGCCGACGACCTGCACCGCTTCTGGCTGGCCCTGCTGGAGGGTCGCATCGTCTCGCGCGACACCGTCGAGCAGATGATCCGGCCCCGCCACGACGTGCCGGACGAGGGCATGCGCTACGGCATGGGGTTCTGGCTGCACCGGACAGGTCCGGCGCTGGTGATGGAGGGCTACGACGCGGGCGCCTCGTTCCGCTCGACCCACATCCCCGCCAGCCGGACGACGGTGACCGTGCTGGGCAACAGCTCCGAGGGGGCCTGGCCGGTGATCTCAGCGCTCGCCGTCGCGATCGACGGCGAGCTTTCCTGAGCGGGCTGTCAGGCGAGGGCCTTGGCCTTCAGCTGGTCGAACTCGGCGGGGATCTGCACCCGACCGGAGTTCCCCCGCGACAACGTCAGCACCCGCTCGACGGCTCCCTCGGTGAGCAACGCATCGCCGAGGTGGACCAGCAGCGTGGCGATGCCGCCCGTGTCGCCCTGCCCGGCGTGGAGGAGGGTGCCGTCGATGTCGGCGTGAAGGTAGAGCTGAGCGACGGTGAGGCCGGGCCGCTCATCGACGGGCCTCAGTTCGTCGACATCCTCGGGGTCATCGGGGCTCAGGCCCCACGCCTCGAGGGTCAGCTCGGCGAGGGTGCCGGTGAAACCGCCGGCCGCGACCATGGCCTCGAGCGCGGGCACGGCCTCGGGTATCCGAGGCGCAAAGGACAAGGCCCAGGCGGCGTGCTCACGCAGGTGCGGCGATGGGGAGGTGAGGAGCGGCACCAGCAGGCCTGCGGCCGTGGCTGCCCCGGCAGCGGCGGCGGCGTGCACCGCGGCGATGGCGGTGAGGTCGTCACTAGCGGCTCCGATGGCATCCCGGAGGGGATCTGCGGCTGCGGACCCGTCGAGGCGGGCGGCGGCGGTGAGGGCATCCATCAGGTCCAGCGCTGCGAGCAGCGTGGGAGCGCGCCGGACTGCGTCAAGGATTTCCAGGGTGCTGCCCGCGTGGGGACTTATGCGCACACGCTAGCGGGTGCCGCGTCCTCGGGACCAGCGTGGTGAACGCTTCTCCATTTGGTGGGCCTAACTGGACTTGAACTACCGGACAAGCGCGAAGCTGCGAACGGCGATGAATCGGCCTATCACCCGAAGTCCTTGCAGTGAATGCTGCTTCTACTAGGCACAACGATCGTTTGCACCCTGACTCAGTATGCTTGGACACAACGGGCGCAGCGGGCCGATCAAGACAAAGATTTGTCATGTTTTTGTCAGGGTAGCGAGGAGGTCTCAATGAGCGGTAGAACCCTGGGGAACGTTCGCGAGAGCTTCAATCGCTTCTTCCCTCAGTATATGAGGGATGGTCAGATCCACACCGCCGGACGAGGCTTCGCGACGGAGGAACTGGCTTGGGATTGGTTGAGACGTGAACAGGCTCTCCTCACGGAGGAATCACTCACCGGGAAGTCCGTATGGACGCCTCCTGCCACCCGTCGAAAGCGGGAACAGGTCGATGAAACCAATACCCGAATCACTCTGGACGAGCATGCCCGCTACTGGATCGAGCACCGCACCACACCCAAGGGCACACCCTTGGCGCCGCGGACTCGTGGGGAGTACCTGAAGTACCTCGATGGCAGGCTTGCGTCCCTAGCCGCAAAGCCCCTGGTCGAGATTTCGCGTGAGGACATCGACGAGTGGTGGAAGCAAAACGCGGACGGGCATGTCATCCGTGCGCTGGCCTATGCGTTCATGAAGTCTGTCTTCAAGGACGCCACTGATCGTGGCATTGTCCCGGTGAATCCGTGCCGTGTGGAGAACGCAACGCGACGGGTCGCGCAGCGACCTAAGGCAGTTCAGACGGAGCTCCTCACGTCGATCACTCATGCGCATGTTGCCGCACTCGCCGAAGCAATGGATCAGGAGCGATGGCGGGCCTTCATCCTGCTTCTCGCCTACTCAGGCTTACGCCCTGGCGAGGCCTTAGCACTTGAACGCGGTGATCTCCGCCAAGACGTGCGCGACGGCCGGCCGCGGTGGGTGGTCAGTGTCACCAAGTCGATCACCTCGGCACGCGACAAAGGTCTGCATCTCAAGGGCCCCAAGACCACGGGCTCGATCCGCTACGTGCCGCTCCCCCCACATATGGCCGAGATACTGACTCACCATCTCGAGAACTTCTCAGAGCCCAACACCGGCAAGGAGGGGCTGGTCTTTCCAGGTACCTACTGGCGCAACCGGTACGGCACCACAACACAGGTTCTGGGTACCTCCCCGAAAGCCCGGACGGGACCGGGCCGGCATCAGACTCCCCGCACTCCGAGCGGGTTCTACGCTGCCCGCATCGCGATCGGAAGGCCATCCCTCAAGCTCTATGACCTGCGGGCCTGGGCACGCTCGGCGTGGAAGAAGGCCGGCATCAGCGACTTCGACTGCGAACTCATGATGGGACATACGCTGCCGAAAGTCGCCGGTGCCTACACCGTGCTCGATCGCGAGAACCTGTGGCCGCAACTTGACCGCCTCTCGGAGCAGACCGGTTGGCTACCGCCCGCACCGCTGACAACTCCATCGACAACAGCACCGAGCGCCGAGGCCAGCGCGCTTGCGGCGCTCGTGCGAAAACTCGACAACGCCACCTTGGCCACCACGTTGACGGCGCTGCCCGAGGAGCAGAGGTCCGAAGTCCTGGCACTCCTCCCGGCAGACCAGGTCGCCGGCGTCATCACACAGCTGGTCGGCCACTCCACCCCTCAGGGGTGACGCCACTCTTTGGGGCAGGCTTCAGCGGGCTATGCCACTCGCTGAATCAGAGCGGCAACGTCGACGGTCTTCACCCTGAGAACCCGAGCCCTGCCGATCTTGTAGCAGGGCAACTGCCCCAGCGCCGTGAGCCGCTTGAGAGTGCGCTCACTGGCGGTGGTGATCTTCGCGGCGGTCGGGTAGCTGACGTACCGGCCGTACTCTTCCACCAGCTCGAGAGCCTCAGTGGTCATCCTCTTGTGCTGCGTAGTCGTCTGCGACATTGTGCGTCTCCTTCGGATGGTGCGAAGGCGCCCCAGCCACTCTCCAAACTGGAATGACTGGGTCTTGCCTCCGGTCCATTACTTCTTGGAACCCCTCCTCGGCCGGGGTGTGGCGCAGTCTCATGGGAGTTGGTCATTGCTCGGCGTCCTTCTCGCTCAGTCGCGAGTGAGTTTGCGAGCTTCACGGACATCAAGTCCGGTGAGGGTGGCCACCTCGGTGATGGGCACTTCCAGTTCAAGCAACCCTTGAAGAGCTGCTGCAAGACGCTGCTCCGTTCTGGTCACGAGCTGTTCGCGTTCCATGGCAGCGGTGGTGGCTTCAATGACCAGATCACGGATGCGGGCCTCACGAGCCATCTGATCGGCCCTACGTTTCTGGAACTGTTCCATCGCGAGACGGCGTGCCTGCTGCTTGATGTTGGTTGTCATCGGGTCTCTCCTTCCCGGGTGTGTGGTGGTTGTTCTCCGCCGTGCTGGATTACGCATGCCGCGCACCGGACCAGGGCCCGGTCGAGTCGAAGTGCTGCGAGTCGCGTTCGGACTGCTTCGTGACCCGCCCGGTGGCAGAGTTTCCTGATCTCGTCGCGCTGGACGGTCAGGATGTGACACCTACCGCAGATCGGGCACTCGACCGTGACGCTCTGCAGTCCGAACGACGACAGCAGCCGGTGGCCTGTTTCTTCGTGCTCTCGCATGTTCCTGTCCACCCCCCTACGGCTACCGCGCTGCCGGTGCAACGGGTGGTGTGGCGTGGCGAGCATGTTCGTGAAGAACCTGGCGGGGTGACCGTGCCACGTCCGTGACATCAAAGGGCTGCTCCCGTGCGGCCTCAACGCGGGCTCTCATCTGCCGGGTGTGGGCACCGACCGGGTGGGTCGCGTCCGTGGCTGGGGTGTGGCGGTCGAGATAGGTGATGACCGCTGCCCGGACTCGTTCCGCGGTCTCCACAATGATGTCTTCGGGGGTGCAGTTGCGTTGCTTGGCAGCTGAGGCCGCCCAGCCGGCAAGGTAGTCGAACGATGTGGTCGACGAGTCGAGACCGTGCTCGGCTGCCACGACATGGGCGAAGCTCTCCGCCTCCACCTCCACCACACCACGACAGAAGACTCCCGGATCGCTGCTTTGGTGCATGAGGACATGGCCCGCTTCGTGGGCCAGCACGGAAGCGGCATGCGCCGCAGGTTGTCCCTCCACGATCAGGACTTCCTGCGGCCCGAACCTGGTCACTCCCTCGGGCCCGCCCAAGGTCGGGGTCAGCCCGACCGTGAACCCGCGGGAGTGGATGAAATCAGTCAGGTCCTGCCACATCCCTTCCGGCGCCTCCCCCTGCAGAACAGCCTGCTGCGCACCGGGTGCCGTCGGTGGCGGCGGTCCATCGGTCTGCGAGATGTCAAAGACCGGTAGCGCCTTGAACCCGAAGACACCAATCTTGGGCTGACCCTTGTCATCCAGCTGGGGATTACCATTCTCGTCAGTGAGCTTGCGAGTCAACGGACCCAGCACCGCGATGGCCTTCTCCCCACGGCGAACCTGCCGGCCCGCTGCCTGCCACGTCTTGTAGCCAGCCACCTGGGTCGCAGAAGGCATCTGCTGCAGGATCAAGATCTGATTCCGCAACGAGTACTGCCTGAACCTGCTCATGAACGACAACCACTGCTGCCAGCCTTGCGCGGAGATGAGCGCGGTGACGCCCTGCTGGAGTTGATCTTGGAGCTCCTGGACACGCTGTTCCCTTTGCTCGACGATCCGTGCCCGCTGCTCGGGGGTCAACGGTCGGCGGCTCATCGGAGCGCCTTCACAATCTGTTCCGCCAGACGCAGCAGGTCGTCAGCCGATTCGATGGCACTGCGGGAGAGATCATCTTCCGCCTGATCCAGCAGAAACTCAGCTGCCACCAGGTGATCGGTCAGAAGCTCCTCGGAGCACAGAATCTCGTCCATGCCCTTTATCAACCCCACCGGAGCAGGCCGACAGCGGAAAGCACCAACCCGAGCTAGTAGCGCGGGATGCGACCTGGCTCAACCCACAGGGCCGAAGGGCGGAGGCCAGCCAGACGCGGTGCGGACTTGGCACGGGGTACTCGAACCCTTATCCAAAGGCGTCTGACAAGCAGCTTAACCGCTTCGAAGGCAGTTTGTGATGCGAGCGTGCCATGACCTGATCCGAAGTTCTGGCCGTAAAGGCAACCGAGTGCGGAGCCGTCACCCCTTTGAGGAACAGCCGCACGCCCTGCCGTGTCCCTCATCGCGGACTAGCTTCCACGGATGGAACGAACGAGGGCCCTGCCGAACCCAAGACGTTCCATCACGCCCGCACCGACTCCTGCCTACAGAGTTCCTCCATTGCTTCGCGATCGACGGTCAAGACGGGCCGGAGTCAACGGATCAGGCACTCCACAGAGCCCTCAACCGCGCTCCCACCGTCCGAGCACAGAGCCGATGTCACCGCTGTCAGTGTCGACTAGTACGGCCCGAGAGTGAGCCGCTGTGACGGTCTGCATTCCAACTGGTCAGCGCAACGAGGGTGGTCCTGGGAGGCTTCTTCGGCGGGTGGTCTCCGAGGATGACACAGAGGAGACTATTGATAGACCTTCTCTGGATTTCCAGAGGCGATCGAGCGGTGAACGGCTTCCAGCGTCGCGATTACATCGCGAGACGAGCGAAGGCTGATCAAGGGGTCATGACCTCCCAAGACGCAGCTTGTCATGTGATGGAGTGCGGCGGTCACGGCCCCCAGTTGCTGACCATGCACATCCGAGCCGATCGAAGTACGGGGGTACGAGAAGGAGTCGCGCGTCGCTAGGTGTACTTGGTCATCGACTCGCGGCAACTGGATGACGCCATCAGTCCCGACCACCTCAATGAAGGAATCAGTCATGGTTGGGAAGGTATCTGGATAGATCCAACAACTCTCGAAGGTAGCAAATCCGCCACTCGGGTAGCGGACCTGTGCTTGCACCGCGTCCAGGGTGTCGATGCCTTGGGTTGTGAGGACTCCGGACGATGCCGTCGCGAATACGCTAACGGGAGTCTCGCCGAAAAACCAGTTAACCAGGTCGATGTCATGGCTCGACAGGAACCATGCGCAGGTCGTGTTGGAGGCCCATGAGAGCATCGATGTTGGGACGAAGATGCGATCGTTCTTACGCGCATAGGCCATGATCGGTGCGCCAATGTTGCCAGCTTGTATCCGTTTCCAGGCTTCGGCGTAGGAAGGGATCCATCTGTGGTTGAAGCTGGTCATCAACGTTAGTCCGCATCTCTCGACTTCCTCGATGAGTTGGTCAGCCTCGGCTAGAGACGTGGTCAAGGGCTTCTCAACGAATACGTGCTTTCCTGCGGCTAGAGCCTGCCGGCAAATGTCAAAATGAAGGTTGTCGGGCGTCGCTACGGTCACGAACGAGATTCGCGGATCAGCCAGTAGACGGGTGAAGTCATCGGTGGCGTAGGCGTGGGTTCCCTTGACCAATTCTTGTGCTGAATCGAGTGGCAGCCCTGCCACGCCGACTAGCCGCGTTCGCGGATCCATCGCAAGCGAGGCCGCATGGCTGCGACCCATGATGCCGGCGCCGATGATCCCGACGCCTAGTTGTTGGATTCCCATGCCTACCATCCTTCATTCGTAGCGGATGCTTGTGAGACCAACTCGGTCCCAACCTTGACCAACAAGGTGGCGGCTTGCGGAGCAAAACAGGAAGCTCGCCCGTAAAAGACATGCGCTTCTTCTACTTCATAGCCACCCGCCAGATACACAACAGGAGGGAACGGGAGGTACCCAGGCACACCACCGGAGTATCCGCCGACCAAGAGTTCGGACCGCCCACTTCGTGCGCGGATCTCGTTAGCCACCTGAATGAAGGGTTCACCAGGCAGGAGCAGTACATCCAACTCTCCCCACGCATGCCGAGAAACCGGAGCGACGACATCTGGATCTCCGGACATCGGTCCACCTGAGAGCGTCACTTCCGAAACTGCGACGCTGACGGTACTGCCGCCCACGGGATACGCAGCCCCGACAGCTAGAGCTGCGGCATCTGCAACTCGGACCCCAACGCGTTCCGCCTCTGGGAAGGTACGACGAGGCGACACGGAACCAAGAACACTCTCTGACGCTTTGTGCCCCGTATTCAGATCGCCACAGCACCCTTGCAAGAAGATCGCCGGGCAGCGGAGTCGTTCCTGCAGCCATCGTCTCGCGACTCCGGGCCAATCGGCGCTCACTAGTGTGTTGTCAGGCCCCAAGACGACTGGGTGACATGCGAAACAGAAGATGAGGCCCACCAAAGACTCGGAATCGTCATGGAATGACACCGTCCGGACTACCTCATCCGTGGAACTCTCGCCGCGGCGGTTGAATGTCACACCTTCAACGATTGTTGACCCGTACCTCATCGTGGCCGGTCGCATGGATCCCGAGGCCTGGAGGGCGGCTTGGACGGCTGCCGCAGCGACTTGGTCAAGATAGCCGGGCTCAGGGCATCCCCCCAGCACCTGAGCCGCGAATGGCGCGCTATGGGTGTGTGTAACCGCAAACGACACCGCTGCTGGTTCGATGTTGAGGGACCCAGCGACTGCGCGGCAGATGCTCCGTGATTCTTCACACCCCACTGCCACGAGATCAGCCACGAGAATGACTGACGCAACCTGACAGTCGGGTTCGCTGACGGAGATCGCTACAACTTCGAGGGGATCGTGGGTTCCCGTGCTTGGCGAGGTCCGTGCAGCGAAGCCTGCGAGTGGGACGTTGCTCAGCGGAGATATCTCAGCGGCGCCGAATCCGACCATCAGCTGACTCACAGCCAGCGCACCCGCCCTCGGAATCGGTGGAGGAAGGTCGTCATGTGCGCATCGCCGCCAGGCGCATTTCCACTCCGCCAGATGGAGGGATCCCCGCCAGAATCGGCAACGAGCGTGATTGCGGTGGCCATGATCGAGTTCATCGCATAGGCGTTAGCAAATGTTGACACAGCTGACGTTCGTTCGCCAACGTTGTCAATGGAGAGCATCGCGTCACCGATGGGAACCTGCGTGTCGACGTGGACATCGACTAGGTCATGGAGGTTGCCTCCGTTTGGATGCCTAGCCGGGTGATCAGCGGCGGTGTCCTCCGCATGAATCTTGGACGAAACGCCAATCGTTGTGACCCCGGTATCCCTGCACCAGCGAGCCGCTTCAATCAAGGCAGTGTTGATTCCGTAGGCATTGACAAGAATCAAAAGGTCCCCCGCGCGCAAGCCGTTGTCATTCATAACGACCGTGGCGTACCCCAAGGTTCGCTCCATGGCCATGGACCGCATCGCACCGCTTGAGAGGAGAGTTCCCTCATCAAGGATCGCGCTAATGTTTGCGAGCCCACCGGCGCGAAAGAACACTTCTTGGGTCGCGAGATTCGAGTGCCCGCCTGGGCCATAGACGTAGACCAGTTCATCCGCCATCACCTTCTGGGCGACCAGTTCTGCTGCCCGTGCCACGGCATCGCCGGATGTGTCCCGAAGTGCGGTGAGGTGTGCGACGACTGCGTCGAAGTACCGGCCGAGAATGGAGTCAGCAGCTTGTGTAGCGCGGCTCACGGTGTGCTCCCGTCAAGGGAAGATGCCGCGCCTCGGTCAAGGTAGATCCAAGCCTGTGGGTGTTTCCGCACTATGGTCGCGGGGAGTTTCTCGGAAATCGGTTGGGTCAGCATGGATCTGACAGCTGCTCCCTTGGCCCTACCCAAGACCGACACGAGCCATACACGCGAGTTCAAGAGCGCCGGAACGGTTAGGGTCAGAGCCTGCTTGGGGACTTCATCAATTCTAGAAAACAGTCCTTCATCGACTTGCTGTTGTCGCGATGCGAGGTCCAAATCCACAAGCCTGACAAGTCTCGGATCCGCAAAGTCCGCATGATCTGGTTCGTTGAACGCGATGTGGCCATTGACACCCACTCCCAGTAGGGCCACGTCGAATGCTCCCCTTGCGAGAAGCCGCGTCTCGTAGCGATCACCTTCAGCTTCGGGATCGTCCATCTGGCTGTTGATAACTTCGAAGTCGGCATATGGCACACCGTCGAGTTTGTGCCGCAGCCAACTCGCGAAGAGTTGAGGGGCATCGGGGTCAAGGCCAACATACTCATCCACATGGAAGAAGGTCACTGCCTCCCAGGGGAGTTCTCGCATGGCGAAAAGTGAAGTGAGTACCGGCTCTTGGGAGGGCGCCGAGGCGAGAAGCACCGAACAGCTCCCGTCAGTGGAAACTGCGTGTCGGATAACGTCCGCCGCTCGCTTGGCAGCTGCCTGACCCAGTTCGGTCGTCGAGTCGAAAGTGAGGATCCGGTCCGATGGGAAGTCGGCTCTGGATAGCGTCATTACGAGTCTTCCTCTCTAGAAGGGGCCCGGACGATGCAGGCTGCAGAATGTCCGGGTGAAGTCTCAATAAGTTGGGGATCGACGGTCCGACACTCGGGGATTCGTAAGCTGCAGCGGGGTTCAAACCGACATCCGACTCCCACATCTGCCTGAGATTGCTCAGACTCCAGCACGGTGCGCTGGCTTCGGTGACCATGAAGGCTAGGAACAGCCGCGATCATCCCCTCTGTGTATGGGTGCAGAGGTGTCGCCAAGACACTTCGCGACGGTCCCACCTCCACGATTCTCCCGAGGTACATGACCGCCACACGGTGAGAAACGTGGCGCACAACTGCGATGTCATGGCTGATAAACATGTAGGCCAAGTTCCGTTTCTCTTGCAGGCGACTCAGCAAGTTGAGGATCTGTGCCTGCACTGAGACGTCCAGCGCCGACACCGGCTCGTCCAGAATCAGGACTTTGGGATCGACTGAAAGTGCCCGGGCGATCCCCACCCGCTGGAGTTGGCCTCCTGACAGCTCACCCGGCAGCCGCTCAAGCATGTTCTGGCTCAGCCCAACTTCCTCGAACAGCTGCGCAACAATCTCGCTGCGACTGCGTGAGTTGACCCCCCGCACACGAAGGGGCTCCGCTGCATTGGCCGCCACAGACAGGCTCGGGTTGAGGGCCGTATATGGATCTTGGAAGACAACCTGCACATGATCGCGCATCTCACGCAGCGCCCGTCGAGATGCGCGCGTGATGTCTTGTCCCTCGAATAGCACCTTGCCACCATCTGACTCAATGAGGCGAAGCAGAGTATGCGCCAGAGTTGACTTGCCGGATCCCGACTCACCGACTACGCCAAGCGTTTCCCCTTGTCGCAGAACAATCTCGACATCGTCTACGGCCACGAGCGGGGCAGCGCGTCGGAGTTGGAATCCCTTGCGCCTAAACTCAACACGAAGATCCTCAGCGCCAAGGAGCGGCGCTCCAGGGGTCAAGACATCTGACGGAGCGGAAGAGACTTCAGCATTCGCCGCGAATGCCTGCTCGCCAGAGAAATGGCAGGCCGACAGTCTGCCCTGGCGCTCCTCCAACTCAGGGGTCACCTCATGACAGATTGGCCTGTCTTTACCCACCGGACAGCGTGCGGCAAACGGGCACCCATCACCCAGGCTCGATGGATCTGGAGGGCTGCCGGGAATAGGGAGAAGCTGGCCATCGGATTCCAAGCTGGGGTGGCAACTGAGGAGTCCCTGCGTATAGGGATGTCGCGGGTCCGCCAGTACCTCATGGGTCAGTCCCTGCTCCATCACGCGTCCGCCGTACATGACGACGATCTGTTTAGTGTTCTCGGCCACGACGCCTAGGTCATGAGTGATGAGGATGAAGGCGCCCTGCAGATCTTCTGAGACTTCATGAAGGAGGTCCAGCAACTGGGCTTGGATAGTTACATCAACAGCAGTCGTTGGTTCATCAGCGACAAGGAGCTGCGGCCCGTTTGCGATCGCCATGGCAATCATGACTCGTTGCGACATCCCACCCGAAAACTCGTGCGGGAACTGGTCTGCGCGTCTGTTCGCTTCCGTGATCCCCACTCGATCAAGCAGTTCAATAGCCTTCGCGCGGGCCTGTTGTCGACTCAATTTCGGGGAGTGGATCCGGAGGGCCTCAACGATCTGGTCGCCAATCGACATGACAGGGTCAAGCGAAGTGATGGGGTTCTGGAAGACCATGGCCATGGCCTTGCCCAGCAGTGAGCGTCGATGCCTGCGAGACAGCGCTGTCAGGTCTTGCCCCCCGAGACGTACGGCTCCTTCAATAGTCGCTCCGGAAGGGAGCAAACCCAAGGCAGCCAGGAAGGTGACGCTCTTTCCGGAGCCCGATTCGCCAACCACCCCAATGGCATCTCCAGCATTAACGACGAGGTCGACTCCCCGCACCGCTCGCACCTCCGAGCCACCGGTATTGAAGGTGACTCGGAGGTTGTCGAGTTCGAACAGAGGAGATCCCGGCATGATCGTCAGAAGCTCGCCTTGTCCAGCACCAAGGCGTTCTGGTGATCGCGTGCGACCCCCTTGAGTTCCGGTTTGAACATGTACAGCTGAGGAACGTAGTAGGTTCCGATCGCCCACGCTTCATCAACAATTACGTCATTGAGCTGGTCGAATGCTGCTTGGCGAGCCTTCTCGTCCTGTTCCGAAGTAAGAGTTTCGATAGCCTCAACATAAGCCTGTGGCGGAACGCCATCGGGCCATAGCGGGTTGTTGCTAAGCCGGAAGAGGCTGTTCTGGGTGATGCGCGGCAAACTGAGCTGTCCACCACCCATTTGCCCGAGCACTACGCCGAAATCTCCGGCTACAAGGCGATCCTGGAAAGTTGCGGCATCCACCTGCTCGATCTGGAGGTCGAAGCCGATAGATGCAAGATCTGCTTGGATAATCTGCATCACGGAGATGCTGATCGGATCAGATCCGTTGACCATCGCCGCACCTGCCGCGACAGATACATCTTCGAGCAGGGCCTTGGCCGCCTCCAGATCATACTGAACCCGATCATCATACGAGTCGTCCTGTGCCGGAGAGTTGGGACCCCACGGCAAAGCAGCCGCACCGCCAAACCCGAAGAGCACCTCTTCAACGATGCGATCACGGTTCACACTGTGCCAAAGTGCCTGGCGAAGACTCTTCTGATCGAAGGGAGGGGTGATGGCCGAAACCCGCAGCAGCATGGTGGCCGAGCCAGGGTAGGAGTCGAGATACTCGAACTTTTCCTGAAGCCGCTGACCGTCGAGGGAAAGCCAGAATCATGTCCATTACCCTCATCACGACGGCATCAACCCAGCCACCAAGGTAGCCGGAGACGAGTCCCAGAAGGACCCCGATGACTCCCGCTGCTACAGCTGTAGCTATGGCGACAAAAATGGATGCTCTCATCCCGTGTAGAGCCCGCGAAAAGACGTCGCGGCCAAGTTCATCAGTACCGAAGAAGTGTTGCCAGCTAGGTGGCTGCAGGACTCCGAAACCTTGGGACAGTGGTGGATACGGAGCGATCATGGGGGCGAGCAAACTTGCGCTCACCAGCAAGACAATCATCGCCGCACCGAGCATGCCCGCTTTGCTCCCGCGGAATCCTGCCCGGGGCGCTCGCTTTGCTTTGGCCTTGAGCTGCAACACTGCATCACCTCCCGCATGCGCCTAGATGATTCTGCAATTTTATGCATCCGGTTGCAGCCTCGTCAAGGACAAGGCCCGATTGAAATCGGGAACGTCCTCCCTGTTCTCAGGCAGGCCGCGCGGAAGTCGTTCCCCGCACCACGAAGGCGGACCTGAAAGGGATTACTGTCCCGGCCTCGGCGACACCGTGTTGTATCAACCGGTAGAGAAGGTCCACCGCAGCTTCTGCAACTTGGCGCACGGGCGCAGTAATGGTCGTCAACTGGGGAGTCATCATCGATGCGAATGGCACGTCATCACACCCAACCACGCTCACATCACCCGGGACATGGAGTCCCATTGCGGCCAGTCCAGAAACGACCCCGAATGCACTGACGTCATCAAATGCCAACACTGCCGTCGCCCGAGACCGCACTACGGCCGGCGCGGATTGGAGCCCTCCGTCGAAGGATGCCGGAAAACTCCCGAGATGAACGAGTTCGATGCCCAAGCTTGAAGCTGCAGAGAGAGCAGCGGCCGCTCGACGCTGTGCAGTCCACGAGTTCGAAGGACCACCAACCAGAGCGACCCGTTCATGACCAAGCATCCGCAAGTGCGCAACCGCCCCGAGAATCGCATCATCATCATCAACATAGGTTGATGACACCCCCTCCACGATGCGATTGATGCATGTAACTGGCTTGTTCCCGATTGCGCTGACGAGGTCTTCCACAGGAGAACGCGGAGAAGCGAAAATGAAGGCATCGACCTGTCCTTGGACTCGGGCCACAAGTCTCGTCTCAGACTGTGACGCCTCAGCCGAGTCGATGAAGAGCAACTCGGCTTCCCTCCGTCTTGCTGCCTTGATAAGCCCCGACAACAACTGGGGGAAGAACGGGTTCGTCACATCCGGCATTAGGACGCCTACCAGCCCGCTTCGTCCAGTGGACAAAGCTCTGGCTGCATTGTGGGGATAGTACCCGGCCTTCTCCGCGGCCAGGAGGATCTGCTCCCTCAACTCCCGACGTACCTTGCCCGGGTCCGAGAACGCCCTGGAAACCGTGGAAGGAGAAATCCGCAATTGCTCCGCAAGGGAGTAGATCGTAGGCCGCTCCATCACTTCTCCTTGCAAAGCACAGCCAAAATTAGCATAATGAATCCTACTACAACCGGTTGCAGTATTGGAGCGGCAAGGATGCCCGATCTCACCAGGGATAGCCAGCAGGCTGATGTTCTACGCATGTCCAGTCAAGCAAGAAGCCACCTCCTAGACGAGATCCTGCCTTTCTGGATACCCAACTCCATCGATCGCACCTTCGGTGGCTACTTCACGTGTTACGACAACCGCGGACAGTTCGTCTCAGACGCGAAGTACACCTGGTCACAGGGTCGTTTCATAGCCGTCTGCAGCATGCTCGCACAGGCTGCGCGGGACGGCAGTTTGCCGCTTGACGCGGATGAACTCATCTCAGATGCCATCCGCGGCGCCGAATTCCTCTACAAGTACGCAATCCGGCCTGACTTCACTACCCATTACGTCCTAGAACGGTCCGGAGAGCCGGCCGGTCAGCAGACTCCGAGCGTCTATGCCGACTGCTTCGCCGCAATGGGGTTCGCCCGAGTCGCCCAAGTGTCAGAAGACCCTCGCTGGTACAAACTCGCTGAGAAGATTCTCCATGCTGCGACAGAAACATCCCGCCTGCCTGAGATCCCCACCGCGCCCTATCAACTCCCCCGGAACGTGCGCCCCTACGGGGTGAGCATGATCCTTCTGAATGTTGAGCTCGACATGGCAGCCGCGCGTGCAGCTCTAGGCATGGAGCGCCAGGATGATGCTCTCAAAAGAGCCGTGGAAGATGTCTGGAGCTTCGCTCGATCCGATGGGCTCTACAACGAGGTCCTTAGCGAGGAACTGGATCCAGCATCACTCCTGAAACGACACCGCACGCCCGGCCATAGCTTGGAAGGACTTTGGATGATGGCACTCGCTCTTGAAGAGGGTGCAACCATCGAAGCGCAGATCGTTGAGCAGGCGGTAGCCCTCTGTGAACTCGGCTGGGATGAGCAGTTCGGGGGGATTCTTCGGTACACAGACGCCGAAGGCGGCCCCCCTCACGGGTCACTCTTGGGAATTCCATATGAGGATCTAGTGAGGCGCACATGGGCGACGAAGCTCTGGTGGGTCCATTCAGAGGCGACTTGGACAACAGCCCTCCTAGCCCATCGAAGTGGCGATCAGCGCCTGATCCAGTGGAGAAATCGGATCTGGGATTACACACGCGCCACATTCCCGGCGCGGGGCGAAGGAAAAGAGTGGATCCAGATCCGGGATCGCCGCGGCCATCCACTAGATGAGGTCGTTGCTCTGCCACTGAAGGACCCCTACCACCTCATCCGCAACTTGCTACAGGTCATCGAATTGAGCAAGCCGCAACTGCAGTCAGATCCGCCACCAAGCACTGGATAGGAATCAGAAAATGAGAGTTGGCATCATCGGACTTGGACTCATGGGCGAGTACTACGTCAGAATCGTCACCGACCTGGTCGGCCCCGAGAATGTTCTGGGAGTCGAAGCCGACAGGGATCGGGCGGAAATGATGGCTGCCGCCCACGGCATCACCGTCACACAGACCTGGCAAGAGATCGTGGGCACCACCGACGCAGCCATCATCGCGCTCCCTGACCATCTCCACACGGAGCCAGCGGTAGCCTTCCTACAAGCAGGTAGCTACGTCCTGGTCGAGAAGCCACTAGCTACATCTCTAGCTGACTGCCAAACAATCCTGGAAGCCCAGACCGAACCAGGAAGGCTTATGGTCGGCCATGTGCTGCGCTTCGACCATCGGATCCAAGAACTGAAGCGCCGGCTAGACGCTCAGGAATTCGGCAACTTGAGGTATCTAAGGATCCATCGCAGCAACTCAACGATGGGAGCCAAGAGGGTCGGCGAACGAGTCTCAGTGAGCGCATTCTTAGGAGTTCACGACCTTGACCTGCTCCTCTGGCTCACCCAGCGCGAGATCCGAAGCGTCTCTGCAATGCATATTGCGCTGGGTGAGAGCCGGTGTTCCGTTGTGGGGTGAGCCAGTGTTCCGTTGACGGCTGAGCCATGGTGACGCCGCGGTCGGCCGCGGTTTCGCGTGTGGGACGTTCGTCGGGTCCGTGC
>NZ_JBUZNO010000016.1:0-23504 GCF_055326245.1 Tessaracoccus luoxuelianae
GCGGCGATGGGGATGCCGAGGGTGTTGTACAGGAACGCGAACACCAGGTTCTGTTTGATGTTGCGCATGGTGGCCCGGGACAGGTCAACGGCGGTGACCACCCCTGACAGGGCGCCGGAGATCAGGGTGATGTCGGAGGATTCGATGGCCACGTCGGTGCCGGTGCCGATCGCGGAGCCGACGTCTGCCTGCGCGAGGGCGGGGGCGTCGTTGATGCCGTCGCCGACCATTCCGACGATTTTGCCTTCGTCCTGGAGGCGTCGGACCTCGGCGGCCTTGTGGGCGGGCATCACTTCGGCGACCACGCGACGGATCCCGACCTGGGAGGCGATCGCGGCGGCGGTTGCCCGGTTGTCGCCAGTCATCATGATGACCTCGATGCCGCGTGCCTGGAGGGCCGCGACCGCGGCGGGGGAGCCGTCCTTGATGGTGTCGGCGACCGCCACGATTCCCGCGGGGAGCCCGTCGACGGCCACCAGCATCGGCGTCTTGCCCCCTGCTGCGAGCGCGTCATGCAGCGGCCGCAGCGTGTCGGTACTGATGCCATTTTCGTCGAGAAGTCGCCGGTTGCCGATCAGGACGTCGTGGCCGTCGACGTGGCCGCGGACGCCTTGCCCGGTGACCGAGTCGAAGTCAGTGACCTCGCCCAGGGTGAGACCGCGGTCGGTGGCGCCGGTGACGATCGCCGCCGCCAGGGGGTGCTCGGAGCTGTTCTCGATAGCGGCGACCCAGCCGAGGAGCTGGTTCTCATCGAACGCTGCCACGGTGGCGACGTCGGTGAGGGTCGGTACACCCTTGGTGATGGTGCCGGTCTTGTCGAGGATGATCGCGTCAAGCTTGTGCGCGGTTTCCAGCGCTTCAGCGGAGCGGATCAGGATGCCGTGTTCGGCTCCCTTGCCGGTGCCCACGGTGATCGACATCGGGGTCGCGAGCCCCAAGGCGCAGGGGCAGGCGATGATCAGGACCGAGACGGCGGCGACGAGCGCAAACACGAACACCGGCGGGGGACCCACCAGCAGCCAGATCGCCAGCGTCCACACCGCGATGA
Organism: Tessaracoccus luoxuelianae; assembly: GCF_055326245.1. Lineage (NCBI taxonomy): Bacteria > Bacillati > Actinomycetota > Actinomycetes > Propionibacteriales > Propionibacteriaceae > Tessaracoccus > Tessaracoccus luoxuelianae. The sequence goes on from NZ_JBUZNO010000016.1 coordinate 1,049, forward strand.
TGATCACGACCGGGACGAAGTAGCTCGAGACCTTGTCCACCAGCCGTTGGATGGGGGCCTTCGAGCCCTGGGCCTCACGGACCAGTTTGATGATCTGGGCGAGCAAGGTATCGGAGCCGACCTTGGTGGCGACATAGCGCAGTGCCCCGGTGGCGTTGATGGTTGCGCCGATGATGGTGTCACCGACCGTCTTGGCCGCAGGGATCGACTCCCCGGTCACCATCGACTCGTCGACCGCGGAGGATCCGTGAATCACCTCACCGTCAACGGGCATCTTCTCCCCGGGGCGGATCACGATCACATCCCCGACCACGACGTCCTCGACCGGGATCTCCAGCTCCACATCTTCGCGTAGGACGCGGGCGGTGCGGGGCTGCAGGCCGATCAGTTTGCGGATCGCCTCACCGGTGCCGGCCTTGGCTTTGGTTTCCAGGAGCCGGCCGAGCAGGATCAACGTGATGATCACCCCGACGGCTTCGAAGTACACCTGCCGCAGCTCCTCAGGCAGTAGTCCGGGGGCGAAGGTCACCACCAGGCTGTAACCGAACGCCGCGACGGTGCCGAGCGTGATCAGCGAGTTCATGTCTGCGGTGCGGTGCGACAGGGCACGCCACCCCACGCGGTGGATCGGCCAGCCCGACCACAGCATCACCGGCGCAATCAGCGCCAGCTGCAACCAGGGACTCATCAAGATCTCAGGCACCCAGGTGGCGCCGAACAGCTCGACGGCCATCACCGCGATCAGCACCGGGGCGGTGAGGATAGCGCCGATGATCACCCGCCGGGTCAGGTCCCGGATCTCCGCAGCCCGCTCTGCCTCATCATCGGCACCGTCGGTCGCAAGACCGGCCACTGCCGGGGAGGCGGCCACCTGCGCGTGGTGATGATCCGATGCTGTGGTGGGGGTGGGTGCGGTGTGGGGGTCGCCGGTGACGCGGATCAGACCGGAGACCATGTTCATGCCGCATGCGAAGCGGAACTCGCCGGCCTCAGTCGGGGTGAACTCGACGGCCGTGGTCCGGTACGCGGGAAGGCTCGCGTTGACCTTGAAGTCCGGCATCACCACCCGCGAGGTGCACTCGCCACCCTCTCGGCGGTCGAACATGATCCGCACCGGCATCCCGGGACGCACCCCGTCGATCACCCCCGGGTTGTAGCCGCCGTCGACAGTCACCTCCACCACCTGAACACCATCTTCGATGCGGACCTTCCCTGCCCGTTTCGGGCCGAAGAAGAACCACAGCAGCAACCCGGTCAGGACCACCGCCCCACCTATGACCAGCCAGAGCATCACAATCTCCACTTCCACTCGACTCCCACCCAGTACCCTGGGGGGGTATGTATCCAGGGTAGGCCCGCGCAGGTCCGGAAACGACCCCGATGGGGTCAGGCTTCGGTCAAGATTTCCCGGCCGTCGTCCACAGGGGCTGTGGTGAGGGCATGTCGGAGCCGGCTGGGTCGGGGCCGGCGCCGGCGTCGGGTCAGTTCGAACCCGGAGCGGTCGAGGGTGGCTTGGACCTGGGCGCTGGTCACGGCGCCGGCCGGTGCCAGCGTCAACAGCGACTCCCCGTGCGGCTCCAAATCCATCCCGACGGTATGCACCCCGGGCAAGGCCCGGACCGCCTCCACAGCGCTGATCATGCAGCGCCAACAGCTGAGCCCGCGCACCCCGTAGGTGGCCTGTGTCATCGTCGTCACGTCGAATCACCCTCTCTTCCTGGTCGGTTTCGCGTGTTCATGTTCGATGGTGCCCCCCGCGGTGTCGGGAACCGGTCTGGGTGGGGTCAAGATCCCGACAAGACCCGGCCACGTGGGCGGATCTTCACCGCACCCTGTCCGGGTCCTACTCGTTGTTCATGTGACCGGCGGTGTGGCTCACCAGCCGGCGGGGCCGACAGCCGTCGGGTGCGTGGGGGCCCGGCGCGGTGGTCGAAGGGTGATCCACATGGCCGCCAACACGCCGAGGAGCCCGACGGCGGTCCATCCGCCCGGCCACTCGCCCAATGCGACGGAGGCCAACCCGATACCAAGGACCGGAGTCAGGAACGTCCACGCCGTCAACGTGTCGAGCCTGGCTGCGGCGCGCCTCGGCGAACCACGCCACGGTCGTCGCTGCGGTACCAACGAGGGCCAGGAACGCCAGCGAGAGGACGAAACGGGGAGTCCACGCGATCACCGGCGAGCCCTCCACGGCCGCGGCGAACACCATCAGTCCAGCCGCGCCCATCAGCAGGTGCCACGCCGCGGCCGTGACCAGATCCAGCCCGGTCAGCCGCCGGGAGAGCAGGGTGCCGGCGGTCACGGCGGCGGCTGACAGGAGCGACAATGCCGCGCCGCCGCCCCGCCACCGGGCAGCGCAACGACGACAAGCCCGGCGAAGCCGACGACCAGCGCGGCCGAAGTCCGGGGGGAGAGCCTCTCGCCGTAGAGCCACCAGGCGGGTAAGAGGATCAGCAGGGGCTGGGCGTTGGCCAGCACCGCGGCGGTCCCGGTCGCGCCGCCGGCGACCCCGCCAAACATCGCGGCGAAAGCCACCGTGACGTTGACCAAGCCTAGGACCGTGATGAGTCCCCAGGCACGCCAACCACGGGGGACAGGGCGGTGCAAGGCGACGCCGAGGGCCAACAGGGCCGCCCCGGCGATCAGGGCCCGCAATGCGGCGAACCACAGCAGGGGGGCGTCGCGGAGCCCCCACTCGATCGCGACGAAGCACGCCCCCCAGGCCGCTGTGATCCACAGCATCCGCAACGGCCTCGGCCTCACCGGTTCGGCCACCGCACCGGTGATGCTAACGGGGACGTCCACGCCCACCCCCCTGGTCAGCGGATGCCGGACGGCACCGGAGCGGTGGGCTCCGGCTCCCGGGCCTGGCCTTGCGGCGCGGCCGGGGCCTGCTGCGCGGGCAGCCTGAGCTGTTTGAGCAGCAGGGCATTGACGGTGACGATGACCGTGGAGCCCGACATCGACAGGGCGGCGATCTCTGGGCGCAGCAACAGACCGAAAGCGGGGTAAAACACCCCGGCGGCGATCGGCAGCGCGATGACGTTGTAACCGATGGCCCAGGCCAGGTTCTGACGCTCCTTCCCTACGGTTCCCTTACCGATGCGCAGTGCGACGGAGACGTCCAAAGGATCGGAGCGCATCAGGACGATATCCGCAGTCTCGATCGCCACGTCCGTCCCGGCACCGATCGCGATACCGATGTCGGCCTGGGCCAACGCAGGCGCATCGTTGACGCCATCACCCACCATCGCGACCCTCTTTCCGGCCTGCTGCAACTCGGCGATCCTGTTCGCCTTGTCCCCAGGCAGAACCTCGGCGATGACGGTGTCGATGCCGAGCTGGTCAGCGATACGCAGGGCGGTGGCCTCGTTGTCGCCGGACAGCATGACGACCTCGATCCCGGACTCGTGCAGGGCGGCGACAGCCTCGGCGGCCGTGTCCCGCGCGGCGTCGGCCAATGCGATGACACCAACCGCGCGCCCATCCACCGCGACGAGCACCGCCGTGCGCCCCGATGCGGCCAACTCGTCACGGCTCACGGCCAGGTCGCCGAGCTCGACGTTCTCCCGGACCATCAGGCGGAGGTTCCCCACCAGGACACGTCGGCCGTCGACCGTGGCAGTTGCACCGTGGCCCGGGACGTTGAGGAACTCGCTCACGGAGAGCACGGGCACGCCGCGCTCGGCGGCTCGGCGGTCGATGGCGCGGGCCAACGGGTGTTCAGACTCACGTTCGACGGCAGCGACCAAGGCCAGCATCTCATCCTCGCCCATCCCCGCCGCGACAACGTCGGTGACCTCAGGCTCCCCCTTGGTCAGGGTGCCCGTCTTGTCCATCACGACCGTGTCGATCCTCGCCATCCCCTCGAGGGCGGTGGCGTTCTTGAACAACACTCCCCGCTTGGCGCCCATCCCGGTACCGACCATGATCGCAGTTGGGGTCGCCAGACCGAGGGCGTCGGGGCATGTGATGACCACGACGGTGATGGCGAAGAGCATCGCCTGTGCCACGCCGACGCCGGCGAGCATCCACACCGCGAAGGTAACAGTGCCGCCGATGAGGGCGACGAACACCAGCCAGAACGCGGCCCGGTCGGCCAGGCGCTGGCCCGGGGCCTTGGAGTTCTGAGCCTCCTGAACCATCTTGACGATCTGCGCCAACGCGGTGTCCGCGCCGACTCTTGCGGCGCGGACCCGCAAGGTGCCGGTGGTGTTGATCGAGGCACCGATCACGTCCGCGCCGGGCGCCTTCTCCACCGGCATGGACTCTCCGGTCACCATCGACTCGTCGACTTCGGACTCCCCCTCCTCCACCACCGCATCGACTGGGATCTTCGCCCCCGGCCGTACCAGTAGCAGGTCACCGGTGACGACTTCGGAGGTCGGGACCTCCACGGGCTGACCGTCCCGGAGCACGACTGCCTGGGAGGGCGCGAGTTCGAGCAGCGTGCGCACAGCGTCGTTCGCGCCGCCACGGGCCCGCATCTCCAGCCAGTGCCCGAGCAGGACGAAGGTGGTCAGGACCGTGGCGGCTTCGTAGAAGACCTCACCCCCGCCGGTGAACGTGACCACCACGCTGTACAACCAGCCTGCCCCGACCGCGACCGCCACCAGGACCATCATGTCCAGCGTCCTCGCGCGGAGCGCCCGGAAGGCCCCGTCGAAGAAGATCCACGCCGAGTAGAACACCACCGGCAGGGACAAGATCAGAGAGAAGACGTCGTCGCGTAGCCCGAAGGGTGCCGGCACGGTGAACCCCAGGACCTCCCGCCCGATCGGCGACCAGAACAAGATGACCACCGACAGGACCGCGGCGACCAGGAGACGGTTGCGCATGTCTCGCACCATGTCCACCATCGACCCACCATGCCCGCCGTGGCCCATCACCGCCTGCGCGGATCCGCCAGCCTCATCCCCACCCCCGTGGCCGGTGTGCCGTTCGTGGCCGATGTGGGGGTCGGTCGAGACCGGTTCCGCCATGGTGTGGCAGATGTGGCTAGGTACCGACTGCCCGGTGCAGTGGTAGCCGCAGTCATTGACCCAGCCGACCAGTTGGGCGACCGAGGTCTGGTTCGGGTCGTAGGTGACCGTCGCGGTCTGGGAGACGGCGCTGGCCTCGACGGCCAGCACGCCGGGTACCCCTAGTAACGTCTTCTCGATCACTGATTCCGAGGTGGCCCAGTGCAGGCCACCGGCCTCTAGGACCGTGGTTTGACTCTTCATGATCGGGTCTTCCTTTCCGGCCGCTCGGCCGACAGGTCGTGCGCCGATGGGCTCGGCGGATGCCTGCCCGTCCGTCGGGTCTCAGGCCGTCGCCCTGACCGGGGCGGGAAGGAATCTCGCTGGTCACGGTACCGGCCGGGGGCGACAGCGACTCCACCGCGCGGCTCCGGCTACAGGTCGACGCAGTGGACGGCAGGTTTCTGGTGATCGCGGTGTCCCGCGAGCACCACATCCGCTCGGGCGCCATCTGAAGAACTGCCGCTTGAACCCATGTCGATCACCGCCTTTGAATCTCGACTTTGGCACGCACCCGCCACGGGACTTCGACCTACGCCGAAGAGCCCTTTCCTCGACGACCCGAGCCGCGGTGGACCCGTGGCGCCGCCACGACACCCCAAAGGGGTATGTCATCAGGGTAGGCACGGTGCAATCCGAAAGTCACGGTCAGGTGGTCAGGCTTCGGTCAAGATCCGGCCTTACCGTGTGGGTCCGGGCACGTGGACTGGGATCTTGACCAAACCTTGTCCGGGTCCTGCTCGTTGCTTGAGGTGACCGGTTGAGACTGGGCAGTGAGGCCCCGCGGTCACGTCGCGCGCCTGGAACAGTTTCGATGATGGGAGTGGGCTGTGTGGCCTGAGGTGTTCTCGATATTTGGTGTGGGGATCCAGTCCTATGGGCTGAGTAAGGCGCTGGCGCTGCTGGTCGGCGCGTTCCTGTTGGGGCGCGCGTTCACGCGGATCGGTTACGACAAGGAGCTGGCGCACTCGATCGCTTTGTGGGCGACGGTGTGGGGGTTCGTCGGCGCGAAGGTGTACTACCTGATCGCGAACTGGGACAACTTCAGTTGGCACCTGTTCGGCGGGTCCGGGTTCGTCTGGTACGGGGGCCTGATCGCCGGGTCGATCGCGGTGATCGTGATGACCCGACGCCACGACCTCCCCCTTGGACGGGTGGCGGGCGCGATGGCGGCGCCGCTGTCGGTGGCCTACGGCATCGGCCGGATCGGCTGCTTCCTGGCCGGGGACGGCACCTACGGCACGCCCACCGATCTGCCCTGGGGGATGGCGTTCCCCAACGGAGTGGTGCCGGTCGACGTTCCGGTGCACCCGGTCCAGCTATATGAAGCGGCCGGTGCATTCCTGATCGCCGGCATCTTGTGGGCGCTGGGCCGCAGACTGCGGCCGGTGGCCGTGTTCGGGTCCTATCTGATGCTCAGCGGAGCGGCCCGCCTCCTCGCCGAGATGGTCCGCATCAACCCACACGTCGTGCTCGATCTCACAGAGGCGCAGCTGATCGGCATCGCCAGCATCATCCTCGGCGCCGCCCTGATCCTCCGAGACACGTTCCATCCTGCTGCTCCAGTCTCAAACGTCTCCGCCGCCGACCCCTCGTCGGCTGTCCCCAGCCCCCATCCGGTCGGACGGTGAGCGGCGCGATGGACACGATCACCGATACCACCCCAGGCGTGACAGGGGGGCGTCGCGGCTTCTGGGGTGCGCTCTGGGCCGGCACACGGGCCACCCTCGGTGCGTTGATGGGGCTGGCGCCGCACGTGATGCACCACATCGGGTTCCTGGCCGGGGCCGCGCTCCTGACGGGATTCCTCGGCAACACGCTGCTCTACGTGGTCGGGTTGGCGTTGAGCATCCCCCTGCTGCGACGGCTGCATCGCCGGTTCAGCACCTGGAAGGCCCCTGCGATTGGGATAGCGGTGTTCACCGGCCTGTTCGCCCTGTCCGCCTTCGTGATCGGGCCACTGTTCAACCCCGCCACCTCCAGCGACCAAGACACCCCCACACCGGCCGCTTCCGCCAGCACGACCGGCACCGAAGACCACGAGGGGCACCACAGCCCCTCACCCACCCGATGATCAACACCACAAGAAAACGAAAGGAAAAAGGGCACATGTGCAATCACGAACACGGGCACCAGCACGGGAACCAGCAGGAGGGAGGCTGCTGCGGCGGCCACACCGCCCACGGCCAGGGTGGCGGTCATCACTGTCAGCACGATGCAGTGGCCGGCCCCGGCGACGAACTGGTCACCTGCGTGGTGCGCGGGACCAGCACGCTGAAGTCCACCGCGGAGACGGCCGGCTTGTTCCGCGACGTTGAAGGCGAGCGGTTCTACTTCTGCTGCCGACGCTGCCAAGACCTCTTCGACGCCGAGCGCCTCGCCTCAAGTCCAGCCGCCTAACCCCCAGGTCTGCATTCGCACCGACCCGAGGGCAACGACAAGGCGCCCATCCAGCCACGCCGGCTGGACGGGCGCCTCATCGTTTGTGCGCCTGGGGTCAGAGGCCGGTGAGTATCTCCTGCATCTCGGTGATTTCGGCCTGCTGGTCGGCGATGATCTTCTCCGCCAGCGCCACCGCGTCGGGGTTCTGGCCCTCGGCCAACTGCTGCTCGGACATCCCGATCGCGCCCTCGTGGTGGGCGATCATGGCCTCGAGGAACGCCTGATCGAACTCGGCGCCCGTGAGGCCATCGAGTTGAGTCATCATCTCTTCCTGGCTCATGCCGTTCATGTCCATCCCGCCCATGTCCATACCGCCGTGGTCGTCGGGGGAGAGGTCTTCACCCCAGGCGCTGAGCCAGGCGGTCATCTCCTCGATCTCGGGGCCTTGGGCCTCGGCGATCCGCTCGGCTATCGCGACGACCTCGGGGGATTCGGCGCGCTCGATCGCCAGCTGGGACATTTCGATGGCGCCCTCGTGATGGATGATCATCATCTGCGAGAAGGTCGTGTCCTGCTCGCTGTGGTCAGTGGCGACGTCCGAGGAGGCGCTAGCCGACGCCGTTGCTGTGGCGGAGGTGCTGCTGGTCGGAGTGGTGGTCGCGGCCGGGGGAGTGGCGCCCTGGTCTGCGCAGGCCGACAGGGTGGCCGTCAGGACCAGCCCCGCCAGCGTGGCGGTGATCCGCTTCGTGCGTGACATGTGTTCGTGCTCCGTTCCTGGCCGACGCCTGTCGCCGGTCCTTGATTCCGAGGCTATGAACCCTCAGCCCGCAATCCAACCCATGGAGGGTCAAGAATCGATCAAGACCCGCTCCGCTTCTGGCGCGGTGGCGGTGGCGGTAGGGAGGGTGAGGATGAACGTCGAGCCGTGTCCGGGGCCGGGGCTGGTTGCGGCAAGTGAGCCTCCGTGGGCCAGGGCGAGGCTGCGGGCGATGGTCAGCCCGATCCCGGAACCGCCCGCATCGCGGGCCCGGGCCGTGTCGGCGCGGTAGAACCGGTCGAACACCTTCGAGAGCTGCTCCGGGGTGAGGCCGTCGCCGGTGTCGGTGACCGTGATCACCACCTCGTCCCTGGACTCGCGGGCGCTGATGTGCACGATCCCCCGGGTGGGGGTGTGCCGCAGCGCATTGTCCAGGAGGTTGCCCAGGACCTGACCCACCCGCTGCGGATCGGCTGCCACGGAGCCCGGGTCCGAATCCGCAGTCAACGTGACTCCCTTGGCTGCGTATCGGGTGGCGACGGAGGCGACGGCGGGCTCGATGAGATCCCACACCGGCTGGGTTTGGGTGTCGAGGGTGAATCGGCCTTCCTCGGCGCGGGACACGTCGTCGAGGTCGGCGGCGATCTTCTTGAGCCGGGCTGCCTGGAGGACGAGCAGCTGTTGGCTGTCGTGGTCCCAGGGGACCACGTCGTCGATCACAGCTTCCAGCTCGGCGGTCAGGGTGGCCAGGGGGGTGCGGAGCTCGTGCGCCACATCGGAGAGCAGTCGGCGTCGGCTGGCTTCGGTGGAGTCCAGGCGGCTGGCCATGTCGTTGAACGCGTCGGCGACGGCGTTGAACTCCGGGCTGGTTGCGGTCTGGGGGACGCGGGCGGTGTAGTCGCCGGCCTCCAGCTGGGCGGCGGTCGCGGTGAGTTGTTCGAGTGGGCGGCGCAGCCGCCTGGTCTCGAGCCAGGCCAGGCCGATGGCCAGCGCGAGCGCCACCACCAGCCCGATGCCCAGGGACCGTACGCCGGCGTCGAGGAAGGCCTGCTCCACGTGTCCCATCTCGGCGGTGCCGTCCGCGAGTCCCAGTTGCTGCAGATGATCGTGGAACAGCGGAGGCCCGACAACCATCGCGACCAGGGCGGCGGTGATCACACCGACGGCCACCACCAGCGCCTGGGTGAGGAAGGTGCGGGTGCCCCACCGCATCCGGCCCACGTAGCCGCGCAGTCTGGTCATGATCCTGGTCCCATCCGGTATCCGACGCCGCGGACGGTGAGGATGTACCGGGGTTCCGCGGGCGGGTCGTCGAGCTTCTTGCGCAGGTTCGCCACGTGGACGTCGACGACGTGGTCGTCGCCGACCCAGCCCGCGCCCCACACGGCGTCGATGATCTGCCGCCGGCTCAATGCCACGTTGGGTCGGGCCGACAGGGCGTCGAGGATGTCGAACTCGGTGCGCGTCAAACCCACCTGCTGGTCGTCGACCCACACGTCGCGGCCCTCCGCGTCCACCCGCAACCGCCCGAACTCGCGCGGCGGTAGCGCCACCATCGCACGGTCGTCCGGGCGACGGGGACGCCTGAGGACGGTGTTGACGCGGGCCACGAGTTCGCGGGGGCTGAACGGCTTGGTCAGGTAGTCGTCGGCGCCCACCGACAGGCCGATCAGCTTGTCCACCTCGTCGGCGCGGGCGGTCAGCATCAGGATGTAGCAGTCGGAGAACAGGCGGACCTGGCGGCAGACCTCGATGCCGTCGATGCCGGGCAGACCCAGGTCAAGAATGATCACGTCGGGATCGAGTTCCTGCGCTGAGCGGACCCCGTCAGGGCCGGTGTAGGCCAGGGCGGTGTCGAAACCGGCCTTGGTGAGGTAGGAGGCGACGATCCCGGCCAGCGGGCGCTCGTCGTCGATCACCAGCACACTCGACCTGCGGGGCTCAGCCATATGCCCATTATTGGCACACGTGCGCCCGCGAACCCACCCCCTCACAGGGCTGGGGGAGTGTTCTTGGCCGAACCTTGACCCGGCCTGAACCGTTCCCTGATCTGGAGGGTTGAGTCTGGAAGGGTGAACGAGATCCCGGCACCTGCCCTGGCGGCTATCCCGACCGACGTGGTGGACGTCACCCTGGTCACCGCGCCCGCCTGCCACTTCTGCGACGACGCCCACCAGCGCCTCGGCTCCCTCGACCGCGCCGGTCTGCTCCGGCTCACGACGATCCAGGCGGAATCCCCTGACGGTCTTGCCCTGATCGCCGAGCATCGTCCGGGCATGTTCCCGCTGACCCTGGTGGCGGGCCGCTACTTCCACGACGGCAGGATCCCGCGCGGCAAACTGGCACGGCTCGTCGACCACCTGGGTGCCCGCTGATGGGCGCCGACCTCCTCAGCGCCGGCGGCATCCTGGCGGCGTTCCTCGCCGGCGGCGTCGCGCTGTTCGCCCCCTGCTGCATCGTCTTCCTCGCCCCCAGCTACCTCGCGGCAGCGGCGAAGAACCGCCGCTGGCGCCTGATCCCGCTCACCTTCGTGTTCGCCGCCGGCCTGGCGCTGGTCCTGGTCCCGATCACCATGGGCGTCAGCCTGATCGCCGGCGCCATCGCCAAGTACCACGTCGTCCTGTACTGGGCCGGTGGCCTGTTGATGATCGGGCTCGGCCTGCTCGCGCTGTCGGGGGCGATGTGGTCGATGCCCTCGTTCCTCCGGGCCCCGGACACCGCACGCGGCGACACCGCCACCTTCTTCAGCCTCGGCGTGTTCTCCGGCATCGCCTCCAGCTGCTGCGCACCGGTCCTGGCCGGGGTGATGACCCTGTCCGCGCTGTCCGGCTCACCCGTCGGCGGGCTGGTGCTCGGCCTGGCCTACGTGTTCGGGATGGTGATCCCGCTGTTCGTGATGGCGCTGCTGTGGGACAAGCGCCCCGAAAGGATGCGCCGCCTCCGCGCCAAGCCGATCCGCATCAACCTGGGCCGCTTCACGCTGGCCACCAACACCGTCAACCTGGTGGTCGCCGTCGGGTTCGTGATCATGGGCATCCTCGTGATCGGCCAAGCCGGCGCCACCGAGATGACCGGCGCCGACGCCCCCCTCGTGGGCATGGGCGCCTGGCTCTCCGACGTCTTCGCCGGACTGATCGCGATCACCGCCCCCATCCCCGAAGCCCTCCTCGGCCTCGCGCTGCTCGCGCTGGTGGCGGTGTTCGTCGTAGCCACCCTCCGCGACCGCCGCAGGCACCAACAGCCCGCGACCGGGCATGACTGCTGCGACACCGACCCCACCCCTACCGCCGCGCCTGTCGAATCAGGCGCGCCGACCGCCCCCTCCCAGGAGCCCCGATGACGAGCACGACCCCCCCGACCTCGCGGCGCGAGCAACTCAAGGCCCGGCAGCAGGCCGAGACGCAACGCGACAGGAGTCGCCGCACCTGGACCCGCAGCCTCGGAGCGCTGGTCGTCGTGGCCGTGCTGGCCGTCGTCGGCTACGGCCTCTGGACAGCACGCCCCGAGCAGGGCGACACCCAGCGACTCGCCCCCGACTTCACCCTCACCACCACCGCCGGCACCACGGTCACCCTCAGCGACCTGCGCCCCAACCCGGTGCTGATCTACTTCAACGAAGGCGCCGGCTGCGCGTCGTGCACCATGCAGATGGCCGAGATCGAGAAGAACCCCGGATTCGCCGCAGCCGGCATCGAGGTGCTGCCCATCGTCATGAACAGCGCCGAGCAGATCCTGCCCGACATGCAGCAGTTCGACGTCACCACCCCCTACCTCCTCGACGACGGAACCGTGTCCAAGGCCTACGACGTCCTCGACAAAGGCATGCACCCCGGGATGCCCGGGCATGGCTTCGTCCTCATCGACGGCGACGGCGTCCAACGCTGGTACGGCAACTACCCCTCCATGTGGCTCGACCCCCAGGAACTCCTCGACGAGGTCACCACCCGCCTGAAGTGACCCCCCGCGGCCGGCATCGGGCACAGTCCTGCCACGACCTGGTGGGTGCTACAGGGTGTTGGGTGATCGCCGGCGCTCACGCCGGCCGTAGCGCGTACATGATGACCGCCACGCCGGCCAGGCAGACGAGGGCGCCGACGATGTCCCACCGGTCGGGGCGGAACCCGTCGACGATCATGCCCCAGGCGAGCGAGCCGGCCACGAACACGCCGCCGTAGGCGGCCAGGATCCGTCCGAAGTTGGCGTCGGGTTGGTGGGTGGCAACCAGCCCGTAGAGGCCGAGAGCGATCACCCCGGCGCCGATCCAGACCCAGCCCTTGTGCTCACGCACCCCTTGCCAGACCAGCCAGGCACCGCCGATCTCGAAGAACGCAGCGACGACGAACAGAAGGATGGAACGGGTCGGCATGGTGCCTTCTCTCCGGCTGAGGGTGTAGCGACAGTAGCGGCCGGGCCCAGTTTCCGTGGGGGACCGCTTCTCAATGGTGCGCGGAGCGTTCCAGGGCGCTGTGAGAAGGTGGCTCGATCTGGAACGTGGAGTGTTCGACGCTGACGTCGAAGTGTTCGGCGACGCAGGTTTGGAGGTCTCGTAGCTTCTGGGAGACGTGGCCTTGTGTGAAGCAGTTCTCGTCGACCACGACGTGGGCGGTCAGGACCGGCAGGCCTGTGGCGATGGTGGAGGCGTGCAGGTCGTGCACCCCGATCACGTGTGGGACCTGAAGAATGTGCCGGCGGACGTCGTCGAGGTTCAGACCTGTGGGGGTGGATTCGAGCAGGATCCCGCCGGCTTCTCTGAGGATGGTGATCGCGCGGGGGACGATCAGGGCGGCGATCAACATGCCGGCGATGGCGTCGATCCGGGTCCAGCCGGTGAGCGAGATGATGATCGCGCTGATGATGACGGCGACGGATCCGAGGGCGTCGTTGACCACTTCGAGGAACGCGGCGCGCATGTTGAGGTTCGCGGAGCGGCCCGTGCTGAGGACGAGCATGGCGATGATGTTGCCGACGAGTCCGACGATGCCGAACACGAGCAGACCGCCGGCGGTGACCTCTGCCGGGTCGAAGAGCCGGCGAGCGCCTTCGATGAAGGCGTATATCCCGACGGCGAGGAGGATCGCCGACTGGGCGCCGGCGGCCAGTACCTCGGCGCGGCGGTATCCCCAGGTCCGCTCCGGTGTTGGCGGGCGGAGCGTCAGGGAGGCGGCGATCAGCGCCATCAGCAGGCCGGAGGCGTCGGTGAGCATGTGGCCGGCGTCGACGAGGAGGGCGAGGCTGTTGGTCCACCATGCGCCGATGACCTCGGCGATGAGGATGGTGGCGGTGATGCCGAAGGCGATCGCGAGCCGGGTCCGGTTGGTGGCCGGATTCGCGTGGGCGTGGTCGTGGGTCTCGCTCATGCTCGGGCGAACTCCGGTTCTGTCAGGTGGGCGGGGGCGCCAATCGGGGCGAGGGCGGTGGTGCGGCCGGCCCGGATGCCGTTGCCGATCACGAACACCTCGGCAACCTCGTGGACCAGGACGACCGCGGCCAGGCCCAGCACCCCGAACAGCCCGAGCGGGATGAGGATCGTGATGAGGGCGATGGAGAGGATCACGTTCTGGAGCATGATGCGGCGGGTGCCTCGGGAGTGGTCGAGCGCGTGGGGCAGCAGCCGCAGGTCGTCGCCCATGAGCGCGACGTCGGCGGTTTCGATGGCCACGTCGCTGCCCATCGCCCCCATCGCGATCCCGACGTCTGCGGTGGCGAGCGCTGGGGCGTCGTTGACGCCGTCACCGACCATTGCGGTGGGTCCGGTTCTGCGGAGACGGTCGATGATCGTCGACTTGTCCTCGGGGCGCAGCTCGGCGTACACCTCGCCGATCCCCGCCTCCGCGGCGATGGCGCGGGCGGTGGCGTCGTTGTCGCCGGTCAGCATCACCACCGTGTAGCCGTCGGTGCGGAGTTGCGCCACGACCTCAGCGGCTTCGGGGCGCAGTTCGTCGCGGACGGAGATCGCCCCGACGGCGGCACCGTCCAACTCCACGACGACCGCGGTGGCGCCGGCGTCCTGCATGCGCGTCACCCGCGCGGTCAGCGGGCCGGGGTCGATCCAGCCGGGGCGTCCCAGCCTGAGGCCGCGCCCATCCAGGCTGCCGATGAGTCCGGATCCGACCTCGGCGGTCACCTCGTCGGCTGGGCGCACGTCGTCGACGGCGGCCAGGATCGCGCGGGCCAATGGGTGGTCGCTGCGCGCCTCGAGTGCGGCAGCCCAGCCCAGCACTTCGGCGGGAGAGTGGCCGTCGGCGGACGCTACGTCGATGACCGCCGGCTGGTTGCGGGTCAGGGTGCCGGTCTTGTCCAGGGCGATCGTGCGGACCTTGCCCAGGCTCTCCAGCGCGGCGCCCCCCTTGACCAGGATCCCGCGACGGCTCGCCGCGCCGATGGACGCCACCGCGGTCACCGGAACCGAGATGGCCAACGCACAGGGGGATGCGGCCACCACCATCACCAGGGCCCGCTGCAGCCACACCGCCGGTTCCCCGAGCAGGAAGCCCGCGACGACGGTGAGGGCGGCGGCGATCAGGATGCCCGGAACCAGGGGCTTGGCGATCTGGTCGGCCAGCCGCTGCGTGTCACCCTTCCGGGACTGCTCGGCCTCCACGATGTGCACGATCCGGGCAAGGGAGTTGTCACTGGCCGCGGCGGTCACGTCGACCTCGAGGACGCCGGAGCCGTTGATGGAACCGGCGAACACCTGGTCGCCGGGACCCACTTCGACCGGCATCGACTCGCCGGTGATCGCGGATGTGTCCACCGACGTCCTTCCGGCCCGGATGTCGCCGTCGGTGGCCACCCGCTCGCCGGGCTTGACGATCATGCGGTCCCCGACCACCAGGTCGTCGGGGCTCACCACCACATCGCGGCCACCGCGCCGGACCGTCGCCTCCCGCGGAACCAGATCCAGCAGCGCCCTCAACCCGTGTCGGGTCTTGGCCAGCGAGTAGTCCTCCAGGCCCTCGGCCAGGGAGAACAGGAAGGCCAGCATCGCGGCCTCCTCGATCTGCCCCAAGGCGGTCGCCCCGACGGCACCGATGGTCATCAGCAGCCCGACGCCGACCTTGCCGCGGGCCAACCGACTCAAGGCCCCCGGCACGAACGTCGACGCCCCCACCAGCAGCGCCGCGACGCTCAACACCAGCCCGGCGGCCTCCCAGCCCAGCAACCCAGCGACGAAGCCGGCCAACAGCAGCGCCCCTGACGCCAGCCCGAGCTGGATGTCGCGGACCTGCCACCACCGCTCCGGCGCGTCGTCATCATCATCACGGCCGGCGCCGGGTGAGGCCTCGCACCCGCACGCGCTCTCGCAGGCGTCGCCTGCCTCAGGATCGCGTGCGCTCAACGCTGGTCCGGTCATCGCCGGCCCTCCGGCCCATGCGCCTTCAACTGCTCAGGGGTGGGATTCGTGGTGGTGCCCACTCCGTAGTTCGGGCACAACGCCACCGCCTGCCCCGTCGACTCCAACAGCCGCTCCGCGGCCGCCAGCACGGCCAGCAACTCCGGGGCGCCCACCAGCGAGAACACCGACGCGCGTCCCTCCGGCCGCGACGACACCAGTCCGCACTCCCGCAGGCACGCCAGATGGGCACTGACCGTCGACTGCGCCAACCCCAGATGCTCCGTCAGATCACGCACCCGATGCTCGCCCAACGTCAGATGCTGCAGGATCGCCAGCCGCGACGGATCCGACAAGCCGTGAAAGAACGCCGCAGCCACCGACAGGTCCCCCACCGCAGCGCCATCATCAAAACCCAATGTCATCGTCATAAGACGATGTTAGCTGGTGGGCTGCCAGCGTATGGAAGCCCACGCACCCCTGGGATCTTCTTGACCGAATCTTGACCGGGCGTGCGACTGGCTCACTCAACAGCTGGGGCATGCTGGTCGTACGACCCGTCCGAGACTGGGCCGCGGAACCTCCTCCACACGTGGACTTGTTCCGTAACCCCTTAGCTTATGGAGATACGCATGCGCCGCATTCAGCTGGCCATCGCTGTGCCGCTCACCGCCGTCCTGGCGCTGTCGGCCTGCTCAACCCCACTGGCGGCTGTCGAGACTCCGATCACGTCCGCGTCGACGGCGACGTCGGGTGTCGCAGCCGGGGACGCAGGGACGCTGCTCGCTGCGCAGGGGTTGGAGGGCAAGAGCGGCGCCGAGGTAGTGGAGGCGCTGGACCAGCTCGACGCTCAGCGACCGTTGCCGCTGGCCGCATCGGTGCGCTACGACGAGGTGTTGCTCAGCGACGGCACCACCGAGGCCGCGCTGCCTCTCGACGGTGACCAGTTCTACCTGTCGATCGCGCCGTATGAGACCACCACGCACGAGTGCTACTTCCACAACCTCGGCACGTGCCAGGGGGAGTTGGCGAACGCCGAGGTGCGCGTGAAGATCACCACCGACTCGGGGGAGGTGCTCGTCGACGAGGACGCGACCACCTACGCCAACGGGTTCATCGGCTTCTGGATCCCGAAGGGCGTCGAGGGCACCGTCGTCGTCACCAAGGACGGCAAGCGCGCCGAGAGCCGCTTCTCCTCCGACGCTGAGGGCCCCACCTGTCTGACCTCACTGCAGCTTCTGTAGCGCGGCGGTGTGAGCCTTGCTGGGGCGCCGCGCCGAGGAGGTTCTGTGTAGGGCAGGGTGTTTCGACGCTCGTTGCGCCAGTGGTGCGGCGTTGAGCCGCTCGAGTCAATGGGATCCCCGCCCGGCCTGGGGCCTGGCGGGGATCCCATTGACGATCTGACCCTTCTGATCAGGAGGAGTGATGGTTCTCCCAGCCGGAGAATCCCTGGTGCATGCCGGGGTTGTGGGTGCCGTTGAAGCCCATGTCTGACTGGGTCATCATGCGGACGTGACCGGCGAACTCGCGTCCGGTTGGTTCGGCTGCTCCGGCGGTGGTGGCGGTCATGGCGACGACGGCCGCGGCCGCGGTGGCGAGGGCGGCGATCTTGCGCTTGGTGATCATGGTGGTCTCCTTCGTTAGGGTGCCGGTCCTTCCGGCCGATAAGACCACTGTCCCTTGGCAATGTATGGATCTGTTCAACTATCCCCTCGGCTTCGATCAAGAAGTCGAGGGCCGGGTCGCGCGATTCGGACTCGGCTTGAGGTTCCTGGTCGTAGCTACCTTTATCCCAAGTCAGAAGGGAATTCTCCTGTCCGTCACCGGCCTGAACAGCCTCAACGGGTGGATCCAGGGGATTGTTTTCTCGTTCTGCCTGTATCAGTGTGGGGTTCGCCGGGAAACGCTGGCAGGGAGGGTGATTATGAAGCGGGCGCCGGTGCCGGGGCCGGCACTGTCAGCGGTGAGGGTCCCGTGGTGGGCCTCGACGATGGCGCGGGCGATGGTCAGCCCTAGGCCGGTGCCGGGACTGTCGGCAGCTTTCGCGAAGCGTCGGAAAATCTGCCCCGCCTCGGCGGGGGTGAGGCCGATGCCGGTGTCGGTCACTGTGATGACCGCCGAGTCCCCGGAGGGGCTGGGCAGACCGGCCAGGGTGACGGTGCCGCCGGCCGGGGTGCAGCGGAGCGCGTTGTCGAGTAGGCCGCCGAGGACTTCCTGGATTCGTTCGGGGTCGACCAGCACGCGAGGGGTGCTGTCGGCGACGCTGGCATCGATCCGGACGTCGGCGGACCGGTAGCTCTCCCCGTGCGCGGCAACGGCCGCCTGGACCAAGGTGCGGACAGGAACGGGTTCGGGGCTGAGGAGCAGTTGACGTTCCTCGGCGCGGGAGACAACCTCGAGGTCGGCGACGAGGCGCCGGAGCCGGGTGCTCTGGGCGGCGAGGGTGTCCCAGGTTTGGTGGTCGGCGGGCAGCACGTCGTCTCGGACGGCCTCGATGGTGGCTTCGATGGAGGCGATGGGGGTGCGGAGCTGGTGGGCCAGGTCGGCGGTGAGTGCGCGGCGGGTGTCCTCGGTGGTCTGGAGTCGCTCGGCCAGCTCGTTGACCGACGCGGCGAGGGTGGCGAACTCGGGGCCCATACCGGGGTCGAGCACTCGGGCGTCCAGGTGTCCGTCCGCGAGTCGACGGCTGGTGTCTGCCGCGGCCCACACAGGAGCGGCGAGCCGGCGGGCCACGACCCAACTGATGGTTGCGGCGGTGAACGCCGCGGCGGCGATGCCGATCCCCACGGCCACGAGGACGGCGTCCTGGACCGCCATGAGGATGTGTTGGAGGGCGTCTGGGTCGGTCGCGACGCCGGCCCTTTCCAGGTGGAGCTGGAACACCGACGGGGTGACGAGGAGCACAACTACGAGCACTGTGCCGGCGCCGGCCAGGATGACGAGCACGTTGTTGAGGAGGAGTCGGGGGGCCAGGGCGAGTCGTGCCAGTCCCGGCTCCTTTCGGGGGGCGGTCATCCCGGGCCCATCCGATAGCCGACCCCACGGATGGTCAGCACGTAGCGGGCGTCGCGGGGGTCGTCGCCGAGCTTGCGACGCAGGTGGCCGACGTGGATGTCGACAAGGTGCTCGTCGCTCGCGGCGGAGCCCGTCGTGTCGTTCCACACGCGGTCGAGCAACTGTTGGCGGGTGAACACGATGCGGGGACTCCCGCTCAACGCCTCCAGTAGGTCGTACTCGGTGCGCGTCAAGGCCACCAGTGAGCCGGCAACCCGCACTTCGCGCGCCGGAACGTCCACCGTCAGGTCCCCGAAGACGCGTGCGGGGTT
The DNA here is from genome assembly GCF_055326245.1 of Tessaracoccus luoxuelianae. Lineage (NCBI taxonomy): Bacteria > Bacillati > Actinomycetota > Actinomycetes > Propionibacteriales > Propionibacteriaceae > Tessaracoccus > Tessaracoccus luoxuelianae. The sequence continues at coordinate 19,868 of NZ_JBUZNO010000016.1, forward strand.
TGGTGACGTAGTCGTCGGCTCCCACCGCGAGTCCGATGAGCATGTCCACCTCGTCGGCCCGCGCGGTCAGCATCAGGATGTAGCAGCTGCTGAACGTCCGCAGCTGTCGGCACACCTCGACGCCGTCCATGCCGGGCAGCCCCAGGTCGAGCACAACCACGTCGGGTTCATTCCCGAGCTGCGGAAGGCAGGCAGCGCAGCCGACCAGGCTCAGAGGTATCGGCAGATCGTTTCGGGTGCGCAGGCCTCCGAAGTTGTCTGTGCCGCATGCGCTCGAAGCCCGGAGATGGTGGCACGCAGAAGATTGAGCCGCGCGAGCTGCTTTTCGATGTCGACCAGCTGGCGGTCAAGCAAGTCCCGAACATGCGCGCAGGGCGAGCCCCCCGCATCTCGAACATCGAGGATCTTCGCGATTTGCGCGAGGGTCAGACCCGCCGCGCGGGCCCGGTCGATGAACTGGAGCCGTTGCACCGCGCCATCGTCGTAGCTGCGGTACCCAGAGGCCGTCCTCACGGCGGGCGGCAACAGCCCACGCTCCTCGTAATATCGCAGCGTCGACGGCCTCGTCCCCGCCTTCTCTGCCAGCTCGCCGATCAGCATCCCGCACCTCCACGCCGGCTTGACCTTCAAGCATGCTTGAAGGTCCATTCTGACCGAATGTGGCCGCAGGGGCGGCCGACCCGGAGGAGACATTCATGACGCTGCACAACGAGTTCGATCTTGCGGTGATCGGCACAGGCGGGGCGGCGATGTCAGCCGCCATCCATGCTCGACTTGAAGGGGCCAGCGTGGTCGCGATCGAGTCGGGAACACTCGGCGGGACCTGCGTGAACGTGGGCTGTGTACCCTCGAAAACCCTCCTTGCGGCCGCGCACACCCGCCACGCGGCCCTCTCGAACCCGTTCCCCGCCGTCCCCACGTCCTCCGGCACTGTCGACCTCGTCGCGCTCATGCGGCAGAAGGAAGACCTGGTCGGCATGCTCCGCCAGACCAAATACGCAGACGTCGCCGCCGCGTACGGGTTCGACATCCTCGCCGGGATCGCGTCGTTCACCGACCCGGCAACCCTCCTCGTCGGCAGGCGACCGGTCCACGCCGGGGCGTATCTCGTGGCCACCGGCGCCGAACCTCACGTGCCGGCGATCCCCGGCCTCGAGCACGTCGACTACCTCACGTCGACCACCGCAATGGCACTCACCGCACTGCCCGCCTCGCTGGTGGTGATCGGCGGCGGCTTCGTCGGGCTCGAACAAGCCCAACTCTTCTCCCGCCTCGGTGTCCAGGTCACCATCGTCGGCCGGCTCGCCCCGCATGCCGAGCCTGAATCGTCCTCCGCGCTCCGCAAAGCCTTTGAGGCCGAGGGGATCACCGTCATCGACGACCGCGCCGTCGCGGTCACCCAAGACCAAGCCCGGGTGCGGGTGCGCACCCGCACAGCGAGAGAGGCCGCCGGTGAACGCGTCCTCATCGCCACGGGCCGCACCCCGCGTACCCACGGACTCAACCTCGCAAGCGCGGGCATCGCAACCGACGACCGCGGCTTCGTCAGCGTCGACGAACACCAGCGGACCACAAACCCGGCCGTGTTCGCCGCCGGTGACGTCACCGACGCGCCCCAGTACGTGTACGTCGCCGCCATGGCCGGGAAGAGCGCAGCACGCAACGCTCTGGGCCACCATGAGCACCTCGATTACGCCGGGATGCCCACCGTACTGTTCACCTCACCACAGCTCGCCTCCGCCGGGATGACCGAAGCCGACGCCATCGCCACCGGCTACCGGTGCGCCTGCCGCTACCTGCCACTGTCCGACGTTCCCCGGGCCATCACCAACCACAACACCCGCGGCGGCATCAAGATCGTCGCCGACGCCGACACCGACAAAGTCCTCGGCATCCACGCCCTCGCCGACACCGCCGGCGAAATGATGCTCGCCGCCACCTACGCCATCAAAGCCGGATTCACCGTCACCCAACTCGCCGACACCTGGGCCCCTTACCTCACCATGGCCGAAGGCATCCGCCTCACAGCGAACCTCTTCCGCAACGAACTCCCCACTTCGTGCTGCGCCTGAAACACGCGACAGTCCAGCCCAGCAAACCGCGGACATTTGGGCCCATCGCCGGTCCCCGCCACCTCCAAGCAGTAGTGACTCGGCCCTCTTCGTCCAGCTGATACCGGGCGACCCTCCGGGAACGGATCCGCTCGAAAGTCGTGCGGGGACATGGACACCGGTCGAGCGCTCGCCGATCAGCGTAGATGTCGGGGGATTGCACGGCTGATCAGCACTTCCTGGGGTGAGGACGCACCGCCGATCAGGATGGGGCCCAACAGCTGGGGTGGTCAGTGCTCCGCGTGGTTGCCCTCGGCACCGGTGGCGTAGTCGGGGACGCTGACGCTGATAGTGGCGGGTCCGGGCGTCGGCGGTTGCGGGCTGTAGCTGATGCCATTTGGCTTGTCGCCCACAGCCACAGTCGAGACGGTCTGGTTGGTCGACAGGTCGATCACGGACACGGTGTCGTCATAGAGGTTGGTCACCCAGGCCCGCTGCCCGGTCGGTTCGATAACCACCCCGTGCGGGCCAGCCCCGGCAGGGATGGTGGCCTCGATGGTCATGGAGGCCGGGTCGATCACGGACACGGTACTGCCAGGGGCGCCCTCGGTTCCCTGGTCGGCCGACAGCAGGCGGGTCCCGTCCGCGGTCAGGTACAGCTGGACCGGTGGCGACGGAACCGACACCGATCCCGTGACCTTCCGCTCCACCAGGTCGACCTTCACCACGGAACTGGACCCGACCAGGCTCACGTAGGCGTACCGCCCGTCCGGTGCGACAGCGACCTGCGGAGGGGAGTCCCCGACCGGAATCGTCGCGGTGACTTCATAGGTGTCAGTGTCGATCACGTCGACAGTGCCGGCCGTGGTGTTGGCCACGACCACCGCCGCACCGTCCGGGGTGGGACGCAGGCCGTGCGGCCCGGCACTGAGGTCAACGGTGGCCCGGAGCTCCAGCGACTCGGCGTCGTAGACGCTCAGCGTGTCATCCCCCGAGTTGGTGACAAGGACCTGCTCACCATCAGGACTAACGACCACATGCGCAGGGCTCACACCGGTCGGAGCGGTCCCCAACAGCTCATACGTCGCGGCATCCAGCGCCACCACAGCGTTGGCGTGACCACTGACAGCCCAGACCGTGCCACCATCAGGGCTCACCTGAACATTGTGAGGACTCTCGATCCCGCTCACCGTGGTCACCACGACACCGGTGTCCGCGTCGATGGCCGACAAGGAATCACCGTCCTCGTTGGCAACCCACACCGTGCCCCGGATCGCCATCGGCTCCTGAGGTCCGGTGCCTCCCTCACCGGCAGCGCCCTCGTCGCTCTGCGTAGCGGCGGCACTGCTCAACGGCGCAGCCGAACCGGCAGCCGGTGCATCCTGCCCACAGGCAGTCAGCGTCAAGGCGGCCATCACAAAGACGGTGAGGAACAAGGGGCGGCGCAGACCGCCGTGGGAAACGAGCACGTGATTTCTCCTAATAACATGTAGAAATGTAGGACCACTATGACGCCTCGTTCGTCTGCCTTCGATGCTCATCCGGTCAAGGTTCCGTCAAGGACACATCGCCTACCCGGGGAAGTC
>NZ_JBUZNO010000017.1:0-21784 GCF_055326245.1 Tessaracoccus luoxuelianae
TGCCGAGAAGCGAGCTTTCGCGCGACGCTCACGGACCCTTGTCTAGCCTTGCCCCATGCAGATCCTGGGAGATAGGACCCGACAATTGCCGGCGCCGCCGCACGTCGTGTTCACCTCCCTGACACACCCAGGCCTTCCCGGTGCGCGTCCCTGGTTGGTGCTCCTGGACGACGAGGTGCCACCCGTCATCCTCAGCAGTCACGAGCCGCACCGTGTCCAGTGGAGCTCCCTGTGGCCCTCGCGGCCCAACGACCTCGTGGACCTCGAGCTCAGCCCCAAGGACGGTGGCACGCTGCTGCGGTTCATCCTGTCGACGCCCGACGAGGAACCCGACGCCAGCAAGCTCGGACACATGCGGAGACGACTCAACCACCTGCTGTTCGCTGACCTCCGCTTCTCCTACGGCCAGTGACGCACTCAACTGCCGCGGTGTGCGAGGGTAGCCTCCGGCTTCGGTGCGCCCGAGCACGACCGCCCTCAATTGCCGCGGTGACGGTGCACAACTTCACTCCTCGGCTGCCAAGGCCACGACGGTCCACGGAACTGGCTTGGGCGCCTCCCTGGAGGGCCGAGTGAGCATCCATCTCAGGACGGATTGCGCCGCTGCATAGTTCGGGATCAGGCTCTTGCTGTTCGTCCTGACGCCGAGTGCCATGTGTACCTCGTCGGCGTAGCCGTGACAGTGCCAAGAGTGAAAGTCGAGGTACTCCTCTGCGCCGACGACTTCGTAACCCAGGATTCTCGCCTCGGGAGTCACCAGCCTACGTTGGCGTAGAAGGTTGAACCACGGCGAGTGTTCAGCGTCAAATTGGGCCATCAGTTCCTCTGCATCGTGAGGTTGCATAGCCACGGTGACGATCGTGGGCAGCTGGCCGGCTGTTCCGGCGGCCGCTTGCTTCGCATCGTCGGGGTCCTGGAACCAGGGACCCAGCCATGGTTCTGGCCTGGGAACGTCGTCATCCTGCAGGCAGGAACTGATCGTCAACATGCGCGCAGGGAGCGTCTGGCCAAGAAGCTTGGGAGTCGGTATCTCACGGACTGGCACCCAGCCAGCCACGATGAGCTCATCACGTGTCACGGTACCGAGCATGGCTCAAGAAGCTGTCGAGCACACTCACTGCCACGCGCGTGGCGAGATGTTGGCACAGTCTCTGATGCACGGTGTCGCGGAAACGGTGGCGCCCGACGCTGGCGAGTGCGTCGCTATGGTTCTGGCCGTCGGAGTAGGTGCCATGCCCAGAGGGCCCACACCGGCGCCGCGGAAATGAGAGCGATCCCGATGCCCACGATCCAGGGCCACATCATCAGTAACTGCGAATCAGGGAGGTCTCGGGTTGCCATGGCGCTCACCTGCCCATCTGGTCGCGTGAGAACAACGACATCGAAGGGAGTCGTGTACGGGTCGCCGCACACTTCCCACGGGATCGGGGCCAGATCAAGTACGGGTCCAATGGTCGGGTAGATCAGCGTGACGAGATCTGGAGCTTCAGGGATGGTGACGCGGATGGCCAACTCAGCGCCCCTCCCGTACCTCGCTTCGCATGCGACGGCTGAGGAGGTGTGTCCGGCTGGGAAAGCTCAGCGGCGGTCAGGTACGCCTGCCGTTCGGCCATGCCCCAGGGAATGACCACGACCACGCCGACGAGGAGGCAGCTGATCGGCCAACTGAGCAGGTCTCGCCCGTGGCCGAGGAGAAACAGCCTCAACCACGCACCAAACCTCACAGGTCGCGGCTGCCCCGGCTCGCCAAGCAAGGCGTGTCTCGGCGAACCTCGCCGCCGGCTCGCCATCATAGGCCTCGTGCCATTACCCACACTCAGGCAGTATTCCAGGGGAGCAGAGCGCATCGTGGAGCCACCCGGCGAAGATGGATGTCCCTTGCGCAACCCCGCGCCACTCCGGCCCACACGCGATGCACAACCACCGGATGTCTGCCTCCGTCAGGACGGTCATTCGGCGACAGTTGCTGGCCTCGCCTCGGGTGTCAGGACGGAGTACTAGTGACAGACTTTGCCCATGGATTGGAGTCGTGAGGGTCTCGCCGATGCGGGATTCGAAGGGTTCATCCCTTTCACCATCTTGCCAGAGGCCACTGTGCCCTCGGGGCCAGGCGTCTACGTCGCGCTCCTCCCGGACGACATCACCCCCGCCTTCCGGGAGGCGAGCCAGGCAGGCAGATTCAAGGGCAAGGACCCGTCGGTCACACAGCCTCAACTCGCTGCCGCATGGGTGGCGGGCGCTGGGGTTCTCTACATCGGGAAGGCCAACGCAGGCGTAACCGGTCACCGAGGGCTGAGGAAGCGCCTCGATGAGTACCGTCGGCACGGCGCGGGCGAACCTGTGGGCCACTGGGGAGGCAGATACATCTGGCAGCTGACTGACAGTGAACGACTTCTGGTCGCGTGGCGGTCCACCGCTGACGCCAAGGTCATAGAGCTCGAGGCGGAGCTGATCTCGCAATTCCGCGCGGACTTCGGGGTCAGACCTTTCGCGAACCGAAAGATGGGCCGGAAGGATCCGCGACCGCCGCGGACGCACTGATCTGCCGCGATGGGTGGAACTCGCGCGATCAAGGAGCGCGTCGGCGTGCGCACGATCGTCAGGACCGCGAGTGCGTGGCGGAACTCTACCTAAAAAGGTATGGTTGTGGCGTGACGCGTGAGGTGAGGTACAGGGATGTGGTGCGTGAGATCGCGTTCGGTAATCATGGCTTCGTCACGACACGGCAAGCGGCTGAGGCTGGCGTGCCGCCGGGTGAGTTGCCGAAGCTGGCCGAGCACAGCGGACTCGAATCGGTGTCCTATGGGCTGTATCGGGTGACCGACATGCCCCCAGGTGACCTGGACCAGTACGCGGAGGCGGTGCTGCGAGCCGGCGAGGATGCCTTTCTGTGGGGCGAGTCGGTGCTGGCCTTTCATGGGGGGCTTGCGGACGTGAACCCCGCACAGGTGATGGTCGCGGTCACCAAACGCACCCGGACCAGGTTCCCGCCGTTCATGCGCGTCGTTAGGGTGGCGGAGGGTGAGCCGAGGACTTGGTATGAGGGGATCGCGTCGCAGTGCGTCGCTGCTGCGATCCTCGCGTGCCGCGGGAGGATCGAACCGGGCCGGCTCCTGGCAGCAGCCGAGCAGGCGCGCGCGGAAGGGCTGTTGACGACCGCCGAGTGGACCCGTGTCCGGGAGGGGTTGACCTCGTGAGGTGGACGACCCCGCCAAGTAACAGGCAGTCGTTGGATCAGCGGCTGCGGAACCTGCAGGGAGCTGAGGCGGCGGTCCAGCGGCGTCGTGTCACGATGTCGCTGGTGGTGGTGGGTCAGATGCTCCCTGAGGGTGCGATCAAGGGCGGCAGTGCGATGGCGCTGCGGTTCGGTCTGGCCTCTCGGTTCACCCGCGACCTGGACGCCGCCAGGGTCGCGTCGCTGGATCAGTTCCGCGCCGACTTCGAGGAGTCACTGGCTGCAGGGTGGGCTGGCTTCACGGGGCGTCTGGTTGAGCGTGCCGCACCGACTCCGGTCGGGGTGCCGGCGGGGTATGTGATGCAGCCCTTCGATGTGAGGCTCGCCTACCGGGGACAGTCATGGTGTACCGCGAGGTTCGAACTGGGGCACAACGAGATCGGGGATAGTGAGGAGCCCGAGTACAGGCTCGCCGACGATCTGGTCGTGCTGTTCGCTGAGGTCGGACTGCCGGTCCCCCGCCCGGTCCCGGTGATGCGCGCCGACCATCAGGTCGCCCAGAAGCTGCACGCAGTCTCCTCCCCGGGCAGCGACCGGGCCCGCGACCTGGTCGATCTCCAGCTGCTAGTACCGCGGCCGTGAACCTTGGCCCTGTTGGTGACACGCCGGGCGGGGTCCGCTGCTGGGTTGCGGGGACGCGGGATCGTGTGGGGGTCAGTTCCTGTTCTTCCCCTCAGGAGTGTCCTCGATGGCCGTACGTGTTCGTGTCCGGGAAATCACCAACGAACGACGAGGGCAACCGGCTGTTGCGCACGGTGCGGCGCGACTCGGGGTCGGTTGTCACCTGGCGACGAGCGCAGATTGTGCTGCTCTCGGCCCAGGGCATGGATGCTCCGCAGATCGCGGAGGTCACGTTCACCAGCGCCGACCGAGGTTATAGGACCACCCGACCATGCAAATAGAGACCCAGCGCGAAGCGTCCCGACCTGAAAGGTCGCCGGAGGTCTTTCTCCTGTCGGCTTATACGTGGCGGGACGATCCGGAGATCAAGCGAGGATGGGAGGTTTCGTCGGACCCGCCCGGGGCATTCCCATGGCCAGCTATCGAGCTCTGGATGCGCGAAGCGGATCTGACCGCGCTGATCGTTGCCGTGAACTTCGGCGGCGGCGCTCCAACGATGGCCAAGTGGATCAGCGAGCGCGAACGGTCCCTGTGGGTGGACGTTCTGACCCCGCGTCCCCGGACGACGGACAGGGCCGGGTGGGGGTTGGCGGTCGTTCGAGCTGGTGATGCCGCGCTGCGTGCCCTCACCCAAACGTTCGGCTTGAGCCCGATCTCGCCGATTCCGCGAACTGCGGAGGAGGCCGAGCTGGAGGCGACCGGCTCGGAACCGCCGATGGGGGAACTGGTGTTGGTGGTGTTGCCGGAGAGGGTGAAGCCGGCAACGAGGGCGAGGCTTTGGGAGGAACTCGAGGTGTTCCTCACCGACGGGTCGGATTCGCTGACGGCGCGGTGGCAGGCCCTTGATGGTGCCGGGCTGATCGCGTTGCAGGCCGCCGGGGTGCGGGAGGTGCAGCGATGGGTCAACGCAGCCTCCCGAATCGCGGACGAGGACGATCCGCATGATCGGATGCTGCAGGCCGTGCTTCTCATGGCCGAAGGACGGGAGACCTACGATCGCGCGGTCAGGAACCCGGCACGCTTCATGGACGCCTGGCCCGAGAACACCGGCGAGACGCTGCTCTCTCTCTTCGGCGTGCCGTGACAGGATGCGGCTCCGGATTCCAGTCGGAGTCGGGGCACTGTAGCGAGCCTGTGGTCGGCGGGGCGGGAAGGGTCGCCACGCGGGCGGTCACCGCCCTGAAGTTTGCGCCGACGGACGCCGTCCGGCTTGCGAGCCGCATGTGCTCACAGAGTCCCCAGGCGGGCCCGGACAGAGACCACACGGTTCGGAAGACCCAAGTATGTGAGGCCCCCGGCCCTGAGCGCGAACACGTCTGCCTTGGCCACCTGCGATCGGCGAAGCCATTTCAGTCGGCAGTTGTGGAATCCAGGTCAGGCAACCTTGGCCCTCTTGATGATCGCGGCGGGTTTGAGGACTTTGCGGAGTCGTGGGTCGGTGGCGTGGGAGTTGCGCCAGATGATGTAGCGGCGGATCAGGCTGGCTTGCTCGCGGTGGGTGTTGTGGTCGGTGCCGTCGAGGGCGAAGTAGCGCAGGCCGGTGAATTGCGCCTCGATCCGGTTGAGCCAGGAGCCGTAGAACGGTACGAAGGCGAGCTCGACGTTGTTGGCTGCGGCCCAGTCACCGACGCGGGTGTCGGTCTTGGTGGAGCGGTGCGGGCTGAAGTTGTCGAGCACGATCGCGATCCTCGTCTCGGGTGGATGGAGCGTGCGGAGGTAGCGGCAGAACGCGAGGAACTCGGTGCGGGTCTTGCGGGTCTTGATGTGTCCGTAGAGCCGGTCGGTGGACAGGTCGTAGCCGGCGAGGAGGTGCCGCACTCCGTGTGGCCGGTTGTAGGTCGCCCGGCGCCGCCTCCGCCGGGGAGAGTCCTGGGTGCCGTTACCGGTGGCGACAGGGGCCCACTGCTTGCCGGGGTGGGGCTGAAGGTTGAGGGGTCCGAACTCGTCCATACACATCACCACGGACGGGTCACCCGGTGCGGGTTCCTTGCGGCCATCGGCGATGGCGTACAACTCCAGGACCCTGTTCTTCTTGGCCTCGTAGTCAGGGTCGGTGCTGGTCTTCCACGTCTTCACGGCTTGGAAACGAGACGCCTTGGTCACGCAGCAGCTGCCTGAGCCCTTCGTGAGAGATGTCTTCGACCACCCCCTGAGCGACCAGATAGTCCGCCAGTTTCGACAGCGACCAGGTCGAGAACGGGAGCCCGTGATCGCCGGGCCTGGCCAGGGCGATCTGTGTGATCGCGGCCCGATGCGCGGTGGTGAACTTCGGGGGCCGGCCACCGGCATACTTCGGGCGCAGCGAGTCGAACCCGTCGGTGTTGAAGTTGTGGATCACATCACGGACCCGGTCGGCGCTGGTGAACGTGACCTCCGCGATCTGCGGAGCTTCCATGCCCTGGGCCGAGAGCAGCACGATCTGCGCTCGGCGCCAGGTGACAACCGACCCTGAGTCGCGCCGTACTATGCGCAACAGCCGGTTGCCCTCGTCGTTGGTGATTTCCCGGACACGAACACGTTCGGCCATCACGACACTCCTGAGGGGAAGAACAGGAACTGACCCCCACACGATCCCGCGTCCCCGCAACCCAGCAGCGGACCCCGCCCGGCGTGTCAGCCAACAGGGCAAAGGTTCACGGCCGCGGTACTAGCTGGTCCAGGCCGGTTGAGTCATTGTGTGTCTTGATGGTCATGGCGTTCACCTCACCTCAGGTAGTCGTAGAACTTCGGTCGTAGTCGATCAGCGTGGATGATCCGAGTCGGTTCATCTGCAGCACAGCAACGAGTTCCAGCAAGCGTCCGTGCTGGTCAGGCCCGATCACCAACAGGCGTTCCTGACCGTTGTATTCATACTCGACGAGCCTTATGGCGTGGTGCCAAGCATGTTCGATCTCTGCATCCGTGATCCCGTGCTTGCGCGCCGAACCGCGGATCTCCATGTGTAAAGACTCCCTTTACATCCTGCCCTCGTCAAGGGAGCCTTTACACGTAGAGAGGCGATCGGGGGCCTCATGTCACGACGACCGTGAGGCCCTTGAGCGCTTCGTCCTGCTTGGGCCCGACGCTCTCGACCCGGCGTGGGAAGACGCGGCTGTAGACCTCAAGCGCCATCCGCGAGTCGCTCCACCCCAGCAAGAGCATGACTTCCGCGATCGTGTACCCCTCGCTGAAGAGCCACGCGGCGTACGAAGCACGCAGGTCGTGCAGCGTGATGTGGTCCTCCTTCGGTACCGGGAGACCCTTCCGCCACAATCGGCGCCGCTCCGCCTCCGGGGTCCGCAACCCCATGTTGGCCAGCGCCCTGTTATGACGACGGTCGGCCTCAGCCGGCCCCATCGGCTTGCCATCCGCGACGGTGAACACGAGCTGCTCCGGCGACCTCGGATGCAACGTGAGGTGATCCCGCAGGATCGTCACCAACGTCGTCGACATCGGCAGCGAGCGGATGCCGGCCGACGTCTTGGGAACCTTCACACCCACGCGGTAGGCATCGCCGTCCTTGCCATGCTCGATCGCCTGGCGCACCAGGATCCGCCGCCCCTCGAGGTCGAGGTCCATCCGACGCAGACCGCGGACCTCACCGGATCTCAACCCGCCCAGGGCCACCGTGGCCAACATCGCCACGTGCTGAGGTTCGGCGGCCTGCAGGTAGCGTCGGACGTCGTCCAGGTCGAACACGTGACGCTGCTCCATCGCCTTCGTCTGGCGCGGGATGCTCACCCCGGCGGCGGGGTTCTTGTCGATCCATCCCCAGTGGGTGGCCTTCGTCAACAACTCATGGAACAAGGCCAGGGAGGACCGGTCGCGGCGGCGCTCAGCACCCAGCGGACCCTGACGCCATTGCCACACGTCGTCGTGGGTGATGGTCTTCACGTCACGCTCGGCCCCCCAGTGGGGAACGATCGGCAGACGCCAGTCCTGCTCATACGCGGTCAGCATGGACAGGGCCAGCGGCCGCGGGCGCTGGGCCAGGAACCGGTCATAGGTTTCCTGAAGAGTTCGCACCTTCGGCCGTCGGGCCTCGACTTCCTCGGGCGCAAGCCACTCCCTCGCTCAATGGCGCGCTCCTGGAGTCCCAGCCAGTGGTCCACATCGCTCTTGTGGGTGAAAGTCGTCGGAGCAACCACCCTCCTGCCCGGATCGTCCGGATGCGTGAAGCTCGCCTGGTACCGCTTGCTCCGCAGGCGTCGGATGTATCCAAACCGTCTCATGTGAGTGGGAACCCCGCCAGAGCGCCGCTGGCGCGTGCGATGAACGTGCGATCTGAAAGCTCTGCTTTGTCCCTCTGAGGGCACTTGGGTCCAAGGTGAAACAAGTAAACTCCCTAGTCAAAGGCGTTTGACTAGGGAGTTCTGCTGTGGAAACCCTGGGAAACTACTCGAATCTCAGGGGTGGCGAAAACACGGCGTTGGCGCTCATCGGGGACGCCCGCCGGTGCCAGACACCTACGGGGAATCGAAACGAACGGAGCCTCCAGAAGCAAGTCCGGCTGACGGAGACGCAGATCGCGGAGCTCCTCGAGGCGTACAAGAAGGGCGACTCGGTCTACGCGCTCGCTCGGCGGTTCGGTGTCCACCGCACGACGGTGTCGGAACACCTCCACCGCGCAGGTGTTCCGACACGCGCAGTCAGATTGGTCGTGCTGGACGACCAGACACGGGATCGGGTCCTGGACGCGGCACGCTCGGGCATGGCGGTGAAGCGTATCGCTACGTTGGTCGGGGCGACGGAGCGCGTCGTTGCTCGAACGCTTGATGAGGCGGGAGTACCGCGACGACGAAGCGACAGCGCGCTTGCCTGATCGACACCTTGCCCTGGGGCTCCATGCTCGTTTCCCGCCGCTGGCCCCAGAGCCGGTTGACTTCCGCTGTGGCGCGCTCGTCATCGTCCATGTGTTCGAGGTCATCACCCCGCGGCACGGTGTTGTCGTGCTTTTCACAACGTTTCGGTGTGACGGTTGACGGCGCGAACCGATCGCGTATAACAGGCTCCAGTCCCGGTGCTCTGCCGTCCCGGGACGCCCTGCCTGGTTGGTGGCCTGCGGCTTACGAGAGAACCCGAAAGGGGTTCTCGGCCGCTCCCATCAAGGAGGTGGCTCGCCATGAGCCAGATGTCCCTCACCGGGGAGGCGGGCGGCTACGCCCCGAACTCCGGTGCCTCGTCGTACGACGAGATCCGACCGCTGTCCGTGCGGATGCGTGAGAGCATCCGCGCCCAGCTGGACGTGCTCGCCCAGCTGAACGACCGCAGCGTCACCGAGGAGACCCGGTTGGCGCTGGAGCACTGGGTCGAACGCGCCAAGACCGATCCGTCGCTCAAGGAGCGCGCCGATCGCGTCCGCGCCGAGATCGATCAGGAGGTCGAGCAGCGGCGCCGCTCGGCCGAGCGCGATGCCGAGCACCGTCGTCAGGCCATCGCTGCTGTTCTCGGCACCGATGCCGCCGACGCGTCGGAGAGCGTGGAGGAGGCGGAGTCCGATGAGGACACCGACCTCGACCCGGACCAGGCCGATCTGCCCGACGACAGCGAGCAGAACGACCAGACGGAGCCCGGCGAACCCGAGCAGGCCGAAACGCCTGCGGAGGAGCCGGCGGAGACGGCGGACGAGTCGGAGCCGCCTGTGAAGCAGGCACGCATCCGGCGCGGCAAGGCCGCGTCTCGCACGTCCCGCACTGCGGACGAGGCGAGGGCGAGCTGAGTCACCACCTGCGGGGAGTGCCCCGGAGTCGAGACTGATCGAGGTCTCCTCCGGGGCGCTCCCCCAACTCACACGCCTCGTTGCTGCTCAGCGGTCTCACTGGCGATCCATCCCGGATCGCCGGCCGCTCGCATCAAGGAGGTGCACCATGCCGCAAGGCGTCTTCATCCCCGCCGACCAGGAACACCCCCTGGAACGTCGGGACGTCCACGCGCTGGACGACTACCGGGCCACCGTCGGCAGGAACATCGAGGCTGTCGACCTGCCGGAGGCCGAAGCGACCCTCTTCATCAACGAGGAGGGGTGGCTGCGCCTGCTGCCTGTCAACGCGAGAGCGACTCTGCTGTGGTGGCTGTGGGTACCGGCAGCACGTCGGGCACGGAGCGTTCTCCTCGGCGACGCCATCCTGGTCGGCGCTTCCGACCGCCGAGGCGAGGAGAGCGATGTTCCCGAGGATCTGGCTGCCAGCTTGCTGCATCCTCACGGGCACGGGATCGAACTCCGCGTCCCCGGGGGCAGCCGGTGGCACCCCGTCCCGGCGCACTTCCCGAGCTACCACCAGGCGGTTGCGCAGGCGATCTCGCTGATCGACGAGTGGCAGCCTGTCGAGCACGTGCGCATCGTTCGCCTTGCCAAGCAGGCCGGTACCTCGAGCGAGATCGAAGGGGACGCATCGTGACGACCGCGCTGCTCATCCCGTGCATCATCGACCAGCCCCTCGAGGTTCGGCAGATCGCCGGGTTCAGGGACATCCAGCGGCTGGCCGACATGGTCATCCCGGTGGACATCGCCTCGCAGCAGGTGACGATGTGGCTCGACGCGCACGACCGCTACAACGGCCTGCCGCTGAACCTCCGTGCCTCATCGCTGCGCTGGTAGTGGGATCCCGGCGCACGGCACCTCCCGGCGCTGCACGGCGACGTGCTGCTGGTCGGCGATGTCGGCTCCACCCTCGCGGTCGGAGACGTACCGGAGGAGCTGCTGGACGCGCTACAACGGCCTGGCCCGCATCACGTCGAGCTCCGGCTCACCGCGGGCAGCCCTTGGGAACGCCACCCGGACGAGCACGAGACGTACGCCGACGCCGCCTTCTGGGCGGTCAGGCGCCAAGAGCGCAACGGCGACAACCGCATCGCTCGCATCGCCCCGCCCGCGTAGGCGCGACAACAACAAACAAAGGAGCCCGTCCCGGCATCGAGAACCACGAGTTCTCTGCCGGGGCGCGGCTCCTCATTTCATATCGTCGACTACGCCGGCCACCAAGCGCAAGAGCGAGCCTCCCCGATGGGAGGTACGCCTGGGCTCGACGGTCATCGGCTGGATCGAGGCACGCAAGATCGGCAGCGCATCGGCCACGTTCTACTTCGCGTACGGCGTGCTTCGCACTACCGGGGAGACCATCAACCTTGAGAGCAGCATCGAGTTCGACGAGCGGGTCGACCTGCTGCGGCGCTTCCACGCCGACCCGATGGTCGCTGAGCAGCACCTCCGGCTCGGGTATAGCGGCGACAGTTGACGACGTTGACAAACCTCAGCAGATCGGTCCAGAGGCTCAGAGGACTTCGTCGACGCGGATTCTGCGTGTCTGGATGCCGAGCATGACGACGGCGATTGCGATGCTGGCGGCGGTTGCGAGCCAGGTGAGCCAGGGGGTGCCGTTGAGGGAGACGGCGACGGCGTTGCCGAGGAGTGCGATGAGGATGATCGCGGCGACGATGGTGGCGATCGTGGAGCGTCGCCAGATGCCGATCGCGCCTGCGATGGCGGTGATGCTGACAGTGAGAAGTACAACGCAGCTCGTCGAGAGCAGTGCGGTCAGCCAGAGCGCGCCGTCGTGGACGTCGCTGACGATGGGCGTGAAGGACTCGGTGAGGAGGAATACGCTGACGGCGGCGCCGTATCCGACGAGGCTCGCCGCTGCGATGACGAGGGCGTAGGCGGTGTTCTTGGCCTGGAAGAGCGGGCCGCGTCCGCCGGGATAGCTGTAGAGGGCGATCCGGCGGTTCCCGATGTAGTCGGCGACGATGCGGCGGGCGTAGATGACGGAGCCGTAGACGACGAGCACGCAGAGTGCGACGGTGAGTGCGAGTGGGATGACGGCTTCGTAGCTGCGGAGCATGGCGCTGTCGGGGCTATCGTCGAGTCGTCCGACGACGGCGAAGAAGTAGAGTGCCGCGAGGAGCGAGCCTGCGGCTGTCAGCGAGACAAACAGCGAGGTGTGGCGGTATCGGTTGAGTTCAAGCCGGAGGAGCCGGGTCATCGGAAGCCTCCTGCGACACTGTCTCGGTAGAAGGCTTCGAGTCCGCCGTCGGTGCTGTCGAGGACGGTTCGGATGTCTTTCTTTGGGCCGAGTCGTCCGTCGGTGAGGACGGCGACGGTGTGGGCGGTGCGTTCGAGTTCGGTGAGGATGTGACTGGCGATCACGATGGCGGTGCCGTGTTCCGCGAGGGACGCGAGCAGTTCGCGGAGGTCGGCGATGCCGGTCGGGTCCAGGCCATTGGCTGGTTCGTCGAGCACGACAAGCTCGGGGCGGTGCCCGATGGCGCGCGCCAGGGCGAGGCGTTGTTTCATGCCGAGGGAGAACGAGGCGACGGGCGTATCGGCGGCGGCGGTGAGGCCGACCCGCTCGAGAAGCTCGTCCACGGGTGCGGGTGGGGTGATCCCGAGAAGGTCGAAGTGCAGGTCGAGGACGGTGCGCGCGGTGGCGGCGGGGTGGAACTCGGGCGCTTCGATGGTCGCGCCGATGCGTGACAGGAGGCCGTCGCGGGTGGTGTCCGAGAGCGTGTGCCCGAGGATCGTGATGGTTCCCGAGGTGGGGAACGTCAGGCCGGCGATGGTCTTGAACAGAGTCGTCTTCCCCGCGCCGTTGGGTCCGATGATCGCGCAGATCTCGCCCGGTGTGACCGCGAGGTCGCAGGACGTGAGGATCTCCCGGCCGGCGATGGTCTTGGTGAGTTGGCTGATCTGGAGGGTCGGTTGGGTTGTCGTCATCGCTACCGCCTCTTGCGCAGCGCGAGATACGCGGCGAGATATGCCGCCCCTGCCCATGCGGCGACGACGATGATGTTCAGAACTTGGCTTTCGCCGGCGTGGAAGGTGGCTTCGCGGATGATGTCGCCGAGGGGTGTGAACGGGAGGAACTGGTGGAGGGTGACGGCCCATTCGGGGAGGCGTTCGGCGGGGAACGTGATCGGTGAGAACAGCAGACCGCCGATCATGATGACCTGGGTCGCGAGGGAGGTTGCACCGGTGGGCAGCCAGAGCGCGATGGCATATCCGATGCTGACCGCGGTGAACTGTGCTCCGAGGATCGCGGCGATGGTGAACAGGTCGATGTGGATGTCGAGGCCGAAGCGCAGGAACGCGGCGAGCATGCCGATGGCGATCCCGGGCAGCGCTGCAAGGCTCCAGACGACGGCGTCGGCGAGGAGGATCGCCGAGCGCGGCACCGGGAGGGTCTTCTGGTAGTCCAGGAGCCCTTCCTGCTTCGAGGTGCTCATGATCTGCGGGGCGAGCACGCAGCCGACGGCGATGATCCCGAGCGTCCACGCGCCGGAAGAGAGGTAACGGGCAGCTTCTTGGTCGACGTCGGGGATCATCAGCGCGAGGCCGTAGACGATCGCGACGGCGAACAGTGCCTGCACGGCGGTGAAGGCCGGCAGCAGGTACTTGTGGCGCGTCAGGCTCCACCGGACAAGGCCCCACCAGCTGACCAGCCAGGCGCGTTTGCGAGGCACGGCGAGCGTCGGTGTCGTGAGAGCGTCAACGGCCATTGGTGATCCCTTCGTAGAGGGTCTCGAGTGATGCCGGGGCGAGCGCGTAGCTGTCCGCTGCACCTGTGGCGACCAGCTGGAGTACCCACTCGATCGCGGCCGGAATCTGCGCGGGTTCCAGGTCGAGCGTGAGCTGCCCGTCTTCGTCGACGGAGTGCGCTGTGGCGGGTGGGGTCGAAGGGATCTCCGTGCCTGGACGTACGGACACGGTGAGCGTGGCGGTTCGAGCCTGCCGGGCCAGTTGCCTCGGCGTGCTGTCGACGAGAACGGCACCCTTCTGCAGCAGCACATACCGGTCGGCGGCACGCTGAACCTCGAGGAGGTTGTGCGTGACGACCACGACCGTGTGGCCGGCGTCGGCGAGACGGCGCAGATGCCGCCAGATGAGCGGACGGCGGACCGGATCGACGTCGTTGGTGGGCTCGTCGACCAGCAGCACCGGCGGGGGCGCGACCACGGCCATCGCGTAGGACGTCAGCCGGCGCAGGCCACCGGAGAGCTTCTCACCGCCGGTGTCCTTCCACTCGCCGATGTCGAGCGAGTCGATCAGGTCGAGCGCGGCCCGCTTCGCATCCGCCGCGGGCAGGCCCCTTAGCCGGGCGATCGACGTGATCGCCTGCAACGGCGTCACACCCGTCAGCGGCGCGTACATCTGCGGCATCATCGCCGCGACCCGACGAGCAAGGTCCGGCGCGGCAACGAGGGATGACGCGCCGTAGCGGATGTCGCCGGAGGTGGGTTTCACCGTCCCGATGATCTGGTTGAGGAGCGTGGTCTTGCCCGCCCCGTTGTGCCCGATGAGCGCGACCAACTCACCCGGCCGGAACGTCAGGCTGATGGCTTGGTTCGCCGCAACACCCCCTCGCTTGTAGGTCTTAGTGACCTGATCCAGCGAGAGCGCGTCGGCGCGTGGCGTTGCACTCGTCATACTCAGATACTAGCAGTATCTGAAATCGGGGTCAATGGGTCGGCGAGGCTCAGGGGCGCCTGATCGGCCTGTTTTACAATGGAGTTCATGGCACGGATGAACCGCGATCAGCAGCAGCAGCACAACAGGGTGCTGCTGCTTGAGGCGGCCGAGCGCATCTTCGCCACTCGCGGCGTCGCTGGCGCGTCCCTTGATGACGTGGCGCTGGAGGCCGGGCTGACCAAGGGCGCGGTCTACT
Source organism: Tessaracoccus luoxuelianae (assembly GCF_055326245.1). NCBI lineage: Bacteria > Bacillati > Actinomycetota > Actinomycetes > Propionibacteriales > Propionibacteriaceae > Tessaracoccus > Tessaracoccus luoxuelianae. The sequence continues at coordinate 14,494 of NZ_JBUZNO010000017.1, forward strand.
CGAACTTCCGCAACAAGGGCGAGTTGATCCTGGAGGTGATCCGGTACCGGCAGACGCTCTCGCAGGAAGCGCAGGACTTCCACGCGATCCTCGATCGCGCCAGCAACGACTATGAGCGGCTCGAAGCCTGGTGCGACATCTGGGTACTCACCGCCAAGAGCGGCGACCGCTCCAGCTACGCGCGGCTGCTGTTCGACTTCATCCCCTACGCGCTGCGGGACGAGCACCTCACAGCCAAGTTCCTCGAGTTCATCTCCCCGGCCGATGACATCCCGGCTGGCGCGTCCCCGATCCCGACCGACAGCAGGTTCGCGCGCATCCCCCCCGGCGACCAGTTCCGCATCCTGACGGCCCTCGACCTGGGACTGTCCGCGTTGGGATTGTTTGACCCTGAGAACGTCAAGCCAGAGCTCTACAAGACGGCTGTGCTGTCACTGGCGCAGACGCTCTACGACGCCAGCGACCAGTCAGAGTACGCCCAGCAGACGTAGTACCGCAGGGGCGAACCACACCGCGAACAGCGCGAGCTCGGCGAGCACGCCGACAGCGACGACCGCCGACCACAACCAAGCCGAACGCGGCGCGGACGTCCACAGCCTCGCGGTGAGTGCCCGCCTGGTATCGGTATTGATCGTGGGGTTGTCGATGAGCATCTTCGCGATGTGTCGCCCGTCGCAGTTCCGGTGGAACCGCAGCTGCCACACGATCCGCATGACCATGACGGTCACCGCGACGGTCGCCACCCACGCTCCGGTCGTGCCGCGCAATACGAGCGCTACGGTCAGGAACGCGAGGTCGACGACGATCCCCGCGGACACCGCCGCCAGCCGTGGAGACGCCGGCCAGGCCCACACGTGCGTCAGATTCGTCGTCGCAGATGCCCGGCGCACCCTCACCCGGACGGAGCCGCGCCGGCGCCCGAACGCCCGGCCGAACACCACATGCGCAAGCTCATGAGGCACCGCCGTGACGATCGCGACACCTACCGCGACAGTCGCGGCGAGCAGCGGATGCGGGCCGGCCGAGATCGCATCCGCGCCGGTCGGCACGCCACCCTGCAGCAGAAGCGCGGCCGAGGTGGTGGAAAGGGCCGCGCCGAGCGCCCACAGCGATGCTCGCGCCGCTCTCCAACCGGCACTGACCGGTGCGCTCGGAGGTCGCAGCGACACGTCGGCGGAGCCGTCTGTGAAACCGGCATCCGAGAGCGTTTCGGCCAGTGGACCGAGGGTGGAATCGACCTCGATGCCGCCCGGATCGCGCAACGCCTTCGCCACCGCCTCGGTGACCACGAGAGGCTCCGAGTCCTCGGCGACCGCCACCCACATGCCATCGCGAAGCTCACGGATCTGCACGGGCTTCAGCTGCACGGTGACCTCTGGCGTTCCGGCCACGATCAGACCTGCTGGAGGTAGTGCCCGAAGACTTCCCAGGTGGAGGGGTCACCGGTGCCGCATGTCGGGCAGTCCTCCGGTAGGCGGGGCCAGGACGGATGCGCGAACGCGGAGCCGTCCTCGAAGTTGACCTCGAACTGGGTCCCGAGGGATCGCGGTGGGGCGTAGCCGGTCAGGACGCGGATCGCCTCGTCGACGATCGTCGCCGTGAGGATGAAGATGGACGGCCCATATGCGATGGACGGCGGGTCGAAGCCCAGCTCGCTGAACGCGGCGAACTGCGACACGAACTGCGGGTCCCGCTGCGAGTAGTGGACATTCAGGCAGTCGAAGCATCCGGTCTGTCCCGGCACGACCGTGAAGACACGCCCGCGGCTCACCTGGGACGCGGCGAACACGCACGGGATGCCCGCCCCCACGATCGCCTTGTTCACGATCCGCTGAGCCACGAACGGCGGCTCGTCGATCGCAGAGATGACGAGATCCTTGCCGGCCAAAAGCGCAGCGACGTCTTCGACCGAGTCGATGCGCTGCTGACGGGCATCGATCCGGATGTCAGAGTTCATCTGCGCGATCGCGTCCGCTGCGGCGAGAGCCTTCGACCGACCCACGTCGGCCTCCCGGTACAGCAGCTGCCGGCCCAGATTGCCCTCCTCGACAACGTCGTGGTCGACGATCGTGACGGACGCCGGGCCGAGGCCTGCCAGCAGGGTCAGGATGTTCGAGCCACCCCCGCCGAGCCCGAGAAGGAGGATGTTCGATGCGCTGATCCGCCGTTGCGGAGCGAACCGATCGCCGTCCATGCCGATGAAGCGGCTGAAGTAGTTGACGTTAGCTCGGTAACGGGCGCCAACACCCGACTCGGCACCGGGGAAGCTCTCCTCAAGGAACCCTTCCTGGTCGAGGAGAGTGATCCCGTCGAGGACGTCCTGCTCCGTCAGCTCAGGGAACTCCCGCTGCACGGCCTGAACGACATCGGGCAGCGGGCGGCCGTCGAGGGCGGCGACAAGCGACCAGAGCTGATGCTCGGGGTCGTCGAACTCCGCGGTGATGCCCAGTTGCGCACCGATCCGGAAGACGCGGTCGTCCAGCCGGTACGCGGGGTAGATCGGCTTGAGTCGAGGACGAGAGGGCGACGTGGCCACGGAATGCTCCTTGCTTCTCTCGGGTACAGAAAAGTGGAGGGCCGCCAGCAGTCGAGAGCGCTGGCGGCCCGGCGGAATACACGCATGCGCTCCGCCCGTCGGGAGCATCAGACGATGATCCACCACACAGTCGCCTCGACCTTCTCGGCACGGCGCACGGTCACGTTCTTCATCGGTTCCACCTCCCCTCTGCGGTCACAGACCTTGCCCCGTCACTGCCGGGCAAGTCATACGGATTCGGGTTACCCGCAATCAAAGACTAGGGGTATCTGGATACTGACAGTATTTGTAGTCTGAGTCAAGAGTCGGAGTCAGTCGTCACGAACCGACAACAACCGACGATCGGAGCAGGCATGCAGCGCTCAACGACGGCAGCTGATGGACGCCGCGGCCGCGAGCTGCCATTGCGGGCACTGGGCGAGCGACCCTGGGTTCAACTCGCGGTTGGCGTCCCGCTCGGCCTTCTCGCCGCCTCCGTCGCCGGAATCACACAAGTGGGGATCGCTTACGGACTCCAGGGCGCGCAGTCCTGGGACGACGCGCTCTCCACGCCGTGGCCGGGTCAGCCCATCGGCATGGTGCTCCAGGTCGCGGCGGCCATCCTCGTCATGTGGTTCGTGGCGACCAGGATCGCAGGCAGACCCGTCTACGAACTCGAACGCCAGGGCGCGATCCGCGAGCTCGCATACGGAGGGGCCATCGGCGCCGGCATCGTCACCATCACCGTCCTACTGCTCCTCGGCGTAGGCGCCTACGAGATAACCGACGTCACCGTCGGGCGCGGGCTCCTCACAGGAATCCTCCTCGGCCTCGGTAGCGCCTTCGGGGAAGAGGTCGTCATGCGCGGCATCCTGCTCCGCGTCCTCATCGGCAAACTCGGCACCGCCGCAGCGCTCGCCATCACCTCGCTCGCCTTCGGTCTCCTCCACCTCGGCAACCCTCACTCGTCACTGCTCGGCGCCGTCGGCGTCGCGCTCCAAGCCGGGCTCCTCTTCGGCGCCGCGTACCTCCTGACACGACGCCTCTGGCTGGCAATCGGCATACACGCCGCCTGGAATTTCACGCAAACCGCGATCTTCGGGCTCAACGTCTCCGGCGTGCCCACAGAACCGGGCCTGCTCGTCGCCCGCCTCCAAGGCCCCGAATGGCTGTCAGGCGGCGAGGTCGGTATCGAGGGGTCGGTCATCACTATCGCGCTCGGCCTGATCGTAAGTCTCGTCATGCTCCGCGCGGCGATCGCGAAGAAACCACCAGCATCCCCGTCGTGATCACACGTGCCAAGCATGGTTGATCGAGAGGATCAGCCGAGGTTCCGTACCGCGGTACGGTGAGCGTTGACCACGTGCCGAGCCGCTGAGAGGTAGATCATGGGCGACATCCCGAGCAACAGCTTCGCCGTCGCCGCCGTGATCGTGCTGGCGTTGCCCGGCATCATCTTCTCGGGTGTGAGGCACTGGCTTCGAGGAGAACGCCCAGGAGAACGCAACCCCGGTCTAGTGCTGGCGCGCAGCTTTGTGTTCTCCGTCGTCCTCGCGGGTGTGTACCTGATGCTCTTCGGCGGCTGGCTATTCGACGGCATCGCCCCGGGATCAGAAGCGGACACGCTCGTCGTCAGCGACCCTCGCGCCGTCGGTGGGGTTGTGACGGTGTTCTTCGCGCTGATCCCCGCTCTGATCGCGCTGATCGTCTATCGTCGTGACGTCCGGGTGGAGCCGCCCGCTGAGAACAGTCCGGCATGGATCCGCGGCGCCTGGACGGGTGTGCAGCGGGCAAGCGCCTGGGTGGACAGGAAGCTCGACTGGCTCCCGTGGATGACCTCCCGCCACGGATACATCGACATCGCGTCACCGTGGGAGAAAGCGAACCGCGACAACAAGGACGCCGCCTGGGTGAAGATCCAACGCGAGAACGGGCAGTGGATCGGCGGATGGCTGACGCACGGATCGCTCGCGGCCGCCTACCCGGAGCAGCACCAGCTCTACATCGACCAGCAGTACGAGATGACCGCGGACGGCGACTTCGGCGATGCTCTCACCGACACGGGCGTTTGGATCGTCGTCGGCGACAAGGACGTCGTCTCGTGGATCAAGAGCGGGCGCATCGCAGCCCGCGAGGAACAGGCCAAGCAGAACAAGCGGAGGATCGTCTCATGACCGACGGCAACGGGCAGCAGGGATCGGGCAGCAACGAGACCACACGTCGGCTCACCGAACGCGGTATCGGATCAGGCGAGTACACGCCACCGCCCCCACCGCCCCCTGCGAGGGGCAACGGATCGCAGGCAAGCAGCTCCTCAACAGCATCAGAGAACAACGAGTAACGGCGCCCCGGAGCCTCGAGATTCCGCTACCGCAGCTGCGCCAGGAGAGCTAGTTGCAGCTCAATCCGGCGCGGACGCACCGAGCAGTCTCTTGCGGTGCTGGCTGAGGGCTCCTTCGTGTGCGAGCCAGAACCCCACCGCGTCGGCGTTGCGCAGATGCCACGGGCCGTTCACGGTGCCCAGCAGCTTGTCCGCTGTCGCCTCCGAGGCGGGCGGGGGCACGGGACCGACAAGCACGGGGATCGAGAGGCCGAGCGACCAGTCCACGAGGGCGGAGTACACGGCATCGAGACTGGCGCCTTCTACTTGGGTGTCGATGACGAGGTAGTAGACGAGGTCGCTGATCGTCTCTTTCGGCCATGTAGCGGCATCGGTTTCGAGCGCCACTACACGACCAAGAAGCACAGCCCGGAGTTCCTCCGCGCGTTCCGTGCGCTCATGGCCGACACCGTCGGCGACGCCGACGAAGCCCAGCGGCTCCTCAAGAAGCAGCTCGACAGTCAACTGGCCGCGCTCGACGTGCAGGAAGAGAACCTGCTCGACCTCGCCGCCGACGGCACCGTCGCGTCTGCCAAGATCAAGGCCAGGCTCCGGAAGATCGGGCAGGAACGCGAACGCCTCGTCACCCAGCGCGACGCCGTCACCGTCGACCTCACCGCCGGGGCACGGTTCCTCGACGCCCAACTCAGCCTGCTGGAGAATCCGCATGAGCTGTACAAGGACACCACCGACGAAGTCCGCCGCCGCCTCAACCAGGCCGTGTTCGGCGCGATCTACATCACCGATGAGGACGTCATCGGCTCTCGCCTCACCGCGCCACACGGCGAACTGTTCGCCGCCGAAGCCGCCTACCAGGCCGCAACCCTCGGCCTCGACCAGGACGCCATCCGGCGGCACTTCGCCGCCGCGTTCGCCCTCGGACAGGGCACCATCCCCACCAAAGACAAAGAGACCGCCCCGAAGGGCGGTCTCTTTGCTGACTACTCAACAGTGGCGACAACGGCCTGGAGCTCACTCTTCACCGCCTCTGCAGCAGGTGCGGTTTCGAGTAAGCCTCACATGGTGGAGCATAGGGGACTCGAACCCCTGTCTAAACGCTGCTGACTAGGAGCTTACCGAGGAGAAGGCAGCGCCGTGCTGCGAGTGTGCTACCAGCCAGACGATTCGCGGACTCCCGGCACCACACAACCGGCTCTGGCACTTCTCCTCCTCCACGCGCACAGCGTCCCGATCCGCTCTGTCCCGCGACCCGAACTGCTGCTGCTTGTAGCCCCTGACCACACCACCCTCGCGGGCTCGGTTAGCCTCAAGAACCGCCCGCGACAGCCGAGAGCCATGAGCCGGCTCTCGCGCTCATGCCGATGTGCGCACGTTCAAGGTCGACGGATCGAAGCTGTCAGTTCATCGATAGACCGCAACTAGGTCCAGTACTGCCAGCGGCCCAGCGAGGGTCATGGCGTCGTCCTCAGTGATCTTCTTCTTCGGTCTGCTGGCGGCCCCTTGCGCCCGTTCCGCTCGGCGGCGTTCGGCACGGTTAGCGAACGACTGGACGGTAGCGAGAGCGGGTATGTTCGCAAGTGAGTAGCCGTCTCCTCGAGGTATGACCCTTCGCACCTTTCCGACGCAAATGTAACGACCGTCAAGATCGGCGTTCTGGACTAGGAATCGGTCATCGAGCCGACCCACGATGCGCCATGGGCTCCCGGATTCGACGTCTTCGCCGACAATCACCAGTTGCATGTCAATTCTGTTCGCAATCTCGACCATCGCCCGAGCCTCATCGGGTATCCCAAGCTCAATGGGCTGGCCTATGGCGTCAGCTAGTTCGCTAAACGACTCCATCAGCTTGAGCGCCTCCCCCAGTTGACCTCTCTTGTTGAGAGCCGCCACCGTGTCTGGGACGGAGATATCGCACTCCCACTCGACGAACGCACCTAGGCCAATTCCCTCAAAGTCGGAATCCGGCTGGGACACAGTGATCCAAGCAGCCTCTTCCGGGTTCGCGCGGCCGTAGTCGAGAAGACGCCGGAGGCGCGCGATGTCGTGGTCGGAGTACTCCTCGGACTCCTCTTGCCGAGCAGACTTGTTACCCCCGGCCTTCAGAATGGAAACGCCCACTTCACCCTGAAGGCCACTATCGCTAGAGCGGCTGCGGCTGGAGCGCCCTCGCACCCCTGGCTCGATGAGCGAGATGTAGCCCTCAAGCGACTCGCCGTTCAGGTACTCGGGTTGAATCAGCATGGAACATGGTAACGCTCGTCGAGGACAGGGCCGCCGCCGGGATCATCTCATCCCAAGGCCGCCTTAGCCTCGATCCACCGACCGATGAGAGCCTGTGTGCTGCGTGACGGGTTTTCGACTGTGCCCGTGCGGTTCTGGCTGGTGGTGCCGGGTTTCTGGTGTGAGGGTGTGAAGGGGCATCGGACCTTGCTGTC
>NZ_JBUZNO010000018.1:0-21385 GCF_055326245.1 Tessaracoccus luoxuelianae
GGGGGGGGGGGGGCGGGTCTTCGGCTTGACGAGCCGGTCGCTTGGGTCTCACTGGCCTAGCCATGTGATCACCCCAAGTGACTGGGAGTACAGTCATGTGACAGGTAGACTGGTCATATGCGATTTGAGGCTGCGTTCGGGGGCTTGATCCCGGGTGCGAGCGGGGCGGTGCTGGCCGTGCTGCTGCGTACGGGTGTTCCGCTGACCGGGCGGCAGGTGCATGGCCTGGTCCGCGATCAGTGCAGCCTGTGGTCGGTTCAGCAGGCGCTGGCCTCCCTCGCCGATCTCGGTGTGGTGGAGGGCCGCGCTGTGGGCCGGGCGATGGTTCACACGATCAATGAGGACCATTACGCCATCCAGCCTTTGCGGGTCCTGCTCGATCCGATTGCTGCGCTGCGGGAGGCGGTTCGGGCTGTGGTCGGGTCGAGTGTCGATGCGGTGGTCCTGTTCGGGTCGGTGGCGCGGGGGGAGGCATCGGCCGAGAGTGATGTCGACTTGGCCGTCGTTGCGCCCTCGGGCTGGGAGGGTCGGACGGAACTGGAAGACGTGGTCCGCGCTCGGCTGGGCAACGACTGTGATGTGCTGGTGTTCACACCGGAGGAGTTCGGTCGGCTCGCCGGCAGCGGCGAGGAGCCGGTCGTCGCTCAGATCGTCGCTGACGGGGTGGTTCTGCTCGGGTCGCTCCCGCAGGCGACGGTTGGTGTGGCGTGATGGCGACGCTCGAACACCGCAATCACGCACGAAGCTTCCTGAGGAAAACCGAGGAGTACCTGGCCTCCGCGGAGGCCAATCTGAATGCGGAGCGGTACACCGTTGCTGCGGGGGATGCCATCCATGCGGGCATCTGCGCCAAGGATGCCATCGTCACTCAACTCACCGGTTCGACGGTGAAGGGCAAGGATCACGCGCTCGCCGCGAAGGAGCTTCGTTGGGCACTGGGGCAGCGACCGGACGCGGCCGGTGCCGAGAAGGGACTCCGCGAACTGGTGTCGAACAAGGCTGACGTTGAGTACGGCGTCAGCCTCATGTCTGCTGTGAAGGCTGAGGCGCTCGTCCGTCGCGCTCGGAGCCTGGTCGAGATCGCCGTCCGCGTCGTCCGACTCAACGGGTGATGGCGACCCCCAGATGCCGAGCTCCCGTGCCGGCTGCACGGTTGCTACGTGTTCGCCTGTCCCGTTCCATGGCGCCGAGGATGCTGCCGTTCTGCGCCAATCTTGGGATTGCCGTTGACAGCAACGCGCGCTGTGGCGCCTCTACACAATTCCCCACGACGAGGTGACGACATGGCTCAGGCCCATCAAAAGACCTTGTCAGGAGGCCATTCTCGGGGCGACTGGGCCATGAATCCGTTGCCCATTTCCGCGGCTGATCTTGGGTAGAGAACCAACTCGCGTCGGAGCCTTGTGGCGGGGTCAGTGCGGGGCTCCGGGTGCCACCGGAGTCCACAGCCGGTCGATGGGCATGACGTGGAGTCGGTTGGCGTAGGTGTAGGAGCGGGTTCCGGTGGTGAGGATGATCCCGGCGGCGAACCGCGGTCCGAGGGCGTCGCGGAGTTGAGCCAGACCGCGAAAGTCGCCGCCCGGCGCCCGTTCGCTGGCTTTGACCTCGAACGCAACGACTGTGCCGTCGTCGTACTCGATGACCACGTCGACTTCGGCACCGTCGCTTGTCCGCCAGTGGCCTAGGGTGACGGGCTCGTCGAGCCAGGAAGCCTGCTTGCGGATCTCCCCGACGACGAAGGTCTCAAGCAGGTGCCCGAAGTCGGTGAGTGATGCCGGGTCGAGTCGTGTGAGCTTGTCAGGCGTGAGTCGCAGCAGCCGGGCGGCCAGTCCGGAGTCGACGACGTGGACCTTGGGTTTGACGCTGACCCGTGAGCGCAGGGTCTTGCCCCACGCCGGTAGCCGTACCACGAGGAAGAGGTCCTCGAGCAGCCGCAGGTGACCCTCTACGGTGGCTCGACTGACGCCGAGCCTCTCAGCAGCAGCAGAGACGTTGAGCAGTTGCCCGGTTTGTGCCGCAGTCAGACCCAGCAGGTCGGTCATTGCCTGTCGTTCACGGATTCGGCTCAACTCCAGGGCGTCCCGCTCGACCGATGCTCGCACGAAGTCATCGAACCATCGGGCTCGGGCCGCGCCGGAACGTCGCAGGGCCAAGGGCAGGCCCCCGGCGCAGACACGCTCCACGTATTCCTGGCGCGTGGTCGTTGAGGAGGGGATCCGGCCGACGACACCCTCAGGGTCGGCAGGCAACACCTCGATGAGGTTCTCGCTCACCCCGGCGATCTCACCTTGGGACAGCGGCCAGATGGTCAGGGAGTGCAACCGTCCCGTGAGAGCCTGCGCCGTGGCGGGCAGGGCGTCCTGCCGGGTCGATCCAGTGATCACGGCGGTTCCGGGTAGGCTGCCCTCTCGATTCAGCCTCGCTTTGAGCGCATCCAGGATGTCGGGCACCCGCTGGTACTCGTCGACACACACTGGTGCCGCACCACCGACGACCGAGGCCAGGTTCCCCACGACCGCTTCGCGCACCTCGACGTCGTCCAGGTCGAGAACCGATCTCCCCACATCGGCAGCGAACCTGTGCAACACCGTGGACTTACCCACCGAGCGCGGGCCGTGCAGGGCGATCACCGGTTCCACGGCAACCAGCCCCGTCAGGACTTCACCCACCCTCCGTGGGACGAGCGAGTCGAGGACCATGAGCCCAACCTAGCAGACATGACGCCACGTAGTACGCAAACGCGAACACAGGAACCAAGCAAACATGAGCGCGCGCGGTGTGCAATCTTGAAGGACCGACCATCGGCATGTGGGCGGGGTTCCGACCATCGCCGTCGGCGTCCGACTCTGGGCAACTGAGTGAGCACACGCCCATCGGCATGTCGGTGAATTGACTCGTTCCTACGGCGGCGTCCCCACGTCGCATCTGCGGTCGTCCTGTCCTTCGGCGAGGACAGCGAAGGCAGACAACACACCACCAAGGGTCACGTCGTGCTCCCCAGCCCCTGTGGTGTCAGGTGGCATGAGGCGGGGTGGGGGGCCCCGTGGTGTCGGAAGCTGTCCACCGGCTACGGTCGGCACTCGTTATGCGGGGTGACTGGTTTGTCTGGGCCGATGACAGGAGTCCGCGATGCAGTGCGAGGAGTGCCACTCCAGCGTTCTGCGCTTGCTGTCGCTCTTGCCCGAGCATGTGAAGGAGACTGGCGCCTTCCGCGCCGTCCGGCTGCTGGGGGCGGTCGACACCTCCGATCAGTTCGGACTGGTCAAGCACGGGGGTGAGCCGAACGCAGCGGCCGTTGCCGATGGAGCCCGAGAACCTGCGCCGGTACGCTTCCTCACTCGGTGGCTGGATCTCGGCCTCGGCCTCGGTGTCGATAGCCGCAGGCGGCGACGCCGCGGCGGCTCCCACGCTCGCGGCCCCTTTCATCGACTGGCTGTCGGCCCTGCGGTCAACCAACCTCTCAGCGGTGGCCCGTGGATGCCGGCCGCCTATGCTGAGGGACAATCATGGACGCGAGATCCGCGCGGGTCTCGCGTGCTGAGCCATTCCCCACGCATTCCCCACGGCAAGGAGACGACATGGCTGAAGCCCATCAAAATACCTTGTCAGGAGGCCGTCATCGGCTGACAGAAGAGAGCTTCAACTCCTCTCTCGCACACAAAAGTGCCTCTGACTAGGGCAAATACCGGGAATCGGCGAGAGGTGAAAACCTCTCGCCGATTCTCTGTTTCTTGGGGCTGGATCCGCCTGTGGCAAGGGGCTCATGCTGGGTGGGGTGGTCCGGGTGGCTGTCGGGGGGGTCTCGTGCGGTGTTGGGGGGGGCTGGTTCCCCACGGGTTCCCCATGGGGAATGGCGTGGTCTCCTGGGGCTGTGGAGGCTCGCCGGCGTGCCGTCTCTGGGGTTTGTGTGTCCGCTGACCGGTGCCGGGGTGGCCGGGTGTCTGGCCGTGTTGCCGCTGTCGTGATCGGGTTGACATGGCTCACGGAGGGACTGACTTTCGGCCAGACTCTGGGGCGTGTGGGCCGCAGGTGATCCAGGGCGCCTGTGATACTACGGCTTGTCGTTCTCGCTGGGGGTGCGGTGTGGTCGGCGCATTGCCGCGTCGGGGTTGGGGGAGTGTCGCGGCGGCTGGCTCGTTGGTGCGCGGGTTGTGTTTGGCGGTGTCGGTGGCGTTGATCACTGGGTTGGGTGTCGCGTCGCCGGCTCGGGCGGATGACCCGGAGGACACGCCGCCCGCGGATGTGTTGGTGCGGCCGGATTGGGTCTCAGCCTCGGTGCAGCCGCGCATCGGCCAACCCTCCCAGGCCCGCCGTTTCGGCCAGCCGCAGGACTGGGATCAGCCCGGCCGACCCGATCAGGTTCGGGTCATCGAAGACCGCTGATGCCGCTGCCGGTGTATGAGAGAGTTGCACCTACGAGATGTCCCTTGTGGTCAGGTCGAACGGAAGCCTCAAGAACTTCGATTCTCCTGCACCACAAGGGACTTCTCATGCTCCGACCCGCACGCAACCCGCTACAACCTCAACCCCATCGGTGGATCCGGGATAAGGAACCCTCCACGATTTCGGGGGAACCACACACGGCGGCTTCGACACGAAGTGCGCCAATGGCAACAAGGAGGACCTCACCACGGTGATCTCCAACATGCCGACCGGGGACCTCACCGTCCTCGACGCCTACTACGACTTCCGTCTGGCAGTCACCGGCAAGGGCAAGGGCAAGGGCAAGGGCAAGGGCAAGCGCTGACGCTCTGCTCGTAGCACTGGCACGAGGGGCCGGGTCCGCGTTGCGGGCCCGGCCCCTCGTGCTGACCACCCTGGACCCGCCCGCTCCGGCACCCTTCAGCTCGGACCGCCGTGCCGCACCTCGAGATAGGCGAGGACGGCTCGCACTCGGCGGTGCTCCGAAGGGCCGCCCTCGCTGAGACCGAGCTTGGCGAGGATGCTGCCGACGTGGGACTCCACGGTGCGCTCGGCGAGGACGAGCCGAGCCGCGATGCCCGGGTTGGCCAGGCCCTCGGCCATGAGCGCGAGCACCTCGAGCTCGCGCGGCGTCAGCGCGGAAAGGGAGTCGCGGCCCCCCGCGAGCAGCCGCGCGACGACCTCGGGGTCGAGCGCCGACCCGCCGGCGGCGACCCGGGTCAGCGCGTCCACGAACTCGTCGACGTCGAGCACCCGGTCCTTGAGCAGGTATCCGAACCGGCCGGTCGCGACGAGCTCGACCGAGAGCCGGGTCTCGACGTGCTGGGACAGCAGGAGTACCCCCACCTCGGGGGTGCGCCGGCGCACCTCGGCCGCGACCTCGGCCCCGTCGTGCGCGTGGTTCGGGGGCATCCGAACGTCGAGCACCGCGACGTCGGGCCGGTGCTCGAGGATGGCGGCTAGCGCGCCCGGCGCGTCGGCGGCCGTGGCGACCACCTCGTGCCCGAGCTCGCCCAGCAGCGCCGACAACCCCTCGCGGAACAGGGCGGAGTCCTCGCCGATCACGATCCGCACGGGATGACCGCCTCGATCGCCGTGCCCTGTGCGAGTGGGCTGCTCACCGCGAGCGACCCGCCGTGGGCGTGCACGCGGTCCCGCAGCCGGGCCAGGCCCGACCCTGGCACGAGCCGCGCCCCGCCGGCCCCGTCGTCGCGCACCACGACCCGCAGCTCCTCGTCCTCGTGTCGCACGTCGATCGCGATCCGGGACGCGCCGGCGTGCTTGACGGCGTTCGCGACGCCCTCGCTGGCGACGTAGTACGCAGTGAGGCTGACGTGGTCGGGGATGCCGTTGGCCGAGTACGACACCTCGACGGGCAGTGCACTGGAGCGGGTGAGGTTGTCCAGCGCCGCCGGCAGCCCATCGTCGAGAGAGCTCGGCCGCAGGCCGTGGGCGATCGCGCGCAGTTCGCCCACCGCGTCCGCGATCTCGGTGACGGCGCTGTCGACGAGGGCGTCGAGGTCGACCGGCGCCCCCGAGGCGGCATGCCGCTGGGCCACCCGCAGACGCATGCCGAGCGAGACGAGCCGCTGCTGGGCACCGTCGTGCAGGTCGGTCTCGAGCCGCCGCCGCTCCTCGTACCCCGCCTCCAGCAGTCGCTCCCGGGTCGCCTCGACCTCGACGAGCGCCTCGGCGAGCTCCTGCCGCAGCCGTACCTGATCGGCGAGCAGCCCACTGGCCGTGAGGATCTCACTCGGCACGACCGCACACCGCGGCCCGGGCACGACGACCCCGACATCGTGTCCACCAGAACGGATCGGCTGACCGCCCGCCTCCTCGACCGGGCGGCCCGCGACGTCGAGGTATGCGGTGGCACCGGGCCGCCGGTAGCCCACCCGCAGGCCGTCGTCCCGGAGCGCCTCGCGCAGCACCTCCTCGAGCCGCTCCGGCTCGTCGCGCCCGGCGCCCACCCGCTCGGCCAGCGCTGCGACGGCGTCCAGGCCCGCGGCCCGGCGCGGGTGCAGCCGCCGCCCGAGAACCCGGAGCAGGAACGAGCGGGCCGGCAGGAGGGCGAGCATCACCGCGACGGTCGCGACGACGGCGGCGGTGACCGAGTCCGCGCCGAGGGTGCGGCCGAGGACGGCGGACACCGTCGCATACCCGACGAGGACGCCGACGGTGAGGATCGAGTACACCCCGGCGAGCACGATCGCCCGGTCGACGTCATAGAGGTCGTGGCGCAGGATCGCGACGAACGTCGCCGCCGGCATCGCGACGTTGAACGCGACGAGACCGACGACGACCGGCTCGGGCCCGCCGGTGACGAGATAGCCGACCCAGCACAGCACGAGCGTCACGGGCAGCAGCCCCGCGGCGAGCAGCATCCACCGCAGCTGGGCGCGGGCCCGAGGGTCGGAGGCCGCGGCGTGCCGTCGCCAGAGTGAGACCCCCGCCCCGATGAGGACGGCGAGGAAGATCGGCAGCAGTCCGAGCGAGACGTAGCCGACGGCGTGGGTGCCGAGCGGCCGGGGCCAGTCATCGAGCGGCGGCATGAGCGGGCCGGGGATGACCGCGGTGAGCAGGTTGAAGAGCACCGGGATCACGAGCAGCGCGACTGCGCTCGCCCGCCCGAGCCGACCCCAGGGCCGGCCGTCGGGGAAGAGGACGACGACCATCGCATACGGCACGAACCACGCCATCCACACGCCCTGGGTGAGGACCCAGAGGAGCGGGCTCGCGGGCAGCGCGCTCGGCTCGGCGGCGAGGGCGTCCTGCCAGGTGCCGTGCGCGTTGATGAGGGCGATCCCCGTGCCGGCGGAGGTGAGCCAGGTGCCGACCCAGTTGCCCGGGTCGTGGCGGATCGCGAGGTAGCCGGCCGTCAGGGGCGCCGCGACGACGACCCACGACAGCGCGGTGATCGCGGCGTCGGCCCGGCCCCCGAGGTCCATCGTCGCCCAGATCGAGAGGACGAGCAGCACCGCTGTGGCGGCCCACAGGGCCACCGTCACGCGTTTGGGCCAGGGCACAGAGCACACGCTAGGGCCGCGGCGGCGGCCGTGTCATCCGTGCGGGCACGCAGACCGGCGTCGGTGGTCGCCCGGGCGACTAATTCGGTATGCGCCACGAGGCTTTCGCAGTCACGTATCGACAGGCTGGGACTCGGCTCGAGATCCGCTCGACGCCGGATCGACGCGTTCACAGTCATAGGAGACCGACATGTCCGAGACCCTCGCTCCCGCTCCCTCTCCCTCGTCCAGGGCGGCCGCTGTGTCACCCGATGCGCCGGCCGCGGTGCCCGTGTCGACGCGGCGGGATATGCGCCGGACCTGGCGCATCCTCGCCGCGGTCGTCATCCCGCTCGGGCCGCTTGCGGTGACCTTCATGCGGTGGGTGATGCCGTACTGGACCGATGAGTCGCCGGAGGCCGGGGTCGCCGCGATCGCCGACGACCTCGGCGGGATCGCCGCGCTCAACTGGCTCGCCCTGTTCGGGTACCCGTTCATGCTGCTCGGCGCGCTCGCGCTCGGCTTCGCCCTGCGCCGGCGGGTGCCCGTGCTGGCGACGCTCGGCTCAGGGGTGCTCTTCACCGCATACGCGCTCGGGGCCATGGTCGGCGCCAGCGACGTCGTCGCCGAGGCGATGCTGCGGGCCGGCTACGACGAGGCGAGCACCGTCGATGTGACGACTCTCGTCATGGACCACCCCACCGGTCTCGTCGGCATCCTCGCCTTCGTCTTCGGGCACCTGCTCGGGCTCGTCCTGCTCGGGATCGCTGTCATCCGATCCGGGCTCGTGCACTGGTGGGTCGGCGCCCTCATCATCGTGGCCCAGCCGGTGCACGTCATCTCCGCCGTCGTCGTCCCCAGCCGGGCACTCGACGTCATCGGCGGCTGGGGTGCGACGACGCTGGGCTTCGCGATCGTCGCGCTCGCCGTGCTGCGGATGAGCGACGACGAGTGGGACGCCCCGCCGTTGCCGCGCGAGGACGCGACGCCATGAAGCAGGCCCCTCGCCCGCCCCGGCGGCTCAGGTCTCGCCGGCGTGGCGGGTGGGCAGACGTACCCGCACCAGGGTGCCCTCGGGTCCGGACTCGATGGTGATCTCGCCGGAGTGGCGTCCGACGACGATCCGGCGCGAGATGTCCAGCCCCAGCCCGGTCCCCTTCCCCACCTCCTTGGTCGTGAAGAACGGCTCGAAGGCGTGCGCGCTGACCTCCGTCGGCATCCCGTGGCCGGTGTCGCTGATCTCGACGACGACCCAGTCCCCGCCGTCGAGGCGAGCCGACACCCCCAGGGTTCCGGGGCCCTCCATGGCGTCGATGGCGTTGTCCACCAGGTTGGTCCACACCTGGTTGAGCTCACCGGCCATGGCCTCGATCGGAGGCAGGCCGGGTGCATACCGCTTCTGGACCTGTATGCGGTCGCCCAGCTTGTGCGCCAGCATCACCAGGGTGCTGTCGAGACCCTCGACGAGGTCGGTGGTCTGCAGGGAGGCGCGGTCCATCTGGGAGTAGGACCGGACGGCGGCGACGAGGGTGGAGATGCGCCGGGTCGCCTCCTTGACCTCGCGCAGCAGTGCCGCGTTGGCGAGGGAGGCGCCCACCCACTCCATCGCGGGGCCGAGGGCGGCACAGGGAAGGCCCCGGGCGACCTCCTCGCACCACTCGACATCCGCCCCGGCGGCCGCCAGCGCCGGCGCGATCTCCCAGTCCCGGTCCACCTCGTGGTCCACCAGCCACTCGGAGAGCTCGTCCTCGCGGTCGGCCAGGGCGATGGCCGTGGGCGCCGGCTCGTCACCGCTGTCGCTGACGCGCAGCCGGAGGTCGTTGAGGACGGTGAACTGCTCCGGGGAGATGCCGGTCGCGGCGAGGTGGGACAGCGCGACGAGCAGGGCGGTGGAGGTGCTCTGGAGGGTGTCCGCCGCGCGCGTCGCCGCAGACGCCGGGTTGTTGAGCTCGTGCGCGAGACCGGCGGAGAGGGTGCCGAGGGCGACGAGGGCTTCGCGCTGGCGAGCGGTCGACTCGATCCGGCGGACGGTGTTGACGAGTCCGTGGATGAAGTGCAGCCCGAACGGGAACCACTGCTCGGCCAGCCGGCGCAGCTGCGCGGACTCCACGCGCAGCACCCGTCCGGGGGACTCGGCACGGCCGGTGGCGAAGTAGACGCCGAACTCGTCCCAAGCTGCGAACCCGCCGGCCCACTGCCCCGGGCTCGTCATGTGGCCGAACACCGACTGCTCGGTGCCCACCTGCCGGACGAGCGCGATGCTCCCCTCGAGCAGGACCCACCAGTTGTCCGCCGGCCGCTGCTCCTCGAAGAGCACATCTCCGCGCTCCACCATCTTCTCCGTGGCAGCCGCCAGCAGCTCCTCCAGCTGGGCGTCGTCGAGGCCGTCGAAGAGGGGCAGGGCCCGCAGCTCGCGGATGTCCATCAGACGCTCGCCAGGTAGCGGTGGACGAGGTAGACCGACATCGCA
This sequence comes from Tessaracoccus luoxuelianae, assembly GCF_055326245.1. Lineage (NCBI taxonomy): Bacteria > Bacillati > Actinomycetota > Actinomycetes > Propionibacteriales > Propionibacteriaceae > Tessaracoccus > Tessaracoccus luoxuelianae. Next base: position 9,898 of record NZ_JBUZNO010000018.1, read on the forward strand.
CCCTCGCCGACGGCCGACGCCACGCGTTTCATCGAGTCCAGCCGGACGTCGCCGGCGGCGAAGACGCCTGGGACGCTCGTCTCGAGCGCGAAGGGCGCTCGGGTCAGCGCCCACCGGTCGGGCGGGTCGGCCTGCTGGAGGTCCTCCGGGCCGGTGACGAGGAACCCCTTGTCGCCGCGGACGACGGTGTCGTCGAGCCAGTCGGTGCGGGGGAGGGCGCCGATGAAGACGAAGAGCCAGTTCGTCACCTCGTCGTGCTCATCCCCGGTGGTCCGGTCGGCCAGCGTGACTCTCTCGAGATGGTCCTCGCCGTGCGCCGCGACTACCTCGGTCCGGTAGCGGACCTCGACGTTGTCCGCCGACTCGATCCGGGCGATGAGGTACTGCGACATCGACGCCTCTAGGCTGTCGCCGCGTACGAGCATGACGACGCGGGAGGCGACCTTGGCGAAGTTGAGCACGGCCTGGCCGGCCGAGTTCGCCGCCCCGACGACGTGCACGGTCTGCCCGGCCGTCTGCGCCGCCTCGGCGGCGGAGGCGCCGTAGTAGACGCCGCGCGACCCGAGCCGCTCGGCGCCCTCGGCCGCCAGTCGCCGGTAGGACACACCCGTCGCGACGAGCACGGCCCGGCTCTCCACCTCCCCGCCATCGGCGAGTCGCACCGCGTGGACGGGGCCGCGCTGCTCCAGGCCCACGACCTCCTGGGCCAGGACGGTCTCGGCGCCGAAGCGCGCCGCCTGGGCGACGGCCCGATGGGTGAGGTCGGACCCGGAGACGCCCTTGGGGAAGCCGAGGTAGTTCTCGATCGCCGCGCTCTGCCCGGCCTGACCGCCGGGGGCGTCCCGTTCGACGACGACGGTGCGCAGCCCCTCGGAGGCGGCGTAGACGGCGGCGGCGAGTCCGGCCGGTCCGCCGCCGACGATGCAGAGGTCGTAGAGCGGCTGCTCCGCGCGGGTCCGCAGGCCGAGCGCCTCGGCGAGCTCGACGCTGGTGGGGGAGCGCAGCGGCCCACCCTCGGGGAGGAGGACGAGTGGGAGGTCGGCGACGTCCGCGCCGGCGAGGTCGAGCAGGCGCCTGGCCTCGTTGTCCCGCTCGAGGTCGAGCCAGACGTAGGGGATGTGGTTGCGGGCGAGGAACATCTTGACGTCGTAGCTGCGGTCAGACCACAGGTGCCCCACGACGCGCACCGTGCCCTCGCCGTCGCGGTGGGTCTGCCGCCACGCCGCGAGCAGGTCGTCGACGACGGGATAGAGGGACTGCTCGGGAGGTTCCCAGGGCTTGAACATGTAGTAGTCCAGGCCGATGTCGTTGATGGCCCGGATGGCGACGTCGGTGTCCGCGTATGCGGTGAGGAGCAGGAGCTTGGTGTCCGGCGAGGTCTCGCGCACCGCGGCCATGAGCTCGATGCCGGTCATACCGGGCATGCGCTGGTCGGAGACGAGCAGGGCGACGGGCCGGTCGCGCAGGGCGAGCTCGGCCATCGTCGCCAGGGCCTCGTCCCCGGAGTCGGCCCGTGCTGTCGGCGAGCTCGGTGCTCGTCTACGCGAATCTCGCTCGCTGTGGACGACTGCATATTGCGCTGGGTGAGAGCCGGTGTTCCGTTGTGGGGTGAGCCAGTGTTCCGTTGACGGCTGGGCCATGGTGACGCCGCGGTCGGCCGCGGTTTCGCGTGTGGGAGGTTCGTCGGGTCCGTGCCGTTGGGGCACGGTCGTGACGAGAGGGGTCGCCTTCAATGGTCGACTACAAGAGGATTCTTCAGCTTCGTGCTGAGGGGGTGAGCCAGCGCGGGATCGCTGACGCGTTGGGGTTGGGCTGTGTCAAGTTTCGTGGACAGGTGTTTTGTTGGTCAGGCCGCGGCTGCGGTCTGAGGGCGGTGGGCGGCGTGGACCGCGGCTGGGGTTTGGTAGTCGAGGGTGGAGTGGCGGCGGCGTCGGTTGTAGAACACCTCGATGTATTGCATGACGTGGAGCCTGGCTTGGGCTCGGGTCGCGAACCTGTGCCGGTAGTACATCTCGTTCTTCAGCATCGAGAACCACGATTCGGCCACCGCGTTGTCGTGGCACGATCCGGTCCGCCCCACCGACAACCGCACCCCGAGTTGGGCGGCGAGGGCGGCGTAGTCGGCTGAGGTGTACTGAGATCCGCGGTCCGAGTGGAAGATCGCTCCAGGGGCGAGGTGTCCGTGGGTGTGGGCCATCCGCAGAGCGGCGCTGATCAGTTCGGTGCGCATGTGCTCGGCCATTGCCCAGCCGACCACCATCCGGGAGTGGAGATCGATCACGGTGGCCAGGAACAGCCACCCCTCGCCAGTGCGCAGGTAGGTGATGTCACCGACCAGCTTGGTCCCTGGCGTGTCGGAGGTGAAGTCGCGTTTGACCAGGTCAGGGCGCTGTTCGGCGTCGTCGGCGGGGATCGTGGTGCGTTTCTTCGTCCGCGGCTGGATGCCGGCGATCCCGGCCTGGCGCATGATCGAGCGCACCATCCCCTCCGAGGCGGGCACGCCGTCGGCGGTCAGGTCAGCGCGTACCCGGCGGTGCCCGTTGATGCCGTTGGAGGCTGTGTGGCTGTCGATCACCGCAGCGGTTACCTCCGCCCGTCGGGTCGCCGCCGGGCCCGGGGTATCGCCTCGCTTCACCCACGAGTAGTAACCGGCCCGCGACACGTGCAGCAGTCGGGTCATCAACTCGACGGTGTGGGTGGCCTTCTCCGCGTGGATCAGCGTGAACTTGTCGGTCACGGTTGCGTCCTGGCGAAGAAGGCCGCGGCTTTTTTCAGGAACGCGTTCTCCTCCGACAGCCGGCGCACCTCGGCCTCCAACGCGGCGAGGCGGGCCGCCTCCACCGGGGGCGGGGCCTTCACCGGGTCGGGGTGCTGTTCCCGGTAGATCTTGACCCAGTAGCCCAGCGAGCTCTCATTGATTTCCAACTCCCGCGCGACCTGCGCGATCGGCCGCTGAGCGACCACCACGAGCTGGACCGCGTCAGCCTTGAACTCCGGGGTGTACTTCCTGCGATTCGATGACATCTCGTCTCGTCGTTCCTTCCTGGTAACGACTGTCCACGAGAAGTGTCACACCCCAGGTGTTCACGTAACACGGTGGCGGGGGCGTTCACGGCGGCCGACTCGGCTGGTGTCGTGTTCGGGCAGGTTGCGGACCTCGGGGCTGACGAGGTCCGCCACCTGTTGCTGCCGGAGCCGGTGAGGCCGGACTCTGGGCGGGCTCCACCAGATTTCGAGTATGTGCACCGGGAGCTGGGTCGGCCGTCGGTGACATTGCTGGTGTTGTGGAACGAGTACGTGGCGAAGTGCCGCTCGACGGGCGAGGTGCCGTACCAGTATTCGTTCTTCAACGAACAGTACCGCCGCTGGCTTCAAGATGTCCCTTCCCGATGGGGGTGTTTGGTGGGTCAGGGCCCGAGGAGTGCGAGGGGGACGATGGCGATGCCGTCGGGGCGGCGGTAGGCGTGTTGGCCGGTGTTGATGATCATCCGGTCGACGAGGCGGTCGCCGAGTTGTTGACCGAGCCAGTTGAGGTGTTCGACGTCGGCGGGTCTGATGGTGTCGGTGAGTTTGACTTCGATCGCGACCGTGGAGCGGTCTGGCGCCTCGATGATGAGGTCGATTTCGTGGTTTGTGTTCTTGGTGCGCAGGTGCCCGATGCGGGCGTCGGTTGCTTCGGCGTAGACGCGCACTGATTGGGCGGCCAGGGACTCGAACAGTGCCCCGAGCCAGGTGCCGGTGGCGGCGTGGACGCGGTTGCCCTGTCCGCGGAGCAGGCCGGCCTTGCCGACGCCAATGAGGCGGGCGGCCAGGGCGGGGTCGACCAGGTGGTGTTTGGGGGAGTGGGTGAGTCGCTTCAGGGGCGCGAACGCGGGCGTCCATGCCTCGATGGGGTCGAGCAGGAAGATCCGTTGGAGGTGTTGGCGGTAGATGTCTGCGGTTTGCCTGGCGGGTTTGTCGCCCTCGCCTGGGGTGGCGGCCGCCAGGATGGTGGCGTAGGTGGCGTCGGTGGCTGTCGCGGCGGCGTAGGCCGTCAGCCACGCCCGCAGGGCTGCGGGACGCCGGACGTTCACGCCGCTGTCGGGCAGCTCCCGGTCGACGATGCGGGTGAGGTAGCTGTCGAGTTGGACCTGTCGGGCGCGTTCGGGCAGGTCGCGGATCCCGGGGAACCCGGACCGGAGGATCTCGTCGGTGTAGCCGGGCAGGTCCACTGGTGAGGTCCCGGTGATCGTAGGCCGGCTCCCGGTGAGCATGTCGCGCAGGGACACGCATGGTTCGGCCACACCGCGCTCGCTGAACGTCAGTGGCCGCATCGTCAGGCTGACGATGCGGCCGGCCCCGGAGTGCACCCGCACCCCGGGTGCCACCGCGGCGGAACCGGCGAGCAGGAAGCGGCCTCCGGTGGGGTCGTCGTCGACCGCACGCCGGACCCGGTCCCACACGTCGGGTTCGAGTTGCCACTCGTCGAGGAGTAGCGGGCCGGGGACTTCGGTGACAAGGTCCAGATGGCTGGTCACGGCTGTTCGCTCGTTGGGGTTGTTGAGCGACAACACCGTGGTGACCCGCTGGGTGGCGGTCGCGGTCTTGCCCACGCCCTTGGCTCCCTCGAGGGCGATGGCGGCCAGGTGAGGGAAGAGGTCGTCGAGGCTCTTGTCCACGATCCTGCGTCGATAATCCACGCCGCTGACTCTAACAGGTGGGCAACCTTCTATCTAACAACTCGACGCTTGGATAACTAACATCTGGACACCCCAGGGGATCGTCCTGTCGTCAAAGGGTGGTCGCGACGCCCCGTCCGGCGACCCGGCCCTCCGATGCTGAGTTCGGCGGACGGGGACGACCTGAAGCGGCAGTCTCCTGGTGGCTTCGCAGCCCCCTGTCCGCGAGGAGGAGCAGGAGCCCGTTGGGGGGGTATGTCGCGTTCGCTACCCGCCGCAAGGAGGAGGCCATGAACCCCGAGCGCCACCGCCCCGTCACCGGGACGGGATTGTGGCTCCAAGGGCCCGACGTCCACGGGGTCCTGCGGCGACGCGGGCAAGTCGTATGCAGAGATCGTCGAGACTGTGGGAGGGATGACATGGAGGCCGTCGCTGTCACATGCGTGGTTGCCCGAGGGCTCGTGGACGCCTGGGAGGCACTCTCGCTAAGCCTGCCTGGTCCGAGCCGCCCCGCTGTCAGTGTTGCGGTGAACGCCGTGTGCGTTGTGGGCCGCGACGCTGGGCGGCCGTCGGCCTATGCTGAAGGCAGCCATCGCCGCGAGATCACGCGGCTTTGGGTCCGGTGCTATTCCCCACGCATTCCCCCGGCAAGGTGACGAAGTGGCAATCAATCCGCATAAGTCCTTGTCAGGGGGTCATTATCGGCTGACAGAAGAGGGCTTCAACTCCTCTCTCGCGCACAGAAAGTGCCTCTGACTAGGGCAAATACTGGGAATCGGCGAGAGGTGAAACCTCTCGCCGATTCACTGTCTCTGGGTGCTGGTTCGCCTTTGGCGACGGGTGACACCCGGGGACACGGTCCCGCTTGCCGCCAAGGACAGGCTCCTTGCCTGGTTGGGGGGCTCATTCCCCACGGGTTCCCCACGGTGGTGATGCCGGACGGCGAGGACCGCTTGCCGCGGGATTGGCAGGCGAGAATGCGGCCGGCGACCGATCACTTGGTTGCGCCGATTAACCTTGGGCAAAGCACGCCGCAGGCACCTAAGCGGCAGCCCGAGCGCTGGGAGGCGCGATGACCGACCATTTCGACATCGTCGTGATTGGGGCGGGCCCGGCCGGCACAGCGGCCGCGCTCCGGGCGGCCGAGCTGGGTGCGAAAGTGGCCGTCATCGAGGGCGACCGCACCGGCGGAACCTGCGTGAACACGGGCTGCGTTCCGACCCGCGTTCTCGCGAAGGCGGCGCGGATGATGCGGGAGATCCGCACCGCCGAGGCGTACGGGATCGAAGTCGAGCAGCATCCGCTTGACTGGTCGACCACCGTCGCGCGCGTTCAGGAGCGGGTGGACCGGGTGCGCTCCGTCAAGCGTGAGGCGGAGCGGTTCAACGACGCCGGAATCGAGCTCGTGCTCGAGGGCAGGGCGAGGTTCACGGATGCTCACACCGTGGTGGTCGCGTCGGGCCGACGCCTCACCGCCGACGCCTTCATCGTCGGTGTGGGCGGTCACTCTCGCCGGCTCCCGGTGCCTGGGGCAGAGCTCGCGACCGTGCCCGACGAGGTGCTCACGCTGCAGGAGCTCCCCGGCCGGGTAGCCATCATCGGCGCCGGAAATACCGGTGCTCAACTCGCCACGATTTTCAGCTCGTTCGGCTCGCAGGTCACCCTCCTTGACGTCGCGCCGCGCATCCTGATGGCATCCGATGCCCTCATCGCCGAGCATGTTTCACGCGCGTTCGTCGAGCAGGGCATGACTGTGCGCACCGGAATCGACACGATTGCCGGACTCGTGCGCGCCGCGGATGGCTCCATCACCCTGCTCTGGAGCGAGGACGGACGGCCGGAGTCGAGCGGCTTCGACGCCGTGATCATGGCGACGGGATGGCCGGCGGATGTCGATGACCTGGGGCTCGATGCGGCGGGGATAGAGGTGGTGAAGTCCGCAATACCGGTCGACGGGTACTTCCGCAGCGTGGTGCCGCACATCTTCGCGGTCGGTGATGCGAACGGGCGCGACATGCTCGTGCAGGCCGCGCAGTTTGAGGGGGAGGTCGCCGCGGAGAACGCCGTGCTCGACACCAACCGCCGCACCCCGCGTCACCTGTTGCCGGCTGGCGGATTCACCGATCCCGACTATGCCGGCGTCGGCTTCACCGAAGAGCAGGCGCGCGAGCGCGACGCCGAGTGCGTCGTGTGGGTCTTCCCCTATACGGCACTCGATCGGGCGGTGATCGACGACCGTGAGCGCGGATTCCTGAAGCTCATTTCCGATAGGAGGCGCGAGCTCATCCTCGGCGCGCACGCCGTGGGCGAGAACGCGGTGGAGGTCATCCAGTCGGTGACAACGGCGATGGCGGCAGGAATCGACGTGGCGACTCTCGCCGGCGTGAAGTTCGCCTACCCCACCTACAGTGCGGTGATCGGAATGGCGGCCCGTAGTCTGCTCGCTGACAAAACGAAGTCCGAACCCTTCGAGTGAACCCTGCATCCATTCGCCGGCGCGGAACCTGTCATGGTGGATGAGGCCCTCTCGGACTTGGTCCGGTTCGCGCACCGTCGATCACCCCGACGACGTCGGTGACCTTGGCCACCAGGTCGGGGTCGGTGGAGAACTTGAACGTCTCCTTCAACGATGCGGCCACGATCTTGAGGTGGTCGATCCGGCGGGGCCGGCCGCTACGCGCCAGATCATCCAGACCCGTCATGCCCAGCTCGGAGTAGCGGGTGCGCCACTGCAACACGGTCACTTTCGACATCGCCATCCCGCGCGGCAGGCAGCCGGTCACCCTCCAGCATGCACCGATTGCCTGACTCCGCTTCGATCCTGACACCGTCGGCCTCGGGGCAGGTCGATGACCCAGGCGCGCTCGTCGGTGAAGGGTCCCTATGCCTGGATGGGGGTATCGGGCTGATGCTGTCCCCTGTCGACAGCTCTGCGTCCCCGGCTTACCACGCCGATGCGGGGCCGTGGAAGAGCCCGCGGACGAGCCCTGAGTAGGCTGGGCGCCGTGTCGATTCCATCAGCGCCTGAGCCAATTTCAGCACCCTCCTCGGCTGCGGTCGGCAGCGGAGTCGACGCAGACGACCTGGCCGCGACATTGCGGGTCTTGCGCATCATCCACGAGCTCGATGAGGCCCACCCCGATTTCGTGGCCGTCCGGCAGGCGACCAGCAGGATGTTCAAGGCGGTCAAGCACCACCGCCGAGGCGTCAGGCGAGCGGCGATCCAGGACAACGACAAGGCGATCGTCGCCGGGACAGCCACTGGGGCACCCGACCGCATCGATGACGAGACGCGGGGACTGGCGCTCACGTCAGGCGTCGAGGCGCCGACGGCCGGGACGCTCATGAAGGCCCGGCCCTGCTACATCTGCAAGCAGCGGTACACGCTGGTGGACGCGTTCTACCATCAGCTCTGCCCCGCGTGTGCGGCCATGAGTCATATCAAGCGTGGGGCGCGGACGGATCTGGTCGGCAAGCGGGCGCTGCTGACCGGCGGTCGGGCCAAGATCGGCATGCACATCGCGCTCCGGTTGCTGCGCGATGGCGCCCACACCACGATCACCACCCGATTCCCGCGTGACGCGGTGCGACGCTTCGCGGCGATGCCTGACGCCGCCGACTGGCTGCATCGACTGCATGTGGTCGGCATCGACCTGCGTGATCCGTCCCAGGTCATCGCATTGGCCGACGCGGTGGCCGCTCGGGGCCCGCTGGACATCCTGATCAACAACGCGGCACAGACCGTACGACGCTCGGCCGGTTCCTACGCGCCCCTCGTCGACGCCGAGTCGATCCCGGTCCCGGACGGACTGTGGCCCGAAGGACAAGGCCCAGAACTCCTGACGTTCGGGCACACACGAGACCTGCATCCTCTGGCGCTGGCCGAGTCGGTCAAGGCGCACCCGCTGCTCGCGGCGGCGGACGCCGCGGTCACCGGCTCTGCCGCCACTCACGCGGATGCCGAGGCCGCGGCCCGCCACGCCCAGCGCCTGACAGACATGGCTCTGGCTCCGGGCTCGTCGTCGCTGGCGCGTCTGGCCGACGGCTCAGCGATCGACGCGGGAGGGCTCGTTCCCGACCTTCACGACTCGAACAGCTGGGTCCAGGGCGTCGGCGAGGTGGACGCGCTCGAGATGCTCGAGGTGCAGCTCTGCAACGAGACGGCGCCGTTCATCCTCATCAGCCGCCTGCGGCCGCGCCTGGCCGAGGCGGCGAGAAGCGTGGCGAGTGGTCCGGCCCGGGCGTACGTGGTCAACGTGTCAGCGATGGAGGGGGTCTTCGCGCGCGGCTACAAGGGTCCCGGCCATCCGCACACCAACATGGCGAAGGCGGCGGTCAACATGCTGACCCGGACGAGCGCGCGGGAGCTGTTCGAGTCCGACGGCATCCTGATGACCAGCGTCGACACCGGCTGGATCACCGACGAGCGCCCGCACCCCACGAAAGTTCGGCTCGCCGAGGAGGGCTTCCATGCGCCCTTGGATCTGGTCGACGGAGCCGCTCGGGTCTACGACCCGATCGTCCGCGGGCAGGCCGGCGACGACCTGTTCGGCGTCTTCCTGAAGGACTACGCGCCCTCAGGTTGGTAGGCCACGCTCGACAAGGACTCCGCCAGATCGGTTTCGGCATTCTGTTCCCGCCGCGGGCATGCCAGGGCGGCCCTCCCTGGCCGTCATCGTTCGCGGGCCTCCAGTGCCGCCCGGGCGTGTTCAGGCCACCACATTGGCGCCGGTCCCTCGGACGACCACCCACATGTCAGCATCTGCTTGAGGTCATGGCCAGCGGTGTGCCGTCGTTCATGGCCCGAGGAGTGCGAGGGGAACGATGGCGATGCCGTCGGGGCGGCGGTAGGCGAGTTGTTCGGCCAGCCAGTGAGGTGCTCGACGTCGGCGGGTCTGATGGTGTCGGTGAGTTTGACCTCGATCGCGACCGTGGAGCGGTCTGCCGCCTCGACGATCAGGTCGATCTCGTGGTCGGTGTTCTTGGTGCGCAGGTGCCCGGCGCGGGCGTCGGTTGCTTCGGCGTAGACGCGGACCGATTGGGCGGCCAGCGACTCGACCAGTGCCCCTAGCCAGGTGCCGGTCGCGGCATGGACGCGGCTGCCCTGGCCGCGGAGCAGCCCGGCCTTGCCGACGCCGACGAGGCGCACAGCCCGGGCGGGGGACCAGATGGTGCTTGGGGGCGTGCGTGAGTCGCTCCAGTGGCGCGAACGCGGGCGTCCATGCCTCGATGGGGTCGAACAGGAAGATCCGTTGGAGGTGCTGGCGGTAGATGTCGGCGGTCTGCCGGGCTGGCCCCGCTCACTGAGCGTCAGCGGCCGCATTGTCAGGCCGACGATCCGGCCCGCCCCCGAGTGCACCCGCACCCCGGGTGCCACCTCGGCCGAACCGGCCAGCAGGAAGCGGCCTCCTAGATCTGATGCCGGCTACGACACCAGATCTACCAATGAGGTAGCCCAACGCGTGTGACTGCCGCGACCCGGAAACCCCTCGCTCCTGACACCACTGGTCGACGGTGCGCCAAGGAGCGCGACCGGTCAGCGGAACAGGCTGAGCAGGATGCCGCCCACCGCGATGACCCCCGTCACCACGACGAAGACGTTCGTGAGGCGGCCACGGTACCTGGCCAGCGCCGGCACCCTGCTGATCGCGTACATCGGCATGAGGAAGAGCACGATCGCGATCACGGGACCGGACAGCGACTCGATCATCGAGAGGATGCTCGGGTTCAGGACCGCCGCGGCCCACGTGGTGAGGAAGATGAACGCCGCGATCGTGAGCTTCAGGGTCCGGTCGCTGATCTTCGAGCCGTCATGGTCGACGAAGCCCCTCACGATCCCCGCCGCGCCCTCGGCCGCGCCGAGGTAGTGGCCGAAGAAGGACGAGCAGATCGCGGCGATGGCCACGGCCGGTCCGAGGTAGGTGATGAAGGGGTTGCCGTGCACGTTGGCGACGTAGGCGAGGATGGGAAGGTTGGCCGCCCGCGCCTCGGCGAGGCCGGAGGGGCCGAGGCTGAGCGCGCTGGACCAGACGAAGCCCATCGCGAACAGGACCAGCAGGATGGTGGTGCGCTTGAGGATCACGGAGGCCTTATCCGACGCGTGAATCCCGTAGCGCTCCTTCATGGCGAGGGAGAACTGGGAGATGGCCGGCGAGTGATTGAACGCGAACACGAGGACCGGGATCACCATCCATACCGACATCGTCAGGTCGGCCATGGCGGGCAGTTGGAGCATGGAGGCGTCGAGCTGCCAACTCGGGATCAGGTAGAGCGTGATGCCCGTGAGCATGAGGATGAGCGGGTACACGAGCCACTCCGTGACCATGAGCATGATGCGCTGACCAGCCACCATGACGAGCATCATGAGTCCGATCAGAATCCCCGATAGTAGCCAGCGGGGAGGGGACTGCCAGGCCCATCTGGTTGACGATCACGCTGTCGACGGTGTTCGTGATGCCGATGCCGTAGATGAGGACGATGCCGTAGATGAGGACGATGGGGTAGATGGCTGCGAAGTAGAACAGGGTCACGACCTTGCCGGCCCTGTCGCCGAAGAAGTCACGCACCACCACGGTGATGTCGTCGCCCGGCCGGCGTGAGGCGCACACCATGCGCGACAGCGCGCGGTGTGCCAGGTAGGTCATCGGGCCGATGAGCACCGTCACGATGAGGAGGGGCCAGAGGCCTCCCGCGCCCGCGTTGATGGGAAGGAACAGGATCCCGGCGCCGATGGCGGTGCCGAACAGGCTGATCATCCAGCCGGTATCGAACTTCTTCCAGGCGAGGGGGTCGCGGCGGGTCATGTGCTCGTCGTGAAGGGCGGCGGGGGG
>NZ_JBUZNO010000019.1:0-14252 GCF_055326245.1 Tessaracoccus luoxuelianae
TGCTTGGGCGGGATGCCGGTTGGGTGATCGTCGGGTTGGGCACCGCTGCGCAGTGCCGCCCTGACGTCCCCCACCCTCGCTGGCAGGTCCGGGTTCTCGACCCGTCGAGACCGTCCCCACACCACTAAATGTCATGCTGAGGGTCGTACTCGACTCTGCGAAGTCTCATACCTTCGTAGACGGTGCTGTCTCAGTGCTTCGTTGACAGATGTGTCTCAACCTTCGTGGACGGTGGGTGTTGACGGTTCTGTCTCACGCCTTCGTGGACGATCGCCCTGGCGCGGTGGTCGGCGGCGAGGGTCATCGGCATGGCTGCCCGTATCGACGTTCGTGTTCGTCACCTGATCATCAATTTCCCTGACCAGCCTCGTCGGGGTGAGGTCACTCGGTTCTGTCGTGAGCACGGGATTTCGAGGGCCGAGTTCTACAAGGTGAGGTCGCGGGCGCAGACCGAGGGCAAGCTTGCCGCGGTCACTGCCCGGCAGCCGGTGGCCAGGTCGGTGGCGCGACGCACCAGCGACGAGCTGGAAGTGCTGGCTTTGCAGGTCCGGGCCGATCTGAAGCGGGCTGGCTGGGATCATGGACCGTTGTCGGTGGCGGCAGTGATGCGCCGGCAAGGTGTGACGCCGCCGTCACGGGCCACGCTGGCGAGGATCTTCACCCGTCACGGGGTGGTCACGCCCGAGCCGGCGAAACGCCCCAGGGCGTCCTACCGCCGGTTCCGGTACCCCGATCCCAATGGCTGCTGGCAACTCGACGGGTTCGAGTACCGCCTCGATGACGAGGCCGGGTCGAAGCGGTGCGTGCTGCAGGTCGAGGACGACCACTCGCGGTTCATCCTGGCCTCCCTCGTGGCGCGGTCGGAGACCAGCGAGGCGGCGATCACCGTGGTCGCCGCCGCCATCGGCCGTCATGGCGCACCCGCGAGGTTCCTGACCGACAACGGCACGGCGTTCAACCAGGCCCGACGCGGCGGAACCTCACAGCTGGAGGTCTACCTGCGCCATCAAGGCGTCGCACCGATCACCGGCCGTCCCGGCAAACCCACCACCCAGGGCAAGAATGAGCGGCTGCACCGAACCATCCAGAAGTTCCTCGACGCCCACCGCCCGATCCGCACCGCGCAGCGGCTCGCTGAGCTCGTTGACGAGTTCGACGAGTACTACAACACCCAGCGGGCGCATCAGGCACTCGACCCGGATCAGACCCCAGCCGAGGCCTACCAGGCCAAAGCGAAAGCCGTGCCCGGCCCACCCACGCCGGAGGTGGCGCCGCCGGTCGTGGCCCCGACCCGCGACCCCGGCCGGAGAACTGTCCGTTCCGGTGCCGCTCGCCGCATGATGGGCGAACGCACCCCCACCGACCCCTCCGACACGGCTCGATGGGCCGACCGGCGCGTCGCAACCGACGGCCGTATCCACATCTGTCGCGCCAAGATCTACGTCAGCAAACGACTCGCCGGCCAAACCCTGCACGTCATGTTCGACGCCACCACCATCGAGATCTTCGACCCCGACGGCGTGTTCCTCGGTCACGTGTCCCACCCCGGCACCGTCCCCCCCGGCACCGTTAAACTGCTCACAATCCGACCCTGGCGACCCGACACCAGTGAGACATAACCGTCAACGACCCGGTGAGACAGGACTGTCTACGAAGGCCTGAGACATGACAGGGTCGTACTCGACTCTGAGCATGACATTTAGAGGGCCGAGCTCGCCCCTCAGGTCCTCAGTTCCTCGGGCGGGGCGGTGATGTGCCCCGGTGTAGGCTCGATGCACCGACGGCGAGGCCGGTGTTCACCGCAGAACTGCGGCATCCGCCCTCGTCCGGCTCACGTCCGGCAAGGAGGCACGACGATGCTGAAGGTGTGGTTGCGGAGAGGTCTGGCGGCGTTCGCCGCGATCCTCATGGCAGTGTTGATCGCCGGCTGTTCCGGATCCGGGTCCAGCTCGGAGGAGATGCCCGGCGTCGAACCCGCACCGGCCGTCGGTGGCGACAGCGGGGCACTCCCCGAGAAGGACGGCCAGGAGGACACCGCAGGCGACGGCGACCGCATGATCATCCGGTCCAAGACCCTTCGCCTGGAGGTGGAGAGCACCGCCGACGCGGTGACCAGCATCCAGGACCTCGCGCGCAGCTATGAGGGCACCGTCGTCAACATGCAGGTGGCGACAGACACCGACGAGTGGATCTACCACTACGACGAGACCGGCAACCCCATCGGCGACGGCACCGCCCTGCGCGGCTGGGTCACGGTCAAGGTGCCCACGGACTCGTACGAGGACTTCGTCGCGGATGTCGCGGAGATCGGGGTGGTGAAGTTCCAGTCCGAGGCCACCGACGACGTCACCCAGGAGCACGTGGACCTGTCCGCACGCCTGGAGAACCTACGTGCCCAGGAGGTGCGGCTGCGTGAGTTCTTCGATGCGGCCGTGAAGGTCGAGGAGATGCTGGCCATCGAGGCCGAGCTGGGCCGGGTGCGCGGTGAGATCGAGTCCATGGACGCGCAGGTGACCTGGTTGGAGCGGCAGGCGTCGATGGCGACGGTGTCGGTGGAGCTCACCGAGCCGCGCGCAGTGGTGCGGCCGGATGGCGGGTCGTGGGGCTTCGTCGCGGCAGTCACCAGCGGCATCCGTGGGGCCGCGCAGCTGCTGACCGGCGCGCTGACGGTGATCATCGCGACGTCGCCGCTCTGGCTGGCCGCGCTGATCCTGTTCTTCCCGATGCGGGCAATGCTCCGCCGACGTCGGGCAACCCCCGCCGCGACACCCCCGCCGCCGGCCGACGGCGCCACCCCGTCGGCACTTCGCGATAGCGAATGATCGCCTGCCCCTCGCACTAGCGAAAGGTCGACGGCGGTGCCCGGTGGCCCGCCGGACGGGCGGACCACCGGCGATGCGTCAGGCCCCGGAGGAGTCTGCCGGCCCGTCGACTGAGCCGGCGTCGGCCCCGCCCAACGACGAACTGCTCGCGCTGCGACTCAAGCCGCCGCCGTCACTGAGGCTGTCGGCCCGGCTCCGCGTCCCATCGGACAGCCCCGAGGAGCCCGTCGCCGAGACCCCGTCGCCGAGCGACCCCTCGCCCGCGTCGTCGGCCGAACCGCCCGCGCCGAGGGCCGCCGGCCCCACGTCGAGCGCGGGCGTCCCCGCTCCGGGTTGCGGGCCCGTCTGACCGCCGAGGCCGGCGTTGGTGGAATCGTCGCTGCTGTCTGCGCCGTTCCTGTCCCCGGCCCCCGTGTAGACGGTCTTCTGGGTGAGGCCGATGAAGGCCGACGCCTTCACGTCCTGGAGCTGCCAGCCGTCGGAGGTCTTCACCATGTTGACCTGGATCAACGGCGTCATCTCGTAGCGTTCGGAGAACGCCTGAAGGCTCTTGGCCTCGGCTGAGCCGGCCATCCGGGCCAGCGGGAACCACAGCCGCGAGCCGCGGTCTGCGTCCGTCTGCACGCCGGCATCACTGGCCGACGGAGTGCTGGCGGTCACGCCCGACGAGGACAGGCCCCCACCGGCGACGCTCGGCGCCAGGCCTCCCGGGTCCACCAGCCGCAGCGGGCTGGACTCGGCGTAGGTGTAGGCCGGCAGCAGGGCAGGGTCGCCCTGGACCGCGGACGGGTCGGTGTAGAGCATCGGGTCCGGGCTGTAGAACATGCCCTCCCGCGGCTCGTACCAACGCGCTCCCAGGTTGAGCAGGTCGCGCACCTCGTCCAGGTAGCCGCCCACGTACAGGTACGGCGTGCGATGGACGTTCGAGTCCTCCCGGATCCACGGCTCGCCACCGGGGAAGTACTCCCAGTGCTCGAAGACCTTGCCGATGTCGTCGGTGACGACATGGGTGGAGCCCTGGAGGTCCTTGGTCAGGTAGTACTGCTGATGCTCGAAGTCGCCGTCGAAGGAGCGCTTCGTGGCCATCCGGTCGTCGCCGGCCCAGATGTGCTTCCACGGGACGGCGCCGTTGCGCACGGTGTACCAGCGGTTGACGAACGAGGTCTCGCCGTCGGGTCCGCGCTCGATCGCCCTCCTGCCGTCGGAGTCGTAGGTGTACTCGGTGGTGTCGCTGCCGTCGTCGAACCGGGTGATCCGGTCCTCGGCGTCCCACGTCATGGTCCGGGTCTCGTTGGTGACGGTGTCGACCCACGATGCGAGGTTGCCGTTGAGGTCGTAGGTGTAGGACCTCGGCCCGTTCCGGGTGAGCTGGTGCGGCCCGGCGCCGTCGAACTCCATCGAGAAGGTGTAGTTCGTCTCGGGGGGCAGCAGCAGCTTGCCCTTCCCGTTCGCCTTGCCGATGGAGTCGCCCTGCTGTTTACGGGTGACGTTGCCGTGCTCGTCGTAGGTGAGGTCCAGGGTGAACCGGCGGACCTTGTCGGGGGCCACGTCGGCGCGCCCCGTGGCGCTGCTCAGCCTGTAGTGGGGGTCGTAGGTGTAAGCCTGCGAGCTGGGCCCCACATAGAGGCTGGGCGTGGCCGCGGGCACGTCGTTATCCATCGAGACGACGTTGCTGGCCTTGTCATAGCCGTAGGTCAGGTTCTGGACGTTGCGGACGGGAGTGTCGGTGGCGATGGTCTCCAGGCGGCCGATCCAGTCGAAGGCCCACTGCGTGGAGACCCCGTTGCCGGTGTCGCGCAGCCGTCGGTCGACGAACTGGTCGTACTCCTGGCGCTCCAGGTAGCTGTAGGAGCAGGTGAGCGCCTCGTCGGAGATCACCTTGGTGCGCGCCGTGTGCCCCACGGCCGTCGGGAACAGCAGGTTGCCGTTGATCCCGCGCTCCACGGTGTACAGCCACTCGCCCGGCGTGCCGGTGGCCACCCTGTCGGTGACCCGGAGCTGCTCGTCACCCAACCGGATGGTGAATGGCAGCGCGGGGGCGGAGTCGGCCACCTCGGTGACCGTGATGGTGGTGGCCTCCGCGTTGATGGCGACGGTGAGCGCCCCCAGCTGGGTGCACTCCTTGACCCCCAGCATGGCGGTGAGCTGCCCGGCGCTGTCGTAATCGTGCGAGAGCACCTCCCCGTCGGGGTAGGTCAGCTGGTCGATGCGGCCCAGCGAGTCGTAGCTGAAGCCGGTGGTGAAGGTCAGCTTGTCCCGTGTGCTGGGGCTGAGGTTGTGCGCCTTCATCGTGGTGACCTCGGTGGCCACGTTGCCGAGAGCGTCGTAGGCCAGGGTCTGGATGCGGGCCCCGTCCTCGACGCCGACGACACGGCCGGCGCCGTTGTCGGGTGCCCCCGGCGCGCCGTAGGCGTAGGCCACATCGGGTGTGTCGTCCGGGTAGTCGATCGTCGTGAGCCGGTCGATGTCGTAGCCGTAGGCGATGTGCTGGCCGTCGGCGGCCAGGTTGGGCGTGGTCTCCTTGACGACGTTGCCCGCGGGGTCGTAGGTCATCTCGCGCTTCCCGCCGTCCGGGGTGTCGGTCCACAGGCGCCGGCCGAGGCCGTCGTAGGCGTGGCTCGTCTGACTCCCCGCGTTGTCGACGACGGCGGTCAGTTGGCCGAGCACGTCGTAGCGGTAGCGGGTCCGGATGGCGCTGGCCGCGGCCGGGATGTCGTCGTTGACCAGCAGGTTGCCGCGCACATCCGAGTAGGTCACCTGCTGCTTGCCTTCGGTGGCGGTGCCGCCGCCGGTCAGCGCCGAGTCGTGGGCGATCGGGTCGGTGATGGTGGTGACGAAGAGGCCGTCGGGCACCCCCTGGGTGGTGCCGAAGCCGTGGTCGATCGTCGTGATGATGGGATCGGAGTTGCCCTCGCCGTAGGGGAGCTCAACCTTCTCCACCTGGTCGAGCAGCGTGTACGAGGTCAGGGTGGGGGGATACGGGTCGGTGGCCGCCTGGTAGGCGGTGAAGGTGCCCAGGGGCTCGATCGTGGGCCACCACTCCTTGATCTCGCGGCCGAGGGCGTCGTACTCGATGGCCCCTGCCACCAGCACCTGGTCGAGGGCAGGCAGCGACGAGTCGTCCTGGATCATCGTGTAGTCGCGCTTGGTCTGCGTGATCCGCGCCATACCGTCGACGAACGCCACCGTGTCGATGGTGTCTCCGGGGTTGAAGCGGTCGTGGTGGCGGGCGACGGCGTACCCGTAGGCCGCGGCCGTGGGCGCGTACTCGTAGGCCACGGTCGGCGGCCCCGCCGGGTCCTGCTCGTTCGGGCTGCGGACGGTGGCCAGGCGGTTGAACGCGTCGTAGGTGTAGCGCGTGGCGTTGCCGTTGGCGTCGATGCGGTCGGTGACCAGGCCGGCGGCGGAGAACGCCGCGCGGGCGGTCAGGCCGTGGCTGTCGGTCACCTCGGCCACGTCGGTGTGCCGGTCCGCGTCGTAGACGTAGTCCACCACGTAGCGGTCCCCGTCGGCGTTCTCGGGGTAGGCCACCTGGTTGTAGCTGCCCCAGGCGTCGAAGGTGAGGTCCGTGACGGCGACGGTGTCGTCGTCGATGCGCTCCTCGATGTGGATGGGCACGGCGTTGAGGCACAGGTCGGTGGACCCGTCGCGGTGCCGCAGCACGCCTCCGGCGTGATCGAGGACGGTGAAGGTGGCCACGGTGCTGACCCACGAGGAGCTGCGGCAGTCGGCATAGGTGGTGAGCGCCTCGAGGTCGTCGGCCAGGTCGGACGGCTGGCCGTGGTCGATCTGGCGCACCGGATTGCCCAGCGCGTCGTAGAAGAACGAGTTCTTCATGGACGTGCCGAGGGCGCCGGCCGAGTTGAACCACGACTGCAGCACCTGGGTGCGGACCACGCCTCGGCGGTCGTCGAGGAGGGCGAGGGCCTCCGCGCCGGTGGCCGGGATGGTGACCGGATCGGGTGTCGCGGCCGGGACGGTGGCTCCGCCGGAGTCGAGCCCGATGGTCACCCAGGTGGACGCTGTCCGGCTCACCGGGGTCCCGTCGGGCGCCTGCATCTCCTGGCTTTCCAGCAGTCCGGAGTCGAACACCGTGTCGTTGCCGAAGGTGCTCACGGTGCGCCGCAGCACAGCCCCACCGGGGCCGTCGCGCTGTTCCTCCACGACGGTCCCGTAGCCCATGAGCTCACGCTCCACCTTGTCGAACCGGTTGCCCTCGTAGCCGAAGGTGCTGGCGTGCACCGGGCCGTCGCCGGGGCGGCCGTCGTCCACCTCGACGCTGGTCATCAGCCACAGCGGCAGGGGCTGCTCGGTGGTGTTGCCGTCGCGGGTGTAGCCGAGGCGGATCTGGCCGCCGAGCGGGTTGGTGACGCTCTTGAGCAGGTTGGTGCGGCCACGGTTGTTGGCGCGCACGGTGATCTCGCCGTCGTCGGTGCTGAGCACCGAGTCGGGGTTGCCGTCCCCGTCGACGTCGGTGAGCTGCACCTGGCTCGACGACAGGCTGCGGTCGAAGCTGGCGCCCGGGTTGACGATGATGTAGCAGCCGGCCAGGCACAGCGGCCCGATCGGGATGGTGAAGTCGAAGCCGCCGCCCACACCGCGGCTGCGGTCCTGGGAGGCCTGTTCACCCAGCGGGATGCTGCCGATCAGATCGAATTCGCCGGAGACCATGGTGCCGTAGTCCACCTCGGACCGGGCGCCGCTGCCGGAGGCGAACGCCACCCGGGTGCCGTCGTCGGTCTTGCGGACCCGGTCGAGGACGCCGTCGCCGTCGACGTCGACCCAGGAGTACCGGGCCTGGTCGATGCCCTCGTTTAGGGACAGGCCGCCGGAGAACTCCTTGTTGTTGTAGTTGAAGCCGAGCAGCGGGCCGACGGAGCCGGAGTAGGACTCGCCGTTCTCGAATCCGCCCTCGGACCACTGCACCTCGGTGGCGGAGAAGCTGTGGCCGAGGTTGAAGCGGACGCGCACGCCGCCACCGCCGGCCAGCACCAGATCCGGCAACGAGTCGCCGTTGACGTCGGCCAGCTCGCGCTCGAGCGGGGCGGAGGTGTCGAGGTCCATCTGCGAGATGGAGTCGCCCCAGTCTGAGTTCACGCCGCCGCCGGGGTTGGTGAACTGGGCGGTGACCCCGAGGGAGCCGCCGACGTTGGCGCCGGACTCCTGCGTGTCGGCCGCTTCACCCTGCTGCGCGGAGCCCGAGGTGGTGGCCTTCTTCGAGGTGCCGCTGGTGGTGGCGGTGTCCTGCGCGGTGTTCGCATCGCCCTTGGAGTTGGCCTTGATGTCGATGGCGGTGCCGCTGAAGCCTCCGCTGACCGCGAAGGTGGTGTCCTGGCCCACCACGTCCGGCCCGGAGCCGGAGCCGGGGAGGAATCCGCCGAGCGGGGTGGTGTACGTGATCCGCCCGGGGGCGACGATGTCGGGGAAGCCGTCGGCGTTGACGTCGACGTAGTCGAGCAGGCCGAAGCTCGGACCGGCGCCGAAGGCGGCCGACAGCGGGCCGATGCCGGCGACGAGGCCGAACACGGGCGCGGTCAGTCCCACGCGGCGGACGGCGCGCACGCTGTCGCCGGCACCCGGGGCACCGGCGACGCCGATGCTGTCGGACCCGGTGCGCGAGCTCGACGCGAAGTCCGCGCCGCCCACCAGGTTGTCCTTCAGTCCGCGCCAGACGGGCACGGGGTCGCTGCCGCCGGGCGTGCGGAGCAGGTATGCGACATAGGGGTAGGACTCGCCCTGGGCCGGATCCTTGTAGCTGGAGTCGTTGAAGCCCGTCGGCGCCGACGTCGGGTAGTTGGCCTGCTGGAAGACGAAGGCCTGCTCGTCGAGGGGCACGGTGGAGCGGTTGGTCCCCTCGTAGTCTGCGTTGTAGCCGGCGTAGGCCCAGCCGCGGTGGGCGATCGGGAAGATGCCCTGCCGGCCGGCGGAGTTGAGCGTCTCGGGCACGTCGAGGGTCTCGTCGGTGCCGCCGTCGGTCCAGGCCAGGATGACGTCGTTGCTGATGATGCGCTCGGACAGGTCGGGGTTGCGGACGGAGAGGTCGAACCAGTAGTCGGAGCCGGTTTCGAGGGTGACGCCGGTCAGTTCGGTGCTGCCGCCCAGGGCGCCGGCGTCGAAGGTCTGCTTGGCCACCACCTCACCGAGGCCGGACGCGACCCGCTTCTTGACGGTCAGGGTCACCTGGCCCGGCTCGGCATCCAGGGCGCCGACGGACGCCTCCACCGTGACCTCGCGGCCGATGGTGGAGGTCCACGGGGTCCGGGGGGCGGTCTCGTCCGTGGTGGGGTAGAGGTCGATGTCGTAGGGAAGGTTCAGCTCGAGGGTGTGGTCGTCGACCTGGCCGTCGTCGTCGAGATCGGCCAGGACCTCCACGGGGGTCGTCCCGTCGAAGGCCTCGGTGTAGTAGAGCCGGGGGGCGAACGACAGGACGGTGGGATCGATCGGCGAGTCGGCCGCGATGCGCACCACCACCTTGTCCGCCGTGTCCCCGGACGGCGCGGCGACGGGGAAGCTCTCGTCGAGGTCGATGTCGCCCACGAAGCCCGCGGGCACGGGCACTGAGGCGACGGTGGCGCCGTCGTGCAGCACCAGGAGGGTCAGGTCGTCGCTGGTGGCGGCGGTCTTGGTGAGCGTCCCCTCCACCGTGACGGTGCCCCGCAGCGGCATGAGCACGGGGGTGTCGGGGCGGCCGGCGAGCGTGAACTCGGCCGCGGCGTCGAACTGTGTCTGGCTCAGAGCGTTGGCATCCGTCGGCAGGGTGCCCAGCGAGGTGTAGGTGATCACGGGTGCCCAGGCGACGCTGTCGGTGGCTCCGTCGTCAACCGAGCCGACGCGGAAGTAGACGGCCTGGCCGCGCTGCACCGACCGGCTGAGCGCCGGCGGGGTGGCGGTGGAACCGGCGGTGAGCAGGTTGGCCGCCCACAGCTCGGTGGAGGCGTGCTGGATGGCGAGCCGGACGCCGTCGCCCACGTGGCTGTCGGTGAGCGTGGCGGCTCCCTCGATGCTGACCGTCCCCGCGTAGGGCGCCACCCAGCGGCGCACCACGTCCTGGCGCGGCGAGTTCGCGCGCTGCAGCTCCTCGAACTCGGCCAGCTTCTCGATGTCGTCGAGGTTGACGGTGCCGTTGTCGATCGGCACGGGCGTGTCGGCGCTGTCGGAGCGGAACTCGGGTCCGGTCGCGGTGGGGGTGTTGAAGTAGACCTGCCCGGCGCTGACGTAGTCCGGCAGGCCGTCGTTGTTGACGTCGGTGAAGTACTGCTCGCCGATGGTCACGTCCGCCGCGATGTTGAATTGCACCGAGACGCCGAAGTACGCCTCGGGGCCGCCGGAGACGCCGATGTTGGCCTCGGTGGACAGGGTTCCGATGCCCACCACGTCCTTCGCGGGGCCGAAGGTTCCGTCGCCGTTGTTGAGCCGGTACTTGACGCCCGCCCCGGTGATGTTCGTGCGGAACACCTTGTCGGTGAGCATGTCGCCGTTGATGTCGAGCATCTCGATGAGGCCACCGGTGCCGCTGCCGCTGATGGCGAGGGCCCCGCCGAACGACCCCGTCTTGGTGGGGTTGGAGAGGTTGAAGCCGAGATAGGCGTGGCCGCCGCCGCTGTTGGTCTCGGAGGCGCCGAGCGCGCTGAGCCCCACCGGGCTGAGGAGGGACTGGTTGAGGTCGCTGCCGGAGTTCCAGGCCTCGCCGGCCGCGAAGCCGTCGTAGCTGCCAGACGCGAAGGCCACGTCGTCGTAGTAGGTGAAGGTGTGCGACCCGGCGACGGCGCCGTCGCGGCCGAACTGCTCGACCTTCTCCAGCATCGACTTACCGAAGGGTGCCTCGGGCGCGTAGACGAGGTTCCAGCCCTGGACCAGCTCGTCGTAGGTGCGGGAGCCGCCGCTGGGCGTGCCGTGCCGGACCTCGATTCGGCGCAGGAGGTCTGTGGCACTTCATCCCTGAGCGGTACTCGTACCTATCGGCGGAATGGTTGCAGAGCCGTTCAGGGCCCTGGAGCCATCTTGGGTGTGGGCGCTGAGTTGGGCTCGCAGCAGGGACTCGAAGAACCTTTCTGCTGGGTTTTCCGGCGATCCCGTTGCGCGTACAACGTTAACGCGACGACTGGGCTTTGGCACACCGAGTACATCGAAGGTGATCAGTTCGCCCCTGCGCCGTTCCTCAACAACGGTATGGGTGGAGAGGAATGCGATCCCGCTGCCCTGTCTCGCGGCGCGCTTGACAGCGTCTACAGACCCTAACTCCCACACCCGTCGAAAACGATAGGTGGTGCCTTCTAGGATCTGCTGAGCGTAGTTGCGTGTGCTTGAACCGAATTCCTGTACGAGGAGTGTCTGTTTGTCCAATTGGGAGGGATGGGCCTGCCCCATGGAGGTCAATGCCAAGAGCCCCGGCTGAGCAACTGCCTTGATGTCGTCCGGGCCAACTGGGCTCACTTTGAGACGATCGTCGGCGATGTCACCGCAGGTGACCGCGCAAGATGCCCTCCCAGACAGGATCCATTGTCTAACTTCTGCCGTTGAGCCCACGGAGAACTCGATGGACACGTCAGGTGCCTCCTCCTGAAAGGACACAAGAACGTCTGGGACAATATACGTACCAGGAACGGACGAAGCGGCCAATCGGAGGCTTCCGGCTCGTAGTCCAATCCGCGCAGCTAGCGCAGATTCGCCGGCAAGGAGGTTGCTCAGCGCGTGTGCGGCGTAGGCCGCAACCATTCTCCCGGCAGGAGACAGGGCCAGCGTCCGTCCATTGCGCACCACCACTGGCTCACCGGCAGCTCTGTTAATGATGCGGATGTGCTCGCTCGCGCTAGGTTGGCTGAGCCCCACTTCCTCTGCGGCTTGGGAGAGTGAGCCGCAACGCTCGAGTTCAACCATGAGCCTAAGTCGGGTGGTGGTCCAGATTTCAAGAAGATTGGCCATGGGCGCTCCTGGAGGTAGCCGTCGGCACCGTCATCCATGAAACAGCCGACGAGCCATCCTATCTATTTTCTCGATGCGACTGGTGCGCGGGCTGCCCAAGTCCGTTCGGGGAGTGGAACCCAGGACTCCTGACATGGCGCCATGGTTGTTGTGGTGTCAGGACCGCGTTTTCGTTTCGTATTTCAGTGTCTGGTTGGTGCCGGGGTAGCGGGTTGCGGTGTTGGTGAGGTGGTCGCAGAGCTCGGTGAGGGCGGTGGTGGCGCGTCGGGTGGGGAGGGGGTCGAGGCGGATGGTGAGGGTGTCGCTGGTGGGGATGATGTCTCCGGTTCCGGTGAGGGCTTGTCTGATCAGGGTGTGGGCCTCGTCGTGGGCGCGGGCGTAGCCGGTGTGGACGCGTAGGTCGCGGGCGAGGGTGGTGATGGTGTTGAACGCGGCGATCCGGATGGCGTGGGTGAGGAGTTTGGTTTCGACGTCGAGGACCTGTTGTCCGGGGTTGACCTGGGCCAGGGGTAGCCGGGCTGGGGTGTTGGTGTGGGCCTGGTGGGCCAGGTCGTGGGCGTCTTGGGCGTCGAAGAGGGGGGCGGTGATCTTGTTGTGGTCGGCGCTGGTGAGCAGCATGTCGGTTTGGCCTGGTTGGGGGGTTCGCCAGTCGAGGAGGGCTGCGTCGGTGGTGGCTTGGAGGCGGTCGAGGCGGTTGCGGGCAGCGGTGAGGGTGTCGCGGCTGGTTTTCTTGGCCGGGTTGGGCACCATCCGGTGCGGGTCGTCGGGGGTGGTGGTGTAGTGGTCGTGGGAGTCGAGGGCGAAGTGCATGCGGGCGTAGCGGAAGTAGTTCTCCTGCCGCCACCGTGATCCCATCCGGTGCAGGATTTCGCCGGCGGGCAGGTCGGTGCGGGTGGTGAGGATGTGGGCTTGCCGGGTGCCGGTCTTGGTGTCGAGCAGGCGGGTCAGTTGCCGCATTCCGAAGGTGCCGCCGTGGTCGTCGACGGGCAGCTCGACGCGGGTGTCGGCGGCCTGCCAGGTGTGCCGGGTGCCGTGGTCGTCGGTGAACGTGATCGGCGCGAACAGGGCGGGGTCGATGTCGGGGGCGGGGCCTTTACGCCACGTCAACGGGTCGAACCCGTGTCCGGTCATGTGGGCGAACAGGGCCGGGGACCAGCCGCCCCGGTCGAACCCGACCAGGACCCTGCGGTCGTCGCCGACCGCGCGGCGCAGCGCGGGGAGCAGGCGGCGTAGTTCCGAGGCCAGGGAGGCGGCCGGTTCGGCCATCACCACCAGTACCGGGTCACCGTGGCCGTCGGAGATCCACGTCTCCACGGTCGCGGGGGCGGGGAACCGGAGCCGGGCGGCATGGGTTTTGGCGATCCTGCGGGTCCCTTGGTAGGCGCGGACATGCCCATCGACATACAACACGGCCCCGGCCTTGCTGTCGTCGTGGTGGTGGGCCAGGTGATGTGCCGCCATCGACGCCAACAGGTCCTCGGCCTTGCCGTGGCCGGCCAGGAGGCTGATCCTGCGGCGGATGGTCTTCACCTCCGGGGCCCGGTCCAACCCGAGCACCCTGCCCAGGGCGTACGGGTCGATCCGGGTGGCGCCCTCAGCGCGGGGTTCCCCCGCCAGACACCGCAACACCCCCTCCACCAACATCGCCTCCAGGCCGTAGAACCCGGCCGGCAACCCTCCATACACGCGTGTCGCGCAGCCGAGCAGGCCGGTGGCCTCCAACCCGGGCAAGGCCAGGAACAAACCAGCCAACGGCACCCTTCCGGCGGCATGGAACACCGGCGGCGCCTGAGACAACAACCCGGCCCGGGCCAGACCCCGCTCCACCGACCGCGACACCGGCGCAGGCAACACCGGCACCACCTCCAGCACCGGATCGGGACCCGGTGCTGACTCCCGCTCCGGCTCCGGCTCCTGCTCCGGTTGTTCGAGGGCGCGCCGCACACTGGTGACCGAGATCCCCACCGCGGCCGCGATCGACCGCAACGAGCCCCCCTCGGCGCGACGCTCCCGCACCTCGGCAAGGACCGCATCAGTGACCTTGCTCGGCCCTTTCGGGCCGGTCTTGCCCGTCACCACCCCCGCCACCCCCTCGGCGCGGAACGCCTTCGACCACCGCGACACCGTGTACGGGTCCACCCCGAACGCGGCCGCCACCTGGATCGCCTGCGCGGCCTTGATCCGCACCAACTGGACCGCCGCCAACCGGCGACCAGCCTCATCACCGACATCCCACGCGTAGACGAGGTTCCCGTGCAGGAACACCCGGCCACCCTCAGCATCCTCAACCAGACCACCGGCCAACCCAACCTCGACCGCCTCACCCGGCACCCACGCCAGAGGAGGATCCGCAGTCATGACCGCCATCATCCCACCCCCCAAACCTAATCCCCGATACGCACCAATTATGGCACATCTGGGGCGGCACCGCAGGCATTCCGCGAAGAAGAAGCACTAGTCAACCCCAAACAACTACACCAACACCCTCGACCATGTCAGGAGTCCTGG
>NZ_JBUZNO010000002.1:0-86728 GCF_055326245.1 Tessaracoccus luoxuelianae
CGGCCGGGACGGTCGGCCCCCGACTGTTGGCTATTCGAGGTGGGTGAAGTGTTTGCGCATGGAGTCGTCGCAGTTGAGGACGGTGGCGTGCGCGTTGGTGGTGATCCGGTCGACGATGGCGTCGGCGAGGATCTTCTCTTCCATCCGGTCGTGCCATTGACCGGGCGGCAGCTGGGTGCAGTAGATCGTTGAGGTGGTCTTGTGGCGCCGGTCGATCAGGGTGTGGAGTTGCTGGACCTGGGGCCGGCTCGGCGGTGTGAGGAACCAGTCGTCGATGATCAGCAGCTCGACCTTGACCAGCGTGTCGAGGCATCGTTTCTTGTCGCCGGTGCGCTCAGCGATGGTGATCCGGTCGAACAGTTCATCGGCGGACAGGTAGAGCACTCTGCGGTACTGCTGGCAGGCCTTGTTCCCCAGGGCGCAGGCGACGTAGGTTTTCCCGGCTCCGGTGGGTCCTTGCAGGATGACGTCTTGGTGTTTGACCAGGTAGGAGCCGATCGCCAGCCGGCTGATCAACTCGGCGTCGACGCTGCGTCCGGGCATGGCCTTGAGGTCGGCGATGTCGGCACCGGGTTGCGCGAGGCCGGCCTGCCGGCGGAGTCGGTGCAGCTTGCTGTCACGGCGCCGTTCGTATTCCCAGTCGACGGCCTGCTTGACCAGCTCTGGGCCGTTCAACGGGGCCGCGGTGGTGGTGTCGGCGAGGTTCTCGAAGTACTCGGCCATCCCCGAGAGCCGCATGGTCTTGAGCCGGGTGAGGGTTTCGATGTCGATCATGCCCGGCTCCCGTAGTAGTCAGAGCCGCGGACGAACCCTGCATCACCCAGCGATGGCGGCGGCGGGGTCGGGACCGGTGTCCATCCAGCCCATAGCTTCTTGATCAGCGTGTAGGACGGCGCAGGGGTGGCCGCCAACGCCCTGCCGCAGGTGTCCTCCAGCCGGGCCATACCGCCCGACCTCTTGGCCAGCGACATCACCCCCAGGCATGACCGGTAGGACTGCTCGACGATCTTGCGTGAGCCGAGGATCGCCCGGATCGCGGCCTGCGTGTTCGGTCCGACGGTCGCGGCCCACTGCTCGAAGCGTTCCGGTGACCAGTCCACCAGCCGGCTCGCGTGCGAGGCCGGCATGTGCGCGGGCAGGGTCGAGTAGCGGCCCCTGACCCCCTTGAACCGCGGATGGGACGCGACGCGTTCGACGCCATCGAACACCTCCACGATGCTGGAGGTGACCCGGACATCCAGCGATTCACCGATCAGCCTCGCGGGGACCGAGTAGAAGTTCCGGTCGACCTGGACGTGATAGTTCGGCCCCACTTTCGCCTTGCGGAGATCGGCCAGCTCGAATCCGATCGGCGGCAGCGGCATCAGGAGCGGCTTCTCGTCGCGTTCGAACACCACCAGCCGGGAGTCCTCCCGCTTCTGGAACGGGCGGGCGTTGATCGCGGCGACCTCGTCGAAGATGGCCTCGTTCAGCTCCGCCAACCCGACGAACTGACGATCACGCAGTATCGCGGCGACCTGACCTGCGACGAACCGGACGCTGCCTTCGACCACCGCCTTGTCGCGGGGACGTTTCACGCGGGCCGGGATGATCGCGGTGCCGTAATGCTCCGCCAACTGGGCGTAGGCCGGGTTCAACGCCGGCTCGTACCGGTCCGCCCGCGACACCCCCGTGCGGAGGTTGTCAGGCACCAGCAGACGACCCACGCCCCCGAACTGCTCGAACGCATGCACGTGGCCCTCGATCCACGACGACAGCGTCATGTCGGTGAATGCCTCCACATAGGTGTAGGCGCTGAACGACAACGCCGCCACGAACACCCACGCCTGGGTCGGGGTCCCGCTCAGCGGATCAGCGAACCACATCGGGTCCCCGGCCCAGTCGACCTCGACCGACTCCCCGGGGCTGCGCTGGATCCGCATCGACGCCCCCGTCGACTTAATCCAGCGGCGGTACTGTTCGTTGAAGAACGAATACTGGTACGGCACCTCGCCCGTCGAGCGGCACTTCGCCACGTACTCGTTCCACAACACCAGCAATGTCACCGACGGCCGACCCAGCTCCCGGTGCACATACTCGAAATCTGGTGCAGCCCGCCCAGAGTCCGGCCTCACCGGCTCCGGCAGCAACAGGTGGCGGACCTCCTCAGCCCCGAGGTCCGCCACCTGCCCGAACCCGACACCAGCCGAGTCCGCCGCCGTGAACACCCCCGCCACCGTGTTACGTGAACACCCCAACGCGTCAGCGATCCCGCGCTGGCTCACCCCCTCAGCACGAAGCTGAAGAATCCTCTTGTAGTCGACCATCGAAGGCGACCCCTCTCGTCACGACCGTGCCCCAACGGCACGGACCCGACGAACGTCCCACACGCGAAACCGCGGCCGACCGCGGCGTCACCATGGCTCAGCCGTCAACGGAACACTGGCTCACCCCACAACGGAACACCGGCTCTCACCCAGCGCAATATGCACGTGAGTCATAGTAGTGATCGTCTGGATGTGTATTGATGGAGGGTCGTAATGGCTAGGTTCGTGACGATTGAGGGCTATGATGGAGCCGGGAAATCATCGCTCATTGGAGCTCTAGCGCTTCTTCTCCCTGAAGCTTCCTTTCGTGTCGTTGGACGAAAGGGCGAGCCCGAGCTGCTCGATATTTCAACAGCTATTGAGCGAGAACTCTTGCGACCCGGGCCAGAGACGGAGATGACACTGCGAATCGCGCTCGAGTTGGAGCGGGAGCGAGTCATATCACGGAATATTGCAGAGGGGCATATCGTTGTCTGTGACCGCGGCATAATCAGCCTCATGGCATGGTGCAAATACTTGGATTTGGCTAGTAGACTATATGAACCCCTGTTGGAACGACTACTTGATTATCGTCGGGACTCGGTGAACATCGTCTGCCAGGCCGACTTTGAGACTTGCTGGGGGAGAATCGAAGAACGGGCAGACAAATCGCGAAAGGAGCGAGAGGGGAAGGACCTCAACGAAGAATACTTCAAGATGTATCACCAGACCGTGCTCGAGTCGGCAAGTGCTGGATTGGATGTCGTCACAATTGAAACCGAAGGCTTGAGTGTGCTGGAGTCGGCGCGTCAGGCTGTTCAAGCCCTGAAAATTCGTGGCATAGTCTGAAGCCAGCATGTCCGCGTCACTTCGGCCTTCTTGGCGCAGACGTCGCGAGCACTCTTCAAGGCCTCTCAGCCCGCCATCTTAACCAGTCGAATGGGATCTTCAAGCAGTTCTGGTCCCACAGAGTACTCGTTGACGGTGGGACCGCTGCGATCCCATCCGGTGAACCTAATGACTCTTGTTTGGGAGTCTTCCGCTCGCGGTGCAAGCTTGCGTTCAAGAAGACTCGCGAACCGGCGCTCGTGTGTGGAGACGATGAGCTGTCGACGAAGCCGAAGGTGTCTACACAAGTCGGCGAAGCCGAGCACGTTGACGTCATCCATTGACTGAACCGGGTCATCGAGGAGCAGGAATGGCAGTCCGCGCTCTCCAGAGGAGAGACTCATCGCTATGAAATACGACAGGGCCACGATGTTGGCCTGCGATGTGGAGAAGATTAGGAGTGGGTCTGCGGAGACGTTTTCGATCTCGTCGATCACCAGAGGGCTGGTGGTCCCTTTTCGGTAGTAGGTATCCAGCTCGAAATCGACTGTCTTGAACGCAGGGTGGGGGTCGAGTCTCTGATAGATGTTGGCGACCAGCGGTTGGATTGACCGCAGTCGAGCCTCAGTCACCTCAACACGAGCTTCGACGGTCTGCTCTGACAGCGCTTGGAGCTTCTTGGCTCGCCCCGCTTCCGCGGCGAGGCGTTCACCTGCTGAGGCTAGGGCGGTCTTCAGACTGCGGAACTCTGCGTTTGCGCGATCTACAGCGCCTTGGTCGGACTGCTGATCGAACGTCTCCAACAGGTCATGCAGCGTCCGGCGAACTCGGCGGCAGTACTCCAAGGCTGGACCAGCGAAATCAACGAACGATTCCGCGCGCGCGTGCTCGAATTGCACCACCTCGTTGTCGCCGTTGACGTCGACCATGGCAGCGCGGGCCGCATCCTCGACGCCGCGAACTTGTCGCCAGCGTTCAGCCTGCTCCTCTGCTGTGTCGAGTCTTGCTTGGGCCTCGGTTGCGATAGCTGCGTCGCGACTGAACTGATTGTGCAGTTTCGTGAATTCCTGTTCCAACTGGAGAATTGTTCCGGTCGATTCCGCCCGCTCACGAAGTTCGCGCTCCACGAGTTCGCGGTCGATGGCCTGCCTACACACCGGACAATGATCCGCCAGCATCGGCACGGCCAGGGCGGCGAGTTGGGCTACCTCGGCCGCAGCCTTCCGGGCGGCATTCAGACGTCCTTGAGCCGCCCCCCGCAAAGCCTCGGAGGCGTCTTTTGCTAATTGTGCGCGTTCGGTTACATCCCGTAAATCGTTGAGTTGTTCTTCCGTCGGACATTGAAGGAGGCCCGCACGTAGTCTTGACGCCTCGCTCATCAGCATTCGCGCTGACTCGATCCTGTCTCCCGCGTTGCCGAATGCTACCGCTGCGAGGTGAACATCGTCGGGACCCTCGAGACTCACTAGGTCTCTATTGACAAGTACACCGGCGGGATTGGCCAGCAAGATGTCGAACGTCTCGCTTCGCAATGCGGCAACTTGGGGCCGACTTGCCAGCCGCGCTTCAGCGGCTAGGGAACGGACCTCAGCTTGCTTCAAGGCTTCAGCGAGCCGGGCTCGCTCACTGCTCGCGTTCTTCTCGCGCTCAGACGCCTGCTTGGCCACTGACCTGATGGCGTCCTCAAAGTCCTCCAGTGCTCGAAGACCAAGGATGGTGCTCAGCTGTCGATACCGATCGGAAGGCTTCGCTTCGAGAACTCGCCTCATCACGTCTTGTTGCATGAGGCCTGACGTGGTCAGTGCAGATTCGAGCGTCAGATCCGTATCGGGCAGCAGGATGCTCTGCAATACCGACTCAGCCTCGTCTCCGAACAAGGGAGGTTCGCCCTCCCGGCGCAGTTCCAGCGTGCTCCCTCCTTGGTCACCGGTGCGTCGCACGGTCGCGGAGCCTGATTCAAGCCTGAGATCGATCTCGACGGAAGCCTTGTGCCCGAGCCGGTACTGATTCACGATGTGCTCGACGTTGCGTCGCGCGCGCAGACCCTCCAGACGCTCAAGGCGTCCAAGCAGCCCCCACTGCAACGCGTCGAAGAAACTTGTCTTTCCGGTTCCGTTTGGTCCGGTTATGACTACTGCTGTCGCCGACAGGTCGAACTCGCGAAAGTCGCGGAAACCCCGGAATGATTCGACGCGAAGGCCGTCGATCATCGGCTCAAAGGACGTCATCGAGTGCGGCCCCCTGTTCAAAAGCGGTGATGGCACGGTGAGCAAGGTCTTCATCGACGCCGCGGGAGATCAGTGCCCGCAGCAGAGAGTCGACCGGATCGGTCTGTCTGACAGACGTCGCTGGCGCGTCAGGAGTGACGAAGGGCGCCAGAGCATGACCAACCGCCTCCAGCGTTGCATCGACGCCGGTGTGCGCGATGCGCCGCAGGCGTGAAGTGTCGTAGTTGATCGCATAAAGAGCACGGGTCATGTCGTCGTCCTCAGAGGACTTATCTTGAGTCAAGAGCACCAAGTAGGTGTCCCATTTCTTCGGGCCCAGGGTGGCCGAATCGAGACGTTGTGCGATTGCGTCGAAAGCCACGGACTCAGCAAGAATCAAATCCGGGATAGTGTTCGTCGCTGCCACGGCTACGACAAAGTAGGCGTTCTCCGCTAGGATCAATCCGATTCCCTGCTTGATGGTCTCGACGTGGAACCCGTGGTGCGACAACACAGCATGGGAAAGACGGAGAAGCTCTTCGTCCGAACGAACAGTGGGGAGGGAACTGTTCATGACGCAATCACCTCATCAGCGTGCCGAATATCGGGCACAAAAGACAGAGGGCCACTGATGATGTCCAACTCGTCAGCTACGCCGAGAATGTTGACGGGCAAGGATTTCGGCATCGGAATCGGCCCGATTCCGCCAGCAACGACGAACAGTGGAGAACTTTCGCCCCGGCTGGCGTGATCGTACAGTCGGCTCTCGGCCTCCTCCACAAGCCGACGAGTCGGCATGGTCTGCGTCGCAATCAATAGTTCGATGGGACCCTGGGCCGTCTCAAGTATGTGGGTGTGAGTGAGTCGCGCAGAATCGCCGACAAGGTGGCCTAGGGCGATGAGGGCCCTGCCGAACTCAGAACTCTTCATAACGGCCTGACCAACCCGCGGGTTAATGTCGACCGCCCGGGCCCATTGAAGGACGGTTAACGGATCGCACTCAAACAGCCCTTTGATGGCCGCCTCAAGGTCCGTGGCGAGGGAATCGTCAGAAGATACGCTCATCCTGTGCTCGCCGAGCCGAGCACTGATGTACGCCGCAGCGAGCTTCTCCGTGAAAAGGTCAGCAGTCGCTGGGATCTTGTGATCGTCGCGGAGGTCTGGCGCGACCGCTTGCCACTGGGAGTGGTCCCAATCCGCATCGATTCCTGGTGCAACGACGCGTATGTTGTTAAGTTGGCCGACCTCACAGATAGCATCCTCGATGCGCTTCTTCACGTACCCAGCGACGTCTCCGATGCCTATGAAGACCACGACAGCGCTGCCCAGCCTTGCACGGGTTTGCTCCTGCACCCAAGCTGGAGGGTTGTCGAGGTGATTGCTTGTTACGAGCAGTGAGTCCGGCCTTGAGGCGCAGCCGTGCACCTTAAGGACCCAAGGCGGGGTTACGCCGGCCAGGTCGATGTGGTTCGTGACTGTCGGGAGCCGTTCTTCGCCCGCTCCCCGCTCAATGCAATTGTCCCAGTTCGTGGTAAGCACGTCGATCGCACCTTCCAGCATGAGATGCGCCAAGACTCTGTGGGCGTAGCCAGGCCTCGCAGACTTGAAGTTGGCCGACTGAGCTGAGGTCTGGCGCAGCGCCTCCTCGCCGCCTGGCAAGGTAGCAACAGCATCTGCAACAGCGAGAAGATCCGACGGCTCGACTGTCGCAAGAACAGGAAAGACACCTGCTAGCTGCTTGTGAACCGTCGCCGCTAAGGTCGCACCTGTCGGGAGGTTTGTTGGTTGCGACAGACTGATGCCTGCGCCAGCGTAGATCACGAGTTTGCCTGCGGACAGGATTCGCGCGGCTAGTGCGACGGCATACGGCGGAACGCCAGCTGAGATCGGGGATGGGCAATGTCGCACTCAGCCGATGCTAGAGGAAACTGATCAACGGTGACGCTACTCTCAGTTTTCTCGACCCATGTTGTGTGCGCTTCGCGGACAGGCATGGGCGGAGCTGTGCTCCAGCACTCACAGGACATGCCCTTGGTGGGCCATCTCAGGACGTTCGACCATCAAGCATGACAGCGAAGTCACGACTCTCGGCACGGACCCTGCCGTCACAACCCACGGGAGATCCGTGATGCCACGCGGCTCGAGTGCAGTACCGGGATGATCCTTACGGCGAGACCCCTTGCGGCATCGCAGCGCGGCTGTCCACGGCCAGGGGGTGGCGTCCGTTATGCGGGGTGACGGGTTCGTCCGTCCGTCATCAGGAGGCCGCCATGAACCCCGAGCCCCGTCGCCAGTCATCGGTACAGACCTGTGGTTCCAGTGGGCCGTCGCCCACGGCGGCGGGTCTGACTGCCAGCAAGTCGTTCGACGCCTACGCCCGCGGCTACTACGGGACGACCGACGCCTACCCCGAACTCTTGCCGCGACGCGAAAGCACCGACGTCCGCCCTCCAACAGGGGCTGCGAACACCGCCTCCGCGCGGGCATCGCTCGTTGATGGCGCGATCGGATGCCGAAGCGGAAACTCGCTGCCTATGTCGACCCCTTTGAGTGTCCTTGACCCGGAGGG
Source organism: Tessaracoccus luoxuelianae (assembly GCF_055326245.1). Lineage (NCBI taxonomy): Bacteria > Bacillati > Actinomycetota > Actinomycetes > Propionibacteriales > Propionibacteriaceae > Tessaracoccus > Tessaracoccus luoxuelianae. Next base: position 7,890 of record NZ_JBUZNO010000002.1, read on the forward strand.
ACGGATCGTGTCGAGACCCTTGACGCCGGAAGCCGCCGAGTTGGAGTCCATCGCAACCCCTGTTGCGTCCCCGAGGAGAGTCCGGCAGCCACATGCCTTCCCGATCCCGACCACATGGTTCCGGCTGTGAGTGAACCCGAACTCCCGCTCCCCGACGTTCCGCTCATCGTCGAGGACCTCCTCAACAAGGCGATGCAGCTTGCCGACTCCGGCGCACCGAATGAAGTGATCGAGGAGATCCTCGACCACATCGCCGCCCTGAAGGAAGGCCGCGTCTGATGGCTGGCTATCGGAGGCCGGTCAGTGACGCCGAAAGGGCCGCAGCCGCAGAGGCTCGACAGTCCACCCTGGACAAGCTCCACACTCAGCTCAGCGACGGCATCCTCGCGCTCAACGACCCGCAGGCGTGGCAGGCCTGGCTGAAGTTCTCCAGTCAGTTCCACCGGTACTCGTTCGGGAACAGCCTGCTGATCATGCTTCAGGACCCTCAGGCCACCCACGTCGCTGGCTACCAGGCGTTCAAGGCCATGGGGCGCCAGGTGCGCCGCGGCGAAACCGGCATCAAAGTCCTCGCCCCGATCACCCGCCGAGAACCCCGCCTCGATGACACCGGCCACCCTGTGCGCGACGACCAGGGCCGCGCCGTGCACCGGACACACGTCGTCGGCACCAAGCCCGTCACGGTGTTCGACATCCGCCAGACGGACGGCCCTCCTCTGCCTGACCCCAAGATCGGCGAGGCCGTCCTCCTCACCGGACAAGCCCCCGCGGGGCTGTGGGACCGACTGCAGGACCTCCTCGGAGAACGCGGATTTGTCGTAGGTCGCGGCTCGGACCTCGGTGGCCCGAACGGCTACACCGACTTCGGCCGGCGGCTCGTCATGGTCCGCGACGACGTCGACGACGCCCAGGCTGTCAAGACCCTCGCCCACGAAGTCGGACACGTACTCCTTCACCAGGCCGAAGGCAGCCGCGACTGCCGCGGGATCGTCGAAGTCGAGGCCGAATCGGTCGCGTACATGGTGACTAGTGCCCACGGCCTCGACTCCAGCCAGTACGCCTTCAACTATGTCGCTGGCTGGGCACTCAACGCCGTGACGGAGCAACATGACCTTGCCGACATCCTCCGCAGCACCGGCCAGCGCGTCATCGGCGCCGCCGACCTCATCCTTCAGGCCACGCAGCCAGCTCCGGCCATCACCGACACGGCGCTCGATGCCCTCGAAGGCGACATCCGCATCCAGACCGACCCGAAGCGCTGGGAGGCAGTCTCCGTGACCCCCTTAGCCACCCCGGAACCGGCACCCACAAGCGCTCCGTTCGTGTCAGCCGCGGTGGCTCGCTGATCGTGTGGGTGTGCTGAGCTGCGCATTCCATCGGCCACCTCGCCCATCCCGGGGGCATGGCGACGTCGGGCGTTGAGCACCAACGCGGCGGACGCCGCTGGTCGACACCTCCGGGGTCCTGCTTCCGAGCCTCATTGGGCCCCAGCCGGAGCAACGTCTCCGCGTGAGGCCCAAAGACTCCCGCCGGTCGCGAATGCCGACATGCGGGCTGCGAGTTGAGCGTCGCGTTCAGCTGCCACGTGTTGGTATCGCATGGCCATGTTGGGTGTGCTGTGCCCGATGCGGGCTTGGAGTTCGGCGAGGGTTGCTCCGAGTTGCGCGGCCAGGGTCGCGCTCGTGTGGCGCAGGCCGTGGATCGTGAGTCCGGGCATGTCGATCGCGGCCTTGCCCTTGTCGTGCGCCTCCCGCAGCACACTGTCGTTGAGAGGGGAGTGGCCGTCGCCAGCGGGGAACAGAAGCTCATCCCGCTTGCGTGTGGGCTGCTTCTCAGCCCACACCCTGAGGGCGGGAAGCAGGTGCGGAGGAATAGCCACCGACCGGATGCCGGCGTTCGTCTTGGGTGGACCGATGAGCAGCTGCCCCTTGAGCCGCACGACGGCTTGGCGGACGTGGACCACCCCCGCGTCCAGGTCGAGATCACGCACCCGCAATCCCCGCACCTCGCCAGAACGTAACCCGCACCATCCGGCCAGGAGCAGTGGCACTCTCCGTTCCTCTGGCACTGCGGCCAGGTAGCGGTTGAGTTGGTCGACAGTGAGCACCGCGATCTCGCGCGCTCGCTGCTTCTGCCCACCTGCCTTCACCCGGCAAGGGTTGTCATCAAGGAGCCCATCCTCGATCGCTTCCTTGAAGATGGACTTGAGCAGTCCGTAGGCGTTCGCCTGTTGGGTCGGGGTGTGATTCATCCCGGCGTACCAAGCGGCCACCTCAGTCGGCGTGACGTCGCCGAGCTGCCTGCCAGCCCACGTTGGCAGGATGGCCAGACGAAGCAGCTTCTCGTAGAGAGCGACCGTCGCCGGCCGAAGCCGTCGACGCCCCACGACCGTGGCCGCGTACGCGCCCAGCAGCAGGGGGGCCTCGCGAACCTGACGAGCCGGTGGTCTCCACTCTCCGCGGCTGATGAGCCGTTCCTGTTCGACCAGCCAACCCTCGGCGTCGATCCTCGCGACGAACGTGACCGGGGCGCTGTGCCGCCTCGTGTCAGGACCGGTGTAGCGAGCCCTGAACCGCCCGCTCGGAAGCACGGAGATCTCACCGAAGCCTCGCTTGGCCTTGACCCGTCGGCTACCCATGATGCGCACCCCCCGTCGCGCTTCGTAACGGTCGTCCAGTGAGTCTGGGGGACAGGGGAAGGCAGCCAGGGGGTACGCGTTCCCCACGCAGCTGGTGTCGTGGGGAATATGTGGGGAATGAACACCCACTCTTGTCCATCTGTGTCCATGAGAGTCCACCTCCGACAAGGACCGAAGTCCTTGTCAGAGGGGATTTCACGTAGTCAGAGGACCATACATCGTTGTGTCCGAGAGAGGACTTGAACCTCCACGCCCTTTACGGGCACTAGCACCTCAAGCTAGCGCGTCTACCTATTCCGCCACCCGGACGAGTGGTGATCCCCCAAGGGGGAGCGACAAGGAACTCTAGCAGGCGCCCGCCGTGGTTGCACAAATCCGCCTAGGCTGGGGGAGAGGAGGGCGCCACCATGATCGTCAACGCAACGTTCGAGATCGAGATCACGCCGGAGGAAGGTCTGCTGCCCGGCACGCGACGCTTCGAGTTCGCCAAGGTGTGGACCGGTGAGGCAGAGGGCGCCAGCAGGGGGATCATGTTGTCGGCCGGCAACCCTGCAGACGGCACGGCCGGCTACGTGGCGCTTGAAGTGTTCGAGGGACGCATCGGCGGGCGCACCGGAAGCGTGGCGTTCCAGCAGTTCGGTTCGATGCGTGACGGGGACCAGCAGGTGCGCTACGAATTGGTGCCCGGGTCCGGCACAGGGGACTTGGCCGGCGCCGTCGGCATCCTCACCTTGGAGATCGACGCCGAGGGCGTGCACCACGTCGCCTTCGACCTCGTCTGAGCGGGCCTCACCGGTAGGCGTTCGGCCCACCCGAGATGTCGTCGAGGGCTGACACGATCGGCGCAACCAGCACTTTGTCCTCGGCGTCCAACAGTTCCGCCAATTGATCCGTCGTGCGGGGCCCGACAAGGGCCGAGGCCACCTGGGGGGCGTCGCGTACCCACAGCAGCGCAACCTGGGTGGCGGTGAGGCCGAGCCCCTGCGCGGCGTGGGCGACTGCGTCGACGATGGCCGCCGAGCGCGGCTGGAGATACGGTTCGAGGAACCACCCGAAGTGGTCCGACGCCGCCCGTGAGTCGCGCGGAAGCCGTCCGCCGCGATACTTCCCCGTGAGCGTGCCGCGGCCGAGTGCGGACCAGGCCAGGACACCCATCCTGTGGTGTTCGGCCGCGCCCACCACCTCCACCTCGGCTCGCCGGGCCAGCAGCGAATACTCCACCTGGACGCTCGAGATCGGCGTGCGCGCCCGGTCCGCTGCCTGCCAGGTGGCCGCGGTCGCCGATTGCCAGCCCACGAAGTTGGACACCCCGACGTAGCGCGCCATGCCCCGGCTCACGGCGGAATCCAGGGCAGAAAGCGTCTCATCAAGAGGCGCCTCCCCCCAGGCGTGCACCTGCCAGAGATCCACGTGATCGGTCTGGAGCCGCCGCAGTGACTGCTCGAGGTCGCTCAGCAGCGCGCCTCGCGAGGTGTCGATGATGCGCCGCCCGTCGCGGATGACGAAGCCGGCCTTGGTGGCGATCACCAGCGAATCGCGCGCGAGGCCCGCCGCCAGGGCCTTGCCGATCATCTTCTCGGCCACCCCGGCGCCGTATGCGGGCGCGGTGTCGACGAGATTGCCGCCGCCGTCGACGAAGTCCGCCAGCAGGTCACGGGCCGCGGGCCACTCCACGTCCCGGCCCCAGGCCATGGTGCCGAGCCCGAGGCGGGAGACGTGAAGGCCTGAGGCGCCAAGTGGTCTGAGCTGCATGAGGCCCGACCCTACGCGGAGAGGACGCCGGTGAGGATCAGCACCGAGACCACTGCGGCCAGGATGAGGCGGTAGAGCACGAAGATCCGGAAGTTGTGCGTCGAGATGTAGCGCAGCAGCCAGGCGATGACGGCGTAGCCGATGAAGAATGCCAGCACCGTGGCTGCGATGGTCGGGCCCCAGGCCGTGGTCTGGTCCGTCCCGATGTCCTTCAGCTTGTAGAGCCCGGAGCCGAACACAGCGGGAATTGCCAGGAGGAAGGCGTATCGGGTGGCGGCCTCACGCGTGTAGCCCATGAAGAGGCCACCGGAGATCGTCGCGCCCGATCGCGACACCCCCGGGATGAGGGCCGCGGCCTGGAACAGTCCGAACAGCACACCGTCGCGCCAGGTCAGCTGCCGGAGCTCGCGGGTATTCTGCGCCCCCATCGTGTCGGCGACGGCCAGGAAGATTGCCACCCCGGCCAGCATCGCCACCGTGATCCACAGGTTGCGTAGAGAGGTGTCGATGGCGTCCTGGAAGAGCAGCCCGAGGACGACGATCGGGACCGAACCGAGGATGACCATCCAGCCCATGCGGGCGTCGGGGTCCGATCTCTCGACGGTGCCGCGCAGGCTGCCGACCCAGGCCTTGATGATCCGCCAGATGTCGTGGCGGAAGTAGACCAGTACTGCCGTCTCGGTGCCGAGCTGGGTGACAGCCGTGAACGCAGCCCCTGGATCTCGGCCGTCGAACAGCAGCTGACCGACGATCGACACGTGGGCGCTGGAGGAGATGGGCAGGAACTCCGTCAGGCCCTGCACGATGCCCAATACGATCGCCTCGAACCACTCCACGTCACAGTCCCTTCGTCAACGACGGCGCCACTGTACCGTCGGGGCGGCTCCCACCGCCGACTACGCTGGCGCCCATGACGAAGGTTGTCCTGATCCGGCACGCACGATCCACGGCCAACGCGGACGGGGTGCTGGCGGGCCGGATGCCCGGGGTCTCCCTCGACGAGGTGGGTCGCGGCCAGGCGCGCGCCCTCGGGGAACTCCTGTCCGAGGCCCGGATCGCGGCGGCCTACACCTCACCCATCCAGCGCTGCCGCGAGACGGCCGCCCTGGCGGGTTTCCCCGACGCGACCGTCCTCGACGGCGTGAGCGAGTGCGACTACGGGGTGTGGACCGGTGCGAAGCTCGCGGCGCTGAAGGACGAGATGCTGTGGGCGGACATCCAGGCCACACCGTCGGCGGTGTCGTTCCCGGGTGGTGAGTCGATGATGGAGATGTTCGCTCGGACCACCGAGGCCGTGGCCGAACTGGCGGAGCGCCACCCGGATGAAGACACGGTCGTCGTGTTCTCCCATGGGGACCCCATCAAGGCCATCCTTGCCCACGCGTTCGGCATGCGGCTCGACGACTTCCAGCGGGTGCACGTGGGTCCCGCCGGGGTCAGCGTCGTGGAGTACCTGGCGCACAGACCCACCGTCCTCTGTGTCAACGCCGGCGGAAGTCTCGCAGGGCTCCTGGCCATGCACGCGGCCCCCGTCGTCGGTGGCGGCGACGTCGACCCCCCTCCAGCGCACCGCGGCTAGGCTGGGCGTCATGCTGATGGAGTTCAACAGACCGGATCGCTGCGTCGTGGGCACCATCGGGCAGCCGGGCAACCGACTGTTCCTCATCCAGGTGGCGCAGGGCAGCCGCCTCGCGGCGGTTGCGCTCGAGAAGCAGCAGGCACGGCTGCTGGGCGTGCGGGTGGGCGAGGTGCTGGACAGGCTGGCCGAGCTGGGCCACGACGTCCCCGAGGCGGGCGCCTCGGCGGACATGGGCCCCCTCGACGCTCCCGTGACGGTGGCCTTCCGTGCGGCGGCGATCGGCCTGGCCTGGGACCAGGAGCGCGGCAGGCTGGTGCTGGAGTTGTTCTCCGAAGAGGCCGACGAGTCCGGCGAGAGTTCGCTGCTGCAGGTCCTGCTCACCCCCTCCATGGCCAGAGAGTTCGCCTCGCGGGCCGAGCTGGTGGTGGCCTCAGGCCGTCCTGCCTGCCCGGCGTGCGGTCAACCGGTGGACCCCGAGGGTCACATCTGCCCCCGCTCCAACGGTTATCGGGGACCACTCTTCACATGACCGGGCCGGTGGGTGACCTGCGCCTTGTGGGGCGGCTTGTTGACGCCTCCAACGCCACGTTCCTCGCCGTGGACGGGCAGGACACGCGCTGGGTGTACAAACCTGTCGCGGGAGAGGCCCCGCTGTGGGACTTCCCGACGGGGACGCTCGGCCGCCGCGAGGTGGCCGCCTACTCCCTGGCGCGTGAGCTCGCCGTGGACCTGATTCCCCTGACCGTCTGGGTGGACGGCCCCCTCGGGGAGGGATCCGCGCAGCATTGGGTGGAGGGCGGGGCGACCGATCTGATCGACCTGCTCCGCCCCGAAGACCTGACCGAGGCCTGGCTCCCCATCCTCAGCGCCGTCACCGAGGACGACCAGCCAGTGGTGCTGGCCCACCGCGACGACCCCAGGCTGAGGGCGGTGGCCCTCTTCGACGCGCTCCTCAACAACGCCGACAGGAAGGCGAGCCACCTCATCGACCGCGGCGGCTCGCTGGCCGGGGTGGACCACGGGGTGAGCCTCCATGTGGAGGGGAAGCTCCGCACCGTCATCTGGGGTTGGGCGGGGGATCCGCTCAGCCCGGAGGAACTCGATCTGGTGGCCAGGGCCGCGGCCGTGACCGGCCCTCTCGCGCCCGGGTTGGCCGACGAGGAGTGGGGGGCGCTCGTCGCACGGGCCGAGGCGCTGCTGGCCTCGGGCAGCATGCCGGTCCCCGGTGGGCGCTGGCCGGGCATCCCCTGGCCACCGCTTTAGCACTCAACCAAGGCGGTAAGTTGGGCGGCATGTATGCGTGGGCCCCCGTCGCCGTCCCCAGTCTCCCGAAGTCCGAGGGCACCGTCCCCGAGTCGCTCAGCCTGTATGACACCGCCACCCGGCAGCTCGTGCCGGTGGGGCCTGCTGGCGGCACCGCGCGGATGTATGTCTGCGGCATCACACCCTACGACGCCACCCACCTGGGGCACGCCAACACCTACGTGGCGTTCGACATGGTCAACCGCGTCTGGCGCGACCTGGGGCTCACCGTCGACTACACGCAGAACGTGACCGACGTCGACGACCCGCTGCTCGAGCGCGCGGCCGCAACCGGGCAGGAATGGGAGGAACTGGCGGAGGACCAGATCGAGCTGTTCCGCAGCGACATGGAGGACCTCCGCGTCGTCCCCCCAGGCAACTACATCGGTGCGGTGGAGTCCATCTCGTGCGTGATCGAGCTGATCGAGCAGCTGCTGCCGAGCGGGCTGGTCTATCAGGTCGAGGACCCCGAACACCCCGACTGGTACTTCAACACAGTGGCCGCTGAGGGCTTCGGAGGAGTCAGCCACCTCGACGAGGCCACCATGATCGAGGTCTTCCGGGACAACGGCGGCGACCCCGACCGCACCGGGAAGCGACACCCCTTGGACTGTCTCGTCTGGCGCTTCGCGCGCCCCGACGAGCCCAGCTGGACCTCATCGTTGGGAGCAGGGCGCCCAGGATGGCACATCGAGTGCACCGCCATCGCGCTGCGCTTTCTCGGCCCCGCCTTCGACGTGCAGGGTGGCGGGTCGGACCTCGTGTTCCCTCATCACGAGATGTGTGCGGCCGAATCGATCACCGCCTCACGGGAACCCATGGCCGAGGCGTTCGTGCACTCCGGCATGGTGGGCCTCGACGGAGAGAAGATGAGCAAGTCGAAGGGCAACCTCGAGCTGGTCAGCCGACTGCGCCACAGCGGAGCGGACCCGATGGCCATCCGTCTCGCGCTGCTCGACCACCACTACCGCACCAACTGGGACTGGACCCGCGACCAGCTGGATTCGGCCACCTCCCGCCTGGAGAGGTGGCGCGGGGTCCTCAACAACGCCGCCGCCCTGCCGGCGCAGGAGACCATCGACGCGATGCGGATCGCACTCCGCTCGGACCTGGACACCCCCGCGGCGCTCAGCGCCGTGGACACCTGGGTGGCCGCCAGCCTCGCGGTGGAGGGCGATGACACCGAGGCGATCGGCCAGATGACCACCGCCATCGACGCCCTCCTGGGCATCCGCCTGTAGGCGGTAGGCTGCGCGTCGTGAAGTCCTTCGACCAACTCTTCGAGCAGCTGACCGAGACCGCCCGCACCAGACCCGAGGGGTCGGGGACGGTGGCCCGGCTGGAGGCCGGGGTCCACGGCATCGGCAAGAAGATCGTCGAGGAGGCCGCCGAGGTGTGGATGGCCGCCGAGTACGAGTCGAAGGAACAGGCCGCCGAAGAGATCAGCCAACTGCTCTACCACCTTCAGGTGATGATGCTGGCGCTCGATCTGGACCTCGACGACATCTACCGCTACCTCTGACGAAGGCACCCACGTGAGCACAGACCGCCTCCTCCGCATCGCCGTCCCCAACAAGGGCGCCCTCGCCGAGCCGGCCGCCGCCATGTTGCGCGCCGCCGGCTACCGCCAGCGCACCGACGCCAAGGACCTCACGCTCATCGATGCGGACCACGGCGTCGAGTTCTACTACCTGCGCCCCCGCGACATTGCTGTCTACATCGGCCGAGGGGACCTCGATGTCGGCATCACCGGCCGCGACATGCTGCTGGATTCGGCGGCCGCCGCCACCGAGATGATGTCGCTGGGCTTCGGCGGCTCCCGCTTCCGGTTCGCGGCGCTCGGAGGCTCCTCGATGACTGTCGCGGACGTCCACGGCAAGCGGGTGGCCACCTCCTACCCTGGCCTGCTGCAGGTCTACCTCGACGAACTGGGCATCCAGGCCGAGATGGTCAAGCTCGACGGTGCCGTGGAGTCGGCGATCCGGCTCGGCGTCGCGGATGTGGTGGCTGACGTGGTGGACACTGGCACCACGCTGAAGCGCGCCGGCCTCGAGCTCTTCGGCGACTCGATCTGCACCTCTGAGGCCGTTCTCATCCGCCGGGCCGGAGGGGAACTGCCGCCCGGCGTGGCCGGCCTCGAGACGCGCCTCACGTCCGTGCTCGTCGCGCAGAACTACCTGATGATGGACTACAACGTGGCGCAGGAGGATCTGGCGGCCACCACCGCACTGGCGCCGGGCGTCGAGGGACCCACCGTGTCCGCGCTGGCCAAGGACGGCTGGTGCGCGGTGCGGGTGCTCGTCCCGCGTGAAGGGGCACACCTGCTCATGGATCGCCTCTACGAGGCGGGGGCCCGCGGCATCCTGCTGACCGAGCTCGCGGCGTGTCGCCTGTGACCGAGCGGCCGCTTCCGGAGCGGTTGTCCTACACCAGCCCCCCGGCGTTGATGACCGGCGTGGTGCTGTCGGTGATCCTGATGTCCTCAGCCCTGTTCGGGTGGTGGGCGCTGGGCAAGGAGATCCGGGACAGGGTCACCTGGCCGCAGGCCGGCACCCTGCTCTTCTTCGTGCTGCTCATGGTGGGCCTCATGCTGTCCATCGGCTACTCGAGGCTCTGGGCCAACGAGGACGGGGTGACCGTCCGGAACGGGTTGTTCCTGCGTCGCTACCGGATCGACGAGGTGGCCGGCGTCCGGTTGCGCCCGGGGGACGCCTGGTCGTCGCTGCTGATCAAGGGCGGGCACGAGATCCGCCGCCGCCCGGTCCTGGCCATCCAGTTCCTCGAGGGCGAGGCCGCCCAGCGCAAGGTGGTGGAGCTTCGCCGTTGGCTCGTGGACCACGGGGCCACCAGCCGCGACGTGGACCCCAGCCTGCTCGACGACCTCGGCTCCCCACCGGAGCCGGCCTGAGTCACATGATGCCGCGCTTGCGCAGCAGGGCCTCGATCTCCGCGTCCTCGGGGTCCACGCCCTTCTGAGCCGCGGGCTTGGACGCCTGCGCGGCCGGCTTGGAGGTCGGGGCGGGGGAGGCCACCTGCGAGCGCGTGCCCTGCGCGGCCGGCTGCTGGGGCGCCGACGGGGCAGCGGGCTTGCGTGTCTTCGGCAGGAACGCCGCGATCACGATCAACAGCACGCCGCCGAGGAACAGGCCCAGGCCCCAGCTGGTCATCACAGTCCAGGGCGTGCCCATCAGCCAGTCGATGAACGCGCGGATGCCGTCAACGATCACCTGGGTCAGGCCTGTCAGGTAGAGACCGACCGGCAGGAGCGCCCAACCGAGGCCCATCACTGCGGGGCGCGCTCGGCGTGAGCGCGCCGTCACGCCCGCGGCGATGGCGAGGATCACGATGGTCAACCCGATGGTGAGGAGCAGCGACAGTGGCATGCCCACCAGTCTGGCACACGGCCCTGGCTGCGTCGTGAGCGATAGGCTCGGACCATGCCCGAGCTGAGATCCCTAGCCCAGCCCAGCGCCCGCTTTGCGGGCGACGACGGCGCGCCCGACCCCGTCGTGCGATCTGCCATCGAGCGTGCCACGGAACAGGCAGGCTACGCTCGCGCCCTCGTTGCCCTGTGCGCCAGCCGGCTGCTGCTCCCGGTGATCGCGACGGGGGATGAGACCGATCATCCGGACCCGGACCGCCATGCCGAAATGGCGGCCGTGACGCTCACCGACGACTCGGGCACCTACCTGGTCGCCTTCACCGGCTACGACTCCCTGCGCGCTTGGAACAACGAGGCCCGCCCGGTGCTCTGCCTGCTCGACGAGCTGGCCGCGACGGTGATCCCCGCGGGGGCCACCCGGCTGCTGCTGGATGCGGCGGGGCCAGTCCCATTCGTGATCGAGGGCGACACGCTGGCCTCGCTGGCCGACGGAAACGCGCTTGTGGAGCTCGATAACGGAGACTTCGCCTGGGCCAGAACCGCCTGAGCGGCCGCTTTTGGAGTTTCTTCCGGCCCCGGCGTAGACTGCTGCGAGTTATCCGGCGGCCTATGCTGCCGCGCAAAAGTGGAGTCGTCACTCCCACCCGAGCTGCCCTGGTGGCCGGGTCGCCCCAGGCGAACGGTCGTGTACCGTGCGTCGGCGTTGTGGCCTCCGCATGCGCGGAGGTCTTTTTCGTCGGTGCCCACACCATCTCTCACTGGAGGACCCATCAGCACTGAACCGCGGATCAATGATCGCATCCGAGTACCCGAAGTCCGGCTCGTCGGCCCCAAAGGCGAGCAGGTAGGCATCGTGCGCGTCGAGGACGCCTTGCGTCTGGCGGCGGAGAACGATCTGGATCTTGTCGAAGTGGCGCCGATGGCCCGTCCGCCCGTTGCCAAGCTGATGGACTACGGCAAGTTCAAGTTCGAGGCTGCGCAGAAGGAACGCGACGCCCGACGGAACCAGTCGAACGTGAGCACCAAGGAGATGAAGCTCCGGCTCAAGATCGATTCGCACGACTACGAGACGAAGAAGGGCCACGTCGTCCGGTTCCTCAAGGCCGGAGACAAGGTCAAGATCACCATCATGTTCCGGGGGCGCGAGCAGTCCCGCCCCGAGCTCGGAATGGATCTCCTGAAGCGGCTCGCCGCTGATGTGGCCGAGTACGGCTACGTGGAGTCTTCCGCCAAGCAGGACGGCCGCAACATGCTGATGGTGCTCGGCCCCACGAAGAAGAAGACAGAAGCCAAGGTGGAGCAGGCCGCAGATCGCGACCGTCGCATCGCCGAGCGCCTCGAGCATGCCGAGCAGGAACGCAAGATGGAGGCAGAGCTGCGCGCCCAGGCGTCTCCCTCGCCGAAGAAGCATCGCGGCCCGGCAGACAACATGGACCCAGACATCGATCTCTGACGAGATCGAACAGAAGAAGAAAGCGAGCCAACCATGCCGAAGATGAAGTCGCACTCCGGCGCGAAGAAGCGGTTCAAGACGACGGGGACGGGCAAGCTGCTGCGCCGTCAGGCCAACCTCGGCCACCTCAACGAGCACAAGTCATCCACCCGCACCCGCCGCTTGGCCGGCGTCGAGGTGGTCTCGGCTCCTGACGCCAAGAAGATGCGCAAGCTCCTCGGCAAGCACAAGGGTCGCTGAGCGATTCCCCCGGCGCCACCGCCACCTCCCACCTAGACCATTCGTCGGCGCTGCCGACCACATCCAAGGAGATCCCCCATGGCACGCGTGAAGCGTTCTGTGAACGCGCATAAGAAGCGTCGTGAAATTCTCGAGCAGGCCTCCGGCTACCGCGGTCAGCGCTCGCGCCTGTACCGCAAGGCCAAGGAGCAGCTCCTGCACTCGGCCACCTACGCCTACCGCGATCGTCGCGCCAAGAAGGGCGACTTCCGCCGCCTGTGGATCCAGCGCATCAACGCCGCCGTCCGCGCGGAGGGCATGACCTACAACCGCTTCATCAACGGCCTGAAGAACGCTGGTGTCGAGGTGGATCGCAAGATCCTGGCCGAGCTGGCCGTCAACGACACCGCCACGTTCAACGCGCTGGTCGCGGTCGCCAAGGATCACCAGCCCGCAGCAGCCTGAGAACTCCTCAGTGACGATGGAACCGAACGTTGCCCCTGGCCTCCCCGCCTCGGTGCTGCGTTCGGTTCGTCGTTTGACGCAGCGCCGGGGCCGGGACCTGTCGGGGACCTTCCTCGTTGAGGGTCGCCAAGCGGTCCGGGAGGCGTTGGCCGCGGCGCGAGTCGTCGAGGAGGTGATCGTCGACGATCCCGCCAAGCACGCTGATCTTCTCCAGGGGATCGCGGTGCCGGTGTGGCAGGCCGACGAGCACGCCATGAGGCAGCTCAGCGACACGGTCACCCCGCAGGGCATCGTAGCGGTCTGCCGGCAGCTGAGCTTCGGCTGGGACGCCCTGGAGGGCGCTCGGCTGGTGGTGATCTGCGCGCAGGTGCGGGACCCCGGCAACGCCGGCACCGTCATCCGGTGTGCCGATGCCTTCGGCGCCGACGCCGTGATCCTCACCGCCGGAAGCGTCGAGATCTACAACCCCAAGACCGTCAGGTCCACGGTGGGCAGCCTCTTCCACATGCCCATCCTCACCGGCGTTCCCCTGTCCGAGGCCGTCGCGCGGGTCAAGGCGATGGGGTTGAAGGTCCTCGCGGCCGACGGCGACGGGGCACCACTGGACCTCAAGGCCGCCGCCGGTGAGCTCAGCGGTCCCATCGCCTGGATCATGGGCAATGAGGCGTGGGGACTGCCGCCGGAGGATGCCCGGCTGGCGGACGAGGTGGTCGCCGTGCCAATGTGGGGGCAAGCGGAGAGCCTCAACCTCTCCAGCGCGGCTGCGGTGTGCCTCTACGCCACCGCATCTGCGCAACGTCGAACCGGTGAAGAAGGAGGACCCGACGATGTCCGGGCCCAATGACAACTTTGATCCCAAGCAGGTCGCTGCCCTCAATCCGGATGCCATCGACTCCGCCGTGGCGGCCGCCCTGGCGGCGATCGACGCGGCCACCACCACCGCCGAGCTGAAGCACGCCCGCCTGGACCACGCGGGCGACGCCTCGCCGCTGGCGTTGGCGAACCGTGAGATCGGCGCCCTTCCGCCTCAGGCCCGCAAGGAGGCCGGGCAACGGGTGGGGCAGGCGCGCGCTACCGTCGCGCGGGCCTTCGCGGATCGCCAGGCCGGCCTTGCGGCCTCCGAACTCGAGGAGGCGCTCGTGGCCGAACGCCTTGACATGACGCTGCCTGTGGAGATGGGCCCCCGCGGGGCTCTGCACCCCGTCACGTCCCTCATCGACGAGATGATCGACGTATTCGTGGGCATGGGCTGGGAGGTGGCCGACGGTCCCGAACTCGAGGCCGAATGGTACAACTTCGACGCACTCAACCTGGCGCCGGACCACCCCGCACGGGCCCAACAGGACACCCTGTGGGTGGACCCGCCGTCGGAGGGCAAGCTGCTGCGCACCCAGACCTCGCCTGTGCAGGTCCGGTCTCTACTCGAGCGTGGCGTCCCGCTGTATGTGATCAGCCCCGGGAAGGTCTTCCGGGCCGATGAGTACGACTCCACCCACCTGCCCGTGTTCCATCAGTTGGAGGGCCTCGTCGTGGACAAGGGCATCTCGATGGCTGACCTGCGGGGGACTCTGGACCACCTGGCGCGGGCAATGTTCGGCGACGTGCAGACCCGGATGCGGCCCCACTACTTCCCGTTCACCGAGCCGAGCGCCGAGGTGGACCTGCAGTGCTTCGTCTGCCACGGTGAGTCCGTCGGCAACCCGGAGCGCCCCTGCCGCACCTGCCGGTCCGAAGGCTGGATCGAGTGGGGCGGCTGTGGCGTCGTCAACCCGCGCGTCCTCACGGCCTGCGGCATTGACGCCGACGTCTACTCGGGCTTCGCCTTCGGGATGGGCGTGGACCGCACGGTGATGTTCCGCACCGGCGCGCCGGACCTCCGCGACTTCGTCGAGGGCGACATCCGATTCAGCCGTTCAATCCTGGGAGGATCCCGATGAAGGCCCCCGTTTCCTGGCTGCGAGACCTCGTCACGCTGCCCGCCGGCGTCACCACCGCCCAGCTCGCAGACCAGTTCACCGCGTTGGGCCTCACCGTCGAGCACATCGAGTCCACCGAGTCGCCCGTCACGGGTCCCCTCACGGTGGGGCGGGTCCTGTCCTCGGTGGATGAGCCGCAGAAGAACGGCAAGACCATCCGCTACTGCCGCGTGGACGTCGGCGCGCACAACGACGAGGCCACAGACGAGCACCCCGCCAGCCGCGGCATCGTCTGTGGAGCGCACAACTTCGCCGAAGGCGACCTTGTGGTGGTGGCGCTCCCCGGCACAGTGCTGCCCGGCGACTTCCAGATCGCCGCCCGCAAGACCTACGGACACGTCTCCGACGGCATGATCTGCTCCCAGCTCGAGCTCGGGCTGGGCGAGGATCACGACGGCATCATCGTCCTGCCCTCCGACGCAGGTGAGCCGGGCGACGACGCAGTCGCGCTCCTGTGGACCGCCGATGAGGTGCTGGACATCGACGTCACCCCAGATCTGAGTTACTGCCTGTCCCTCCGGGGCCTGGCGCGGGAGGCCGCGATCGTCAACGGGGTCTCCTTCGAGGATCCGTACCGGCAGCACCTGCCTGAGCCCACCGACGGCGGACACCCCGTCGTGCTGGAGGACCCGCGCTGCACGGCGTTCGTGGCCCTCACCATTGACGGCCTCGATCCGGCTGCCGCCACCCCGGGGTGGATGGCGGACAGGCTGAAGGGGGCGGGAGTCCGCTCGATCTCGCTGGCGGTGGACGTGACCAACTACGTGATGCTGGAGTCCGGTCAGCCCCTCCACGCCTACGACGCGGGAAAGCTCCAAGGCCCGATCCGGGTCCGTGCGGCCGCAGCAGGGGAAAAGTTGCGGACCCTGGACGGGCAGGACCGGCAGCTGGACGCAGACGACCTGCTGATCACCGACGACTCCGGCCCGATCGGGCTCGCGGGCGTCATGGGCGGCGAAGACACCGAGGTGTCCGGATCGACAACCACCATCGTGCTCGAGGCAGCGCACTTCCAGCCGGTCTCCGTGTCGCGGACCTTCCGCCGCCACGGACTTCCCTCGGAGGCGTCCAAGCGGTTCGAGCGCGGCGTCGACCCGCAGGTGCCCTACGCCGCCGCCCGGCGCGCCGCCCAACTGCTCACCACCCACGGCGGGGGCGCGATGACAGCCGAGACCGTCGTCGGGTCGGCGCCATCGCCCCACAGGGTGTCGTTGCGCTCCGGACTCATCCCCGCCGTGCTGGGGACGCGCGTGGATCAGGACGAGAGCGTCCGGCTGCTGGCGGCAAGCGGGGTGTCCGTGACTTCGCTGGGCGATTCCCTGACGCTGGAGGTGCCGAGCTGGCGCGGCGACCTCGTTGACCCCTACGACATCGTCGAAGAGGTCGGACGCCACATCGGCTATGACCGCATCGGACTCAAGCTCCCCATCCCGCCCGTGAGCCGCGGGCTGGCGCCGCGCCTGCTCCATCGGCGGGCCGTGCTGCGGGCCATCGCGGCCCTCGGCTTCACCGAGGTGCTGTCGCTGCCCTTCGCCTCGGTCGAGGAGCTCGATCAGCTGCAGATCCCGGCCGACGACCCGACCCGGCGGCTCATCCGGTTGGCCAACCCGCTGTCCGAGACCCATCCCTACCTGCGGACCTCCCTGCTGCCGGGGCTGTTCGCCGCCGTGGCGCGCAACACCTCCCGCAGCCTCACGGACCTCGCGCTGTTCGAGCAGGGCAAGGCGTTCTTCGAGGGTGGCGAGCCCGCCGCACCGCGTCCCGGTGTGGCGCACCGACCGTCTGATGAGGAGATCGCCGACATCGACGCGGCCATCCCAGCGCAGCCGCACACGGTGGCCGCGGTCGTCACCGGCAACTGGAGGCCCGCGGGATGGGCCGGCCCTGCTGTCGCGGCGGACTGGACACACGTGGTGGCCCTCGCGGAGCACGCCGCCGCGGCCGTGGGTGCGCGGCTGTCGCGGCGCAACGTGGAGCGGGCGCCATGGCATCCGGGTCGCTGCGCTGAGCTGTCGCTCAACGGGATCGTGTTGGGCTACGCCGGCGAGGTGCACCCAGCGGTGGTCGCGGCTCTGCGGCTCCCCGAGCGAACCGCGGCTGTCGAGTTCAACCTGGACCTCCTGCTGAGCCAGGCCGTCTCGGGGGGCGCCATCGGGACTCTGTCGCCGTTCCCGCTCGCCAAGGAGGACGTGGCGCTGATCGTCGATCGCGACGTTCCTGCCGCTGAGGTCGAGTCCGCGTTGGCTGAGGGTGCCGGGGAACTGCTGGAGTCCATCTCCCTGTTCGACGTGTACTCGGGCGATCAGGTGGGCGAGGGACGCAAGTCGTTGGCGTTCGCGCTGCGCTTCCGATCCGACAGGACGCTCACCGACGCGGAAGCCGCAGCCGCGAGGCAGGCGGCCGTGGCGGTCGCCGTCGAACGGTTCGGGGCGGTGCAGCGCGCCTGACGCTCACGCCGGTTCCCCGGCGTCCCGAGTAGGCTGCTCAGGTGCAGATCACGCGGATGGACTACCCCTCGTTCCCTGAGGATCCAGGCTTCTGGATCTTCGAACTCGACGAGCGTCTCTGGGGCGACGTGGTGCGCGGGCTGTTCGGCAACGAGGACCTGTCGCACTCGGCGCTGCGCCGCTGGGCCGAAGGGACCAGGCCCCAGTACAGCCTCCAGGTGCCGTTCGTTGCGTTCGAGGACGGCACGCCCGTGGGTGTCGCGTTCGTTGAGCTGCCGCAGCGTGACAACAGGCACGTGGCCTTCCTCAGCGTTGTCGTGGCGGAGGCTCACCGCGGCCGCGGCATAGGCGCGGCGCTCTATGACGCAGCGGTCGCGGAGGCGCGCTCCGCCGGCCGCGACACCCTGCAGGCCTGGACGTGGGAGCCGGCCACTCCCCGCGGCTCGCGCCGGCTCAGCGCGGCTGAGGGGGAGGGGGCCATCGACCCGGAAGGAGCACCGGCGCGATTCCTGCTGGGCAGGGGCTACCGGCTCGTGCAGGTTGAGACCATCTCAGGGATGACCCTCCCGGAGCAGGGCCTGCTGGACGCCGATGCCGCTGCGGCTCGGGCGGCCACCGCGCCCGAGTACGACCTGGTGCAGTGGTCTGGAACCACCCCGGCTGAATGGCTCGACGAGATGGCCCGCCTGATGGTGGTGATGAGCACCGACGTGCCGATGGGCGAGGCGGCTCTTGAGCCTGAGCTGATCGACGCCGCCCGGGTGCTTAGCCACGATGAGGCGCTGGCCAGGGGTGGCTGCGAGTGGCTCTATACCGCCGTCCGGCACGTCCCGACGGGGCGCCTCGTCGGCTTCACCCGATTCATCTACGAGTCCGGCCGGCCGGTGGTGGACCAGTGGGAGACCCTCGTCGTGGGAGACCACCGCGGTCGCGGCCTGGGCTGGTTCGTCAAGACGCACAGTCACGCCTCGGTGCGCGCACAGTGGCCACTGGCCGGGCGGCTGGTCACGGGCAACGCGTCGGAGAACGACTACATGTTGGCCATCAACCGGCGTCTGGGGTATCGCCCGATCGCGGCGTCGGGTTGGTTCGAGCACCGGATGCGGGGCTGAGGCGCGTGGCGCTGTCCCGTCGGTCCATCGTTGAGGCAGGGCTAGGCATTCTCGACGAGTACGGCCTCGGCGACCTTTCGATGCGGCGGGTTGCCGACGCACTCGGGGTCCAGGCCGGGGCGCTGTACTATCACGTTCCCAACAAGCAGTCGCTGCTCGCCGCCGTCGCCGACGAGATCCTCGCCGCCGCTGTGGCCGACGGGGCCCCGGGCCCAGGCGCCGTCGCCGAATGGCTGTCGGAGTGGGCGCGAGGGCTGCGTCGGGCGCTGCTCCAGCACCGCGATGCCGCCGAGCTGGTCTCCTCGGCACACGCGCTCGGACTCGGCGCGGTGGACCCGTGTGGCGCTGGCAGGGAGCGGCTGGAAGCGGGGCTGGCGCCTGAGCCTGCCGCCACCATGGCGGCGCTCCTGCACTTTGTGCTCGGGCACGTCATGGAGGAACAGACGCGGGCGCAGATGCATCAGCTGGGCGTGGTCAGCCACTTCGATGCCGCCGACGCAACCCGCACCTTCGAGTGGGGGCTTGCGCTCTTCATCTCAGGGGTGGACTCGTCCACGGTGCGGATCGGGGTCGGACCCGGCGCGATGCGATGAGCGCGAGTGCGCGCCTCGTCCTGCGTTCGCTGATCGGACCGGTGTACGCGCCCACGCTGGCCCAGGCCGTCGGAATGATGGCCACTCTGCCTGTGATCCCGCTCATCGCCCTGGCGTTGGGGTTCTCGGTACCGGCGGCAGCAGCGCTGACCCTCATCACCGGTGTCGTGGGTGTTCTCGGCCCCATCCCTTTGGGGGCGCTGATGACGGCGCTGGGGGAGCGGCGGGCCATGATCGTCACCGGGGTGGCGGTGACCTGCACCCAGATCGGCACGCTGGTGATGGTGGAGCATGCACGCATCACCGGCCCCACGCACTGGCACCAGGCGGGCCTTGTCGCCTCCCTCGTGGTGTCGTCACTGTCCCGGGAGGTGTGGATCATCGGGCGGCAGGCCTACCTCGGAACCGCTCTGCCACCAGAACTGCGGGCCCGGGGGATGAGCACCTTCGGAGGCATGATGCGCATCGGCCAGGTGATCGGGCCACTGCTCGGGGCAGGCATCATCGCCCTGGGGCATGAGGGTTGGGTGATCGGTCTCGACGCGGTGGCGATGGCCGCCGCCACGCTCATGGTGGCGCTCACGATGCTCCCCGGGGAGCACGCCGCGAAGCGACCCACCATGCGCCAGGCAGTGGGAAGAATCCCGGTCGTGCCCTCCCCGCAGGCGCCGCATCGGACCGCAGGGGTGACAATGGTCCTGGCCGGGTTCGCGACGGTGCCGCTCACCATGTCCCGGATCTCCCGCCCCCTCATCTTCCCTCTGCTCGGTGCGATGCTCGGGCTCCGCGGGGACGAGATCTCGCTCATTTTCGCCATTGCCGCCGTCGTCGAGATCGTGATGTTCGTTCCGGCGGGCACCCTGATGGACCGTTACGGTCGGGCCGCGGTCCTGGTGCCGTGCCTGATCTTCTCCGGCGCCGGATACCTGCTTCTGGTGGTGCTCGCCGCCACACTCGCTGAGGGCTCTCGGGCCGGGGCCTTCTGGGCCCTTGCCGCGTCGGCGGCGCTGGTGGCGTTCGGCAACGGGTTCGGGGCCGGCATAGTGATGACGCTGGGCATCGACCTGTCGCCGGAGGCCCACCGGACCCGGCATCTGGCCAGATGGAACACCGTCAACGGCACCGGCCGACTGCTGGCTCCGGGCATCGTGGCGCTGGTGACGCTGGCGTGGCCGATCTCGGCCGCCGGGGCCGTGGTCGGTGGTCTGTGCTGGGCGGGGGCCGTGTGGGCGTGGTGGCTGATGCCCCAGATCACGCCCGGGCGAGCAGGCGGACCTGCTCGTCGAACTCCGCGTCGATCTCCGGGTTCGGACGGTAGGTCACCGACGACACCGCCACCGCGGTCACGAGGTTGAGCACGAAGCCGGGCAGGATCTCGTAGACGTCGAAGATGCCGCCCTCCATCGTCCCCCAGACCCCGACGGTCGCCGCGCCCATCACCATGCCCGCGAGGGCTCCCCAGCTGCTGAGTCGACGCCAGTACAGACTGAGCAGCACGGTCGGGCCGAAGGCGGCGCCGAAGCCGGCCCAGGCGAAGGCGACCAGGCCCAGGATGGTGTCGTTCTGCTCCCAGGCCAGCGCAGCGGCGACGATGGCCACGGCCAGCACCGCCCCCCTGCTCAACAGCACGCCGCGTGCGGCGGTCAGCCCTGCGGGGAAGAACGTCGCGTACAGGTCCTCGACGAGGGCCGACGCCGTGACCAGGAGTTGCGACGAGATGGTGGACATGATGGCGGCGAGGATCGCCGCCAGCATGAACCCGGCGATCAGGGGGTGGAACAGCAGTTGTCCCAAGGCGATGAACACCGTCTCCTGGTCCGGGAGGAGGCCCTCGTCACGCTTGAAGACGGCGATGCCCACGAGTGCGGTGCCTGCGGCGCCGAGGCAGGACAGGATCATCCAGCCCATGCCGATGCGTCGGGCGGGCACGGCCTCCTGAGGTGTGCGCAGCGCCATGAACCGCACGATGATGTGCGGCTGGCCGAAGTAGCCCAGCCCCCACGCGGCAGACGACACCACGCCCATCACGGTGGTCGTGGCCCCCCAGAGCTTGAAGGCGTCCGGGTCCAGCGTCACGACGATGTCGTACAGCGCGACCGGCCCGCCGACATAGACCACCCCTGCGAGCGGGACCGCGACCAGCGCCGCCAGCATCATGATTCCCTGGACGAGGTCGGTGTAGGACACGGCCAGGAAGCCACCCACCAGGGTGTAGAGCACCACAACCCCGGCCACCAGGACCATGCCCAGGCGGTAGTCCATGCCGAACGAGGCGTCGAAGAACTTGCCCCCGGCCACCATTCCGCTCGAGACGTAGAAGGTGAAGAACACCAGGATGATCACGCCGGCGGTGAGGCGTAGCGCTCTCGTCGAGTCCCTGAGGCGGTTGCCGAAGAAGCTGGGGATGGTGATCGCGTCGCCCGCCAGTTCGGTGTAGGCGCGCAGGCGGGGGGCGACGAACTTCCAGTTGAGCCAAGCGCCGATGCTCAGCCCGATGGCGATCCAGAACTCCACCATGCCTGAGAGGTACAGCGCCCCGGGCAGTCCCATGAGCAGCCACCCCGACATGTCGGAGGCTCCCGCGGAGAGCGCGGCCGCCACTGGGCCGAGCGCCCGTCCCGCCAGCATGTAGTCGTTGACGGTGGTCGTGCGGTAGTAGGCCCAGACTCCGATGCCGATCATGGCGGCGAAGTACACGACCATCGCGATGCCCTGGTAGGTCTCCTCGGACATGTCTTCCCTTCGAAGCGGCGAACTCAGGTCAACCTATCGCGCGTTCGCGGGGGCAGGATCGGCGAACTCAGCTAACGCGACCCTTGGGCCCTGCTGCAGAGATGACCAGGCCGAGGATTCCGAATGCGAGGAGCGCCCATCCCAGCGTGACGGCGGGTGCGGTCCAGTCCTGCAGGGAGGACATCGTGCCCTCGACAAGGGCCGACTGGACCGCCGCCGCGAGGGTACTCCCGTCGGGGACGGAAACCCCGTCGAGCGTGCGCCGCCCGAGGATCACCGCGACCATCCCAGCGACCGCCGCGAGGGTCCAGGCCACCCAGCGCCCTCGTCGGGAGCCGACGGCGAGCCCGAGGACAGCCAGCAGGGTAGCGGCCGCATAGAACCAGATCCAGTGCCTTGCCACCGCCAACCCGTCAGCGGCGTATCCGGCCTGCACGGTGTCGGGCCGGCCGAGCGCGATGCGCAGCTCCTCGGCGGGGACGTCGAGCTCGATGACGAAAGGGCGCAGGAGTTCCGGCGTCATCTCCAGCAGCCTGGCCTGACCCTCCTCGACGAATGGCGCCAGTGGCAGCCACAGAGTCGGAGCGTCGGCGCCGTCGGTGCGCATGGCGTCCAGGCCCGTCACGAAGTCCGCACGCGACCGGTCGATCGCCTCGTGCCACGCCTCCGTCACGCCGTCATCGGTCAGCGCTGCGTGTACGGCGAGCCCGATCAGGTCCTCCAGTTGTGTCCGGACTCCGGGGAGAAGGTCGACGGCGGAGGGGAGACGTGCGACCGCGGCCGCGCTCAGTTCGACGGCGATCGCGTCCATCACGCGCTGATCGGAAGCCAGGGGACCCGCTATCGCGTGCAGGGGGGCCGGGGTGCGGGCAACCCGGTCGAGCCAATGGGCCCCCAGCCCGGCCAATGCGGCGCCAACTGCGGCGAGCAGGAGCACGAGCGAGATCGTCGTGCGGACGAAGCTGGCCACCGGCGCCTCCTCAGATGTGGGGAACCCAGGGTATCCCGCCCCGGGTGGAATATGTATCGAACTCCTGGCATACTCAAGCCTATGACGTATTCAGTGGCGGTGGCGGGGTGCACGGGCTACGCGGGCGGCGAGCTGCTTCGCCTGCTGCTCCAGCACCCCGAGGTCGAGATCGGCGCACTCACCGGGAACTCGAGCGTCGGCGACAGGCTGGGGGTCCACCAGTCCCACCTGTTCGCCTTGGCCGACCGTGTGGTCGCGCCCACCACCGCGGACGAGTTGGCAGGCCACGACGTGGTCTTCCTCGCGCTTCCGCACGGCACTTCGGCCGCCATCGCAGAGCAGTTGGGCGACGACACCCTCGTGGTGGACGCCGGGGCCGATTTCAGGCTCCAGGATTCTGCTGCGTGGGAGCGGTTCTACGGGTCGGCGCATGCGGGGACGTGGCCGTACGGCCTGCCCGAGTTGCCGGGCCAGCGGGAGCGCTTGGCCGGGGCCAGGCGCATCGCGGTCCCGGGCTGCTACCCGACGGCCTGCACGCTCGCCCTTCTCCCCGCCGTGGCCAACGGCCTGATAGATCTGGGCCAGATCGTCATCGTCGCGGCCAGCGGGGCCTCCGGCGCCGGGAAGTCACTCAAGCCGAACCTCCTCGCCTCCGAGGTGATGGGCAACATGAGCCCCTATGGAGTGGGCGGGATTCACCGGCACACCCCTGAGATCGTTCAGAACCTCTCGTCTGTGACCAGCGCCGCGGTCAACGTCTCGTTCACCCCGCTGCTGGCCCCGATGCCCAGGGGAATCCTCTCCACCTGCTCCGCGCCAGTCGCCGAGGGTGTCACCTCCGAGGACGCGCAGCAGGCCTATCGGGAGTTCTACGCAGACGAACCGTTCGTGCACGTCCTGCCGCCGGGGGTGTGGCCTCAGACAGCCTCGGTCGCGGGGTCCAACGTCACGACTGTCCAGGTGACGGTCGACGAGTCGGCGGGTCGGCTGATCGCCATCTCGGCCATCGACAACCTCACCAAAGGCACCGCCGGCGGTGCGGTCCAGTCGATGAACCTGGCCCTGGGTCTTCCGGAGTCACTCGGGTTGCCCGCGGTGGGCGTCGCGCCCTGATCCAGGCAACGAATATCTCAGATAAGGAAGAGACACAGTCATGAGCACACCTACCGGAGTGACCCTCCCGCAGGGATTCCTCGCCTCGGGCGTCACGGCCGGCCTCAAGGCGAGCGGCCGCCCGGACCTCGCCGTCGTCCGGAACACCGGGCCGAGCATGGCGGCGGCCGGCGTCTTCACCTCGAACCGCGTCGTCGCGGCCCCGGTGAAGTGGTCGAGGCAGGCGGTCGAGGACGGACAGTTGCAGGCCGTGGTGCTCAACTCGGGCGGCGCCAACGCGTGCACGGGAGCGGACGGTTTCGCTGATTCGGCTGCGACGGCGTCGCGGGTCGCGGGGCAGCTCGGGCTCATCACTGACAACGTCGCGGTGTGCTCCACCGGGCTGATCGGGCTCCGGCTGCCGATGGACCTCCTGCTGCCGGGGGTCGACGACGCGTGCGCACACCTGTCGGATGACGGGGGCCCCGCCGCGGCCGTCGCCATCATGACCACCGACTCGGTCCCGAAGCAGGCAGGCATTCGGGTTGGGCCGTGGTCGATCGGAGGGATGGCCAAGGGAGCGGGCATGCTCGCTCCAGGCCTCGCGACCATGCTGGTGGTGCTCACCACCGACGCCGTCCTCGACGCGGGAAGCCTCGACGCCGCCCTGCGGGAGGCCACCCGGCTGAGCTTCGATCGGGCAGATTCCGATGGCTGCATGTCCACCAACGACACGGTGCTGCTGATGGCCAGCGGCGCCTCCGGGACAGCGCCGGAGCCCACCGAGTTCCAGGCGGCGCTGACCGCGATCTGCCAGGACCTCGCCCGGCAGCTGATCGCCGACGCCGAGGGCGCGGCCCACGAGATCTCCATCGAGGTGGTCGGTGCAGCGTCCGAGAGTGACGCGGTGACGGTCGGCCGGGAGATCGCCAGGTCCAACCTGTTCAAGTGCGCCATCTTCGGCGGCGATCCCAACTGGGGGAGGGTGCTCTCTGCCATCGGCGTCACCCACGCCACGTTCGACCCGGACGCCCTGGACGTCTCCTTCAACGATGTCATGGTGTGCCGGGCGGGCCAGATCGGCGACGACCGCGGCCTGGTGGACCTGTCGGGCCGTCAGGTCCACGTCCAGGTGGACCTTCATGCCGGCCGCGACACAGCGACGATCCTCACCAACGACCTCACCTACGACTACGTCAAGGAGAACGCGGAGTACTCCACCTGACCGCGGCGCTCCGCCGCACCTCCGCCTTCACGCTCCGCAACCCGAGGGACCTCCCATGATGACCAAGACCCGTATCCAGCAGCAGCCCGAGCTCATCGCCAAGGCGGGCACCCTCATCGAGGCGCTGCCCTGGCTGGCGGAGTACGCCGGGCAGACCGTCGTGATCAAGTACGGCGGGAACGCCATGACCGACGACGCGCTCAAGCGCGCCTTCGCCGAAGACATCGTGTTCCTGCGGCGCGTTGGCGTGAAGCCGGTCGTGGTGCACGGCGGCGGACCCCAGATCTCCTCAATGCTGGCGCGCCTCGACATCGCCTCGGAGTTCCGCGGCGGGCTCCGCGTCACCACCCCCGAGGCGATGGACGTGGTACGGATGGTGCTCGTCGGGCAGGTGGGGCGCGAGTTGGTCAATCTCATCAACCAGCACGGGGCGTTCGCCGTGGGCATGTCGGGCGAGGACGGCGGACTGTTCACCGCCAAGCGTCGCGGCCTGATGATCGATGACGAGGAGATAGACCTGGGACTCGTCGGCGACGTGGAGTCGGTTGATCCGGCGGCCATCCTCGACCTGATCCAGGCTGGCCGCATCCCGGTGGTGGCCACCGTCGCCCCGGACGTCGAGGGGCAGGTGCACAACGTCAACGGCGACACGGCGGCCGCCGCTCTGGCGGTGGCGCTCGGGGCCAAGCGACTCGTGATGCTCACCAACGTCGCCGGCGTCTATGCCAACTACCCGGACGAGGAGTCGGTGATCACGCAGATCTCCACGCCCGAGGTGCGCGACATGCTGCCGCGTCTAGACGCGGGCATGATCCCCAAGATGGAGGCCTGCATCCGCGCCGTCGAGGGAGGCGTCACGTCCGCCACCGTCATCGACGGGCGGATCCCGCACTGCCTCCTCCTGGAGATATTCACCGACGAGGGCGTGGGCACCATGGTCACCAACGAGGGGGCAGCGGCATGAGCCAGGCAGATCTCCAGGCGCGGTACGGCGCTGTGATGATGAACGCGTTCGGCCCCCCGAAACGGGTGTTCGAGCGCGGTGAAGGGGTGCACCTCTACGACGCCGACGGCGCCCGCTATCTCGACCTCCTCTCCGGGCTCGCGGTCAACGGCCTCGGCCACAACCATCCCGGCGTCACCGCGGCCATCACGCGCCAGCTGGGCCACCTCGGCCACGTGTCCAACTTCTTCGCCAGCGAGCAGCAAATCCGCCTCGCCGAGCGGTTGGCTGCCTTCACGGGCGCGCCCGAGGCACGCGTGTTCTTCACCAACTCCGGAACGGAGGCCAACGAGGCGGCCTTCAAGCTGACGCGGCTCACGGGCCGCACCAAGCTGGTGGCCATGGAGGGCTCCTTCCACGGCCGCACCATGGGGGCCCTGGCGCTCACCCACAATCCCAAGTACCGCGAGCCGTTCGAACCTCTCCCCGGCGAGGTGACCTTCGTGCCCTTCGGCGACGTCGCCGCGCTGCGCGAGGCGGTCGACGGCACGACGGCGGCAGTGGTGGTGGAGACCATCCAGGGGGAGAACGGCGTGGTCCCGGCGCCGGAGGGGTTCCTGGCCGCGGCGCGCGAGATCGCCACCGCGGCGGGCGCGCTGCTGTGGATCGACGAGGTGCAGACGGGGCTCGCCCGGTGCGGTGAGTACCTGGCGCACCGCGCTGAGGGCGTGGTGGCGGACCTGGTCACGCTGGCCAAGGGGCTCGGCAACGGTTTTCCGGTGGGCGCCTGCCTCGCCACAGGTTCTGCGGCGTCCCTGCTGCACCCGGGGCAGCACGGCACCACCTTCGGCGGCAACCCGGTCGCTGCGGCCGCCGGACATGCCGTCCTCGATGCGTTGGAGGGCGGCGTCCTGGACAACGCCCGCACCACCGGGCGCTGGCTCGCCGACGCCATGCGGGATCTGGGTCATCCCCTGATCAGCGGGGTCCGGGGCCGCGGGTTGCTCCTCGGCGTGGTCCTCACCGATGAGGTGGCGGCGCGGGTAGCCGACGACGCGCTGGACGCGGGATTCATCATCAATGCGCCGCGCCCGAACGTCCTGCGGGTGGCGCCGCCGCTCATCTCCACGCCAGCAGAACTGCAGCCCTTCGTCGACGCGCTGCCGGGCCTCCTGGCGCCGCATGCCTGAAGTGACGAGGGCGGGACGGCTGGCCACGCTGCGCCAGCTGGTCAACGAGGCGCGCTACGCTTCGCAGGCGGATCTGATCGAGGCCTTGGCCGCGGAAGGCATCAGCGTGAGCCAGCCCACACTGTCCAAGGATCTTCTGGCGCTCGGCGCCATCAGGCAGCGGGCGGATGACGGCTCCCTCGTCTACGCCGCGGGCTCCGATGAAGGGCACGGAGCGACGATGGACAAGCTGGCCCGCCTGTGCGCGGAGATGCTCCAGTCGCTGCGTGCGGCCGGCAATCAGATCGTGCTGAAGGTGCCGCCGGGGGCCGCGCAGTATCTCGCGGCCAGCCTCGACGCCGCCGCGATGGCGGGCGTGATGGGTACGATCGCCGGGGATGACACCATCCTCGTCATCGCCGCAGACGAGGAGGCGGCCGACGGCGTGGTGCTGCGGATCTCCGAGATGACCAAGAGCGGACGACCAGGAAGAGGGCTTCTCGATGAGCACTGAGCAGGGACGACTCTGGGGCGGTCGATTCGCGGGGGGACCCAGCGAGGCCATGTTCGCGTTGAGCAAGTCCACGCAGTTCGACTGGCGGTTGGCGCTCCACGACGTGGCCGGGTCCCGGGCCCATGCCAAGGCCCTGCACGCCGCGGGACTGCTGGACGATCAGCAGGCGGCCGCCATGGACGAGGGTCTCGCGGAGCTATCCCGTCGGGTCGAGGCGCGCGAGTTCGTGGCCGCCGAGAGCGACGAGGACGTCCACGGCGCCCTGGAGCGCGGGTTGAAGGAGATCGTCGGCGCGGAGCTTGGAGGCCGTTTGCGGGCGGGACGCTCCCGCAACGACCAGATCGCCACGCTTATCCGCAGCTATCTGCGCGAGGAGGTCCGGCTGATCGCCCAGGACGTGGATCAGGTCATCGACGCGCTTGCCGCGCAAGCCGACCGGCATCTGGGGGTGGTGATGCCCGGCCGCACGCACCTTCAGTCCGCGCAGCCCATCCTGTTGAGCCACCACCTACTGGCGCATGCCTGGCCGCTCGTCCGCGACATCGACCGCCTGCGCGACCTCGACCGCCGACTGGCGGTGAGCCCGTACGGCTCCGCGGCGCTCGCCGGCACCTCCCTGGGGCTGGACCCCGAGCTGGTCTCCCGCGAGCTCGGATTCGGCTCCTCCGTGCCCAACTCGATCGACGGCACCGCGGCGCGGGACCTGATCGCCGAGGCCGCCTACGTGCTGGCCCAGATCGGCGTGGACCTGTCCCGCCTGGCGGAGGACGTGATCCTCTGGTGCACCGCCGAGTTCGGGTTCGCCAGCCTGGATGACGCCTGGTCCACGGGCAGTTCGATCATGCCGCAGAAGAAGAATCCGGATGTGGCTGAGCTTGCGCGGGGGAAGGCGGGGCGTCTGATCGGCAACCTGGCGGGGCTGCTCGCGACCCTGAAGGGGCTTCCGCTGGCTTACAACCGGGACCTCCAGGAGGACAAGGAGCCCATCTTCGACGGCGTGGACCAGCTCCACGTGCTGCTGCCCGCCGTCGCGGGCATGGTGGGGACCTTGACCTTCCATCCGGACCGGATGGCCGAGGTGGCGCCGAAGGGCTTCTCGTTGGCCACGGATGTGGCGGATCACCTGGTCCGCGCCCATGTACCGTTCGCCGTGGCCCACGAGGTAGCGGGGGAGACGGTGCGCTACTGCGAGGCGAGGGGCATCACGCTGCAGGAGCTCACCGCCGAGGACCTTCCCGCCATCTCGCCCCATCTCGACGGGTCGGTGCTGGCGGTCCTGACGGTGGAGGGATCCGTCGCCTCCAGGGATGGGCGGGGTGGCACGGCGCCGGATCGCGTGGGTGAGCAGCTCGAGGAGCTGCGCGCGGCCCAGGTGGAGCTCGCGGGGTTCCACGCAGGCTGAGCCCCGAGGAGCCCTCGGGCTATGCTGACCGGCGTGAACGCACTGCTCGACGACCTTCGCTGGCGTGGCCTGATTGCCCACTCGACGGACCCCGATGCGCTGGCGGCGCATCTGGACGACGGCCCGGTGAGGTTCTACGTGGGGTTCGATCCCACCGCGCAGAGCGTGCACACCGGCAACCTGGTCCAGCTTCTGCTGGCCCGAAGGCTTCAGGATGCGGGGCACCAGCCGTTCCTGCTGGTAGGCGGTGCTACGGGCCTCATCGGGGATCCGAAGCAGTCCGGCGAGCGTGTGATGAACTCAGCCGACGTCGTGGCGGGTTGGGTGGAGCGGATCCGGGCCCAGGTCGAGCGCTACGTCCTGTTCGAGGGGCCCAACGCCGCCACCATGGTCAACAACTTCGACTGGACCAGTCAGATGTCGGTCCTGGACTTCCTCCGCGACGTGGGCAAGCACTTCCCCGTCAACAGGATGCTCGCGCGCGACGTCGTCGCCCGGCGGCTGGAGTCCGGCATCTCGTACACGGAGTTTTCCTACGTGCTGCTGCAGTCGATGGACTACCGCGAGCTGCACAGGCGTCACGGCGTGACGCTGCAGACGGGCGGCTCGGACCAGTGGGGCAACCTGACCGCCGGGGTCGAGCTCATCCGGCGCAGCGACCAGGGGCACGTCCATGCCATGGCCACGCCACTGCTGACGAAGGCCGATGGCACCAAGTTCGGCAAGACCGAGGCCGGCACCGTCTGGCTCGATCCGACGTTGACCTCGCCGTACGCGTTCCATCAGTTCTTCCTCAACGCAGAGGATGCCAAGGTCATCGACTACCTCAAGGTGTTCTCGTTCCGCTCACGGGAGGAGATCGAGGCTCTCGAGCGCTCCGCGGTCGAGGCTCCGTTCAAGCGGGAGGCGCAGCGCGCCCTGGCAGACGACGTAACGGACCTTGTGCACGGAGTCGACGAGCGGCAGGCCGCGGTGCACGCCGCTGGAGCGCTCTTCGGGCGGGGGCAGCTGGAAGACCTGACGCCACAGACGCTGGAGACGGTGCTGAGTGAGGTGGGCGCCAAGAGCGTCGACGCGGACGTGTCCATCGTCGACGCGCTGGCGCTGGCCGGCGTGGTCGAGTCGAAGGGCGCCGCGCGGCGCGCCATCGCCGAGGGCGGCGCCTACCTCAACAACGTGAAGGTGGAGGACCCGGAGCTCATGCTCACGCCCTCAACCCTCCTGCACGGGCGTTTCGCAGTCCTCCGACGAGGGCGCAAGACGGTGGGCGGGGTTTACCGCTCCTGAGTCACCCGCGTTCCGTCAAGCCCTCCACGCCGAGTGAGTTCACGGTGGCGCGGGTGCGCGCGGCGGAGGCCTGCATCTCGTCCTCCAGTGAGGTGCCCGCGGCCAGCTCGTCGGGGATCAGGTAGACGCGCGCGGGATTGCTGCTGTTGTGCTTGGTGATCATGGTGGGCGCATACTCGGCTGCGGTGGCGGCGAAGCCTCCTCCGCCCTGCTCGGTGAAGGTGACCTGGGCCACGTAGCCGTCGTAGGTGAGCGGCTGGGCCGGTCCACTCGAGGCGATGAGGTTTCCCGCTCCGTAGACCACCCATTTGTCGTTCACCCGATCGATGGGCTGGACGACGTGCGCGTGTTGACCGAAGAGGAAGTCCACGTAGGGCGAGGCGGTGACCTGTTCCGCATACAGGCGCTGCTGTTCGTTGATGCTGCTGGAGTACTCGTCGCCTGCGTGGATGTGCACCGCGACGAGGTCGGCGCCTGCCTCACGAGCACGCTGAGCCTGGGCGATGGCCAGGTCAGCGTCGAGCAGTTCGACCGACCACGGCTTGCCCTCGGCCTTCGGGATCCCGTTGAGGCCGTACGTCTGGCTGATGACGGCGACCTTGACGCCCGAGGCTGTGGTGTAGACGACGGGGGTGTTGGCCGCGGCCTCGGTGGCGTACGAGCCGGCGGTCATGATGCCCGCAGCCTGGTGCACGTCGATCGTGCGCACGAGGCCTTCCCATCCCGCGTCCATGGTGTGGTTCGACGCCGTGGTGCAGAGATCCCAGCCCACGGCCTTGATCGCGGGAGCGATCTCCTGGGGTGCCGCGAACAGGGGATAGTTCCGGAAGGGCCCGTCGACGGCGGCGAAGGGAACCTCCGAGTGGCAGATGGCCATGTCCGCCGCCGAGACGTAGCTCTGGAGCGATTCCAGCTGGGGGAGAAAGTCGAAACGAGGGGCGCCTGTGACCTTGGCGTCCACCTCCGCACTGTTCCAGAGGGAGTTGTGCCACAGCAGGTCGCCGCTGACGTTGATCGTCACCGTCCGAGGGGGGACGGTGGTCGACGGCGCCGCGCTCGGGGACGGGGACGCGCTCCCACTGGCCTGCGGGGTTTGTGCGTCCTGCGAGACGGTGGACTGTGTGGCTTGTGGCTCATCAGGTCCGGCGGGGGACAACCCCATGGGCGCACAGCCCGTAGCCAGCAGGATCGCCAGGACCGGCCAAGGGGAACGGAGCGTCTTCATTGCGCAAGGCTACGCCGCGCCTTGAGGCACTCCCAAAGGCTCACCAGCGTCGAGTTGCACGGCCGCTGAGGGGTGTGTAAGGTTCATCAAGCTTCGACGGTGCACCGGACGATCAGGACGGACCCGAAGCCACCACCCAAACTCACAAGGTCGGGCGAGTGTGTGTTCAACAAGAACCCGCTCAAGGCCCGGGCGGCGAGTGCGGCCCCGAAGAAGTCGATTTGATCGGCCAGAGGGACTCGGGTAGTGTTCCACAGGTTGCTCCGGCAACCGGCAACAACTCAATAGCGGTCGGCCCCAAACCAAGCGGTTTGACAGGGGTGAGCAGAGTGAGTAACGTAGGACAAGCCGCGAAAGCGGAGTTCAAGGCCAAAAGCCCTAGTCAATAGGGATTTGAAGCCACTCGCAAGCAGCTCGAAGCTGTCAGAACGATTTGACAGGCCGAACGCAAGAGAGTAAAGTTGGACGAGCCGCCTAGCGGCAAACAACTAAACTGAGGAACTCGCCGATTTGACAGGCGAAACATTCCAAAGTAAAGTTGATCGAGTTGCCCCAAGCGGAAGTCGAGAGACAGAGGCGCGGGACGCACCCGAAACTTGAGAACTCAACAGCGTGCTTAAAGTCAATGCCAAAAATGCACATTGCAGGGCTTGCCTTGCAATTGCGAACCCGTCACGTGACCTCGGTCACGTACGGATTCCTTTGAATGAATATTGATAGATCCAGCAATGGATCCTGTCAGTTTCAAACCAAAATTAGATTGACGGTTAAACAGGCCTCGGCCTGCACCGATAAATTTCAATGGAGAGTTTGATCCTGGCTCAGGACGAACGCTGGCGGCGTGCTTAACACATGCAAGTCGAACGGTAAGGCCCCTTCGGGGGTACACGAGTGGCGAACGGGTGAGTAACACGTGAGTAACCTGCCCTTGACACTGGGATAACACCTGGAAACAGGTGCTAATACCGGATATGAACTTCCTCGGCATCGGGGAGGTTGTAAAGCTCCGGCGGTCAAGGATGGACTCGCGGCCTATCAGCTTGTTGGTGAGGTAACGGCTCACCAAGGCTTCGACGGGTAGCCGGCCTGAGAGGGCGACCGGCCACATTGGGACTGAGATACGGCCCAAACTCCTACGGGAGGCAGCAGTGGGGAATATTGCACAATGGGCGAAAGCCTGATGCAGCAACGCCGCGTGCGGGATGACGGCCTTCGGGTTGTAAACCGCTTTCAGCAGGGACGAAGCGAAAGTGACGGTACCTGCAGAAGAAGCGCCGGCTAACTACGTGCCAGCAGCCGCGGTGATACGTAGGGCGCAAGCGTTGTCCGGAATTATTGGGCGTAAAGAGCTTGTAGGCGGTTTGTCACGTCGGGAGTGAAAACTCAGGGCTCAACCCTGAGCCTGCTTCCGATACGGGCAGACTTGAGGAAGGTAGGGGAGAATGGAATTCCTGGTGAAGCGGTGGAATGCGTAGATATCAGGAGGAACACCAGTGGCGAAGGCGGTTCTCTGGACCTTTCCTGACGCTGAGAAGCGAAAGCGTGGGGAGCAAACAGGCTTAGATACCCTGGTAGTCCACGCCGTAAACGGTGGGTACTAGGTGTGGGGGACTTCCACGTTCTCCGTGCCGCAGCTAACGCATTAAGTACCCCGCCTGGGGAGTACGGCCGCAAGGCTAAAACTCAAAGGAATTGACGGGGCCCCGCACAAGCGGCGGAGCATGCGGATTAATTCGATGCAACGCGAAGAACCTTACCTGGGTTTGACATATGCCGGAAACATCTAGAGATAGATGCCCCTTTATGGTCGGTTTACAGGTGGTGCATGGCTGTCGTCAGCTCGTGTCGTGAGATGTTGGGTTAAGTCCCGCAACGAGCGCAACCCTCGTCCTATGTTGCCAGCGGATAATGCCGGGGACTCATAGGAGACCGCCGGGGTCAACTCGGAGGAAGGTGGGGATGACGTCAAGTCATCATGCCCCTTATGTCCAGGGCTTCACGCATGCTACAATGGCCGGTACAAAGAGCTGCAAACCTGCAAGGGTAAGCGAATCTCAAAAAGCCGGTCTCAGTTCGGATTGGGGTCTGCAACTCGACCCCATGAAGTCGGAGTCGCTAGTAATCGCAGATCAGCAACGCTGCGGTGAATACGTTCCCGGGGCTTGTACACACCGCCCGTCAAGTCATGAAAGTCGGTAACACCCGAAGCCGGTGGCCTAACCCTTGTGGAGGGAGCCGTCGAAGGTGGGACCGGTAATTAGGACTAAGTCGTAACAAGGTAGCCGTACCGGAAGGTGCGGCTGGATCACCTCCTTTCTAAGGAGCCTCAGACTGAGCGCATAGCGTCTCAGTCCAATGTCTGATTCCGAAGCATTCGTCTTCGGTCAGGCAGGCACCGGAATCGTGGAACATTGACCATTAAGTGAAGTGGAGTCGGTCTGTCAGTACAACCTGAGCAATCAGGAGTGGAAAGTCAGTCAGTCGAAGCGACACCTGAGCACGCTGTTGGGTCCTGAAGGGTCGGTTGCGCAAGCAACCCCTTTCAACGCGGACCAGGTCGAAAGGCATCTATGATGCCGGCCAGCCTGGGCCCGCCCGTATCTTGAGAACTTCACAGTGGACGCGAGCATCTTTGTAGATTAACAAGCTACTAAGTGCGATCGGTGGATGCCTTGGCACCAAGAGCCGAAGAAGGACGTTGTAACCTGCGATAAGCCTCGGGGAGCTGGTAAACGAGCTTTGATCCGAGGATTTCCGAATAGGGAAACCTTGAAATACCGGAGTCATGTCCGGCAACCTCTGCCTGAACACATAGGGCAGTTGGAGGGAACGCGGGGAAGTGAAACATCTCAGTACCCGCAGGAAGAGAAAACAACCGTGATTCCGTGAGTAGTGGCGAGCGAAAGCGGAAGAGGCCAAACCTCAATTGTGTGATAGCTGACAGGCGTTGCAATTGGGGTGTAGTGGGGCCGTTCAGACTGTGCTGTCAAGCAGTCAGAGAGTAAAAAATGATTAACGAAGTCGAAGTGTGCTGCGAAGGCCACAGCAAAGAAGGTAACACTCCTGTAGACGTAAGTTATTCACTCTCGAGCGTAACCCCAAGTAATGCGGAACCCCTGAAATTCCGCATGAATCTGGCGGGACCATCCGCTAAGCCTAAATACTCCTTGGTGACCGATAGCGGACAAGTACCGTGAGGGAAAGGTGAAAAGTACCCCGGGAGGGGAGTGAAATAGTACCTGAAACCGATCGCATACAATCCGTCGGAGCCCGCAAGGGTGACGGCGTGCCTTTTGAAGAATGAGCCTGCGAGTTAGTGGTATGTGGCGAGGTTAACCCGTGTGGGGAAGCCGTAGCGAAAGCAAGTCCTAATAGGGCGATTCAGTCGCATGCTCTAGACCCGAAGCGGAGTGATCTATCCATGGCCAGGGTGAAGCGACGGTAAGACGTCGTGGAGGCCCGAACTCACTTGGGTTGAAAACCGAGGAGATGAGCTGTGGATAGGGGTGAAAGGCCAATCAAACTCCGTGATAGCTGGTTCTCCCCGAAATGCATTTAGGTGCAGCGTCGCATGTTTCTTACCGGAGGTAGAGCACTGAATGGTCTAGGGGGCCCAAAAGCTTACCGAAATCAGTCAAACTCCGAATGCCGGTAAGTGAGAGTGCGGCAGTGAGACTGTGGGGGATAAGCTTCATAGTCGAGAGGGAAACAGCCCAGATCATCAGCTAAGGCCCCTAAGCGATAACTAAGTGGAAAAGGATGTGGAGTTGCGGAGACAACCAGGAGGTTGGCTTGGAAGCAGCCACCCTTGAAAGAGTGCGTAATAGCTCACTGGTCAAGTGATTCTGCGCCGACAATTTAGCGGGGCTCAAGTTATCCGCCGAAGCTATGGCATTCATACGCATGACCGTAAGGTTGTATGGATGGGTAGGGGAGCGTCGTGTGCACAGTGAAGCGGCGGGGTAACCCAGCCGTGGAGAGCACACGAGTGAGAATGCAGGCATGAGTAGCGAATGACGGGTGAGAAACCCGTCCGCCGAATATCCAAGGGTTCCAGGGTCAAGCTAATCTGCCCTGGGTAAGTCGGGACCTAAGGCGAGGCCGACAGGCGTAGTCGATGGACAACGGGTTGATATTCCCGTACCGGCGAAATATCGCCAATGCTGAGGCGAGTAATGCTAAGCACGCAAGGTCAACGGAGGTCTTCGGACCGAGGTTGACTGAGTCTGCGACCCAAACTTGTATTAGGCAAGCTGCGGAGGGACGCAGGAAGGTAGCTCTTCTCGGGTTTGGATATCCCCGGGCTAAGTGCGTAGGGCGAAACGTAGGCAAATCCGCGTTTCATGTGCCTGAGACATGATGGGTCGATTACTTTGGTAATCGTAAGAGTGATCCTATGCTGCCTAGAAAAGCTTCGTGAGCGAGATATTAGCCGCCCGTACCCCAAACCGACACAGGTGGATAGGTAGAGAATACTAAGGCGATCGAGATAACCATGGTGAAGGAACTCGGCAAAATACCCCCGTAACTTCGGAATAAGGGGGACCTGAGACGTATTAGAATTTACTTCGAAAGCGTCGAGGGTCGCAGAGACCAGGCCCAAGCGACTGTTTACTAAAAACACAGGTCCGTGCTAAGTCGTAAGACGATGTATACGGACTGACTCCTGCCCGGTGCTGGAAGGTTAAGGGGAAGGGTTAGCTTCGGCGAAGCCTTGAACTTAAGCCCCAGTAAACGGCGGTGGTAACTATAACCATCCTAAGGTAGCGAAATTCCTTGTCGGGTAAGTTCCGACCTGCACGAATGGAGTAACGACTTGGGCGCTGTCTCCACCATGGACTCGGCGAAATTGCACTACGAGTAAAGATGCTCGTTACGCGCAGCAGGACGGAAAGACCCCGGGACCTTCACTATAGTTTGGTATTGGTGATCGGAGTGACTTGTGTAGGATAGGTGGGAGACTTTGAAGCTTGGACGCCAGTTCAGGTGGAGTCATCGTTGAAATACCACTCTGGTCACTTTGGTTATCTAACCTAGGTCCATTATCTGGATCAGGGACAGTGCCTGATGGGTAGTTTGACTGGGGCGGTCGCCTCCTAAAAGGTAACGGAGGCGCCCAAAGGTTCCCTCAGCCTGGTTGGCAATCAGGTTTCGAGTGTAAGTGCACAAGGGAGCTTGACTGCGAGAGAGACATCTCAAGCAGGGACGAAAGTCGGGACTAGTGATCTTCTGGTGGCACATGGAAGCGCCAGGACTCAACGGATAAAAGGTACCCCGGGGATAACAGGCTGATCTTGCCCGAGCGTCCATAGCGACGGCATGGTTTGGCACCTCGATGTCGGCTCGTCGCATCCTGGGGCTGGAGTCGGTCCCAAGGGTTGGGCTGTTCGCCCATTAAAGCGGCACGCGAGCTGGGTTTAGAACGTCGTGAGACAGTTCGGTCCCTATCCGCTGCGCGCGTAGGAGTCTTGAGAAGAGCTGTCCTTAGTACGAGAGGACCGGGACGGACTAACCTCTGGTGTGCCAGTTGTTCTACCAAGAGCACGGCTGGTTGGCTACGTTGGGAAGTGATAACCGCTGAAAGCATCTAAGCGGGAAGCACGCTTCAAGATGAGGGCTCCCACAGAATAATCTGGTAAGGCCCCCTATAGACCATGGGGTGATAGGTCGGATGTGGAAGTGCAGCAATGCACGGAGCTGACCGATACTAATAGGCCGAGGGCTTGTTCTACAAAGATGCTACGCGTCCACTGTGAGGTTCCCGAGATACGGTCGGGAACCGTCGACAACTGAAACTGTCGCGGATTACCGACACTATTTCAATAGTGTTTCGGTGGCCATAGCGAGAGGGAAACACCCGGTCCCATCCCGAACCCGGAAGTTAAGCCTCTCAGCGCCGATGGTACTGCAAGGGGGACCTTGTGGGAGACTAGGACGCCGCCGGACTTAAAAAACCCCCTGACTTCGGTCAGGGGGTTTTTTGTTTTTCCACACCCAGAGTTCGCCTGGGACTCACGGCCGACTTCTGGCGTCTCATGCTGTGAGCGATTGGGCGGAACTGGCCTTGCCTGAGAAGATGGATGTATGTCTACTGATAACTCCACACCGAGTGACGATCGCCGAGGCGCCGGCGACGGCCGACCACAGCGCGACCACGGAGGTCGCCAGGGCGGGGAGAACCGTGGGGCTCCGCGCCGGGACGACGATCGTGGTGGGTCGCGTCCGGATGGTGAGCGTCGTCAGTGGGACAACCGCGGCGGATCACGCCCCGAGGGTGAACGTCGCCAGTGGGACAACCGCAGCGACAACCGCGGCGGACCCCGTCGCGATGACAACCGTGGCGGATCACGCCCCGAGGGTGAACGTCGCCAGTGGGACAACCGCAGCGACAACCGCGGCGGATCACGCCCCGAAGGTGGGCGTGAGTGGGACAACCGTGGCGGATCACGCCCCGAAGGTGGGCGTGAGTGGGACAACCGTGGCGGATCACGCCCCGAGGGTGAGCGTCGCCAGTGGGACAACCGCAGCGACAACCGTGGCGGACCCCGTCGCGATGACAACCGTGGCGGATCACGCCCCGAGGGCGAACGCCGTCAGTGGGACAACCGCAGCGACAGCCGCGGCGGATCACGCCCGGATGGTGAGCGTCGTCAGTGGGACAACCGCGGCGACAACCGTGGTGGGTCCCGTCCGGATGGTGAGCGTCGTCAGTGGGACAACCCCGGCGACACCCGTGGTGGGTCCCGTCCGGATGGTGAGCGTCGCCAGTGGGACAACCGCAGCGACAACCGCGGCGGACCCCGTCGCGATGACAACCGTGGCGGATCACGCCCCGAGGGCGAACGCCGTCACTGGGACAACCGCAGCGACAACCGCGGCGGATCACGCCCCGAAGGTGAGCGTCGCCAGTGGGACAACCGCAGCGATAACCGTGGCGGGCCTCGTCGCGATGACAGCCGTGGTGGGTTGCGTCCGGATGGTGAGCGTCGTCAGTGGGACAACCGCGGCGACAGCCGTGGTGGGTCCCGTCCGGATGGTGAGCGTCGTCAGTGGGACAACCGCGGCGACAACCGTGGTGGGTCCCGTCCGGATGGTGAGCGTCGTCAGTGGGACAACCGCAGCGATAACCGTGGCGGGCCTCGTCGGGATGACAACCGTGGTGGGTTGCGTCCGGATGGTGAGCGTCGTCAGTGGGACAACCGTGGCGACAGCCGTGGTGGGTCCCGTCGGGATGACAACCGTGGTGGATCACGCCCCGAGGGTGGTGACCGCCCGCAGCGGACTCAGCGTGACGGCGAAGAACGCACCTATCGCCCCGGGACAGCACCGAAGATCGACGAACCGGCGACGCCGTCGGGCTTCGTGGAGTCCGAGTTGCCCGTGGGCGTGCGCGCCGAACTGAAGGGTCTGCCCAAGGACCTGGCTGATATCGTCGGAGCCCACATCTGGGCAGCCGGTCAGCTGGTGGACGAGGATCCCGAACTCGCGTTCCGGCACGCTGAGGCCGCGAGGCGCAGAGCGGGCCGGCTCCCGATCGTCCGCGAGGCGGCCGCGGAGACCGCCTACGCTGCCGGTGAATACGCGATCGCGTTGCGTGAATTCAGGGCGATTCGTCGGATGTCCGGGGGCGATCAGCTGATCCCCGTCATCGCCGACTGTGAACGCGCCCTCGGCCGGCCGCGCGATGCCCTCGAGGTCCTGGCCGAGCTCGATCCGAAGACCAAGGACATGTGGCTGAGGATGGAGTGCCTCCTGGTTGAGGCGGGCATCCGCGCCGATCTCGGCCAGCGGGCTGAGGCAATGCGACTTCTGCAGGCCGCGATCAGCCGCAAGGTCGGGCCCCCGTTCGGCCAGGCACGTCTCCGCTACGCCTACGCCAACCTTCTCGAGGAGGAGGGCGATGTGGAGGGAGCCCGGGAGTGGTTCAGCTCTGCGGCGGCCCTCGATCAGGGCGCGGAGCTGGACACCTCGGATCGAATCGCTCAGCTCGACGGTGTGGTCCTGCCAGACTTCACGCCTGACGAGGAGGATGACGACGAGTCCGAGGGTGATGTGGGCGATGAGTCTCGCGACACCGAGGTCGAGCCAGAGGATTCGGAACTCGAGGGCGACGAACCCGAGGGTGACGAGGACGACGATTCTCGCGACACCGAGGCCGAGCCGCAGCAACCCGAACTCGAGGACGACCAACCCGAACTCCAGGTGGTTGAGCCGGAGCTCGACTTCGAGCCGGACCCCCAGCTCGACCTGGAGGTTGAGCCGGAGCCCGAGCGTGACGTCGAGGCTGAGGGCGTCGATGATGAGCAGCTCAGCGAGGATGAGCCTTCGGGCGCTGATGAGGACGAGGAGCGGGCCGCCGAAGACGGCGGTGTCGCGGAGGAGGAGCAGGACTGATGCTGGCCTTGGCAGCCGCCTATGACGCGGCGCTGTTCGATCTCGACGGGGTGATCTACCTGGGCCCCTACGCCGTCGAGGGGGTTGCCGAGGCGCTCGACGAGCTCCGCTCACGTGGCACCCGCCTGGGCTTCGTCACCAACAACGCCGCACGCACCCCCGCGACGGTGGCAGAACACCTGACGGAACTCGGCATCCATGCGGAGGAGGGCGACGTGGTCAACTCGACGCAGGCGACGCTGCGCATGCTGGAGGCGGACCTCCCCGCCGGATCTCGCGTCCTCGCCGTCGGGACCAACGCGCTCGAGGAACAGTTGAGCGGGGCCGGGTTCACCGTCGTCGGCTCACTCGACGATGACCCGGTCGCCGTCGTGCAGGGGTACAGCCCGACGATCGCCTGGCATCGGCTCGAAGAGGCCGCCCTGGCGGTTCAGCGAGGGGCCGCCTGGTACGCCACCAATCCGGATCTCACCCGCCCGTCGGACCGCGGAATCGTTCCCGGCCTCGGGTCGCAGCTCGCCGTGGTGCGGGTCTGCGTGGACGTGGATCCCAAGATCGCCGGCAAGCCATTTCGTCCACTCCTTGACGAAACCGTCCGGCGCATCGGCGCGGACCGCCCGATCTTCGTCGGGGATCGCACCGACACGGACATTCTCGGCGCCAACACGGTGGCCATGGATTCCCTGTTCGTCTTCACCGGTGCCCACGGCAAGGCAGACCTCGCCGATGCTCGACCCGAGTACCGGCCCACCTACATCGGCTACGACGCCTCCGCCCTGCTGGAGCCTCCGCGCGAGGTGGAGATCATCGGGCAGCGGTTTGTCTGCGGCTACCAGGAAGTCGACCTCATGGACGACCACGGCTACCTCTCGACGAAGCCGGTGACCCGGGACGAGCAGCTCGATGCCCTCTGGGCTGGGCTGCAGGCCAGATGGCGCTACGGCGTCGACATCTCGGCCGTGCTGAACTCCCTCGACACACTCAGGTGAGCGTCCCCACGCCGCGCGCCGCCGCGCCGTCGGACGTGCGCCGCAGCGAGGTGGTCGTCAGCGTCATGGCCGGCCTCGAGGGCGTCGAGGAGCTGCCTGTGGAGGAGCAGACCGCGAGATTGACCGAGGCACAGGCAGTCCTCGCGGGCGTGCTCAACAACGACCCCGGCGTTGGCCAGCCGGGTATCCCCGGCATGGGCCGTGAGGCTTGATCTAGCGCTCGTCGACCGCCGCCTCGCCCGGTCGCGGACACACGCCTCCCTCCTGATCGCCGATGGGCGCGCCACCGTCAACGGGCGCGTGGTGAGGAAACCGTCCACACCCGTCGGCCCAGCCGATGTCCTCACCGCCGACGCCGAGCCGTGGGTCTCCCGCGCGGCCCACAAGCTCATCGGAGCGCTGGACGGAGCGGGGATCTCCGTGCAGGGGCGCGTGCTCGACGCCGGCGCCTCCACGGGCGGCTTCACCCAGGTCTGCCTCGAGCGAGGTGCGTCGCTGGTCTACGCCGTCGACGTGGGCCACGGGCAGCTGGCCCCCGCGCTCCGGGCAGATCCGCGGGTGCGGGTCCACGAAGGACTCAACCTCCGCTCATTGAACCTGGACCACATCGACGGTGTGCCGGTGGACCTCGTCGTCGGCGACGTGTCGTTCATCTCCCTGCGCCTGCTGTTGCCGCAACTCCTCTCCGTTCTGGCGCCCGATGGGGAGGCGTTACTGCTGGTCAAGCCGCAATTCGAGGTTGGACGGGAACTCCTGGGCAGCGGCGGACTGGTCCGCGACGACGACGCCAGACGCCGCTGCGTCGACGATGTGGTGCTGGCAGCCAACGAGCTGGGGTGGAGCGAGCGCTGGCGTGCCCGCAGCGCCCTCCCAGGGGCGTCCGGAAACGTGGAGTACTTCGTGCATCTCACTCGGTAGGGTGGAGGGGTGATGCAACGAACTGTGGCGGTGCTCGTCCACCCGGAGCGCGATGAGGCCATCGACAAGGCGGCGCAGTTCATCTCAGACCTTCACGCCATGGGCTTCGGGTTCATCGTCTTCCCCAACGACCTCGACCGGCTCCGGGGCAGGGTGCCGAGCGCACGGATCCACCCGCTGGACGGAACCCCAGCAGAGCTGGCCGTCGTCTTCGGAGGTGACGGCACCATCCTGCGAGCGGCCGAGTGGGCGCTGCCGCTCGGCGTGCCGCTGCTCGGCGTGAATCTGGGGCACGTGGGATTCCTGGCCGAGCTGGAGCCCTCAGACATCCACGCACTCCCAGGGGTGGTTGCCCACCGGCTGTACCTAGTGGAGGAGCGGCTTGCCCTGCAGGTGGAGGTGCGCGACGCCGGGGGGGACCTCACCTGGTCCTCGATGGCCGTCAACGAGGTGTCGCTGGAGAAGCTGGCCCGGGAGCGCATGCTCAACGTGCTCGTCAGCATCGACGAGCGACCACTGTCGCGGTGGGGGTGCGACGGCGTGCTTGTGGCAACGCCCACCGGATCCACCGCCTACGCGTTCTCGGCCGGCGGTCCGGTGGTGTGGCCGGACGTCCGGGCCATGCTGGTGGTGCCGCTGGCCGCGCACGCACTCTTCAACCGGCCGATGGTGCTCAGCCCCTCGTCGGTGGTGAAACTCGAACTCCCTGATGACTCCCACACCCTCGGCATGCTGTGGTGCGACGGGCGACGCAGCCACGATCTGGCCCCAGGGGAGTGGGTGAGCGTGCGTTCACACCGTCATCAGGTGCGCATCGCGAGGATCGGAGAGCAGCCGTTCACCACGCGGCTCGTGAAGAAGTTCGCCCTCCCCATCGACGGATGGCGGAAGCGGAGCGATC
The DNA here is from genome assembly GCF_055326245.1 of Tessaracoccus luoxuelianae. Lineage (NCBI taxonomy): Bacteria > Bacillati > Actinomycetota > Actinomycetes > Propionibacteriales > Propionibacteriaceae > Tessaracoccus > Tessaracoccus luoxuelianae. Next base: position 50,570 of record NZ_JBUZNO010000002.1, read on the forward strand.
GCTGATGCTTGCCGCGCTGCGGTTGACGGCATTCGGGGTGGTTGACGAGGCCCAGCTGGAGCTCGGCCCCGGGCTGACCGCACTCACCGGCGAGACCGGTGCAGGCAAAACCATGGTCGTGGCCGGGCTCGGGCACCTGTTGGGGGCGCGTGCCGATGCCGGCATCGTGCGCCGCGGCCGCGACCGTGCCGTCGTGGAGGGCCGGTGGGTCCTTCCCCCCTGGATGGTGGAGCGCGTCCGTGGGCTGGGCGGAGACGCGGACGACGGTGAGGTGATCACCCTCCGGCAGGTGTCGGCCACCGGGCGGTCACGGGCCGTGGTGGGGGGCGCCGGCGTCCCGGTCGCCGCGCTCGCGGACCTGATCAGCGACGCCGCCACCATCCACGGCCAGTCAGGGCAGCTACGCCTGTCCTCCCCTGACCGCCAGCGCGACCTGCTCGACGCCCATGCACGTCCCCCTCAGCTGGCGCACTACCGTCTCGCCTACGCCGAGCGCCGCGACGCCGCCTCCGAGCTGCACCTGCTCGAGAACGAGGCGATGGCCCGGGCACGCGAAGCCGACATGCTGCGATTCGGGCTCGGGGAGATCAGGTCCGTCGACCCGCAGCCGGGCGAGGACCGGGCTCTGGCGGCGGAGCAATCGCTCCTCATGGACCTCGACGACCTGCGACGCCTCGGCAGCCTCGCCCAGCAGGACCTCAGCGGCTCCGAGACGGACTACGACGCGCCCAGCGCCGTCGCGCTCCTCGGTGAGGCGCGCAAGGCGCTCGCGCAGCTGGCTGACCGCGACGACCGGGCCGGCGCCCTCGCGGCGCGCGCGGTGGAGCTGGGCATGCTGGCCAACGACCTGGCGGCCGAGGTGGCGGGCTACCTGGACGACCTTGTGGCCGACCCGCTGCGCCTGGAGGCGGTGGGGGCGCGCCGCGCGCAGCTGGCCGGTCTGACCCGCAAGTACGGCGCCACCGTCGAGGAGGTGCTGGAGTGGGCCGACGCGGCGGAGGATCGGCTTGGACAGCTCGTCGGGAGCGACGAGAGGATCACAGAGCTGCGCACCCGCCTGACCCAGCTGGACGCGCAGCTGGCCGCCGATGCCGCCGCCATCTCCGAGGCCCGGCGACGGGCCGCGACCGAGCTGTCCACCCGGGTCCGGGACGAGCTCGCGGCGCTGGCCATGCCGCACGCCGAGCTGCGCTTCGAAGTGGGGGAGGCGCCGCTGGGACCGCACGGGGCGGACCGGATCGAGCTCCTGTTCTCAGCCAATCCGGGCTCCTCGCCCGCGCCGCTGGGCAAGGTGGCCTCTGGCGGTGAGTTGTCGCGGGTCCGCCTGGCGCTGGAGGTGGTGCTCGCCTCGGGCGCGGAGGGCCACACCTTCGTCTTCGACGAGGTGGATGCCGGGGTGGGCGGTGCCGTGGGTCTGGAGATCGGTCGGCGGCTGCAGCGGCTTGCCTTGCGGTCCCAGGTGATCGTCGTCACCCACCTGGCGCAGGTGGCGGCCTTCGCCGACGCACACTTCGTGGTCCACAAGTCCTCGGACGGTCAGGTCACCACCTCAGGGGTCAGGCGGCTCGACGAGGACGAGCGGGCCGCGGAGCTGGCCCGGATGATGGGCGGCCAGGCCTCCTCGGAGAAGGGCGTGGAGCACGCCGCGGAGCTGCTGGAGAGGGCCCGCCACCGGTAACGCCCAAGGTGTTACGTTCTCGTTTCGACCCCCGGCGCGGCTGTACTTCGGCGCCCTCAACCCCATAGGCTGAAGTTCCGTGGAGAACTCGAAGATCACCAAGCATATTTTTGTGACCGGCGGAGTGGTGTCGTCGCTCGGCAAGGGGCTCACGGCCTCCAGCCTCGGCAACCTCCTGGTCGCACGTGGGCTCCGCGTGACGATGCAGAAGCTGGATCCCTACCTCAACGTCGACCCGGGGACCATGAACCCGTTCCAGCACGGCGAGGTGTTCGTCACTGAAGACGGCGCCGAGACGGACCTGGACATCGGCCACTACGAGCGGTTCCTGGACGTCAACCTCACCGGCGATGCCAACGTGACCACCGGCAAGGTCTACTCGACCGTCATCGCGAAGGAGCGGCGCGGCGACTACCTGGGCGACACCGTGCAGGTCATCCCGCACATCACCGGCGAGATCCGCGACCGCATGATGGCCATGGAGGCCGAGGGCGTCGACGTCGTGATCCACGAAATCGGTGGCACCGTCGGCGACATCGAATCGCTGCCCTTCCTGGAGGCCGCCCGGCAGGTCCGTCACGAGATCGGCCGCGGCAACGTGTTCTTCCTGCACGTCTCCCTGGTTCCCTACATCAAGCCCTCGGGGGAGATGAAGACAAAGCCCACCCAGCACTCGGTCGCAGCGCTCCGCCAGGTGGGCATCCAGCCCGACGCCATCGTGTGCCGCTCGGAGCTGGAGATCTCGCAGCCGCTCAAGCGGAAGATCGCCCTCATGTGCGACGTCGACGAGGAGGCGGTGGTCAGCTGCCCTGATGCGCCCAGCATCTATGCCATCCCCAGGGTCATCCACGACGAGGGCCTCGACGCGTATGTGGTCCGCCGCCTTAACCTCAGCTTCCGGGATGTGAAATGGAAGCCGTGGAACAACCTTCTCGAGCGCGTCGAGCATCCCCGGCACGCGCTCACGGTGGCCCTCGTCGGGAAGTACATCGACCTGCCGGACGCGTACCTGTCGGTGTCCGAGGCGCTGCGGGCCGCCGGATTCGCCCACTGGGCCAGCGTGAAGATCCGGTGGGTCGCCTCCGATGAATGCGACTCCCCCGAGGGGGCGGCGAGCCGGCTCTCCGATGTCGACGCCATCTGCGTGCCGGGCGGATTCGGCATCCGCGGCGTGGAGGGGAAGCTGGGTGCGCTCACCTACGCCCGTGAGCACCGCATCCCCACCCTCGGCCTGTGTCTCGGGCTCCAGTGCATGGTGATCGAGGCCGCCCGTAGCCTCGCCGGCATCGGTGACGCGGCCTCCAGCGAGTTCGACCCCCACACCCACCACCCCGTGATCGCCACGATGGCCGAGCAGGTCAGCATCGTCGACGGCGGGGGAGACCTCGGCGGCACCATGCGGCTCGGCTCCTATCCGGCCGTCCTCGTCGAGGGCAGCGTGGTGGCGTCGGCGTACGGCGCGCTGCGGGTGACGGAGCGGCACCGTCACCGCTACGAGGTCAACAACGCCTACCGCGGTCAGCTGGAGGAGGCGGGGCTCGTCATCTCCGGCACCTCCCCGGACGGGCGGCTCGTCGAGTTCGTCGAGCTCCCGAAGGCGGTCCATCCCTACTACGTGGGCACGCAGGCCCACCCCGAACTGAAATCCAGGCCCACCCGGCCACACCCCCTCTTCGTCGGGCTCATCGAGGCCGCCCTCGCCCGACGGGAGTCCAGCGCCGATGCGAACTGACGAGCCGATGAGCTGGCCGGTCCGGTCCCGCACCGTCCTGGGCGAGGGGCGGGTGTCCGCGTTCGTCGACGAACAGGTGACCACGCCGTCGGGCGAGGTGATGGACAGGCAGTACCTCACCCACCCCGGGGCGGTGGCCGTGGTGGCATGGAGGCAGGACAGCGACGACATCGCGGTCCTGCGCCAGTACCGGCACCCGGTACGGATGGAGCTGGTGGAGATCCCCGCCGGGCTCCTCGACCTCGACGGGGAGGAGTGGGTGGTTGCGGCCCAGCGCGAGCTCGCCGAGGAGGCGGAGCTTCAGGCGTCGCGATGGGACGTCCTGGTGGACATGTGCACCACGCCGGGCGCCTGTGAGGAGTCGCTGAGGATCTTCCTCGCCCGCGACCTTGCCCCGGCGGAGCGCCCCGTCGGCTTCGTCCTGGAGGGCGAGGAGGCGCACATGACATGGGAGTGGGTGCCGCGCGCCGAGCTGGTCGCCGCGGTGATGGGGGGCCGCTGTCAGAGCCCCACGCTGGTCGCCGGCGTCTTGGCCCTCGAGGTGGCGCGCCTGACCGGATCGGTGGACCGGCTGCGGGCCCCCAGCGCCCCGTGGCCGATCCGGGAGTGAGCAGCGTCACCGACGCGGTGGCCGATTACCTCAACCACGCGCGGGTGGAGCGGGGACTGGCGGCCAACACGATCGCCGCCTATCGCCGCGACCTGACCGGCTACGCCGCCTTCCTGGCGGGGCGTGGCATCGAGGCCATCGGCGAGGTCACCCCCGTCGAGGTGAGCGCCTATGTCCGGGAGCTCAGCGCCGTGCAGGCCAGGTCGTCCGTGGCGAGGCATGTGGCCAGCATCCGCACCCTGCACCAGTTCGCGGCTGACGAGGGGATGGCGGAGACGAACCCCGCCGCCGATATCTCCCCGCCCAAGCTCGAGCAGCGCCTCCCCAAGGCACTCAGCGTCGACGAGGTGACGCGGATCCTCGACGCACCGGACCGGTCGGAGGTGGTCGGACTCCGGGACGCGGCGCTTCTGGAGCTCCTCTACGGCACGGGCGCCCGCGTCTCCGAAGTATGCGGAATGGACGTCGACGAGGCGACGGCCGCCCTCGCTGCCCCGGACGCCGGGCTGCGGCTGCGCGGCAAGGGCAGCAAGGAGCGGGCCGTCCCCCTCGGGTCCTACGCGGCTCAGGCACTTGACGCGTACCTGGTGAGGTCACGGCCGGTCCTCGCGGGTGCGGCGTCACGACACGACCCTGCGCTGCTGCTGAACCAGCAGGGGAAGCGGCTCAGCCGCCAATCGGCCTGGGCCGTCCTTCAGCGCGCGGCCGCGGCGGCCGGGATCGCAGTGGATGTCTCGCCGCACTCCCTCAGGCACTCCTTCGCCACCCACCTGCTCGACGGCGGGGCGGACCTGCGCGTGGTGCAGGAGTTGTTGGGCCACGCCTCGGTGGCGACGACCCAGATCTACACCCTGGTCACCATCGAGCACCTCCGCGAGGTACATGCCGCAGCGCATCCGCGGGCCCGCTGACGGTGCGACCCACGTCAGGGATGCAGGGCACGGCATACTAGGCTGAATCGGACACTGAGACGAGGAGGCCGACAGGTGGCTGAAGACGGGCTGTTCGAGGCGCCCACATTCAACGTCCCGGACGCGCCCGGGCCTTCAACGCTGGTGGATTCGGGGACCATGGGACCCACCGGGCGCCCCCTTCCCGTGTTTCCTGAGCCACTGCCGGTGGCGCCGGGACGCAAGCACGCCACCATCGTGTCGATGTGCAACCAGAAGGGCGGCGTGGGGAAGACCACCACCACCATCAACCTGGGCGCGGCGCTGGCGGAGCTCGGCCGCTCGGTGCTCCTGGTGGACTTCGATCCGCAGGGGTCGCTGTCGGTCGGGCTCGGCGTGAACCCCCACACCCTCAATCTGTCGATCTACAACCTGCTGCTCACCCGGGGCATCGACGCGATGGACGTGATCACCCAGACCAGCGTCGAGGGCCTCGATGTGCTCCCCAGCAACATCGACCTGTCTGCGGCCGAGGTGCAGCTCGTCAGCGAGGTGGCCCGCGAGCAGACCCTGCTGCGCGTGCTGTCCAAATTGCGCCCCCACTACGACTTCATCCTGATCGACTGCGCGCCCAGCCTGGGGCTGCTCACCATCAACGCGCTCACGGCCAGCGACTACGTGATCATGCCGCTGGAGTGTGAGTTCTTCGCGCTGCGCGGCATCGCCCTGCTCACCGACACCATCTCCAAGGTGCAGGATCGGCTGAACCCAGACCTCCAGCTGCTCGGCATCCTCGGCACGATGTACGACGCCCGCACGCTGCATGGTCGCGAGGTGCTGGAGCGCGTGGTGCAGGCGTTCGGCGACGAGGTGTTCCACACGGTCATCCGCCGCACCATCAAGTTCCCCGAGACCACCGTCGCGGGAGAGCCCATCACCACCTATGCGACGGCCTCGCCGGGAGCGGAAGCCTACCGCCAACTCGCCCGGGAGGTGCTGCTGCGATGCCAGGACCAGTGAAGCGACGCGCCTCACTGCCCGGAGCATCCGAGCTGTTCCGACCCACCCGCGAGCCAGTGCAGGCGGAGACGCAGCAGAACGCCGCTGCCGAGCCTGAGGCCCGGGACGACGGCGAGGCCACGCCCCGTGCCACTGGACGGGTCCGGCACTCGCAGAAGATCACGGTTTACTTCAGCGATGATGAACTCATCGCCCTGGAGGATGCCAACGGGCAGCTACGCCGCGAGCACGGTATCCGGGTGGACCGGGGGCGGATCGTCAGGCTGGCGGTCTCGCGGGCCATCGCGGACCTGACTGCCAACGGCGGCGACAGCTTCCTGGTGAGCGAGCTCACACAGCAGTGAGCCGCGCCACTGCGATGGAGCGCCACGATGGGGTGGACGGCTTCGAGGTGCACCTGAGGAACTTCGAAGGGCCCTTCGACCTGCTCCTGCACCTGATCTCGCGCCGTGAGCTGGACGTCACCGAGGTGGCGCTGTCACAGGTGACCGACGAGTTCATCTCCCACGTGAAGCTGGGGGGCGCAGTGTGGGACCTGGAGAAGACCAGCGCATTCCTCGTCGTGGCCTCGACGCTGTTGGACCTCAAGGCGGCTCGGCTCCTGCCCGGCGGCGAGGTGACCGACCCGGAGGACTACGCGGCGCTCGAGGCCCGGGACCTCCTGTTCGCCCGGCTCCTGCAGTATCGGGCGTTCAAACAGATCGCGACGTGGCTGGCCGAAACCATGACGGCCGCCGACTCCATCCACTGGCGCCCGGGAGGCCTCGAAGACAAGTTCCGCGGCGTGATGCCCGAGGTTGAGCTGGGCCTCAGCCCCGCCGACGTGGCACGGCTGGCCGCGGCGGCCATGGCGCCCAGGCCAGAGCCCGTGGTGGAGCTGGCCCACCTCCACGGCTCCACGGTGAGCCTGGCCGAGCAGGCCAACCTCCTCGCCGACCGGCTCCGCCGCGACGGTTCCGCCTCGTTCCGGGCGCTCGTCGGCGGCTGCGACCGACTCACCGTCGTGGTCCGCTTCCTGGCGATCCTCGAGCTGTTCCGGGCCCAGCAGGTGTCCCTGGACCAGATGTCGCCGCTGGGCGAACTGACCGTCCGGTGGACAGCCGGCGATCAGGCCGCCGTCGAGGTCACCGACGACTACGGTCCACAACCCGAACTGGAGGACGCATGAGTATCGCAGCCGCGCTGGAGGCCATGCTGCTGATGGCCACCGAACCGGTGCCGGCCGACGAGTTGGCAGCCGCGCTGGAGGCGCCGTCGGCGGAGGTGCAGGGCGAGTTGGAGGCCATCGCGCGGTTCTACGAGCTGCACGGTCGCGGGATCCAGCTGCGTGCCGTCGCCGGGGGCTGGCGGTTCGCCACCAGGGAGGACCTCTCCGATGTGCTGGAGGCATGGCTGGTCTCGGATCAGCGGGCGCGCCTCACGCAGGCCGCGCTGGAGACGCTGTCGGTCATCGCCTATCTGCAGCCCGTCTCCAGGGGTCGGATCTCGGCTGTGCGGGGCGTCAACGTCGACGGCGTCGTGAAGACGCTGCTCGTGCGCGGCCTCATCCGCGAGTCGGGCGAGGACCACCTGACCGGAGCCATGACCTTCGCTACCACGCCGCTGTTCCTGCAGAAGTTGGGGCTCAACTCGCTGAAAGAACTGCCCGACTTGGCGCCGCTGCTGCCGGACGCCGTAGCCTTGGAGGCTGAGCTTGGTCAGCTGGCCGCCGTTGAGGCCGCCGGGGCCGGGCCTGAGAGCGAGGGCAGCGATGGCTGAGGAGACCGAGGGCACGCGGTTGCAGAAGGTGCTGGCGGCGGCGGGAATCGCGTCGCGCCGCGCCAGTGAGATTCTCATCGACGAGGGCCGCGTCGAAGTCAACGGCAAGGTGGTCACCGAACAGGGCCGTCGGGTCAACCCGGAAACAGACCAGATCCGCGTCGACGGCTCCCGGATCCCCCCGCCCCGCAGGCACCTCTACCTCGTCCTGAACAAGCCCAGAGGCGTGGTCTCCACGCTGGAGGACCCCGAAGGTCGCCCCACGCTGAGCGACTACCTGCCGGCCACCAAGGAACGGCTGTTCCACGTGGGCCGCCTCGACACCGACACCGAAGGGCTGATCGTCCTCACCAACGACGGCGACTTCGCGCACCGCCTGGCCCACCCGAGCTACCAGGTCCCCAAGACCTACACGGTGCAGGCCGCGGGCGTGATGGACAACAGGATCATCCGGCGCCTCGAGAAGGGCGTCACCCTCGAGGACGGCCCGGTCCGCCCGGACAAGGTCAAACTCATCTCCCGTGGCCAGGACCGCACCCTCCTGGCCATCACGTTGCACGAGGGCCGCAACCGCATCGTCCGCCGCATGATGGACACCGTCGGCCACCCGGTCGACAGGCTCTCACGCACCGAGATCGGCCCGATTAGGCTCGGCAACCTGCGCCCGGGGGAGACCCGCGACGTCACCCGCGAGGAGCTGGGGGCGCTGCTCGACCTGGTGGGGATGTGAACAGGTTTGGGGCGCTGGGTTAACATTCCGGCGTGACATTCTCCGCCCGCACGCTGCGCCGCGCCGTCCTGGCCACGGCCACGGCGTCCCTGATCGCCCTCACCGCCTGCACCAGCCCGGAGGGCACAGACTCGCCCTCGGCTTCGCCGTCGGTGGCTTCCGCAAGCGCTTCTCCGAGCGCAAGCGCCAGCCCGGCCGTGTCGGTGAGCCCGTCGGCTGATCTCAGCCTGATCGAGGTCAGCGACGGGGACGTCCCGGAGATCACCGTGCCGGCCCCGTGGGGCATCTCCTCCACCCAGTCGCAGGTACTGCGGGAGGGCGGCGCGCAGAAGCTGTCCGCCAGCTCGGTGGTCACGCTGAACTATGTGGGCGTCAACGGCACCACGGGTGAGGTCTTCGACAGCTCCTACGAGCGCGGCGAGGCCGCCACCTTCTCCCTCGAGGGGGTCGTGGCGGGCTTCCAGAAGGGACTCGAGGGACAGGCGGTGGGTTCGCGAGTGCTCATCGCGATGCCCAGCGAGGACGGCTACCCCGACGGCACCCAGGACGGCAGCATCTCCGCCGGTGATTCGATCGTCTTCGTCGTGGACATCCTCTCGGCCAACTTCGACGACGCCACCGGCGAGGCTGTCACCCCGGCCGCTGGTCTGCCCACCGTCACCATGACCGACGGCAAGCCGGAGCTGACAGTGGTGGACGGGGTCGCGGCCCCGGCTGAGCTGACCGTCGCGCCCCTGATCAAGGGTCCCGGGGCGGCCATTACCGAGGCCTCCACCATCCAGGTGCGCTACCGCGCCTGGACCTACGCGGACGGACAGCTCTGGCAGGATGCCTGGCAGCCACAGGAGGGCCCCCTGGCCAATCTGATCCCCGGCTGGACCGAGGGCCTGCTGGGTCAGACCGGCGGCTCCCGCGTCATGCTGGTGGTGCCCCCGGCCATGGCCTACCCGGACGGACTGCCGCAGGCGACGCCCACACTCGCACCCGCTCAGACGCTGGTCTACGTGATCGACATCCTCAACGTGCAGGGCTGAGCGGGCGGAGCATCCCGCCTCCCCACACAGCGGACGAGAAGAAGCGCTGGTCGCCTGGCATGGCGGCCAGCGCTTCCTGCGCCGTGCGGCAGCCGTCCAGCCCCAGCGATGTGCACAGAAGGGCCATCACGTCGGCCGGGGTGTGGTCTCCCAGGTCTGCCAACGACACCGCACCGTCGCGTTTGGCGAGACGGCGGCCCTGCTCGTTGGTCACCAACCCCACGTGCGCGTACCGTGCGGGGCGCGCACCCAGGCGTTCGGTGAGCCAGGCCTGACGTGGCGCGGACGCCAGCAGGTCCTCGCCGCGGGTGATGTGCGTGACGGCAGAGCCGATGTCGTCGACCACCGAGGCGAGGTTGTACGCGAACTGCCCGTCGTTGCGGACCAGGACGAAGTCGTCGACCAGGCCGGTGACAGATCCGGCCGTGGCGTCCTCGACGGTGTAGCTCTCCCCGCGCGAGTCCACCCGGATGGCAGGCGGGCGGGCTCTCCTGCGCTCGGCCCGCTCAGCGGCGGTGAGCCCCCTGCAGGTGCCGGGATATGGTCGATGGGCCCCGTGCGGCGCCGAGGACGCCTCCGCGATCTCGCGGCGAGTGCAGTAGCACTCGTAGGTGGGCAGCGACGCCACCGCGTCCCGGTACAGGTCCAGGCGCTCCGACTGGCGGAGCACCTCTCCGTCCCAGGTGAGCCCCAGGACACGGAGGTCGGCAAGCTGCCGGGCCTCCACGCCGTCGGCGGCCCGCACCCGCTGTGCGTCGAGGTCCTCGATCCGCATCAGCCATGACCCGCCCGCGTGACGGGCCAGCAGCCATCCAGCCAGAGCTGTGCGCAGGTTGCCGACGTGCAGGTCCGAGGTGGGGCTGGGCGCGTAGCGGTCGACGTGGGGCACGTCGTCCATGCTGCCACCCCTAGGCGGGTTGACGCCTCCGAGACCCCGGTGCAGATAGCCTGGGTGGCGGAGGTGTCATGTCGGCGAGGAAATCCGAGCGGTTGCTGAACCTGCTCATCGCGCTGCTCAGCACCCGCCGTTACCTGACCAAACGCGAGTTGCGTCACATGGTGGAGGGCTACCGCGGCGGGACGGTGGTGGGCTTCGAGCGCCAGTTCGAACGCGACAAGGAGGACCTGCGCGGATTGGGCGTGCCCATCGAGACGGGCTCGAACAACCCCGACTCCGACGAGGAGAGCGGCTACCGGATCATCCGCAGCGAGTTCGAGCTCCCCCCGCTGACGTTCACCCCGGAGGAACTGGCGTCCCTGGGGGTGGCGGGGCAGGTCTGGCAGGACTCCGTCGCCGCGGAGCACACCGCGCAGGCGTTCGAGACCCTCCAGGCCGGCGGGGCGGCCCCGGACCCGGCTCTGGTCCCCACTGTGGCGCCGCGCGTGGCGGTCCGCGACCCCAACTTCGACGAGGTCTACGAGGCGGTCCTCACCCGTACCGAGGTGAGCTTCGGGTACGGCGGGGCGCCGCGGCGGCTCCAACCCTGGAAGCTGATCCAGCGGCGCGGACAGTGGTACGTCTTCGGCTTGGACCCGGATCGGCAGGCTGACCGCTTCTTCAAGCTGGGCCGGATGACGGCCCCGGCCGGCCGCACGGGGAAACCCGGCTCCTTCGTCGTGCCCGACGACGTCGACGACAGGGCGGCCCGCCTCGAACCCACCTTTGAGGTGACCGCGGTGATCGGCCTCCGGAATGACGCCGCGCACGCCTGGCAGGCGATCGAGCCGGTCGAGTGGCCTGCCGAACTGCCGCCGGGTTTCAGCGCCCACCGGATTCGACTGAGCAGTGAGAGCGCCATCGTCGACGAGGTGGCGGCCTCCGGGACAGATGCGATCGTGCTCGCGCCCCCGGACCTGCGCCGCCAGGTCATCGAGCGGCTGAGGAGGATGGCGTCGTGAGGGCCGAGGAGCAGGTTGCGCGGATGCTGCGGATGGTGCCCTACCTGTCCGCCCACCAGGGCGTGGCCGTGGCGGAGGTGGCACGGGTCTTCGGCACGACACCCGCCCAGGTGGTCAGGGACCTGGAGGTGTTGCAGTTCTGCGGGCTGCCGGGGGGCTACTACGACGACCTGTTCGACGTCGACATCGAGGCCGCCCGGGAGGAGGGGCACGTCTACTTCCGCAACGCCGAGGTCCTCCGTCGACCACTGCGCCTCCGGCCCGTCGAGGCAGCGGGCCTGCTTGCCGCGCTGCGCCTCGTGGTGGAGGTGGCGGGGGAATCGGACGCCGCCCGTTCCGCCCTGGCCAAGCTCGAGGCCGCAGTCGGAAGGGAGGGGCAGCGGGTCCAGGTGGCCGTGGCCGCGACCGACCCGGGCCGGCGCTCCGAGTTGGCCGCCGCCATCGCGGCGCGCCGCGCGGTGCGCCTGACCTACCGCACCCCGGGGCGCACCGGGCCATCGGAGGCCGTCGTCGAACCGGCCCGGCTCCACTTCGTCGCAGGCTTCACCTACCTCGACGCGTGGAGCAGGCCCCGCGAAGCCTGGAGGTCCTTCCGGCTGGACCGCATCGAGGGTGTGGACGTGCTCGACGACAAGGCGGACGATCGAGGCGAGCCCCCGTCGGCCTGGTTCGACGACGTGGCGAGGCGGCTGACGATCACGGTGGCCCCGAGCGCCCGCTGGATCACCGAGTACTTTCCGACCACGTCGGTCCAGGAATCGGCGGACGGGATCGAGGTCACCTTCCCCGTGGCATCGACCCAGTGGGCGGTGTCGCTGCTCCTGCGCCTCGGCGACCAGGTCCGATCCGTCTCGGACGACGCGATGAGCGCGGCGGCGAGGGCCGCGGCCGTTGAGGCCCTTGCCCTCTACCCCGACGCGGTCGGGTAGCATCGGCCCGGTGATCTGGGTAGCGGTAGTGGGCGGCATCGCCGTGCTGGGGTTCGTCGCCGTCGCGGTGTACGCCGTGATGCTGAGGCACAAGATGGACGACGTGATGGCCGAGGTCGCAGTCGTCAGGAAGCGCGCCGAGGAGATCGGCGTCCTCATCGGACAGCTCGATCTGCCCTCGAGATCACTGAAGTAGACTGAACACCATCACTCGCAGTGGCGCGCCGCTGCAGACAGGAGAATCATTCATGCCCGGAGGGATGGAATGGCTCATCATTCTGGCCGTTGCCCTGCTGCTGTTCGGAGGCTCGCGTCTGGCGGGCCTGGGCAAGGGAGTCGGCCGTTCGATCCGCGAGTTCAAGGAAGAGGTCAAGAGCGTCGAGGAGCCCAAGACCTCCACGGATGAGGTCGTCGACGCCGAGATCGTTCAGCCCGAGATCGATCGCAAGCCCCCCGCCGAGAGCTGATCGTGTCCGCCGCACCCACTGAGCCGGCGACGAAGCCGCGTCGGCTCGCCTGGCTGCGGCCCCCGGACGGCGGCCCCGGCGGCACGATGTCGCTGACGGACCATCTGCGGGAGCTGCGCTACCGCGTGACCGTCTCCGCGCTGGCCATCACCATTGCCGCCCTCTCCTGCATCCTGTTCTACACCGAACTGATCGCCATCATCATGGCCCCGTACTACTCGGCGGTCGACGAGCTCAAGCGCCTGCGGCCGGACGCGCAGACGATGATCGTCAACGACGGCGTGGTGTCACCGTTCACGCTCGCGGTCATCGCCTGTGTCGCAGGTGGAATCGTGCTGTCCAGCCCCGTGTGGCTTTATCAGGTGTGGAGCTTCGTCGCACCTGGACTGGTATCCAAGGAGAAGAAGTACGCGCTCGGCTTCGTCGGTGCGGCCCTGCCACTGTTCCTCAGCGGCGCGGCTCTGGGCTACTTCGTGTGGCCCAAGGGCATCACGGTGCTCCTCAGCTTCACGCCCCAGGACATGGACATCGTCAACCTGCTCGAGATGAGCAGCTTCCTTGCCATGGAGCTCAAGGTCATCCTGGTCTTCGGCCTGTCCTTCCTGCTCCCCGTCATCCTGGTGGGGCTCAACATGGCCGGCGTCGTGCGCGGCTACCAGCTGCGGCAGGCCAGGAAGTTCGTGATGTTCGGCAGCGTGGTCTTCGCCGCCATCGCGACCCCGTCAACAGACCCGTTCTCCATGCTTGCGCTGGCGGTGCCGCTGTCGGTGATGTTCCTGATCGCCGAGATGATCTGCCGGGTGTGGGACCGCAGGCGGGGCATCTCCGAGGAGACGGCCGGCGAGTTCGCAGTGGACCTGGACGACGGGAAGTGAGCCGCGAGCTCGCCAAGCGACGGCTGGTCACCGTCGTCTGCAACCAACAATCCGGCGGCGGACGCGCCGGACGGGCCCTCCCCAAGGTGGTCCGTCGCCTCCAGGAGGGCGTCACCGACGCAGAGCTGCACGTCGTCACGTCGACGTCCTATGAGCAGGCCCGGGACCTCACCAGGTCTGCCGCGCTGATCGCGCGCGAGGGTGACGTGGTGGCCGTCATGGGCGGAGACGGCATGGCCCATCTTGGTCTCAACGCCTGCGCAGACACCGACGCCACCCTGGCCGTCATCCCGGCCGGGACGGGCAACGACTTCGCCCGGGGCGCCGGTGTGCCCGGCTCGATCAAGGAATCAGTGGAGGCACTGGTGCGGGGAAAGGTGCGCGTGATGGACCTGTCCCTGCTCACCAACTCCAGCGGCTCCCGCTACGTGGGCGCCGTGGTCTCCAGCGGCTACGACGCGCGCGTCAACCGGGCCACCAACGACATCCGTCTCCGCCTGGGCCCCCTCAGCTATGGCTACATCGCGCTGCGTGAGCTGGTGCACTTCTCCCCGCTCACCTACCGGCTCGTGATCGACGGCGAGCCCCGCGAGGTCGAGGCCATGCTGGTGGCCGTGTGCAACACCGGCGTTTTCGGCGGCGGGATGCAGATCTCCCCGGACGCGGACGCGGCCGATGGGCTGCTGGACGTGACCATCATCCACAAGGCCTCACGCGGGAAGCTGCTGCGCCTGCTCCCGCTCACCTACAACGGCAGCTTCGTGAACTCACCTGTGGTGGAGCGCCTGAGGGCGCGCACCGTCGAGGTTGACGGGAACGACCTGTTCCTCATGGGCGACGGCGAGGAGATGGGCGACGTGCCCGCCAAGGTGGAATCGCATCCAGGGGTGCTGCGCCTCATCGTCGCCTGAACCGGGCCGGGAGGAAGCGCTGCTAGTGTCCTGCGTCAGGGGTTCGTTGATGAGTGCCGGTGTCCCAGCGGATGGGTCGCAAGGCCGACGAGCGAAGTAGCACTTGGTCGTTCGTCGAGCGAGGAGAACGCCGCGAGGCGCCGCTGGGGCGCCGGAAATCGCACGAACTCTTGACGCAGGACACTAGGTTTGATGGGTGAGCACTGACGCCCTGCCAGACGAGGTGCGCGAGTTCGCCGCCCTCTATCCGTTCGGCCTGGACGAGTACCAGATCGACGGCTGCCGCGAGCTTGGGCTCGGCCGCGGGGTGCTGGTCGCCGCTCCCACTGGCGCAGGTAAGACCGTGGTGGGGGAGTTCGCCGTCCACCTCGCGCTCACCAGGTCCCGCAAGTGCTTCTACACCACCCCCATCAAGGCGCTTTCCAACCAGAAGTACCACGACCTGGTTGACCGCTACGGCCCGGAACGGGTCGGGCTGCTCACTGGAGACATCTCGGTCAACTCCGAGGCGCAGATCGTGGTGATGACCACCGAGGTGCTGCGGAACATGATCTACGCGGGCTCGCCCACGCTCGGGAACCTCGGCTTCGTGGTGATGGACGAGGTCCACTACCTGGCGGACCGGTTCCGTGGGCCGGTGTGGGAGGAGGTGATCCTCGGTCTGGCGGACTCGGTGCAGATCGTGGCCCTCTCGGCCACCGTCAGCAACGTCGAAGACTTCGGCGAGTGGCTGCGCACCGTGCGGGGTGAGTTCTCCGTGGTGGTCTCCGAACGCCGCCCCGTGCCGCTCTTCCAGCACGTCCTGGTGGGACGTCGCCTCCTGGACCTGTTCGACGGGGTGGCCCCCACCGCCACGGAACTGCCCGCCGAGCGGATGGCCAGGGTCAACCGCGAGCTGCTGCAGGTGAGCAGGAACGAGGCATCCCGGGTGCGCGACGACTCGCGGCGCCCCCGCGGCCGGAGCGGGCGCGGCAAGACCGGACAGGGCCAGGGCTCCGGACAGTACGGCGGCGCCACCCATCCGCGTTTCGCGGGGCGTCCCACGAGCCGCGGCGAGGTGGCGATCGCCCTGGAGGGCGGCTCCCTGCTGCCCGCCATCTACTTCATCTTCTCCCGGGTGGGCTGCGACGCCGCGGTGCGGCAGGTCCACGACGCCGGGATCAGGCTCACCAGCCGCGGGGAGGCCGCCCTTCTCGGGAGCATCGCGGACCGTCACGTGGCGGGGCTCAGCGCCCAGGACCTGGAGGCCTTGGAGTTCGAGGCCTTCAGGGACGCGCTGCAGGCGGGTGTCGCGGCGCACCACGCGGGGCAGCTGCCCGCCTTCAAGGCGATCGTCGAGGAGGCCTTCGCGACGGGGGCACTCAAGATCGTCTTCGCGACGGAGACGCTTGCGCTGGGCATCAACATGCCCGCCCGCACCGTCGTGCTGGAGAAGCTGGTCAAGTACAACGGCGAGAGCCACGCGGATATCACCCCGGGGGAGTACACGCAGCTGACCGGCCGCGCGGGGCGTCGTGGCATCGACGTCGAGGGGCATGCGGTGGTCCTGTGGCAGGCGGGCATGGACCCCCGCGCCGTGGCCGGCCTGGCCTCGCGGCGCACCTATCCGCTGCGCTCCAGCTTCGCCCCCACCTACAACATGGCCGTCAACCTGATGGCCACGCTGGGGCGCGAGCGTGCCCGGGACCTGCTCAACCAGTCGTTCGCGCAGTTCCAGACCGACAAGTCCGTGGTGACCGCGGCACGCGTCGGGAGGCGGCGCCAGGCCGAGCTGCGAGACGCGCAGGACGCAGCCCAGTGTCACCTGGGCGACTTCATGACCTACGCGCGGCTGCGCGACCAGATCTCCAGGCTGGAGGCGGCCTCGTCGAAGGCTCGGAGAGCCGAGCACGACGAGGCGGTGGCCGACAGCATCACCACCCTGTTCGCAGGCGATCTGGTCCACGTGCCGCGGCAAGGATGGTCCGTGGTGCTGAAGGTGGGACAGAGGGCGCATCGGGGCGCGGACCCGTGGGTGCAGGTGATCAGCGCCGATCACACCGTCCTCAAGCTGGAGCCGCACGATCTCCCCGGCCCGCTGCTCCCCGTGGGCCGCGTCCGGGTGCCGCGCGACTTCTCCCTGCGGGAGCGCAAGGACAGGCGTTCGTTGCTGACCGCGATGGAAGCCAAGCTGGAGCAGCTCGACCCGAGCATCCCGGACACCGCCCTCCCGAGCGACGAGGCGGTGGCCCGGGAGGTCAGGCAGCTGAGGGGCGAGCTGAAGGCGCATCCGTGCCATCAGTGCCCGGAGCGGGAGGAGCACGCGGTGGAGGCGGCCCGGGTGCTGCGCCTTGAGCGCGAGGCCGAGCGCACGGATGCCGAGGTGACCGGCCGCGCGAACTCGCTGGGCACCCAGTTCGACAGGGTCACGGCGGTGCTCGAGGCGCTGGGTTACCTCGACGGCGATGAGCTGACCGACGCCGGCAGGATGCTGCGACGGATCTACAATGAGCTGGACCTGGTGGCCGCCGAGTGTGTCCGCCGCGACACCTTCGCCGGCCTCACCCCACCGCAGCTCGCGGCCGTGCTCTCGACGCTGCTGTACGAATCGCGCCCCACGCGCGACGCGGCGCCGCCCCGGATGCCCGACGCGGCGTCCGAAAGGGCCCAGTCCGAGCTGCGCGCCGTGTGGCTCGAGGTGGGACGGCTGGAGCGGGTCCACCACCGGGACCGCGGGCGGGAGCCGGACATCGGGTTCGCAGAGGCGGCCTGGAGGTGGGCCAGCGGGCAGGACCTGTCCAAGGTGCTCCGGCACACCGGCCTCTCAGCGGGAGACTTCGTCCGCTGGGTGCGCCAGGTGATCGACCTGGCCGGGCAGTTGGCCACCGCCACCGGGCCCGGCGATCTCCGGCGCACCTGCCGTGAGGCGGCCGACGCCATGCGCCGCGGCGTGGTGGCGGCGGACCTGACGGAGGATTAGGTTTGCCCCCATGGCCGTAGCTCTGCGCGTGATCCCCTGCCTCGACGTCCACGACGGTCGCGTGGTCAAGGGTGTGAACTTCCGTCAGTTGCGCGACGCGGGGGACCCCGTCGAGCTGGCCGCGCGCTACTCGGCCGAGGGAGCCGACGAGCTGACCTTCCTCGACATCTCGGCCTCCTCCGATGGCCGGGCCACCACCCGCGACATGGTGGCGCGCTGCGCGGAGACCGTGTTCATCCCCCTGACGGTCGGCGGCGGGGTGCGGGAGGTGGCGGATGTGGATCTCCTGCTGCGCAGCGGGGCGGACAAGGTGGGCATCAACACCGGCGCGCTGGCGCGGCCGGGGGTCATCGACGAGATCTCGCGCACCTTCGGCAACCAGGTCCTTGTCCTGTCCGTGGACGCCCGGCGCGAGGAAGGGATGCCCTCGGGATTCGGCGTCACCACCCACGGCGGGCGTCGCTCGGCGGGCGTCGACGCCCTGGCTTGGGCGAAAGAGGCCTGCGCGCGCGGCGTGGGGGAGGTGCTCCTCAACTCGATGGACGCCGACGGCACCACCGACGGCTTCGACCTCGAGATGATCCGGGCCGTGCGGGCCGTGGTGGACGTGCCGCTGATCGCCTCCGGCGGCGCCGGGACGATCGAGCACTTCGTGCGGGCGGCCGAGGCCGGCGCCGACGCCGTGCTGGCCGCCAGCGTGTTCCACTACCAACGACTCACCGTCGATCAGGTCAAGGCCGGCCTGCGCGAGGCAGGCTTCGAGGTCCGATAGATAGAGAAGGAGGAGAGCCATGGAGTGTCTGTTCTGCGCCATCGTCGCCGGTGACATCCCGGCCCGGATGATCTACGAGGACGACGTCGCTGTCGCGTTCCTGGACATCCAGCCCTGGCAGGAGGGCCATACCCTGGTGGTGCCCCGCCGCCACACCGCCGATGCCCTGGCCGATGACATGGTGCTCGCCGAGATCGGCCCCGCGGTGGCCCGCGTCGGCAGACTCCTCAAGGAGCGGCTCGGCGCCGACGCGTGCAACATCCTGTCCAACGCTGGGCCGGTCTCCGGCCAGGAGGTCCTCCACACGCACGTCCACGTGCTGCCTCGCTATGCGCACAATCCTGGCATCGCGGGCCTCCGGGGGCCGGTGACCTCAGACCTGGACGGGGTATGGGCCAGGGTGGGTGGGGCACCCTAACGGATCAACTTCCCCTGGCAATACCACCCCCCGGTTAGGGTCTAGACAGGCTGGTCTACATTGATGTGTATCAAGGGACGTGGACGCGTCCCGTAAAGAAAGAGAAAGGGACCTTCATGAAGGCCACCAAGATCGCCGGGATCCTCTCCATTGTCGCCGGAATCGTCATGATCGTCGCGGGCGCCCTCACCTGGGGCACCGTCAGCTCGCAGCTGGCCGCGGAGAACATCACCGTTCCGGGTGACTCCACATTCATGGGCGGCGCCTACGCAGGCAAGCCCGTCGCCGGCCCCCTCAGCGCCTTCGCGCAGGCCGACATCATCAACCACCACGCCCTCGACGGCGCCGGCGGCAAGACCTACGCCGAGCTCGGCGCGCTGGCCCGCGAGGCCAACGAAGCCGGCGACACCGCCGCCGCTGAGGAATACACCGCGCAGCGCACCACCGCCATGAACGCCTCGTTCCTGCGCGCGTCGCTGTTCACCTCTGTGGTGTCCTACGGCATCGCGGCGCTCGTCATCGGCCTCGGCCTCCTGTTCGCCATCATCGGCTGGGCCCTGACCACCATCAAGTACCCCTCCGTGAAGTCGGCCACCGTCACCGAGTGACACCGCCCACTGGGCTCAGGCGGCGGGCAGGACTCAGGTCCTGCCCGCCGTCTTACATTTCGGACCACGCGGCACCAATGCTTGACAGCCGGCCACGTCACCGGCAAGCATGTACCCATGCCCACTAGCTGGCTCGTAATTCCCTAAGCGCTTTCGGCTCATCAACGAACCGAAGCGCTCCCTCGTGTGCCCGATACGGGCAGCGGGGGTTTTTTCTTGGGATGACAACAGTGCGAGCGATCAACGAAGGGAGAGGCGCATGACACAGACGGACGGTCAGGTCATGACGGGGGCGCAGGCCCTCGTCGAGTCACTGGAACGAATGGGTGTCGATGTAGCCTTCGGGATTCCCGGCGGCGCCATTCTCCCCGCCTACGATCCGCTGTTCGACTCGAAGATCCGCCACATCCTGGTGCGTCACGAGCAGGGCGCGGGCCACGCCGCTGAGGGCTACGCGATGAGCTCAGGCCGGGTCGGTGTCTGCATCGCCACCTCGGGCCCGGGCGCCACCAACCTCGTCACGCCGATCGCCAACGCCTACATGGACTCGACCCCGCTCGTTGCCATCACCGGCCAGGTCAACAGCCACTCCATCGGCACGGACGCCTTCCAGGAGGCCGACATCCGAGGCATCACGATGCCTATCACGAAGCACAGCTTCCTGATCAAGCGCGTCGAGGACATCCCGCTGGCCATCAAGGAGGCGTTCCACATCGCCGCGACGGGCCGGCCGGGCCCGGTGTTGGTGGACATCGCCAAGGACGCGATGGTGCACACCGCTCCCTTCGTGTGGCCGCTGGAGCTGGACCTCCCCGGCTACCGACCCACGGTGAAGCCGCACGCGCGGCAGGTGCGGGCGGCCGCCAAGCTGATCTCGGAGTCGAAGCGCCCCGTGCTATACGTCGGCGGCGGCGTCGGCCTGGCCAAGGCCGCGCCGGAGTTGGCCGAGTTCGTGGCCAAGACCAGGATCCCCGTCGTCACCACGCTCATGGCACGGGGCCAGTTTCCGGACAGCCACGAGCTGAACATGGGCATGCCGGGCATGCACGGCACCGTCGCCGCCGTCGGTGCGCTGCAGAAGTCCGATCTGCTCATCGCGCTGGGCACCCGCTTCGACGACCGCGTCACGGGCAAGCTGGACAGCTTCGCCCCCCACGCCAAGGTCATCCACGCCGATGTGGACCCGGCCGAGATCGGCAAGAACAAGGCGGTGGACATCCCCATCGTGGGCGATGTCAGGGAGACGCTCAAGGAGCTCAACGAGGCGATCGAGGCCTATCCGGCCCCGGAGGCCGACGCCTGGCGCCGTCAGCTGGGCCTCATGAAGGCCCGCTACCAGCCCCGCTGGGAGGAGGCGCCCGACGGGCGGCTGTCGCCCCAGGAGGTCATCAAACGCATCGGCGAGCTGAGCCCGGCGGACACCATCTACGCCTCCGGCGTGGGGCAGCACCAGATGTGGTGCGCCCACTTCCTGCCCCACGAGAAACCAGGCACCTGGATCAACTCCGGGGGAGCGGGCACTATGGGCTTCTGCGTGCCGGCCGCGATGGGCGCGAAGGTGGCCAACCCGGACACCACGGTGTGGGGCATCGACGGGGACGGCTGCTTCCAGATGACCAACCAGGAGCTGGTCACCTGCGCGCTGAACAACATCCCCATCAAGATCGCCATCATCAACAACCACGCGCTGGGCATGGTCCGCCAATGGCAGTCGCTGTTCTACGAGGGCCGGTACTCGAACACGGACCTGATGACCGAGTCGCTGCCCAACTTCCCCATGCTCGCCGAGGCGATGGGGTGCGTGGGGCTCCGCGCCACCAATGAGGTGGAGATGGATGCGGTGATCCAGCAGGCGCTCGAGATCAACGACAGGCCGGTGGTTGTGGAGTTCGTCGTGCACAAGGACGCCATGGTGTGGCCGATGGTGCCCGCCGGTGTCAGCAACGACGAGATCCGCGTGGCCCGCGACATGGCCCCCGAATGGGAAGAGGAAGTGCTGTGAACAACCACACCCTGAGCATCCTGGTCGCAAACCGCCCAGGCGTGCTGACCCGGATCGCGGCGCTCTTCTCGCGCCGCGGGTTCAACATCCAGTCTCTCGCCGTGGGTCCCACGGAACGCGAGGAGGTCTCGCGGATGACGGTGGTGGCCCAGGTCGAGGACAGCGCCGCCCTCGAGCAGATCGTCAAGCAGCTCAACAAGCTCATCGAGGTGCGCAAGGTCCTCGAGCTCGGGGATTCGGCCGTGAGGCGCGAGATGATGCTGGTGAAGGTCCGTGCGGACGTGCAGAGCCGCAGCCAGGTCATCGACGTCGTGGGCCTGTTCCGGGGCAAGGCCGTGGATGTCTCGGCGGAGTCCATCACCGTCGAGGCCACCGGCAGCGACGAGAAGCTCGCCGCCCTGCTGGAGATGCTCGCGCCGCACGGCATCATCGAGCTCGTCCAGTCCGGGCAGGTGGCGCTCACCCGAGGCGCCAGGAGCATGTCCGAACACAAGGCTAAGTAGAAACCGAAGAAGGAGAACCCATGGCAGAAATGTTCTACGACCAGGATGCCGACCTGTCGATCATCCAAGGTCGCCACGTCGCCGTCATCGGCTACGGCTCGCAGGGGCATGCGCACGCGCTGTCGCTGCGCGACTCGGGCGTCGATGTGCGCGTGGGCCTTCGCCCTGGCTCACCGTCGGCCGCCAAGGCCGAGGCCGAGGGCCTTCGGGTGCTCCCCGTCGCTGAGGCCGTCGAGGAGGCCGACCTCATCATGATCCTGGCCCCCGATCAGGTCCAGCGCACCGTGTACAAGGAGGAGATCGAGCCCCACCTCACCAAGGGTGACGCGCTGTTCTTCGCCCACGGCTTCAACATCCGCTTCGGCTACATCACCCCGCCTGAGGGCGTCGACGTGTGCATGGTGGCGCCCAAGGGCCCGGGGCACCTGGTGCGCCGCGAGTACACCAACGGACGCGGCGTGCCCGCGATCATCGCAGTGGAGAAGGACGAGACCGGCAATGCCTGGCCGCTGGCGCTGAGCTACGCCAAGGCGATCGGTGCGCTGCGCGCAGGCGGGATCAAGACCACCTTCACCGAGGAGACCGAGACGGACCTGTTCGGAGAGCAGGCCGTCCTGTGCGGCGGCGCGTCGGCGCTGGTCCAGGCCGGTTTCGAGACGTTGGTCGAGGCCGGCTACCAGCCAGAGGTGGCCTACTTCGAGTGCCTGCACGAGCTGAAGCTCATCGTGGACCTCATGTACGAGGGCGGCATCGCCAAGCAGCGCTGGAGCGTCTCGGACACCGCGGAGTACGGCGACTACGTCTCCGGACCGCGGGTCATCGATGCCAGGGTGAAGGAGAACATGAAGGCGGTGCTCACCGACATCCAGACCGGCGCGTTCGCCCAGCGTTTCATCGACGATCAGGATGCGGGTGCGCCCGAGTTCAAGGAGCTGCGTGCCAAGGGTGAGGCGCACCCGATCGAGGAGACCGGCCGTCAGCTCCGTGGGCTGATGAGCTGGGTCAAGACCGACGACGCCGACTACGTCGAGGGTTCGGCTTCCCGCTGACCTGTTCCACGACCTGAGGGCCCGCGACGCGCGTCGCGGGCCCTTTTGGTTGCCCAGGCTCCAAAAACAACACGATCCAACATTGAAGTTCTCCGGTTTACTTGACTTCTGTTGGTTTTGCCTTCAAGATTGCGGTGTGGGCAACCCCCACCCGGCTGCGCATCGAGGCGCTGCCCGGCCGAGTACGGGAGTAGATGATGACCGCTCTTCCTGACGCACGCGTCAACAAGAACCTTGAAGGACCCGGCCTCCGCGCCCGGATTCAGAAATTCGGCGGCTACCTGGCCGGCATGATCATGCCGAACATCGGCGCCTTCATCGCCTGGGGCCTGATCACGGCGATGTTCATCGAGACAGGCTGGCTGCCGAACGCCACGCTGGCCGGCCTGGTCGGCCCCATGCTGTACTTTCTCCTGCCCATCCTGATCGGCCACACCGGCGGCAAGATGGTGCACGGGAACCGCGGCGCGGTCGTGGGTGCCATCGCCACCGCCGGCGTGATCATCGGCGGCATCACGGAGTTCGCCACCCTGAGCGGGACGCCGATGTTCCTCGGCGCGATGATCATGGGTCCCCTCGCCGGCTGGGCGCTGAAGCAGTTCGACCGGGCTGTCGAGGGCAAGGTCCGCGCCGGCTTCGAGATGGTGGTGGACAACTTCTCGCTCGGCATCATCGGCATGCTGCTGGCGATCGTCGGCACCCTGGGCGTCGGCCCCGTGGTGGCGGCCATCGTCGGCGTGCTGTCGGCCGGCGTGAACTGGCTGGTGGCCGCGAACCTGCTGCCGCTGGCGTCACTGTTCGTCGAGCCCGGCAAGGTGCTGTTCCTCAACAACGCCATCAACCACGGCATCTTCACGCCGCTCGCCGCGCTCGACGTGGCGGAGACGGGCAAGTCGATCCTGTACATGGTGGAGTCCAACCCGGGTGCGGGCCTCGGCCTGCTGACCGCGTTCATGCTGTTCGGACCCCGGTCTCTGCGCGCCTCCACCTCCGGCGCGATCGTCATCCACTTCCTGGGCGGCATCCACGAGATCTACTTCCCCTACATCCTCATGCGCCCGGTGATGCTCCTGGGCATGATCGCCGGCTCCATGTCCGGGCTGTTCGTCGCTACCGCCACCGGTGCCGGGCTGGCCGGCCCGCCGTCGCCCGGATCGATCCTGGCCTACTTCGCGGTGACGCCTCCCGGTGGTCATCTCCCGATGATCCTCACCGTGCTGACCGCCGCCGTCGTCTCGTTCCTGGTGACCTCCGCCCTCCTGAAGTTCGGGCGGGGCTCCGACGACTCGGTCGAGGCCGAAGCGGCGGCCCTGGCGTCCTCCGGCTCGCTCGGCGACGGCGTGAGCATCCTCGGTTCCGACGTCCGCAAGGTGGTCATCGCGTGCGACGCAGGCATGGGCTCCTCAGTCATGGTGGCCAGCCAGATGCGCAAGCGCCTTGCCCCCTACGGCGTCGAGGTTGTCCACACGCCGGTCGATCAGATCCCCACCGACGCGCAGGTCGTGCTGACCCACGAGGGCCTCGCGGACCGGGCCGGCAAGCGTGTCCCCGGCACTGTCGTCGTCCCCTTCGCCTCGTACCTCGGGGACCCGGCCTTCGACCGCGTCGAGCTCGCGATCCGTGAGGGCCGCACCCTCACCGCGACCGGTGTCGGCGACGCCGAGGGGGAGCCGATCTCGTCGGCAGCGGCACCCGCCGCGACCACCGCGACTCTCGCCCGCCCCAAGAAGCGGCTCGCCCCCGGCATCCTGCCGCGACAGAACGTGCGCCTAGGGCTGACCGCGACCGGCAAGGACGACGCCATCCGCCAGGCGGGTCAGGTCCTCGTGACCTCCGGCGCCGCGGAACCCGCCTACATCGACGGGATGCTCGCCCGTGAGCTGCAGACCACGACCTTCCTGGGCCAGGGCGTCGCGATTCCCCACGGCACCAACGAGGCCCGAGCCCACATCAACTCGGCCGCCCTGGGCTTCCTCCAGTACCCCGAGGGCATCGACTGGGACGGGAACACCGTCAATGTCGTAATCCCGATCGCCTCGAACAGCGACGAGCACGTCAAGCTCCTGGCGGCGCTTGCCACCACGCTGTCCGACAAGGAGCGCGCCGCGCGACTGCGTTCGGCCACCTCCGTTGACGAGGTCATCGACCTCCTGACCCCCACCGAGGAGTGAACGAAGTTATGAAGGCACTGAGATTCCATGCCCCCGGCGATGTGCGGCTCGAGGACGTCCCTGAGCCGCAGTGCGGCCCGGAGGAGGTCAAGATCCGGGTCCGCAACTGCTCGACCTGCGGCACCGACGTGAAGATCCGCAACAACGGTCACGTCAACATCACCCGCGTCACGACGATGGGCCACGAGATCGCCGGGGAGGTGGTGGAGGTTGGCCCCGAGGCGCTCGGGGGCTTCGCCGTCGGTGACCGGGTGCAGGTGATCGCGGCCGTGCCGTGCGGCGACTGCCACGAGTGCCGCAAGGGCTGGATGGCTGTCTGTCAGAACCAGACCTCCGTCGGCTACCAGTACGACGGCGGGTTCGCCGAGTACATGATCGTGCCCAAGGAGGTGCTGAAGGTCGACGGCCTGAACCGCATCCCGGACGAGGTGGGCTTCGACGAGGCCTCCGCTGTCGAGCCCTTCGCCTGCGCGATCAACGCGCAGGAGCAGCTCGGCATCGAGGAGGGCGACTTCGTGGTGGTCTTCGGGGCCGGTCCGATCGGCTGCATGCACATCCGGATCGCGCGCGGCGTGCACAAGGCCGGCAGCATCGTCCTGGTCGACATCAACGCCGAGAGGTTGGCGATGTCGGCCGAGGCGGTCCATCCGGACGCGACGATCGACGCCTCCAGCACCGACGTCGTGGCCGAGATCATGCGCATGACAGACGGGCGCGGCGCGGACGTGGTGATCACCGCCACCCCGGCCAACATCAACCAGGAGCAGGCCATCTCGATGGCCGCGCGCAACGGCCGGATCTCGTTCTTCGGCGGCCTGCCGAAGACCAACCCGACCATCACCTGCGACAGCAACCTGGTGCACTACCGCCAACTGCACATCCACGGCGCCAACGGGTCTGCGCCGAAGCACCACAAGGACGCGCTGGCCTACATCGCGTCGGGCCAGATCCCGGTCAAGGATCTGATCACCCGGCGGGTGCCGCTCGTCGACGCGCTCACAGCGTTCGATATCGTCGCCCGCGGCGAGGCCATCAAGGTCACCGTCGAGCCGTAGCACCATGATCTGAACGCCGAAAGGGCCGGGAACCTCAGGTTCCCGGCCCTTTCTGTGCGCCCTCAGCCCAGCAGCGCGAGCGCCAGCTCCTTCGCGTCGCGCGCGTTGCGGGTGCCGACGATGCGCTCGGCCGCCTCGCGGCACTGGTCCAGCGTGACGCTGCCGAGGCGCACCCCCACCGACGGGATCGCCGTGGCGGCCATCGACAGAGACGTGACTCCCAGCCCCACCAGAACGCAGGCGAGCAGCGGATCCGCAGCTGCCTCCCCGCACACCCCCACCGGCTTGCCGACGGCCAGCCCGGCCTCGGCGGCGAACTGGACGAGCCGCAGCACGGCGGGCTGCCAGGGGTCGGTGAGCTGGGCCAGGGCGCTGGCCATCCGGTCCGCGGCCATCGCGTACTGGGTCAGGTCGTTGGTGCCGATGGAGAAGAAGTCCACCTCGGCGAGGAAGCGGTCCGCCAGGAGCGCTACCGAGGGGACCTCCACCATGATGCCCGGCTTCAGGCCGCGGGCCCGGCAGAGGGCCGAGAACTCGAAGGCCTCGTCGACGGTGGCCACCATGGGGGCCATCACCCACGCCTCCGCCACGCCGGCCCCGGCGGCGGCGAGCGCGATCGCGTCCAGTTGGCGTTCGACCAGCCCCGGGTTGGTCCAGCCGAGGCGGATGCCCCGCACGCCGAGCGAGGGATTGGCTTCATCCTCGTGGTTGGCGAACGGCACCGGCTTGTCGGAGCCGGCGTCGAGCGTGCGCACCACTACCTTGCGGCCTGCGAACGCGGCGAAGACCTCTCCGTAGATGCGGGCCTGCTCCTCGACGCTGGGCTCGGTCTGGGCGGTGAGGAAGCACAGCTCGGTCCTGAACAGGCCCACGCCCTCCGCCTCCGAGCCGGCGGCCGTGCGCGCGGCGGCGCCGTCCTGCACATTGGCGAGCAGTTGCACGCTGACGCCGTCGGAGGTCCGGGCGGGGCCCTGCCAGGTGGCCGTGAGGGCGCGGAGCTCCCGGTCCCGGTTCATCAGCTCGGTGGCTTCGTCCGGGTCGGGGTGCACGGTGATGAACCCTGAGGTGCCATCCACCAGCAGCGGGGCCCCCTCGGGGACCGAGTCGAGCTCCGCCGCGGCGACGATGCAAGGAATACCGAGCTGCCTGGCGATGATCGCGGTGTGGCTGGTGGGGCCACCGAGCCTGGTGACGAGCGCGGTGATGAGCGCTGGATCGAGGCCGGCGGTGTCCGCGGGGGCGAGATCCTCGGCGCACAGGATGACGGGCGACGAAGGGGTGGGGATGCCCGGCTCGGGGAGCCCCAACAGCTCGGCGAGCACGCGGTTGCGGATGTCGCGCAGATCCGTCGCCCGTTCGGCCATCAGGCCGCCCAGCTGGACGAGTTGGGTCACGAACCCCTCGATGGCGGTTCCGACGGCCTCCTCGGCCGGGGTCCCGGCGGTGATCAGCTTGCGCGCGGCGCGCACCCATCCGCGGTCCCGGACCAGTGCGGCCGTGGCGGTGAGGACCTCGGACGAGACACCGGTGACCGCGCTGGCGCGCTCGTCGAACCGTTGGGCGACGGCGGCCACCGCCGCGGCGAAGCGCTCGGCCTCCTGCTCCCGAGCATCCTCGGGGAGGGTGCCGCGGGGTGGGGGCGCTGGGATGGCAGGGCGGGGCCAGAGGGCGGGCGCGTAGGCGATGCCGCCGACGACACCGGTGCCGCGAAGGGACTTCGATTCCATGGTTCCTCCACAATGAGGGGGTAGTTGTGACTATCGTCGCCTGCAGGGACCATGAAGTCAACACAAACACAGGTTCGGCCCCGTTTGATCATGTTGGAAACGGGGCGAGCCCCGAGGAAGGGGTCGAATGTACGCCGAAGAGCGCCAGCACGACATCGTGACGCTTGCGAGGGGCCTGGGCCGGGTGGCCGTGGCCGACCTCGCCGTGCGCTTCGGTGTGACGCCCGAGACGATCAGGCGCGACCTCGACGCCCTGGCCGCGCGTGGGCTGCTGAGCCGCGTCCACGGTGGGGCCGTGCCCTCGGACAAGCTGTGGCTGGCCGAGGCCCCGGTGGGCCAACGGGAGGCGACGTCGCAGGACGAGAAGCTCGCCATCGCCGCCCATGCCGTCTCGCTGCTCCCGCAGCGCGACGAGCTGACCGTCCTGCTGGACGCCGGCACCACCACGGCCAAGCTGAGCGCGCTCCTACCGGCGTGGGTCTCCACCGTAGTCACCAACTCCGTGCCCACTGCCGGGGCGCTCGCGGACCGCGGGGACGTGGAGGTGCTGCTGCTCGGGGGGCAGGTGCGCGGACTCACCCAGGCCACCGTCGGGGCGGAGGCCCACGCCGCGCTGGCCCGGCTGCGGGTGGACGTCGCCTTCCTCGGGGCCAACGGGTTCTCCGCCGAGCACGGGTTCTCGACGCCCGATCCGGCCGAGGCCGCCGTCAAGCAGGCCATGGTGCGGGCTGCCCGCGAGGTGTACGTGCTGGCCGACGCCACCAAGTTCGGGGCTGACTATCTGGTCCGGTTCGCGGAGCTCGGGGACGTCGACGCGCTGGTGACGGATACCCGTCTGGCCCCGGCATCGCGGACTGCTCTGGAGGCGCTCGAACTCCGGGTCGACGTGGTGGGGTAATGTTTGTTTATGTCGGTTTACCTTGCTTTGTGAGTCAAATTGGGATATAAACGGAGGTAAGCAGAGCCTCGAGGGAGCGGACAGCATGGTCGACGACGTCGCACGCAGAGTGGTCACATTCACGGCCAACCCCAGTATCGACCGCACGCTGACCCTCGACGGCCCCCTGCTGCGGGGCCAGCTGCTCCGGGCCAGCGGCGTGACGGAGCAGGCGGCGGGCAAGGGCGTCAACGTTGCGCGGGTGTTGAGTGCAGCAGGGCTGCCGGTGACCGTCGTGGCCGCGGCACTGGATCGCGGATTCCGCACGCTGGCAGAACACGCCGAGCCGCCGCTGACCGTGCTCGGGCAGTCGCTCGACGACGGACGTCGGGTGCGGATGAACACCACAGTCACCGAGCCTGACGGCACCACCACGAAACTCAACGAGCCCGGGCCACTGCTGACCGCGGCACACCTGGAGGTGGCGGCGGACTCGCTGGTCGACGTCGCACGGGGCGCGGCCTGGGTGGCGCTGGCCGGGTCGCTCCCGCCCGGAGCCCCGGACCACTGGTACGCGAGCCTGGTGGGGAGGCTCTCCGGGCTCGGCTGCCGAATCGCCGTCGACACCTCAGGCCCAGCGCTCGACGCGCTGGTGGCGTCGCTCGACGCACCGATCGATCTCATCAAGCCCAACGCCGAAGAGCTGGCCCAGCTGACCGGTGGCAGCCCGCAGGAGTTCGAGGCGGCCGCGGAGCGTGGAGAGCTGGACGGGATTGTCGCGGCGGCCCGCAGTCTGCAGGAGCGCGGGATCCGCGCCGTCCTGGTCACCCTCGGCGGGTCGGGTGCCGTGCTGGTCACCGGCGGCGGCGCCTGGTTCGCGCGTGCGCCGCGGATCAGTGTGCGGAGCACGGTGGGGGCCGGCGACTCGTCAGTGGCCGGCTTCATTCTGGCCGACATTCGGGGGGCCGACCCCGCCCAGTGCCTCGCCACCTCCGTCGCCTACGGCTCGGCAGCCGCTGCGCTCCCGGGAACCACCCTGCCCACCCCTGCAGATCTGACGACCGGTCAGATCGACGTCATCGCCCTCGGCTGACCGGCCGCGGGCTCACCCACACCAGAAGGACACCATCATGGCAAGCAAGACCGTCACCGTCGGCTCCTCCGTCGGCCTCCATGCCCGTCCCGCGGCCCTCGTCGCCCAGGCGGCCGGGGCCTACGACGACGACATCCTCATCAGGCTCGCCGGGACACCCGCCGAGGATGGGGTGGACGCCGCCTCCAGCCTCATGATCATGACCCTGGGTGCCGGCGCAGGCGCGGAGGTCACCGTCGAGTCTGACAACGCTGAGGCGGTCGAGAAGATCGCAGCGTTGATCGAGCAGGACCTCGACGCCTGAGGCCCCCGTCGGCTGAGCCTCAGGAGAGGCGTGCCGCGATCCGGTCGCCGATCTCGGTGGTGCGCAGCCTCGCGGAGCCCCGCTCGGTGATGTCCGCGCTGACCGCCTCGTCGATCCGTGCCGACAGCTCCGGCCGGCCCAGGTGGTCCAACAGGAGCGCCATCGACGAGATGGCCGCCGTGGGATCCGCGATGCCCTGACCCGCGATGTCGGGGGCCGATCCGTGCACGGGCTCGAACATCGACGGGAACTCGCCGCTGGGGTTGATGTTGGCCGACGCGGCCAGCCCGATGCCCCCGGTGACCGCGGCAGCCAGGTCCGTGACGATGTCGCCGAACAGGTTGTCGGTGACGATGACGTCGAACTGACTGGGGTCCACCACCATGGCGATCATCGCCGCATCGATGTGTAGGTACCTGCGCTCCACCTCTGGGAACTCCTCGCCGACCTCGGTGAAGATGCGGTTCCACAGGGTGCCGGCGTTGACCAGCACGTTGTGCTTGTGCAGCAGCGTGAGCTGGCCCCGACGCGCCTTGGCGCGGCGGTAGGCGTCGCGGACGACCCGCTCCACGCCGTAGGCCGTGTTGACGGAGACCTCCGTGGCGAGTTCGTGCGGGGTGCCGACGCGCACCGACCCGCCGTTGCCGCAGTAGAGCCCTTCGGTTCCCTCG
Source organism: Tessaracoccus luoxuelianae (assembly GCF_055326245.1). Classification (NCBI taxonomy): domain Bacteria; kingdom Bacillati; phylum Actinomycetota; class Actinomycetes; order Propionibacteriales; family Propionibacteriaceae; genus Tessaracoccus; species Tessaracoccus luoxuelianae. Next base: position 81,312 of record NZ_JBUZNO010000002.1, read on the forward strand.
CGCACCACGACGAAGTCAACGGTTTTGCCCTCGACGATGCGGGGGGCCAGGGGAGTGGGCACTCCCGGGTAGAGCTTGGAGGGGCGGAGGTTGATCGCGTGATCGAAGGCGAACCGCAGCTTGAGCAGCAGGCCGCGCTCGAGAAGCCCGCTCGGGATCGCCTTCGACCCCGGGGCCGCGCCGACCGCGCCCAGCACGATGGCGTCCACACCCTTAAGCTCTTCCAACACGGAGTCCGGCAGCACCTCGCCGGTGCGCTGCCAGCGCTCGGCGCCCAGGTCGTAGTGGACGAAGTCGAAGGCATCTGCGCCGGCGACGGCGGTGAGGGCCTTGAGCGCCTCGGCGGTCACCTCGGGGCCGATGCCGTCGCCGCCGATGACGGCGATGGTGCTGGTCTGAGTCATGGGCAGGACCCTACGGCTTGGCGCTTTCGGCCGGGAAGGGGTGTGGCGTGCCCGTCCACTGGCTGAGACGGGGCGGGTCCGCCTGCTCGGGGTATCCTTCGCTCTGACTGACCACCCCTGGGAGAGATCAATGCCGATGCTGCCGACCCGACCGGCCGAGTTCCACGTCTTCGACACCTCACTGCGCGACGGCGCGCAGCAGGAGGGCCTGCACCTGTCGGTGCAGGACAAGCTGAAGATCGCGGGCTACCTCGACGAGCTGGGCGTCACCTTCATCGAGGGGGGTTGGCCGGGCGCCAACCCCAACGACACCGAGTTCTTCGTCCGCGCCAAGGAGCTCAACCTGAAGCGCTCCCAGCTGGTGGCGTTCGGCGCCACCCGCAAGGCCGGGGCGAAGGCGGCCGAGGACGCGCTGACCCGGGCGCTGGTCGACGCGGACACGGACTTCATCTGCATCGTCGCCAAGTCACACGACGAACACGTGTACCGGGCCTTGCGCACCACGCTCGAGGAGAACCTCGAGATGGTCACCGACACCGTGCAGTACCTCCGCTCGCAGGGCAAGCGGGTGTTCGTGGACTGCGAACACTTCTTCGACGGCTACCGCGCCAATCCCGAGTACGCCATCCAGGTGGTCCAGACGGCCCACGACGCCGGCGCCGAGGTGGTGGTGCTCTGCGACACCAACGGAGGCATGCTGCCCAGCTGGATGGGGGAGATCATCGAGGCCGCCGCCGCCACCGGGGCCAACCTGGGCGTCCACTGCCACAACGACACCGCCTGCGCCGTCGCCAACACCCTGGCCGCCGTCGAGGCCGGCGTCATGCACGTGCAGGGCACCTTCAACGGGTACGGGGAGCGCACCGGCAACGCGGACCTGTCCGCGCTCATCCCCAACCTGCAGCTGAAGTACGGATGGGACGTGCTGCCCCCCGAGCAGCTCGCGGAGCTGACCCGGGTTGCCCACGCGATCGCGCTGGTGGCGCATCAGCCGCTGGTGGGTCGCCAGCCCTACGTGGGGCATTCGAGCTTCGCCCACAAGGCGGGCCTGCACGCCTCCGCCATCAGGGTGGACGAGAACCTCTACCAGCACATCGACCCGTCGCTGGTGGGCAACGACATGCGGATGCTGATCTCGGACATGGCCGGCCGCGCCAACATCCAGATCAAGGGCGAGCAGCTGGGCTTCGACCTTGAGGATCGGGCGCTGGCGGCCTCCATCACGGAGCGGGTCAAGGCCAGGGAGAACGAGGGTTACTCCTACGAGTCCGCCGATGCGTCGTTCGAGATGCTGCTGCGCGACGAGCTCGGCATCCTCGCGCTGCCGTTCCAGGTCCAGTCGTGGCGCGTGTTCACCGAGGAGCGCGACGGGGTCAACATCTCCGAGGCCACCGTCAAGCTCACCGCCAAGGGCGAGCGGCACATGGTGGTGGGCGAGGGCAACGGCCCCGTCAACGCGCTCGACGGCGCGCTGCGTCAGGCGCTCGCGATGCCCTTCCCGGCAGTGGCCGAGTTCGAGCTGACCGACTACCGGGTGCGGATCCTCGACGAGGGGCACGGCACCGACGCTTCGGTGCGCACCCTGATCGACACCTCCTACAACGGCTTCACCTGGACGACGGTGGGGGTGGGCACCAACGTCATCGAGGCCTCCTGGGAGGCGCTGATGGACTCCCTGGCCTACGGCATCCTCACGCATCTGCCGCCCGCCTAGGCAGTCAGTGGTTCCCTCGCCTCCACTACGCTGGGAACCATGCGCATCGCACGTTTCGTCAAGGATGGCCAGGACCCCACCTACGGGATCATCGAACTCGCTGTTGACGGGGGAGATCACCCCGACACCATCGCCGCGTTGACCAACGATCCCCTCGCGGGGCTCGCGGTCAACTACACAGGGGAGCGCCACGACCTCGTCGACGTGCGCCTGCTCGCGCCGGTCATCCCGCGCAGCAAGATCGTCGGGGTGGGCAAGAACTACGCGGACCACGCCAAGGAGATGGGCGGCGAGGTGCCCGAATCGCCGCTGTTGTTCTTCAAGCCCAACACCTCCGTGATCGGGCCCGATGACACCATCATCCGCCCCGCGGGCTGCGAGAACCTTCACTTCGAGGGCGAGCTGGCAATCGTGATCGGGCGGATCTGCAAAGAGGTGCCCGCCGAGCGCGTGCCGGAGGTCATCTTCGGCTACACCATCGCCAACGACGTCACCGCGCGGGACTGGCAGGCCACCGATGGTCAGTGGGCCCGGGCGAAGGGGTCAGATACGTTCCTCCCGCTCGGCCCCTGGGTCAACACGCACCTCACCGTCGAGGAGGCCGAACACCTCACCATCGAGACCCGCCTCGGCGACGAGGTGCGCCAGCAGGGCTCCACAGCGCAGATGGTGCGTGGCATCGTCGAGCTCGTCAGCTACATCACGTCGTTCACCACGCTCCTTCCGGGCGACCTGATCCTCACCGGCACGCCGGCGGGCGTGGGTTCGATGGAGCCGGGAGACCGGGTCAGCGTGGAGATCGACGGCCTGGGCGTGCTGAGCAACCCCGTCGCGGACGCGTGACCCAGCCCCCGCTGCTGTTGCTGGCCGGCGAGCCGCAGGACCCGCCGTCGGGGTTGAGCTACCCGCTGGCGCTGCGGCGCCGGGGATTCACGGTGCCGATCACAGTGTTTGGTGCGCTGCTCGCGTTCAGCGCGTTCGCGCTGGTGGTGCCTGCTGTGTCCGCCGTCGTGCTTCGCCTGGGCTTCCTGCTGCGGGGCGGTGGGGACTACGCGGCCTACGAGCGGGCGGCCACGGCGTATGAGCTGCCGGAGGGACCGGCTGCCGGTCACCTGGCGTTGGCTGCGCTCATCCCCTTGTCGATCCTGCTGGTGCGCTACGTCCACGGCGTGCGGCCCCGCTGGCTGGCCTCGGTCCAGCCAGGACTCAGATGGCGCTATCTGGCGATGTCGCTGGTGGTGGCGGCGGTGATCCTCAACGCGTTCACGTGGGCCTCGTTCCTCGTGGGCGACATGCCGGTCTTTCACGACGGCCAGGACGGCTGGGTGTGGTTCCTGCTGGTGGTGGCGGTCACCTCGCCGCTCCAGGCAGCGGCGGAAGAGGTGTTCTTCCGGGGCTACCTGCTGCAGGTGATCGGATCGGCCACCGGCCGGGCGTGGGCGGGCGTCGTCGGATCCGCGTTGATCTTCGCGCTGCTGCACGGGGTGCAGAACCCGGCCCTCTTCGCGCACCGCCTGGCGTTCGGCCTGGTGGCCGGGGCGCTCGTCGTGGTCACCGGCGGGCTGGAGGCGGGGATCGCTGCGCACGTGGTGAACAATGTCGCGGCGTACGCGTACGCGATCTTCACCTCGTCGGTGGCCGCGTTGCGGGGCGTGACGACGATCTCGTGGGCTGAGGCGGCGTGGAACATCGGGGCGTTCGCGGCGTTCGGTGTCGCGGCGTGGTGGCTGGGCCGCCGGCTTCGCGTCGCCACCACCACCCCCTGACCGCGCTTGCCGGACGAGAGCCCAAAGAAGGTGGCGCCCACCGATGACCACACCATCGCCTTCTTGGCCCTGCGGGGTGGGGTGGGTGGGGAGTTGAGCAAATGGCAGGGTTCGCGGTGCGGGCCACGCGTGGACTGAGCGTGGAGGTCCGCGCGAACCCTGCCATTTGCTCAACGCGAGGCCCGCAGGGCCGCGGGGCCGTCGACGTGAAATCAGGAGGTGCGGAGGGCAAGGAGGCTGAGGGTGCTCTCGACCAGCGTCGGGAGACTCTTCTCGGTGAAGTGGGCCACGATCCAACCGGCCTTGATGAGCGCAATGTCGCGTACACGGTCCGCGTGGAAGGCTTCCGGCGAGCTGTGGAACGCGTAGCCGTCGAACTCCAGCGCGATCTTCTGCTCACGGAAGCCGGCGTCGACGTAGTACTTGCGTCCCCCGACGACGACGCGGAGGTTCGACCGCCACCCCGTGATGCCGGCCTCACGCAGCGCCCGATGCGCGGACAACTCCAGCGCCGACCACGGCGAGTCGGCGGATTGGGCGAGTAGTTCGCGACGTAGCTTGTTGCCACGACGGCGGGGGGTCAGCGAGAGGGCATGCTTCATCTGCGCAAGGGTGCATGCGCTTCGACGCAGTGCCTCCTGGATCGCGTCGGCTCCCAGGTCGGGGATGAGATCAAGTACGGTCAGCGCGGGCACGGTGCACAGCACTCCCTCGCGTCGCGTCAGCAGTTGGACAGGGATGAGCCGCTGCTCCATGCGAAGTCCGTATCCCGGGGTGATGGCCCGAGCACAGGCGACCTCCAATGAGCCCTCCTGCTCGATCTCCGGCCAGAACGTGAGTGCGGCGGCGCTTCGCCCGACGACGACCATGTCGTCGCCATATGCCTTGATTGCCCGCAGCCGACCCTCCGTCGTCTCGCCGGCCCCGGGACGGCGGTAGACGCCCGGAAGCAGACGCTCGAGCTGACCGCGGAAGGCGTAGGAGTTCAGCGCGCGAGCCTTGCGCGGGGCGAGGCGTGCGGTCACGACGCCGTCGCTCAGAGACCTCATCACATCGGGATCCACGCCCCAAGTCTGTGCACTGCGACCCTCGCAGCCAAGGGGCGAGCGCCGGCCTGTGGATAACTCGTCGAGCCGTGGAGGGGGTCCTCGGGAGAGGTAGGGGGAGGGAGTTGAGCAAATGGCAGGGTTCGCGGTGCGGGCCACGCGTGGGCTGAGCGTGGAGGTCCTCGCGATCCTTGCCATTTGCTCAACTCCCTCCCCGGTGGGGGACATGAGCCTCCCCAGAGTCACAGGTGACTGGGCACAGCGGCGAGGGGCCGCCGGGGCGGCCACGGGAGCCGGGGGTGGGGCGGCCGGGTCGGCCACGGAGCCGGTAACCCAGCGGCCGGGGGTGGGGCGACCGGGGGTGGAGCGGTCGGGGGTGGAGCGGTCGGGGGGGGCGACCGGGGGTGGAGCGGCCGGGGGTGGGGCGACCGGAGGCGGAGCGACGGGGGGGGGGGGGGTCGGTTTGCGGGCCACCAAACCCCTGTTT